>CALFDJ010000044.1 GCA_937950325.1 uncultured Collinsella sp.
TCCTCGACCGTCTGCGGCACGTCCTCGCCACATACGGCGGCCAGCACCCTCCACATGCGGTTTTGCGGATGACCGTAGAAGAAGCCAGCCTCGCGTGATTTGGGCGAGGGAAAGGTTCCGAGCAATAGAATGCGCGAGCACTCGTCAAAGACCGGCTCGATCTGGTGGATGTGACGTGTGCGTTCCATGGGGTCAGTGTACATGATGGCACAGGGGACGGGATGAGACAGTTGCTCAGGGACGTTGTCTCATTCGTTAGAGAATGAGACAACGTCCCTGAGCAACTGTCTCATCCCGTCCCCTTCCTATTCTGGTCGCTGTGTCTAAAATAGCCACTTGTCTGGAGCGTCCATTACCCGACTTTTCGCCTTTTATCTTCCCCAAACTTCTTGATTGGGGTAGGATGGCAAGCGCTGAAGGAGGAAGCCATGGCAGTTATCGACGCACACGCGCACATATATCCGGAGAAGATCGCAAGCAAGGCAGTCGATGCCGTCGGCGCGTTCTACGGCGTCGAGATGTTCGACGGAGGCGCCTGTTCCCCCGGTACGCCCGAGGCGCTGCTCGCCTGCACGAACGAATCCCCCATCACGCACTTCATCGTCCACTCGGTCGCCACGACATCACATGCCGTGACCAGCATAAACGACTTCATCGCCGACCAGGCGCGCCGGCATCCCGAGTTCATCGGGTTCGGCACCATGCATCCCGATTTCGAGGACAAGGAAGCCGAGGTCAACCGCGTGATAGAGCTCGGCTTGCACGGATTCAAGATCCATCCCGACACGCAGATGGTCGATACGGATGACCCGCGCCTCATGGAGTTCTACGAGATCATCGCCGGCCGGTGGGCGCGCATGGATTCGAACCATGGTAGGCAAAGCCAACGGGTTTACAGCCCGTCCCCATTAACCACTCGGGCAAACTCCCAATCGTTCAAGTATTCGCAGGTCCTTTGGTCTTTTGGACCGCCGCCCCCGCGAACGAAGAAGATAATACGATGCCACCTTGGGGGCTGTCAACGAAAACCTCTAGATACACGGTGCCGGGCGTATCTATATAGCTGTGACCTGCGGTTTTGTTGAGTTTGGATATGAAGGACGGTGGATTTGGCTACGCTTGTGACATTTCACGAGGGAACACTTTGTCACGGTGGAGTACATCTGCAGCATCGACCTTCGATACCGACCCTCTTGCACTATTACATAGGTCACGATCGTGCTTCCACGCCACGATCGAGCGTGGATTATCTCCCACTTTTAGCGCGGTTCTAAGGCCAAAGTGGCAGATTATCCACGTTCATTCTCCAGGCGAGAGAACTGTAAAGCCGCAACTACTCGGGCCAGGCCAAAGTAGACCCATAGAGCGGCTCCCCCTTGGTGCAGGGGTAGCGACTCAAGTAACACGACGATAGCAAGTCGAAAAAATAAGTCATGGCGTATTTCGAATAAACGCCGAGTCGGTCAATTCCGTTTCCCGCATTACCAAGACGATATACACGGTCAAAAGACCTCGATTTGTCATCGTTGCTAAACGCAGTAATTAGAATCTTCCTGCCCGAACGGCAATCAAGATACTCACGCGCCTGGGACGCAAATAGCCCGGAGACCGATACGAGAATTATCAATGACTGCGAAGCGTCTCCCATGTTTTTCAATTCCGCGACGTTAGCCCCAGCAACTATGCGAACTATCTTGCCCGCATAAAACATTTCCTGCTGAAATCGTACGAGATTGGCGCTCACATTATTGGTGCACCAGATTTCAACGTTTTTATGGCCATCAATTTCGTCGGCAAGGTGCTTAATAGCGATATCGGACACGCCGCTTTCAACCTCAGCGAACATCTCGATCATGCGAACGTCGAGCTCTGCCCTGTACTCCTCGTAGCCAAATTCCTCCTCTCGATGGCTTAAGTCGCTTGGAAAGACTGATTGAGTAAATGATTCTTTCAAATCGCTAAGAGACTGGTAGCCCAATCGATTGCAGAAACGACGAACAGCGGAACGGGTCACGAATGCATCGCGGGTTATTGTGGCAACATTGATTTCGCTCGAACGCCTAATGTGAGCGATGAGATATCGAGCGATGGCGGCATCGTTTGACCCAAACTCGCTGTTGATGATGGAGCTAATGCGATTGAGCACATCGAAGTCATTGATATTCACGTGATCCCTCTTTCCGCTCTCCTCGAAATCATAGTTCATTTATTGAATCAAACAGCTTTGGTCGTTCTCCTATGATTCAAATCAGTTGACGTCATCTTAATCGTAATTCCGCCACACGTATCCACCGTGTTGAATGATGGAAAGGGGATTCATGGGCAACGTGAACAACATCCCGTTTCTCTGGGGTTCCGCCACGGCGTCTTATCAGTGCGAGGGTGCCTGGAACGAAGACGGCAAAGGCCTTGGCGAGTGGGATTTCTTTAACCACACAAGCAATAAGAACATCAACCATGTTGACGGTGATGTATCTTGCGACTTCTACCATCGCTATGAAGAAGATATCCGCATGATGAAAGAAGGCGGACAAAACACCTATCGCTTCTCTCTTTCATGGAGTCGAATCATCCCCACGGGTATCGGTGAAGTGAATGAAAAGGGTATCGATTTTTATAATCGGGTCATTGATTGCTGCCTCGAAAATGGCATAGAGCCCAACGTTACGCTGTTCCATTACGATCTGCCATTCACGCTTGCTTGCAAAGGCGGATGGCTGAACAACGATATGGCAGAGTGGTTCTGCAAATACGCCAAGATTTGCTTTGAGCGCTTTGGAGACCGCGTCAAAATCTGGGCTACCGTTAACGAGCCGCATTTCTACAGCTACTGCGTAAACATGTTGGGCAACTATCCCCCCAATCGATCGCTCGACGTTCAGTCGTACATGCAGTTTCAGTACAACCTGATGCGCGCAAGCGCACTCGCAGTCCGAGCATATCGTCAAATGGGCTACGACGGCATCATCGGCGCCGTCCACGATGGCGGCGTTGTCGAACTCGACCCGGCAACCGAGCACCCCGATGACGTATTTCGATACGCAGACTTTTTCGCCAATCGCATGATTCTGGCACCAGCACTTCAGGGTCAACTGCCGCCAGAAATGGACGAAATCCTTGAAAAACTTGGCGTCTCGCTCTATCGATCCCCAAATGACGTAGAAGAATTCAGAGACGGTAAAGTCGATTTTATTGGACTCAACGTGTATTGCCGAGAGTATGTAACCGACTGGCACGGTGGAGAGCTTGCCGTTTCGGCGAACAATAAGGGCGGTTCGAGCAAAAAGGTCGAAGGAAAATGCATTGCGCCCTTGTTTGAAAGCGCCCGCGACAGCAATGTTCCCCGCAATAAATGGGGCCGCGAAATACTCCCAAGTTGCATGTATTCAACCATCATGGATGTCCACGAGCGCTATGACGCGCCCCGCATCTTTATTACGGAAAACGGACATGGCGCCTATGAGCAACCAGACGCAGACGGAATAATCCACGATGATGACCGCATCGAGCTTCTGGGCCAGTTCATCGAGCACATGATGAGGGCTAAGCGCGACGGCGCGCGCGTTGAGGGCTACTACCTCTGGTCGACGATGGATCTGTATAGCTGGATCAACGGCTACGAAAAACGATACGGACTTGTCCATATCGACTTCGAGAACAATCTGGAGCGCACCCCCAAAAAGAGCTGGTATTGGTACCGAGACCTTATCTCGAAGTATCAGGAGCAGGAAGGTTAGGAGAAAGAGATGAAATATCAGGCAATGTCCGAAACAGTCCTAAAGGCTGTTGGCGGCAAAGAGAACATTACATCGGTAACTCATTGTGCGACGCGCCTTCGCATCGACGCACGAGACACCTCGATCATCGATCTCCAGCTCGCCAAATCGGCTGACCAGGCGCTCGGGGCAGTAGTCAGCGGTGGCCAGCTTCAGGTGATCATCGGCCCCAACGTCACCGAGGCCTACAACGACTTCCTCGACTTCGCGGGAATCGAAGTCGGCGGTGGCACGGTTGCCGACGATGCCCAAACCGCCAAAGACCTTGCAGAAGGCATTAAAAGCGGTAACACCGCCATGGGCTTGATTGAGAAATTCGGGAACGTCTCTGCACAGGTATTCATGCCCATCGTCCCGGCGCTCATCGTTGGCGGACTCATTCTTTCGATCAAGAATCTCCTGGTCAATTATTGTGGATTGAGCACCGATAGCGGAACCGCCCAGGTTCTGCTGGCGATCTTCAGCGCCCCATTTAGCTTCCTGCCCGTTTACCTCGGCTATCAGCTCGCCGCCGTCATGAAGATGCAGCCTATCATGGGCGCACTGCTGGGCGCAATCATGATTAGCTCGTCTATTAGCGGTGCTGAGGGTCTCGACTTTCTTGGCATCCCCATCCCGACGAATGACTACTCGAGCACGGTGGTGCCAATCGTACTGGGCGTTGTGTTCATGTACTTTGTTGATCGCGGTCTTCAGAAAATCATCCCCGACATTACCAAACTGTTCTTGAAGCCGCTGCTCACCATGTTCATCGTCGTGCCTGTTGAGCTGATTATCCTCGGCCCCGCCGGCAGCATGATGGGCTACGCGCTGAGTGATGCCGCCACGTGGCTCATGGATAACGTGGCATTTATCGCTACTCCAATCCTTGCAGCCCTTAACCCCTATTTTGTCATGCTCGGTCTTGATAAGGCCTACATCGCGATCGAAGTTACGAGCTTGGCGCAGCTCGGCTGGGCGCCCATCATCTTTGGCTTCATCTCAAACCTCTGCATTGGCGGCACGAGTCTCGCCTTGGCAACTGCAATGAAAGGCAACAAGGAGAAGAGAGGTATGGTCACCACGGTTGCCGTCACCGCACTCTGTGGCGTAACTGAGCCCGCATTTTACGGCTGCCTCATCGAGCGTCCCCGCCTGCTTGTCGGCACAGCAATCGGCGCCCTCTGCGCGGGACTCCCTGCAGGCATCTTCGTCCTGAAGGAGTATGTTGCGGGAGCATGCCCCGGTCTTCTTTCTGCGCTGATCTTTATCGCTCCCGATGGATCCATGGGCAACTTCGTACTGGCGTGCGTTGTCGCCGTCATCGCCATCGTTGTCTCGTTCATCGCTGCACGCGTGATCATCAAGAAGAATCCCAACTATATTGAGTAGATGCCCGCTGCTTGCATTGGGGACATCCTCGGCAGACCATTAGCAAGAACCCAAGAAGTCCCTTAGGAGCTCGATTAATCCATTCGGATTCCTCAGGCACAAACGACCCCGATTCCACAATGAAATCGGGGTCGTTGTTTCTAAAGCCTTCGATAGACAATCGGTGTTTACCTTAGCTCCCTATCCAAGTTAATTATCCACGCTCGTTCTCCGGTCGGAAGATTTTCTTCTCTCGCGTGTCCAGAAATCCACGCTCGAGCAGAACATCCAGGTCCGCACCCGCCCTTGTCTCGATCTGTAACAGCAAGAGGCCTATTCCGCTTCTACATGTTACAGATCAAGATATTCCTAAAACACCCTAAGTTTCATCTCAATCTGTAACAGTTAGATGCCAAATATCGGTCTTGGTGTTACAGATTTAGACAAACTGGAGGACGAGACAAACCAAAAACGGGATGGGCGCTAACCCGATGGCGCACCACCTAAATAGAAACGGGCTCTGTCCCATATAGAGACAGAGCCCGAAACTCTCATGGAGCCAGTGACAGGAATCGAACCTGCAACCCACTGATTACAAATCAGTTGCGCTACCGTTGCGCCACACTGGCACACTTGGCGCTTTCGCGCGAAGCCTGTTAAGAATAAAGGAATTACGGACGGGGCGCAACAGGCCACACGGCGTTATACAAATATGCAAAATCCAGCAACAACAGGTACCAGGCCCGTTCATTTCTGTCGGTTCGCCCTCAATCTCAAAACCATTCGTCAGAACGAATAGTTTTAATTACAATTGCTATATATAAAACTATTCGTTTTGACGAAGGGTTTCGTGATGCTTACTACCAAGGAAGCCGCCGAGCTGCTCGGCATCACTCCGCGCAGGGTGCAGGAGCTCATAAAAAACGGAGCACTTGATGCCCGCAAGGCTTCTGGTGTATGGCTCATCGACAAAGACAGCGTCGACACGCGACTCCGTTCCGTGACCAAAACGGGGGGACGTCCCCGCCGCGGCCACGGTAAGAGCGAGATCGCGTTCACCCTCATGAATCGCACGCACGAAGTCGCTCAGCTGGTCTACAGCACATCGCGAAAAGACTTTACCCACATCGGTGCCGACATCGATTACGCCCACGCCCCTATTGGAGTATTTGGCCCTAATAGCCCCATATCGCTCGACTCCTTCCGCATCTGGTGGCGCGGCCGCGGTATCCCGCTCGCACGCATTGGGCTAGCCTCCCTGCTTGCAGAAGCCGCAGTCGATGTTCCCGATGAACTCGTACAGCGAAATCTTGGCCTCTCCTTATCCGACCAGTATTGGATTAGGCCCCAAGACTCCGGTCTCGCGTGGAAAGATATCAATTTCTTCAATAATGCTTTTGATGACGTCTCGCTAACCATTGCACCCTTCGCCCCAGAGGGCAAGGCAGCTGCTGCCAAGCCCGACAACACCTCGGACGGCAATCTTCAAAAGTACTGGACATGCGAGGGTGACCGTCGAATCCTCCACAAGGCAGGTGCGCATCTAAACCAGGAACCCTATAACGAGATGGTGGCGACCGCACTCCACCGTCGCATCCTAAACGCCTGCGATTATGTGCCTTACTCGCTCGAAGGCGCGGGTACTTCCGCCTTGAGCACATGCAATGTCTTCTTAACTGACGAAGAAGAATATGTCCCTGCGTTCTATGTAAACCAGCATGCAAATGCAGACGAGCGACTAACCGATTACGAACGGTATGTAGCAAACTGCGAAGAGCTTGGAGCGACAGATATAAAAGACGCCCTTGACCGCATGATCGTGTGCGACGACATCATCGCCAACTATGACCGCCATTGGCGTAACTTTGGCCTTGTGCGAAACGTAAACACGCTAGCCTGCAGACCAGCCCCCATCTTCGATTCGGGCTCATCACTCTGGTGCAACATATCACTAGAAGAGCTTAGGGCGGGAGAGCACAGTTTTACCAGCGCACAATTTCATTCAAGCCCCGCCAAACAAATGTTGCTCGTCGAGGACATGGGCTGGTTTGACGGCGACAAACTCGAAGGCTTCGTTGACGAGGCAATCGAGATTCTGTCCAGAAACGACGCGCTCACGGCAAGGCTGCCATATCTAAAAGAGGCGCTTACATGGCGCCTCCGTAGAATGATCGACATCGCTGAATGGAGTTAGCGAGACAGCGTCGCGCCGTCAGCTCCCCTACCGTCCGCGCAGGGCCTTGAGCTTGGCCAGGGCATCGGGGCTCAGGCGGCTGCCCAGGGTCATCTTGATCTGCGGAGCTTCCTCTGCCTCGTGAACGTCGTTATCGATCTGTTTGATCTCGTCCACCAGCATACGGCTCGAGATGCGCGTAACGCCCTTGCCCATGACGACGGCCTGGATCGTGCCGTCACTCGATACCACGGAGCACGCGCGGCCTTCCTCGCGTGCCTCGATACAGAGCTTCTGCACCACGGTATCGGCAGAGACGCCCGTCGGCGAAAACTCGATGCGCACGCCACGGGCCGGCAGATTGGGGCGCTCGCTGGAGATATTGCCCGCGCCGTCAAACACGATTACGGCCTCGTAGCGGCCTTGGGCAAACGCGGCAACGTCGTTGATGAGGGCAGTGCGCGCCATATCGTGAACGTCGCTGGAATACGGATCGTCGGAATGGTCGTACACGAGCTTTTCGTAGCGCGGCGTGCAGTGGATCACGTTGTAACCGTCGACCACCAGCAGCTCGGGCTTGTTGGAGTGCACCGTCGAGACTGGGTCGGCGATAGCCTGCGCAAACGCATTGCCGCCCACGCCATAGGTCGCAGCCGAAACAATCGGCTTGGCCGAGCCCTCGCCAAAGCGCTTGGCCTTGGACTTGGCGCGGTTCTTCTTGGACATGCGCTACTCCTCCCCCATGAGCTCGCCGGCATTGCGGCGCAGCCACTCAAAGCACAGCGCCGTTGTCGCCTGGGCAACATTGAGGCTCTCGGTCATGCCGCGCTGGGGAAGCTTGGTCAAAAAGTCGCATTTCTCAAGCACCAGGCGCGAGATGCCGTCGCCCTCGGAGCCCATGACGAGCGCCACGCGGCCCTCGAAGGGAGCATCCCAGCAGCTGCCCTCGGCGTGCTCGGAGGCACCGCCCACCCAAAAGCCAGCGGCCTTGAGGTCATCGAGCGCACGGGCGATATTGGGAACCTGTGCGATAGGCAGGTGCATGACAGCACCGGCAGAAGTCTTGTAGCTGCCAACGGTCACGCCGGCGGCGCGCTTGTTGGCAATGATGACGCCCGCCGCGCCCACGACCTCGGCAGAGCGCACAATGGCACCAAAGTTACCGTCGTCGGTCACATGATCGAGCACGACGACGAGCGCCGGTCCGTCACCCGCGCGGCCGAGGATGTCGGCGACGTCGGCATAGGGGAAGTTGCCAACCTCGAGCGCAATACCCTGGTGAGCGCCATGGCTCGACAGCGCATCGAGCTGCGCGCGCGGCACATACTTAATGCGGACGCCCGCGGCATTGAGGTCATCGATCAGGCGCGACAAGGCGGCATCGCGCTCCCCGCCCTCGGCAATGAGCGCGCACTTGATGGGAAAACCAGTGCGTAGCGCCTCGGCGGCAGCACGACGACCTTCGATAAATTCGCCCTTGGGAACCTGGACGTTATCGCGGCTACGCTCGCGCTGCGGGCGAGCAGCCTGTGATCGTTCGCGCTGGCCCTTGGGAGTGGCAGCGCGGTCGTTGCGGCGAACCGGACGCGAGCCAGAAGCAGCCTGCTTGCCTCCACGCGATGCACGCTTGCGATTGTCGGCCATAAAGCGGCCTCCTTTAAAAAATTTTAAACAGGACAAAAGAAGCGACCGCTTAAGACAAATAGCCCAAGCGGTCGGTACGGGTTTTCCAAGTGCCCGAGATTGCCGTGAAAGAGAAGCGACGCGTACTTGAGTACGCGAGCGACGGTTTGAACGGCAAGGTCGGGTGCTTGGGAAACCCGCGGGGATTAGAGAGATTTGATACGAGTGCCCGCGGCAGTATCCTCGATCGTCAGCCCGAGGTCCTTGAGCTGGTCGCGGATGGCGTCGGCCAGATCCCAGTTCTTGACGGCACGGGCCTCGGCACGGGCCTCGAGAATCTTGGCAGCGGCCTCGTCCACGTCGTCGCCCGTGTAGGCAACCAAACCGGCGGCAACGCCCAGCAGGCCCAGCGGCAACTCGACCTTGGGCTCGGGAAGCTCAACGCCAAACGTATCGAGCAGCTCGGCCAGCGTATCGGCGGCAGCCAGGACTGCGGCCTTGTCGGCAGCATCGCCCGCCTGCTCCAGGTACTGGTTGCACTCGGTCACAAAGCCAAAGACGGCACCCATGGCACCAGCGGTGTTAAAGTCGTCGTCCATGCACTCCTTAAAGGCAGCACGAGTCTCAGCGGCCTTGGCGGCAAATGCCTCGGCGGCAGCCGCATCGGCATCGGCCGTCGCATGGTTCGCGGCCCAGCGCAGGTTCTCGACCGTACCGGCGATACGCGTGAGTGAGTTCTCGGCACCCTCCAGGCGCTCCCAAGAAAAGTCGAGCGGCGAGCGATAGCTCGTCTGCAGCATCAGCAGGCGCAGGGCGGCAGCGGAGTGCTGCTCGAGGACCTCGGCCAGCGTAAAGAAGTTGCCGAGCGACTTGGACATCTTCTCGCCGTCTACCAGCAGCATGCCCGTGTGCATCCAGGTGTTGGAGAAGCCCTGGTGCCAGGCGCAGGTGGCCTGGGCGCACTCGTTCTCGTGATGCGGGAAAGCAAGGTCGGAGCCGCCGCCGTGGATGTCAATCGGAGTGCCCAGGTAGCGGTGCACCATGGCGGCACACTCGGTGTGCCAACCGGGACGGCCCTCGCCCCAGGGGCTCGGCCAGCTGGGCTCGCCCGGCTTGGCGGCCTTCCACAGGGCAAAGTCGAGCGGGTCGTTCTTGTCCTCGTTCTCCTCGATGCGCGCGCCAACCATAAGGTCGTCGATGTTGCGGCCCGAGACCTGGCCATAGTTGGGATCGCTGCGCACGGCAAAGTACACGTCGCCGTTATCGGCGGCGTAAGCGTGGCCCTGCTCGATGAGCGTCTTGATCATGGCGATCATGGGGCCGATCTCCTTGGTGGCGCGGGGGCGCACATCGGGATCGAGCACGTTGGCGGCGCGCATGACGCCGATGAACTTGTCGGAAAACTCCGTCGCGACCTCGGCAGCCGTACGGCCCTGCTCGTTGGCGCGCTTGATGATCTTGTCATCGACATCGGTGAGGTTCTGGGCGAACGTGACCTCGTAGCCGCTCGCGATGAGCCAGCGACGAATCACATCGAAGCTGATGAACGTGCGGGCATTGCCGATGTGAATGTTGTCGTAGACCGTGGGGCCGCACACGTACATGCGGACCTTGCCGGACTCGGTGGGCTGGAACTCTTCCTTTTTATGGGTAGCGCTGTTGTAGATACGCATTCGTTACTCCTTAACGGTTTTCTGTAGCAGGCAGACGGCCCAGGCGCCGATTCCCTCGCCCTGGCCTTCCCAACCGAGCTTTTCGGTCGTGGTGGCGGCGACGCCCACATTTTCGACGTCAACGCCCAGGGCATGGGCAAGGTTGGCGCGCATGGCATCGCGGTGCGGGGTGATTTTGGGTTGCTGACAGGCAATGGTGCAATCGGCATCGACAAACTCAAAGCCCAGCTCGCGCGCGTAGTCCATCACGCGAGCGAGCAGCACCATCGAATCGGCACCCTCATAGGCAGGATCGGTGTCGGGGAATAGCTTGCCGATGTCTCCCCCGCGGCAGGCGCCCAGAATGGCGTCGGCCAAGGCGTGCGCGAGCACATCGGCATCCGAGTGGCCCAGCAGGCCGCGCTCGTAGGGAATGTCGACCCCGCCGATGATACATCGACGCCCCTCCACCAAACGGTGGACGTCGTAGCCGTGGCCAATGCGCAGGTTACTGAACATGGGGAAGGTCCTCTCCCTCGGCCATGCGGCCGAGCAGAATCGCGGTTACGGGACGCAGGTCCTCGGGCACCGTCACCTTAAGGTTATCGCGCGGGCTCTGGACACAGCGGACGCGCCCGCCCATGCGCTCGACCAGCGATGAATCGTCGGTACCGATAAAACCCTCGGCAATCGCCGCGGCATGGGCACGCTTCATCGCGTCGACGCTAAAGATCTGCGGCGTCTGCGCGGCCCAATAGAGCTCGCGCGGCGGCGTCTCGACGATATTATCGCCGTCGACGATCTTGAGCGTGTCGATCGCGGGCTGACCGCACACGACACCGTCGAGCGAGCGGTCGCCCATGAGCACGTCGATAGCGTGGTCGATGGCCTCGGTCGTAATGAGCGGACGAGCGCCATCGTGAATGGCAACGTATTCAAAGCCCGCCGGAGCCGCATGCACGCCGGCACGGGTGGAATCCTGACGGGTATCGCCGGCATCGGCAAAGCTGATGGGCGTGTCATAGTCAAACGGGTCGATGGCAAGGCGGCGCATCTCGGCACGGCGCTCGGCAGGACACACCACCACGATGTGGCCGACCTTGTCGCTCCGATCGAACGCGCGGATGGACCAGCTCATGAGCGGACGGCCCGCTACATTGACGAGCTGCTTGCCACCAGGATTACCAAAGCGCTGGCCGCTGCCACCGGCAACGACCACGGCGCATACGGGCGCCATTATGCGTTCCCCTGTTTGGTGCCCTTCATGCGGTACAGCGAGTCCGCAAGAATGGCAGGGTTGTTGACGCCAAAGTCGCCCAGGCGCTCCGGATCCTCGCTAATGTCGTCCATGAGCTCCTGCAGCGAGCCGTACTCGTCGACGATCTTCTCGGCCACGCCGTCGCGCACGACGGACACGCGCGAAAGCGTGCGCAGGCCCAGCGGCGTCATGACGGAGTCCTCGTCCAGGTCGTCATAGCCCAGAACTGCCGCCACGTGCTGCGGGTCGGACAGGTCCTTAGGCGTCATGCGAGCGAGCTCTGCACGAATCTTCTCGGCGTTTGCCTCGGAGGAATCGCTCGCGTAGTCGCGGATCATCAGGTCGTATTCGGTATCCATGCTGGAACCGGCGAGCTGCTCGAGCTGCATCTGCACGAGCTTGCCCTGGTTGCCCAGCTTGACGATGCAATCCTTAAGCTCGGTCTTTGCCTGCTGCATGATCTCGAAGCTCGAGAAGATGCCAGTGATGTCGGCGAGCGTGACGTAGTCGTCCAGCTCGAGTGCCGTCAGGCGCAGCAGGGAGCGATCGAGCGACTGACGGGTAGTCTGGAGCGTGGCGACGAGCTGGTTGACCGAGCTCATGATGGTGGTGACGGGCTGGATCTCGTAGCTCTTGCCGTGAACGTACACGTTAACGACGGCACGACGGGCCGAGACCGAGATCACGATGGCATCGGTGAGCACCGACATGCGAGCGGCGGTGCGGTGACGCATGCCCGTCTCGCTCGTGGCAAGCGAGGGATCGGGATTGAGGTGGAAGTTGGCGCGCAGAATCTGGGTGAGGTCGCCGTCGATGACGATGGCACCGTCCATCTTGGAGAGCTCGAACAGACGGTTCGAGGTGAACGAAATGTTGAGCGGGAAGCCGTCGTTACCGGCAGCGAGCACGTTTTCGGTGTCGCCGACGCAGATAAGGGCGCCCAGGTGACCGGCGATGATCATGTCGAGGGCGGTGCGGATCGGCTGACCAGGTGCCGTCAGGCGGATGGCCTGTTCCATACGCTTTTGCAGCTCGTTCTTATCCAAGGCATCGCTCCCATCGTATACGCTCCATAAACGCTAAATAGTTTCTCACGGTTTGTCCCCGCGGCGCTTGCGAAATCCGATGCTTACAGAATGAGCGAACACAGCTGAGAGCCCAACCCAAATGGGCTGCTTATGTGGTAGCATCTGGATTCGCATAAATGAGGGAGTAGTCGCGTGACCGGATTCGCCTCCGGTGGCGCGGTAAGTCAACACACTGGCCGATGCGGCCTGGCTTGCCTTAATGAACGAGACTCGTGGCTGTGCGCGCAACGCGTACGCCACGGGTCTTTTTTGTTATTCCCTCAAGAGGTACACGCGGGCCCGCCCGCAGAGAGGGAGCCAAGCCATGGGACTCGCCGAGCTCGTATTGCTCGCCATCGGCCTTTCGATGGACGCCTTTGCCGTTTCCATCTGCAAGGGCCTTGGCATGAAGAAGATCAACCTTAAGGTCGCCGTGGTGCTCGGCCTGTTCTTTGGCGGCTTTCAGGCTGGCATGCCCGTAATCGGATGGGCGCTTGGCAGTCAATTCATGGGCATCATCGGACCCATAGACCATTGGATCGCCTTTATCCTTTTGGCCTTTATCGGCGGCAAAATGCTGTGGGAGGCCTTTACCGAGGACGAGGATGAAGGCGACGGCAAGGATGCCGAAAAGATTGACCTGGTCGAGTACCTAATCCTCGCTATCGCCACCTCAATCGACGCCCTAGCCGTGGGCATCTCATTTGCCGCGCTCTCGGTCGACATCGTGCCCGCTGTATCGCTTATCGGAGTCACAACGTTTATCTTCTCCGTTGCCGGTGTGGCGATTGGCCACACCTTTGGTGCGCGCTACGAAAAGCCTGCCGCCATCGTGGGCGGCGTCGTGCTCATCCTTATCGGCCTCAAGATTCTGCTGGAACACTTGGGTTTTTTGGCGCTGTAAAACACCCTTCAAAACTAAACGTCCGGGCAAGGACTCATGCAGAGTTTTGCATGAGGCCTTTTCATGCAGACTTTTGCATGTCATACTGATATGCAAAAGTCTGCACGTTAGGAGATCGCCGTGGATACCCTTCCCATCACCACACCGCGCCAAGCTGGCATCTACGTGCGCCAGGCACGCGAGGCTCAGGGTCTCACCCGTGCGACCCTCGCCAAAAAAGCCGGTGTTTCGGAGCGCCTGCTCGCATCGCTCGAGCTGGGAGATGCCACGGGTATTCGGCTCGACAAGCTGCTGACCGTCTTTAACGCACTCGGCATAGGTCTCTTCGCGCAAAGCGATAACGACTCCATCGCATCGCCCTCCGAACATCCGACGACGATAGTGAACCTCCCTATCGAGAACTCGAATACCCTGCCAAAGCCAAGCGTAGGCAGACGACCCACTCGACAAGGAACGCCATCTTCCTATGGTGCCTTGCTGGCCCAAATCGCAGCCGAGCAAGGCCTTTCCGGCACTTCAAACCTCTCCTTTGGCTGCAAGGTTGTGAAATAAATGGCAGAGATGGAACTCGCGACCCTCATTTGTGGCGAAATCGCCGGCACTCTCCGGCAAGACGAGCATGGACTCTGCAGCTTTGCATACGCCCCAACCTATCGCGGAGCACCGTTATCGCTAACAATGCCGCTTTCCAATCGCACGTATGGCCATAACATCGTCCGTCCGTTCCTATTTGGCCTTTTGCCCGACAGTCAAGAGCAGCGTCACGCTATTGCCACCGATCATGATGTTGCATCCAACAACCCCGTCGCCCTCTTGTGCCATATCGGTCTTGACTGCGCGGGGGCCGTTCAGTTTTGTCGAGCCGATCAATTAGACGCCGCCCGCGGCAAGGTCTCGGCATACCGCCCGCTTACCAATTCTCAAATCGCTCACAAGCTCAAAGCAATTCGCGATGACGAAAGAGGGACATGGATGGGCTCCAACGAAAGCTGGTCCCTGGGCGGCAATCAAGGCAAATTTGCACTAGCTTGGCATGATGGCCAATGGTGCGAATGTCTAGGGTCATCCCCCACTACCCATATCTTCAAAAATGGTGTCGTTGGGTTCAAACATCAGGCCTTAAACGAATTCGTCTGCATGAAAACGGCTCGGCGTGTTGGCATTCCAACTGCCAACGTCTCCTATTGCACATTTGAAGACGAAGCCGCGCTCGTCGTTGAACGGTACGACAGAATGGTCAATAGCAGCGGAAATATCGAAAGGCTGCATCAGGAGGACTTTTGCCAGGCGCTCGGTGTATTGCCAAGCCAGAAATACACCGCCGACGGAGGACCAACTACACGAGACATCCAAGAACGACTGATTAACACAGTCCCCCACCACATGAATCTTGTGCTTTTTACCTATATGTTGTTCTATAACGCCATTATCGGAGCGCCTGACGCACACGCTAAAAACTACTCGCTCATCCTTGGCAAAGGCACAAACGCGGCGCTCGCACCCATGTACGATGTCGCGTCGGGTTTGGCATATGAGCGCATGCGCCGCCGAGCGCGCCTCGCCATGAGCGTTGGCGGCGAAAATCGTGTGGGGCGCATCGGTCCAGGCGCTATCCGCCGATACCACGGTATGGGCGACCCCGCGCTGGAGGCGGCGCTCACCGATGCCGGGCTATCCGAGAAGTTTTGCTTTGCGACCATGATGGACCTCGCCTACGAGGTACCCATTTGCATGGAAGAGGTCATGAACGAATACGCCGACCTGCCCGGCATGGCGGACCTGCGCGAGCATATGCTCGGCCCCGTCTGCGAAAACTGCCAGCGCACCCTCGACCTCATCAAGGCGGATATGGGCTAGGTGTCTGTAATCTCCCATTTCCCAAAAGAAGAGAGAGGGGGCACCTGTCGCAAAGACCGGGTGCCCCCTCTCGTAATGTCATTTGCAATCCGCTAGCACGTGGCTCGGACTGCTGCTAGCGCAACCTTTACGCAGCGAGGCGCTTGAGGACGTCGATGAGCAGCTCGTAGAAGCGCTCGGCAGAAGCGAGCTCCATGCTCTCGTCCGGGGTGTGGACGTCGGAGAGCGTCGGGCCCACGGCGATGGCGTCCAGGCCGTGTAGGGCCTCGGCAAACAGGCCGCACTCAAGGCCGGCGTGAATGGACTCGATGCGCAGCTCGGAGCCAAAGAGCTCACGATAGCTCTCGACAAAGACGTCGCGGACCGGCGAATGCTCGGCATAGCTCCAGCCGGGATACTCGAACTCAAACTTGGCGTCGAAGCCCAGAACATCGGCCAGCGTCTGCAGGCGGTCCTTGAACTCGTTCTGCAGCGAGGTGATCGAGGAGCGCGGGGACAGCATGATCTTGACCTCGTCGTCAGAGGTGGCAACCACACCGATGTTGGAGGAAACCTCGACGGAGCCGTCGGTGGCGACGTTGCGGCGAATCACGCCGTTAGGGGCAAGACGCAGGGCGCGGATGAGGGCAAGTGCGGACTTCTGGTCCATGGCCTCGGCCTCGGCGTCGTCGGCAATCTCGACGGTGCAGGTAAAGCCGGGGTCGAAGACCTCGAGCTCGGCAGTGACGTCGGCGATGATGCCCTTTGCGATCTGGGCCGCGGCCTCGGCTGCAGCGTGGTCGGCGTAGACCAGAACAGCCTTGCACTCACGGTTGATGGCGTTGTCCTTGGTGCCGCCGTTAAAGCTAACGATGGCGGGCTCGCCGGCAACCATCAGGCGGTCGATGATGCGGGCCATGATGAGGTTGCCGTTGCCGCGCTCCAGGTTGATATCGCTGCCGGAGTGGCCGCCCAGCAGGCCGGAGATGTCGAGCGTGAGGGTGCTACCGGTCTTGTGCTCGCGTACGATTGGGCAGGTGTAGGTAACGACGACACCGCCGGCGCAGCTGACGGTAGCAACGCCCTCTTCCTCGGAGTCAAGGTTAATCATGGTGCGGGCGCTAATCTGGGACTTGTCGAGCGTCTCGGCGCCGACCAGGCCAGTCTCCTCGTCGGTGGTGAATACGCACTCGAGGGCGGGGTGAACGATCGAATCGTCATCGAGAACAGTGAGCATCAGAGCGACGGCAATACCGTTGTCGGCGCCCAGAGTGGTGCCGTTAGCGGTGAGGACGCCGTCCTTGACGACCAGGTCGATACCATCAGTCGTAAAGTCGTGCTCAACGGAGCCCAGCTTGTCGCACACCATGTCGATGTGGCCCTGCAGCATCACGGTCGGGGCATTCTCGGCACCGGCAGATGCGGGCTTGCGAATGATAACGTTGTAGACCTCGTCCTGATACACATCGAGACCGCGCTCCTTGGCAAACGCGACCAGGAAATCGCTGATGCCCTTCTCGTTGCCAGACCCACGGGGGATCGCGCTGACCTCCTCAAAGAAATGGAACAGCTGGGCGGGCTCGTAGCCGGTAATCTTGTAGTCCATGGTGCCTCCTTGGCGCAACTGGTTAGACAGTAAGACATGCGACTTGTATATTCCCAGACTTTGCGTGCATAAACCAGTCGAAAACGCCGAGCGCCCTCGCATCATCGGCTAACGGCGGACCGCATAGCGTAACGGTCACAACTTCGCAGCTCTACAAATCGAGGCGCCCTTGCCAGAGCGCCTCGATTGCACAGATCAAATTGTCGCCACACCCTACAGCGCGCCGGAACCGGCTTGCATCATGCCGCCGGGGCCCGAGGTCACGCCGCCGCTCACGGGCGCGGCGTTGCCGGTGTGCGGTGCCGCCGGGGCGGTATCGCCACCGAGCGTGCCCGCCGGACGCGGTGCCGGGATCTCGCCCGTGCCGTGGCTAAAGACAAACTTGCCATCGGCCACGTCGCACAGGACGGTATCGCCCTCGCCCCACTCGCCGGCCAGAAGCTCCTCGGACAGCGGGTCCTCGATGAGCTTTTGGATGGCACGGCGCAGCGGACGCGCACCGTTGGTGAGGTCGGTGCCCTCGGCCACGATCTTGTCATAGGCCGCATCGGTGAGCTTGATGTTCATGCCGTTGGCAATCAAACGCTGACGCAGGTCGTCCACCAGCAGGTGCGCGATCTTGGTGAGATTCTCGCCCGAGAGCTTCTGGAACACCACGATGTCATCGATACGGTTGAGCAGCTCGGGGCGGAACAGGCGCTTGAGCTCGCCCATCGCGCGACCACGGATCTCACTCGACGTGAGACCCTGCTCGCCGGTGGTGCCAAAGCCCACGCTCGCATCCTGCGCAATCTCGCGGGCGCCCACGTTGGACGTCATGATGATCACGGTGTTGCGGAAGTCGACCGTCTTGCCCTGGCTATCGGTCAGGCGGCCCTCCTCCAGCACCTGCAGCAAGATGTTGAAGATATCGGGGTGCGCCTTCTCGATCTCGTCGAACAGCACGACCGAGTACGGGTGACGACGAACGGCCTTGGTGAGCTGGCCGCCCTCGTCGTGACCGACGTAACCCGGAGGGCTACCGATGAGCTTGGAGACCTCGAACTCGCTACCGAACTCGGACATGTCGAAGCTGATGAGCGCATCCTTGCTGCCAAAGAGGTACTCGGCGAGCGTCTTGGCGAGCTCGGTCTTGCCCGTGCCGGTGGGACCCAGGAAGATAAAGCTGCCGCCGGGGCGACGCGGATCCTTGAGCGGCGAGCGGCTGCGGCGTACGGCCTTGGCGACGGCCTCGACAGCCTCGTCCTGACCGATGATGCGCGTCTTGAGCACGCTTTCGGCCTGCAGCAGGCGACGGCTCTCGCTCTCGGTAAGCGAGGACACCGGTACGCCCGAAGTCACGGACACGATATCGGCGATCTGACTCACATCGATGGTGAGCGGGCTGGCGTCGAGCTCGGCGGTCCAGGCGGCCTTGGCCTCGGCGAGCTCAATCTCGGCGGCCTTCTGCCGCTCGGTAATCTCGGCGGCCTTGTTCATGTCGTCGCTCTCGGTGGCCTCCTGCGCGGCGGCCTTGAGCTCCTCTATGCGATGCTCGGCCTCGCGCACCGGCTCGGGCGCGCGATTCGCGGCGATGCGAGCGCGGGCACCGGCCTCGTCAATGAGGTCGATGGCCTTATCGGGCAGGAAGCGATCCTGGATGTAGCGGTTGGAAAGGTTCGCGGCGGCCTCGATAGCACCCTGCGTATAGCGCACATGGTGGTGCTCCTCGTAGCGCGGCTTGAGCGCGGTCAGGATCTTGACCGTGTCCTCGACGCTCGGCTCCTCGACATCGATGGTCTGGAAGCGACGCTCGAAGGCCGGGTCCTTGGTGAGGTACTTGCGGAATTCCTCGGCCGTGGTGGCGCCGATAATCTGGAAGGCACCGCGCGCAAGCACGGGCTTGAGCATGGAGCTCGCGTCGATGGAACCCTCGGCAGAACCGGCACCGATGATGGTGTGCATCTCGTCGATAAACAGGATGACGTCATCGGCTTCGGTGGCCTCCTGGATCACGTTCTTGAGGCGCTCCTCAAACTCGCCGCGATACTTGGCACCCGCCACGAGGCCCGGCAGGTCGAGCGTCCAGATATTCTGGTTCATGAGGTTCTCGGGCACGTTGCCGGCTGCAATCTGCTGAGCCAGGCCCTCGACGATGGCCGTCTTGCCCACGCCGGGGTCGCCCAGAATGAGCGGGTTGTTCTTGGTGCGGCGCGAAAGAATTTCCATCATACGCTGGACTTCCTTTTCGCGACCGATTACAGGGTCGAGCTCGCCGTCGCGCGCCTTCTGCGTGAGGTTGGTCGCGAACTGCTTAAGCGTATCGGTGCCACTCCCCTTTTGCTGAGAGGCATCCGAGCCGCTAAAGAACGGCAGGCCCGCACCGGGACGACCGGCACCGGCGCCGGCGAGCGGACGCTTCTTGTCCTGGTCCTTGGCGGTGAGTTTCTCGATAGCCTTTTTGATGGAGGCGGACGACACACCCAGGCGCATGAGGATGTCCATGGCCATGCCGTTGCCCTCTTCGACGATGCCGATCAGCAAGTGCTCGGTCGACACGTAGGTCTGGTTGTTCTCACGCGCCACGCGGAACGAACGCTCCATCACGCTAATGACGAGCGGCGTAAAGGCGAGCTTGGCCGCCTCGGTCTCCTCACTGGGCTCGGGAACCGTGGTCTGGACCTCTTTGAGAGTATCCATGATGTCATCGTAGGAGATGTCGAGCGAACGCAGCGCCTCGGCGGCAATGCCCTCGTCCTCCTTGGCAAGCGCGAGCAGCAGGTGCTCGGTGCCCACCTTATTTGAATGAAGATCGAGCGCCTCCTGTTTGGCCATCGACATGACCTTGCGCGCTCGATCGGTAAATCTATCTAACATGCTCGTTTCCTTACATGAGTTCATCGAAATCAAAACGCCCGCCCGTCGGCGGCGCTTTTGTCTCTTTACCCACAGGTTGTCTATGTTAACAGCTGGAGGAATATCTATAAACCCGGCTCACATGAATGCAGGTTATGACCGCATCGCGGGACTCACCACGCGATGCGCGACAGGCGCCCCGCAAGAGAAACCCTAGGCGTCTTTCACCACGTCGGGACTCGTCGCACGCGATGCGCGATAGGCATCGGCCTCCTTGGAGACGCGTTCGAGCAGCTCGGATGTATCGACGCCCTCGACTTGCGCGACCGTTTCCACCGTCTGCATGGCGACCGCCCTCAGGTACGCGCACGCGCTGTCCCCCAGCTGCTCGAGGTCTATCTCCTCGCCGCCCTCCCGGGCAAAGCCGACCGCCATCACAAAGCCCATGATGCCCGAGACCAGAAAGCCCACCGCAAAGCTCGAATCTGCCTTGAGCTCTTCTCCGTCGGGGTGGACGATCTCTCTCACGCGGTCGATGATGATCGTATGGATGCCCTGCACGACCTGCTCGGCGGCACCCGCCCTCATGGTGATGACGATGCGCCGCAGCAGGCAGCGGACGTCGCGCCGGTCGAACGCCGAAAGGTCGCCCTCGCTCGAAAAATGCCAGAGGACATCGGTGATGAGCTCGTTATCCTGCAGCAGCTGGGCTATGGCGATGGCGACGAGTTCATCGAAATCGTGAAAATAGTAGTAAAACGTTCCGCGATTGCACTGGGCGGCGCGGGTCACCTCGCCAACCGACAGCTCGAAGATGCTGTTGTTCTCGATGAGCTCCCAAAACGCCTCGATGATACGGGTGCGTGCATCGGGCGCATCGGCGTCCTTACGCGGTCTCGCCATGCGCCTCACCGCACCCCTGCGCCTTGGCGTTCATGATGAGCATCTGAAGACGGTTCTCCACGTTGGCGAAGCTCACGTCGGGATCGTAGTCGAGCGGCAGGAACTGCGCCGTGGGATACTGCTCCTTGAGCGCATGGATGAGCCCGCGCCCCACGACATGGTTGGGCAGACACCCGAACGGCTGCAGGATCACGAAGTTGCGGCAGCCGCGCTTGGCGTGCTCGAGGATCTCCGCCGGAATCAGCACGCCCTCGCCCGCATCGAACGTATGGTGCAGGATCTTATCGCTCGCGCGCACGAGCTCGGGCATGCGCTTCGGCGGCTCGTAGAGCGGGCTCGCCGCGCCCAGGCGGTCGCAACGGTCGTGCGCGAGCTCGAACAGGTTGTCCGCCGTGGCGTACCAGGCCTTTTCGGGCAGCGACAGGTCGACGTGGAACTCGCGCGACTGCGCATGCTTGTAGAAATAGGTCTTGCGGATCACGTCGGTCATGCGCGCCTCGATGACCTCGAGCCCGTTGTCCTCGAGGTAGCGCTCGATCTCGTGGTTGGCGCCGAGATGGAAATTGAGCAGGTACTCGCCCACGATGAGAACGGTCGGATGCGGGTTCGAGCGGTCGTACGGAACGGCGTCCATGATCGCAAGCGCGCGTTTGAAGCCCGTCGCCTGGCCTCTCAGCCCGGAGCGCTCCATGCCCTCGATAACCTCATCGAGCGCGCGGTCGAACGCAGCGTCCGCCGCGCCCTTCTCGAGCTCGTAGGGACGGATGCGCCTAAGCATGGCCTCGAGGGCATCGATCATGGGAAGACCGTAGGCGATCTGGATGCTCGGGCCAAGGCCGAGCTTGAAGCCCGGATGCGCATTGTGGGCATCGACGTCGTCGTTGGTGAGCACCGGGACATAGTCGTATCCCGCGTCGTCGAGCGCGCGGCGCAGCAGGGGCATGTAGTGCGTCAGGCGGCAGTCGCCGATATACTTGCCAGTCACCACGGCGACGTCGTGCGGGTCGTACTTACCGCTCTCGAGTGCCGCGAGCGCCTCGCCGATCACGATTTGCGCGGGGAAGCAGATGTCGTTGTGCACATAGCGTTTGCCCAGGCGGATGGCATCCTCGCGCCCGATATCAAGGGCCTCGGCGCGCACGCCCTGATTGCGCATCGCCGCGGTCATGAGCCTGCAGAACGCATGGGAGGTGTTGGGGACCAGCGCGATCTTGTCGTGCCGGTCGCGCTTGGTGTACTTGACCTTATACGGGTCGTCGAGCGGATGGACCGCGTGCACCCGGGCGCCCTCGGCACGCTCCTCCGCGCGACGACGGTTGACCGACTCGATAAACGAACGCACGCGAATGCCCATGGGACCGGCGACGTCGCTCTCATCGAGCTTGATCATCATCGGAACCTTGGAGCTCATCTCGCCCATCATGCGCGCGATCTCGTCGGTGAGATACGCATCGTGGCCGCAGCCGAAGCTGCCCATCTGCACGAGCTCGAGCTCGGGCGTCGATGCGACGATGACCGCGCACGACAGCATGCGCGCATGGTAGTTGTTCACGATGTCGATGCGGCTGTTGGAAAGGTCGACGTTGCAGACCCCCGGCACCGCATCGGGCGTCAGCACGGGGATGCCGCGCTCAGAGAAGAGCTTGGGCAGCCCGTGGTTGACCAGCGGGTCGTTGTGGTACGGGCGCGAAGCGATCACCACCGCGTAGCCGCCGTCCTCGCGCAGGTTCTCGAGCACCTGCCTGCCGCGCAGCTGCAGCTGGTTCTCAAACGTCTGCTGCGCGCGGTCCGCCTGCTCGGTCGCCTTGGCAACCAGGTCGGCATCGATATCGAAGGTCTCCTTGCACCACGCCTTGAGCTGGCGGTTTCGGTCGCCCTCGTCGTACCAGTGGAACAGCGGCGTATCGAACGGAACGCCGAAACGCTCCTCCGGGTTATCGGAATTGCGCATCACGTAGGGGTATCCCTTTACGACGGCGCACATCCACTCGCTGGTAGAGGCGGTGTTTTCGGTGGGCACCGTCGTGATGATGGGCATGAAGATGCGGTCGACGCCGGCGTCGACGAGATTGCGGATGTGCCCGTGGACGAGCTTGGCCGGGAAGCACACGGTGTCGGATGTGACGTGCGCCAGACCGCGCTCGTACATCGCCTTGGTGCTGCGTCCCGAGACGCGCACCTTAAAGCCGAGCGTGCTGAAGAACGTCGACCAGAACGGCATGGTGTCCCAGAACTCAAGCACACGGGGAATGCCGATCGTGACATCGCGCCCCCCGCAGACGAGAACCGTGGGGTACGACTCGAACAGCAGCTTCTCGCGGTCGACAAAGAGATTGGGGGCAGCCGCGGTCCGGTCGCGCCCCGTGCCGGGCGCCTGTGCCTCGCAAGCACCCTGCGGACGCAGCTCCTCCGCCGCGGGAACCTTGCGCACGAGCTCATCCCATGAGATGGCGCCGCCGCGCGGGCAGCGATTGCCCGTGACGTAAAGCGAGCCGTCGCCAAACGCCACGACCGCGCGCTGGCAGCGGTTGTTGCACCGACGGCAGGTAACGCCGCCGAACTCGCGATGCTCGAAGCGCTCCACGGCATCGAGCCCGATAAACGACGTGCCGGCGTCGCCCTTGCGGCATTCCTCGCGCGCGAGCAGGGCGATACCGATAGCGCCCATCAGCCCCGGGTGGGGCGCACGCGTGACGGGTTTGCCCAGATACTGCTCGAATGCGCGCAGCACCGCGTCGTTTCGGAACGTGCCGCCCTGGACGACGACTTTGTCGCCCAGACGGTTGAGATTTGAAACGCGAATGACCTTGGTGAACACGTTCTCGATAATCGAACGGCAGAGACCGGCCATGATGTCGCCCGGACCCTTACCGCGCCGCTGCTCGGAAACGACGCTGCTGTTCATGAACACCGTGCAGCGGCTGCCGAGAACGGCGGGGGCTTTGGACGAAAATGCCTCGGTCGCGATATCCTCAACGGCTATTCCGAGGTTTTTGGCAAAACCCTCGAGGAACGAGCCGCAGCCCGCAGAGCACGCCTCGTTGACGACGATATCGGTCAGCACGCCGTGGTTGAGCCAGATGGCCTTCATATCCTGTCCGCCGATGTCGAGCACGAAGGTCGCATCGGGAACGCATGTGCACGCGGCGCGGGCGTGCGCGACCGTCTCGACCGTATGGTAGTCGGCGTGGAACGCGCGCGCGAAAAGCTCCTCGCCGTATCCCGTGGTGCCCACGGCATCGATCGCAAGCGTGACTCCCGCTGTCTCCCAGCGGTTCTTCAAGCTGACAAGACCCTGTTGGGCGACGTCGAGCGGTCTGCCGTTATTAGACGCGTAGAACGAATCGACAAGCTCACCCGCCTCATCGACCAGGGCGAACTTGGTCGTCGTGCTCCCCGAATCGATACCGAGCGCCACACGCACCGTCTCTCCGGGCGCATACGCATCCGGACCCTTTGCCGGCGTCTCTTTGCCATGGCGTGCCGTAAAATCCGCCTGCTCGGCAGGTGTGGCAAAAAAGGGCTGGGCAAGACGTCCCTCCCCGCTTGCGGGCGCGACCGTCTCGAGCTTATCCAGCCGGACAAAAGCGTCGGGAAGGTCGATCGGTTGGGACGATGCGAACATGTCGGTCAGCGACAGGGCGGCACCGCGCGCGACCATGATCTGCGGATCGCGCGGGACGATAACCTGATCGTCCGATAGATTCAGTTGCTCCCGGAACACGCGGACCAGCGTGGGGTTGTAGGCGAGCGTACCGCCCTCGAAGATTACCGGCGGCTCGATGTCGATACCCTGGGCCAGACCGCCGATCGTTTGGCGGGCGACCGCGTGAAGCGCCGAAAGCGCCAGGTCGGTGGTAGGAATGCCCTCGTTGAGCAGCGGCTGGATATCGGTCTTTGCGTACACGCCGCAGCGGCCCGAGACCTCGTGGACGGTCGTTCCCCGGCTTGCGAGCTGCTCGAACTCGCCCGATTCGGTGCCGACCCCCATGAGCTTTGCCATCTCGTCGATAAATGCACCGGTACCGCCTGCGCACGAGCCGTTCATGCGCATGTCGGCAACCTCGATGTCTCCCTTATCGTTGGTGCGGAAGAAGATCATCTTGGCGTCTTGGCCGCCCAGCTCGATGGCGCAGCGCGTCTGCGGATAGAACCTGCTGATCGCGAGCGCGTTGGCGACCACCTCCTGAACGTACGAGGCGCCCAGCGCGGTCGCGATATCGCGCGCACCCGAGCCGGTCACCGCAACGCGCAGCGACTCATGGGGAAAGCGCTCGGCGAGCTCGCCGAGCATGGCGCGCACGCTCGCTGTCTGACACGCCCCGTGGCGGCGATATCCCCACCACGCCTCGGTCATATCCTCGTGCATCGCGTAAACTTTGGTCGTCGTCGACCCTACGTCCAGTCCTACTAGCAACGCCATAATGCTCCGTCTCTCGCATTTTTCCTGCTAGAGATATACCACTCTACGTAATACAACAGACTGTTGTATTTAAACTCCGTATAAAAAGCGGCTGCCGAAACGCTTCAGCAGCCGCCGAATGCACCAACAGATTGTTCTGCGCGCTAGCACGTCGGGCAACGGAGCAGCACGGGCCCTCCGGTCATGCGCACCGCTCACGCCCGCGATGTCGCCGAGAGAGCTATCCACGCTTAGGGCTCCAACCAAGCAAGTCGCCCGCGCTCAGCAGATCCCTAAGCGAGCTACTCGCACTCAGGAGCCATAGCCTGCTCCAAGAGCTCGGCATGCTCCTCCTCGAAAACCGTCCCCACAGGGAAGGCGCGACGGAAGACGAAGTGGGAAATCGGACCGGCTACCAAAAGGTTCCACGGCAGCGCCATCACAAAATTATGCGGGATGTTGATCATCCAGATCGCGGGCACGGAATACAGGTTCGCAAGGATGCCGCCGGGCATGTGCGTCAGACCCTCGCAGGCACCGTACAGCGACATGATGATGACCATGGGAACGACCATGCAGGAGCTGACGGCGAGCGTCATGGCAAGCGGCGAGCTCTTGCCCGGCGTGACCAAGTACTTAAAGGCGAAACCCTTGGCGAGCGGGCTGGCGACGAACCAGTCGCAGCACATGGCAAAAATGTAGGCAACGGGGAAGCCGAGCCACGCGGCGGCAACGACCTCGCCGTTGATGGCCCCGTGCTGCAGGGCAACGTTGTAGATGCTCATCCAGAGCACCATGCAAAAGCACATGATAAAGGTGAACAGCAGGCTCTCTCTCGTTTGTTGATAGGCATGAAGGGCAGATTCCTCTCTGTGTTGTGCCGCGGCACCACGCAACAAAAACGGGCGGGCAAGATGGAGCTGTTGGGACTTCATCTCGCCCGCCCGTGATACGCGCGTCTGCGACTACTTATGTGGTGGAACCAGCCTAGCACGAAAACCCTGCGCTTCGTAAGCGTTGAGTTTATGAAGATGCAGGGCACCGATAATCCCCCGACCCCATAAGTTGCGGTGGAATACGGACTGTTTTGACCCTTTAAGCAGCAATTCAGTCCCTATTTCACCGCAACTCATTTGGTGCAAAGTAACCTGTCCCCCTTGCACCAATTAGCTGGTGTGGCGCCAGCGAGGGTCGGTGAGCGTACGCGCCACACCCAGCCCAACGGGCAGAAACGCTACGATGAGCACTGCGCGCACAAACCAGCCGAGCATATTGACTGTGTCGAAGGTGCACATGTAATACATAGAGCGATAGAGATACAGACCGGGCACCATAATGACAATCGAAGGCACCGTGAGGGCGATGCGCGGGTAGGTGAGCTTGACTTCGGCCAAGCTTGCCAGCAGACCCGATACCAGCGCGCCGATAAACGCTGCTGCCTCGGGAGGCATTCCCGTGCTGAGGCCCAAGAAGGGAATCATCGTCGGCGCATCGACAAGGGTCAGACGCAGGGTATTGGACACGGCGCCGATCAGCCCAGCTGCCGCGGCCATCTTTACCGGGCTGTTGAACATCACCGAGAAGCCGAATACGCCAACGAAGCTCATCACCACGCGCAGGAGCGTAAGAGCCAACGGTGAGAGACCAAGCGGGGCGAAGTCATCCGGCGCCAGTCCCACACACTCGGCAACCATCCAACCTACGAGGGTCGCCATCACAATAATTGACACAGCATACGAAAGACGCTCGATACCGCTTCGCATGTCGAGCTTAGCGATGTCGAGGCCTGCCGTAATGAGGGGAAAGCCGGGAATCACAAAGAGCATGGCGCCGATATAGCCTTCTTGGTGCGACATTGCCCCTGGAATGACCTGGCCAAGGCCGAGCAATGCCAGCAGATACGAAACGCAAGCGAGCGCAACACCAGTCGTCAGCGCGCTAAACTGGCCAAGACCCTGCTTGAGAATATGGGAGCGAGCAAAGTTACCGACACCAGCGCCTACGAATGCGCAGGCCATCTCGATAGGGCCGCCGCCGAGCAAGAAGACGAAGGCGCCGCAAGCACAGGCTGCCGCAAGGCCCTGTTGCCAGGAAGCGTAATCGGGCTTCGAGCTCTCAACGGTCCTGAGCATCTCGTGATACTCGTGTACCGTGAAGCGACGACCATAGGTCTCGATTTCCTTGAGGAAACTCTCCATCATCCAAATGCGATGGGTATTGACTCCCGTTGTGGGCAGGCTGACAACCTCGTTAAAGCAGTGGCCATCTTCGATGCAGGTGCACTCAAACGACAGAAGACTCAGGTCGACGTGAATCGTGACGCCGAGCACAGCGGCAACACGATTCATGGTATCGCGCACGCGCCAGGCACCCGTTCCGCTTGCCAGCATAAGCATGCCGGTGCGGCAGATGATGGATGATTTATCGGTGAGCGGCGCATCGACGGCAAGCTCATCGCCTGCCGTCACGATCTGGCGCCAGTCAGTTTTCATATGGAGTGCACCGGCACGAGCGCCGTGGTGCATAGGGACTCTCGAAAGCAGCGAGTCCAGGCGCGAAGACTGTGGGGGCTCCGTTGATTCACCCTCGTCCTCGTTGGGCTCTTCATCGACCAGATCAAAGGAATCAAGCGGCGCTGGCTCGCGACGATCGATTAGCTCCTCATCCTCATCATCAAAGTAGTTGAACTGATCGAGCATGTCCTCTTCGATTGCACGCTCGCTCGCGTCGTCCATACAGGCGCTCCTTTCCTACCGACTAACCCCCATCCTAGGCAGCAACGGCTAAAGGAAACATAAAAGAGACGACTGTCATGCGAGCCATATGCGCAAACGTCGATTCATCGATGGACCACTCTCGTGTATTTGGTGCAAAGTAATGATCCCTTTTCCTCCGTCCCCAAGGGATCAAAGTGCCGGCAGAAAAGGAACGTCCCTAAGTGCCAACCAGGGCAACGCCGCAGGTAGAGGACAGACAGCGAAAGCCCGCCAGAGCGAGCAAGGTGCCTTCAAGAAAAATGGCGCCGCAGGTTGAGCATAAGTCAGCGAGCGGGTCGCATTTGTGACAAGGTGACGTGAAACGAAAGGGCGCTGACCTTTTGGTCGCGCCCTTGAAGTTGAACGTCAGATTGTCCAAATGCGGCCCGCGCAGCGTCGAGCCGTTACGCGGTTCGTAGAACCGCGTAACAAGTTAGTACATCTTTGCGCCGGCGGGGATGGAAGCGTCGAGCTGGATCAGGTTGAGACGCTCCTCGCCCTCCTCCTCGTGGATGGCACTGATGAGCATGCCGCAGCTGGGAATGCCCATCATCTTGCGCGGAGGCAGGTTGGTGATGGCGAGCAAGGTCTTGCCAACCAGGTCCTCGGGCTCGTAATAAGCGTGAATACCGGAGAGGATGGTGCGGTCGGTGCCGGTGCCGTCGTCGAGCGTAAAGTTCAGCAGCTTCTTGGACTTCTTGACGGCCTCGCATGCCTTGACCTTCACAGCGCGGAAATCGCTCTTGGAGAAGGTATCGAAGTCGACGAACTCCTCGAACAGCGGCTCAACGGCGATCTTGGAGTAATCGAGCGTGGGCTTAAGCGACTTAACGAACGGGCTCGCGGCGTTGCCGGCCTCGGCAGCCTTGGCGGCAGCGGCACCGGACTGGAAACCCTTCTCGGGCTTCATGTGCGGGAACAGCAGCACGTCGCGGATAGAAGCCTGGTTGGTAAGCAGCATGACCACGCGGTCGATACCAATGCCAATGCCGCCCGCGGGAGGCATACCGTACTCGAGGGCGCGCACGTAGTCCTCGTCATACTCCATGGCCTCATCGTCGCCGCCGGCCTTCTCGGCCATCTGGGCGGCAAAGCGCTCGGCCTGGTCGACCGGGTCGTTGAGCTCGGAGAACGCGTTGGCGTACTCGTGGCCGGCAATAACCAGCTCAAAGCGGTGCGTCAGGCGCGGGTCGTCCTCAAAACGCTTGGCAAGCGGGCTGACCTCGATGGGGTAATCGCACACGAAGGTCGGGTTGACGATGGTGTCCTCGCCCAGCTCATCGTAAATCTCGGCGATGATCTTGCCAGCAGTCCACTCGGGCTTGATCTCCAGGCCCTTCTCGCGCGCGGCGGCAGCAAGCTCCTCGACCGGCGTGTCGATGGTGACCTGCTTGCCGAGCACGTCGGAGACGATGTCGGTCATGGGACGGCTGGCCCACTCACCAGAAAGGTCGATGGTCTGGCCCTGGTACTCGATGACCTCGGGGTTGCCGATGGCCTTGTTGGCCGCCTTAATGACGCCCTGGGCGAGCGTCTTCATGCCCTCGAGGTCGGAGAAGGCACGGTAGGCCTCCATCGTAGTGAACTCGGGGTTGTGGGTGAGGTCCATGCCCTCGTTACGGAAGATGCGGCCGATCTCGAACACGCGCTCAAAACCACCGACGATGCAGCGCTTGAGGTGCAGCTCGGTGGCAATACGCAGGTAGCACTCCTGATCGAGCGCGTTGAAGTGGGTAATGAACGGCTTGGCGGTAGCGCCGCCCTGGATGGTCTGCAGGATGGGGGTCTCGACCTCCATGTAGCCGTCGGACTCCATAAAGCGACGGAAGGTAGAGAGAATCTGCGAACGCTTACGGAAGGTCTCGCGAACGTCGTCATTGGCGATCAGGTCGACATAGCGCTGGCGATAGCGGGTCTCCTTGTCGGAAAGACCGTGGAACTTCTCGGGCAGCGGACGAACGGCCTTGGAAAGCAGGGTCGCACTCTTAGGGGCAACGGAAAGCTGGCCGCGCTGGGTGCGCACAACCACACCGGTCACGCCCAGGATGTCGCCCAGGTCGAGGGCCTTGAGCGTATTCCAGGCAGCCTCGTCCATGTCGTTGATGCGGCAGAACAGCTGAATCTCGGCAGTCGCATCGCGCACAACGATGAACATGATCTTGCCCTGACCGCGCTTGGCGACCACGCGGCCGGCGATCTTCACGACGTCCTCGGTGTCCTCGCCATCGGCAAGCTCGGCGTACTTAGCCTCGATATCGGCGACGTAGTCCTCAAGCTCAGAGTGCTCGGGATAGGGGTTCTGGCCCGCCTCGAACAGGGCGGCGCGCTTGGCCAGGCGGGTGGCGCGCTCGTCGTTGAGCGTCGATGCCTGATCGGCGGCGTTCAGGTTCTCTGCCATAAGTTAGCTCCTCAAACTAAAACGCTCCCCAGGATTCGGTCCCAGGGAGCGAAAACATACCTTTACGCGGGACCGTGGTCTAGCGTGCGATCTTGGCGATGGTGTAGACGCGAGTCTTGCCGGAAGGCGTAACGACCTCGACGGAATCGCCCTCGCCGTGACCAATGATGGCGTGACCGACCGGAGACTCGTTGGAAATCTTGTGCTCGAGCGAGTTGGTCTCGGTGGTACCGACGAGCGTGACTTCCATGACCTCGCCGTTGGGATCAATCAGCGAAACGGTGGAACCGATGGAGACGGTCAGGTCGCCCGTGGTGGCAGCAACCTGAGCGTTGGCGAGGATGGCCTGGATCTCGGCAATACGAGCGGCGTTCTGGGCCTGCTTGTCCTTAGCGGCGTCGTACTCGGAGTTCTCCGAAAGGTCGCCGAACGCGCGGGCTTCCTTGATGTCCTCGACGATCTCCTTGGCGTAATCGCCCTCACGCCAAGCGAGCTCCTCGACGAGCTTCTGGCGGCCCTCAGCGGTCAGTACGATCTGGCTTGCGTCCATACGGATATCTCCCCAACTCTGATCAAACAATCAACTGTCAACAAAACGAAAAAGACCGGCTAGCCTGCGGGCAAGCCGGTCAGGTGCTCACCCCAAAGGGATGGGACTACTCTGCGTCCGCGTCGCTGTCCTCTGCCTGCTTCTTCTTGGCAGCAGCGAGCTTGGCCTCGAGCTCAGCGATCTCCTTGTCCTCCTCGGACTGCTCGACCACGACCTCCTCGGCCTGCTTGGTCTCGGCCTTATCGTCGCCCTCCATACCCTCGCGGATATTCTTGACGGTAGAGCCGAGGGACTTGCCGAGCTTCGGCAGGTTCTTGGGCCCGAAGATAATCAGGACAACGACGAGAATAATGATGAGCTCAGGAGCCCTCAGTCCAAACATGTAGACCTCCACAATACAGCGAGACAAGCTCGAATGAGTATACCGCGGGTATCGCGGTATCACAACACTAGCTAAAAAAAGGGACCGCAAGAAGCGGTCCCTCCTCATGCTCTGGTCGGGTTGACTGGATTTGAACCAGCGACCCCTGCGTCCCGAACGCAGTGCTCTACCAAACTGAGCCACAACCCGTTAGCTCGACTATAATAACAAAGATTTTCGCCGCGTGCTAGAGAAATTTTTATTTCTTTGGCGCGTCGATTTGAACCGTGTTGGGAATAAGCTCAGTCGCGCGGGCCCACCAGCCACTTTGCTGGGCAGCATCGGCAAGCCTTTCGGCCGTGGCAGCGGTGTCGCAAATGGCAAACGAGCAGGCACCCGATCCGCACACATCTACAGCAACGGTTCCGTCCTGTTTACGCAGCCAGTCGAGGACCGTTTGAATCTGCGGCTCCATCTGTGCGGAAATGACACCTAGGTTGTTATGGATGAGCGCATATGCCGTCTCGGCATCACCAGCACGCAAGGCAGAAGCTATCGCGCCGGGCTTGTCCGCAGGCACCGGGGCCTCGTCAAAACGTCGATAGGCCTCAATTGTCGAAACGCTCGCCTCACGCGGCTTAACCAGCACGACGGGCGTCACGGGCAGCGCGGGGTACTCAGTTGCCAGCACGTCTCCCCCACCTACGTAGAACGCAGGACTCGCGTGCAAAAAGAACGGGACGTCGGCACCGATGCCTCGCGCAATGTCGTCGAGCGCTGGGTCGGTGCGATCAATGCCCCAGAGCTCCGCCAAGGCGACAATGACCGCGGCCGCATCCGTCGAGGGGCCGCCCAAGCCGGCGCACAATGGAATGCGCTTCTCAATCGTCACGCAGATGTTTGCCTCGCGACCATAATGCTCGGCCATAGCAACCGCAGCCCGATACGCCGTATTCTTTTGCATGGGAAAATCTGATGTCGGAACCGTCTGGACGGTCAGCGCCTGCGCCGGCGTGACCGTCACGGTATCGGAAAGACCGACGGCTGCCATCAGGGAATCGACCCTGTGGTAGCCGCGGTCATCGCGCTCGGCATGAACCCCCAGGTAGAGGTTAATCTTTGCCGGCGCGGAAAGAGTCAGGGACCGATCGGTCACCGTTAATGCTCCTCGAGCTGATTGCCGAGCGGGGTAAAGATATGCTCGCCGCTCTCGGGGTCGAACAGCTCGACCTGGCCGGTGAGGACATCGATGTACTGGTAGGACTGACGCGACTTGCGGCCGCGACGCTCGTCAACCTCGACAATGAAGACGGCCGGGTGGACGCTCTTGATGGTGCCCATGCGCTCGACAACGCGGGTGCGGCCCATGTTGGCCTTAACCTTGACGCGATCGCCCACCATATCGGTCAGCTTCTCGTGGATGTCGTCGACGTGATTGACTTCCATCTCTTCCATGAACAGGGCCTCCAGAAGGTGCAATTCAAAAAGGGGATAATACCCTTAAGATAGACAAAACTCTAATACTATAGCACCCTGCTGCCACCATACGCAAGTAGCTAAATAAGCCCCGTCCCAAATACGTACCAGACGACAACCTCGCATGACCAGTTGTTACGCGGTTTGTTAAAACCGCGTAACCTAAAGGTTGTCGGTGTCCAAGACGATGGTGAATGGGCCGTCGTTGACAAGATCGACTTTCATATCGGCGCCAAAGATGCCATGTGCTACGTGCTCGACGTCCTCGCGAACAAGCGTCAGGAAGTACTCGTAGAGCTCGTTGGCGACATCGGGGGCGCCGGCATCCGTAAACGATGGGCGGCGACCGTGGCGGCAATCGGCGAACAGCGTGAACTGCGACACCACGAGCACCTCGCCGTCGACATCGGCAAGCGCCAAGTTGGTCTTGCCGTTCTCGTCCTCGTTGATACGCAGCCCGCGGAGCTTGCCCCACAGCTTGTCGGCCTCGGCACGTGTGTCGCCGTGACCCACGCCCAGCAGCACCAGGTAGCCGCGCCCAATGCGACCCACGCATTCGCCGTCGACCGTCACGCCGGCGTTGAGCACGCGCTGCACCACCGCACGCATGGCCTACTCCTCGCCCGTCAGCTTGGCGGACAGATGCTCGAGCGCGTGGAAACGGTGGCTGATGGCGTTCTTCTCGTCAGCCGTCAGCTCGGCCATGGTCTTGCCCGGCGTGTCGACCGGCAGGAACAGCGGGTCGTAGCCAAAGCCGTGATCGCCGCGGCCCTCGTGTGCGATAACGCCCTCGCAGGTGCCCTCACCATAGGTGACCAAACCGTCCGTGTCGATGAGCGCGACGACGCTCATAAAGCGCGCAGTGCGGTCCTCGTCGGCCACGCCCTCCAGGTTAACGAGGAGTTTGGCGTTGTTGGCGGCATCGTCGCCGTGCACGCCCGCATAGCGCGCGCTATACACGCCAGGCTCGCCGTCCAGGGCATCAACGACCAAGCCCGAATCGTCGGCAATGGCCATAAGGCCCGTCTCCTCAACCGCGGCTTGGGCCTTGATGATGGCGTTCTCCAAAAACGTCGTGCCGTTTTCCTCGGGATCCTCAAAATCACCCAGCTGGCCGAGCGCCACAAAGCGCACCTCGGGCATGACCTTGCCCAAAATGGCCTCGATCTCGGTGAGCTTATGGGCGTTGCCCGTTGCCACGACGATGGTCGCCGCCGGGTCGAGGGTGTCGATGTCAATCTTCTCAAGTGCCATGACTGGCCTCCTTGTCTCTATAGCAATGCCGAGTTGAGGACGACGAGGACTTCGGTCTCTCTCCCGTCTCAATCAACGGCAGTCTTATACTTCGACGTTTTCCCAGATAAAACCTGCCAAAATTAACATCCCTTTTTGGCAGGTTAGGCGAGGGCTTGGCGCTGAAGCTCGATGAGCTCGGCGATACCCTTGTCGCCCAGGTCGAGCAGGGCGTTGAGACGCTTGCGATCGAAGGGCGCCTGCTCGCCGGTACCCTGGAGTTCGATCATCTCACCGGAATCGGTGGCGACGAGGTTCATGTCGACCTCGGCGTGGCTGTCCTCGGAATAATCCAAGTCGAGCAGGGTGTTGCCGTCGACGACGCCCATGGAAATGGCGGCAACCTGGCCCGTGAGCGGGATGCGCTCGAGTTTGCCCGCCTCGACCCACATGGCAAGGGCGTCGTGCAGCGCCAACCAGGCACCGGTAATGCTCGCCGTACGCGTGCCGCCATCGGCCTGGATCACATCGCAGTCGACGGTAACGGTGTACTCGCCGAGCGCCTTCATGTTGACGACGGTACGCAGACTGCGGCCGATAAGCCGCTCGATCTCCATGGAGCGGCCCTTGCGGTTGGCATGCTCGCGCTTGCAGCGTTTACCGGTCGAGGCCGGCAGCATCGCATATTCCGCCGTTACCCAGCCGGCCTTGGCGCCCTTGCGCCAACCCGGCACACCCTCCTCGATGGTGGCGGCGCACAGTACGCGCGTGTCGCCGAACTCGGCCAGGCACGAGCCGTGGGCGTGCTTCATAACGCCGCGGGTGAGCTTAACGGGGCGCAACTCGTTGGCGGCGCGACCGTTAGCGCGGTTGACCTGCATGTACTCCATAGAAATATCCTTTCGGCAAAAGATGTGGCGAAGGCCTTGACGGCTGCCTTACATCTATTTCAGCTCATCGATATCGATATGTTCGATGCTTTTGAGCGGCTGGCCAAAGATAAAGCTACCCGCCACCGCAAACTCGGCAATGTTGTCAGACGTGGTGGCAAAGCGATGCTGCGGCTCGGCTGCGTCGCCCGCCAGCTGCTCGCGGCGCGTGAGAATATCGGTCAGCTCGCGCGTGGTCTCCTCGGCGGAACTCACCACGCGCACTCCGGGACCCAGCGCATGGCGAATAGGCCCCACGAGCAGCGGGAAATGCGTGCAGCCGAGTACCACGGTATCGATGCCACGATCGTGCAGCGGCTCGACTGTGGCGCCAACCAGCGCGCGAACGGCTGGCGTATCAAAAATATCCTCGTTCTCGAGCCACTGCTCCTGCAGATGCGCGCCCGAGGCGAGCTCGTGCTCGACGACCTCGACAAAGCTCGAAGCCGGGCAGCCATACACATCGACACCAGCATCCAAATCCTGGATGGCGCGCGTGTAGGCGCCCGAGCGAATGGTGAGATTGGTGGCGAGCACGCCCACGCGACGCGTACGCGTGCTGTTGATGGCGGCGCGCGCGCCCGGGGCGATCACGCCGATCACGGGAACGTCGAGCACTTGCTGAGCCAAACGCAAGGCCGCGGCGGTCGCCGTGTTGCAGGCGATGACCATGATCTTAACGTCGTGCCTCGATAGCCAGCGGCCCGCCTGCAGCGCAAACGAGCGAACCTCGTCCTCGGTGCGGGTGCCATAAGGGCAGCGCTTAGTGTCACCGAAATAGTAGACGGACTCGTGCGAAAGTGCCGTTGCGATCGCGCGCGCGACCGTCAAGCCGCCCAGGCCCGAGTCGAACACGCCGATCGGACGCGTGTCCCCGGCCATATTATCGATATCGGACATTACCTCACCAGATTCTCTCTCGAAAAATGCGACCAATCGTGATGCGTCGCGCTACGAACGGGCTGCGACCAGCAGCTCGGCCGTTGCCACCCAACCGTCGACAATCTTGCCGCGCGTAATATAGGCATTGTCGCAGGCGTCCAAGAACTCCGGGGCACCGGCGCTCGTCAGACCGTTCTCGACCAGGCAGAACATGCCAACATGGTCGGCCATGTAGAAGTCGGACTCGGAGTCGCCGAGCGCAAGCGTCTCCTCGCGCTCGATCCCCAGGTGCTCGCAGAAGCGCGCAATGGCAACGCCTTTGTTAAGACCCGCCGGATTGATGTTGAAGGCGCGACCGTCCTCGACGCGATCGAGCTCGAGCGTCGTCGGCTTGGACAGGTGAGTCAGATGGCCGTTGCAAGCCCAGATCAGACCGCAGCCGGCCTCGTCCAGGATGGCCTGGACCTCATCGTCGGGCACATCGCCGCGCATGCCGACGGTGACCTCACGGTACTTGTAGCCGGTCGACATGTCGTTGTGGTACTCGATCTTGTGCGGCCAGCGGGCAAGGATCTTCTCGCACACGCCGGTCTGCTCGATCACCTGGTGCGGAGTAAGGCCGCAGGCGGGGTCGTAAGGCATGTCGCCGGTCAGATACTCCCAATCGTTGGCTTTGAGGTCGTACATGACCAGGCCGCCCATCTCGCCGATGTAGGAGTTGAGGCCGAGCACGCGCGCATCCTCGTGGATCATGGTGCGGTTGCGGCCCGAGGTGGGAACCACCTGTATGCCGGCGCGGGCAAGTGCCACGACAGCCTCGACGAGCTTGGTCGAGGGGTTGCCGTCGTTGTCGCGCAGCACGCACGAGCCGGGTGCGAGCATCGTGGCGTCCAGGTCGGTAAAGACGTACTTAACCTTGGCAAGACGCTCGCGCATCTCGCCCGAAAGCTCAGCGACGGTCGGCAGGGTATTGTGGGACATGGTCACTCCATTACGTAGAAGGGGCTTCTGGTCTTAGGCGGCGCGCCTCGCTTGAGGGGAAACGCGCTTGCAACGGCAGCGCGCTCAGGACGCCGCCCTCATCGCAGTTCATTAGTCAAACTGGGTAACATCGATTAAACGGTTGGCAAGCGAAAGATCGCTCTCGATGGGCACGAACTCATCGCCCACGTGCATGAGCTCCTCGTCGCCCTTTGCCAACAGCAAGACGATGGTGGGCGCATCGGGGCTGACGTATTCCTCACGCGCCGCCTTGAACGCCTCGTGCACAGCAGCCTCGCGATCGAGGATGATCTTGTTTGGGGTATCGTCGGGAACATGCTCGGCAAGCTCGCGACAGACCTTCATCGGGTCCTCGTGAGCCGGATCCTCGTTGGTAAAGATCAGCAGATCAGAATATGGTGCGGCCTCGCGCGGAAGCTGCTCACGGCGCTCCTGTGCCTTGCCTCCAGCGGCACCAAACAGCGCAATGACCGGGCTGGCGGGAAACGCGCGCTTGACCGACGAAAAGAGCGAGCGGAACGAAAGTTGGTTGTGAGCGTAGTCAACAACGCAAACCACGCGGCCATCCTTCGACTCCACGACCTCCATGCGGCCCGGCACACGCAGCTTGGAGAGGCCCTTCTTGATGGCATCGATACCGATACCAATCTCGCGCGCGGCGGCGATAGCGACCAGCGCGTTTTCCACGTTAAAGTCTCCCGCGATACCCAGCAGGACCTTCTCCCCCTCCTCGGGCTCGTCAGCGCTCATGCCATGCAGGTTAAACTCGATGTTGAAGCCGACCATGCGGACATCGCTTGCCCACAGGCTCGCCTCGGGATGCTCGACGCCAACGGTCACCAAACGCTCGGCCGTCGACGCGGCCTCCAGCACGCGTTCGACTTCATCGGTGCCCAGATTCACTACGGCGGTCTTAGCCTGATCAAAGATCCTGAGCTTGCTCTTAAAATAATCCTCGAAGGTCGGGTGCTCGATCGGCGAGATGTGGTCACGCCCGATGTTGAGGAAGCACGCTACGTCAAACGGCAGGTTCTCGACGCGCTGGTACTTGAGCGCCTGGCTTGAGACCTCCATGACCATGGACTGGCGACCAGACGCGCGACAGTTGGCGATATGGCGCCAGACCTCGGGGGCCTCGGGCGTGGTGTTGGTGCTCTCGTAGCACTCGATACCATCGTCGGTGTTCACCGAGCCGATCATGCCGCAGGACTCGCCCGCCGCCTTGATGATGGACTGGAGCATAAAAGCGGCCGTGGTCTTTCCCTTGGTACCGGTGATGCCCACGATCTTGACGTCATGGTCGGGACGGTCGTAGACCTCGGGCGGCAACAGCGCCATCGCCGTGCGTACGCTATCAACAACCAACATTGCAGCACCGCTCTCCTGCGCCAGCGGCTCCAGAGACTCGACCAGCGACTCTTCGCACACAAATGCGACGGCGCCCGCATCGAGCGCCATGCTCAAAAACGCGGGCTTAAAGGCAGCGCCCTTGCAAAAGAACACGTCACCCGCCGAAACCGCGCGCGAATCAAACGAACAGCCGGTCACGGCGCGCTCGTCAACCTGCTCCGAAGCACGCAGCTCGCCGCACACATCGAGCAGCTTGGCAAGCGTATCGACCGTGGTCACGGTCGCGGAATCCGAATGGTGCATCTTTCACCTTTCTCAGCCATTTGGCAGGGACGGTTTTCATAGTAACTGAAACGTGCTCGCGCAAAAACGGCTCCCGGAGGAGCCGTTACGCACAGGCATTCGTAAGCCGAGACTAGGCAGCCTTAACAGAAGGCTGGCCCTCGTCGATAAAGAAACGCTTGTACCACACCAGGAACACGAGCGGCGTATAGATCTTGCGCTGGAAATTGCCCTTGCCCGCAAAGTGCAGATCGAGCAGGTGCATGAGCTCGTCGGTATTGAAGAACTCGCTTGCCCACGGCGCGGTGAAGTACTCCTTGACGTAGTCGTACCACTTTTGCTCGCGCAGCCAGTAGACAATCGGCACGGGGAAGCCCACCTTGGGACGGGTGGCCCACTCATCGGGCAGCGACTTGTTGGCGGCGTGGCGAAGCACTTGCTTGTTGCCGTTCTCGTTGATGCGGTAGCGGTCGGGAATGTGCTCGGCGAACTCCATGACCTTGCGATCCAGGAATGGCACGCGCAGCTCCAGCGAGTGCGCCATACACATCTTGTCGGCCTTGAGCAGAATGTCGCCCGGGAGCCACATGTTCATGTCCAGGTACTGTTTCTTGACCAGCTCGGGCTGACCCTTCACACGTGCGTAGATGGGTGCAGCGAGCTCAAAGGCGCCGTCGCCGGTGTTGTACGCGGGCTTGAGCACGCCGTCGACCTCGCGCTCAGGCCATACCAGAGCCTGGCCCAGGAACGACTTCTCGGGGATCTCGGCACCCTTGACCAGAAAGTTATGGCCCTTGAAGTACGGCATATGCAGCGCCAGGTTACCGAGCGCGCGGCGAATGGGCAGCGGCACCATCTTTTTGTACTTGCGCACCGGAACCGTGTCCTCGTAGTAGGCGTAGCCGCCAAAGAGCTCGTCGGCGCCTTCGCCCGAAAGCACGACGGTGACGTCCTTGCGCGCCATCTCGGCCAAGAACCACAGCGGTACAGACGACAGGTTGGACTGCGGCTCGTCCATGTGATACTGGATGTCCTCGAGCGCACCAAAGAACTCGTCGGCGGTAATCATCTTGCGAACGTTTTCGACGCCGAGCTTATCGGAAAGCTCCTTGGCGTAGTTAGTCTCGTTGAAATTCTTGTAGTCAAAGCCCACCGAGAAGGTCTTGTCGGGCATGAGACAAGCGGCAATATAGCTGGAGTCGACGCCGCCGGAGAGGAAGGAAGCGACCGGGACGTCGGCGATGCGATGGGCCTCGACGCTCTCGTGCACGACCTCATCCAGCTCGTCGACGTACTCCTCGAACGGCTTCTCGACGGCAGAGTAATCGCAATCCCAATAGCGCTCGATGTTCATCTTGCCGGTCGGGATGTCTACGGTAAAGTAATGCGCCGGCGGCAGCTTGTAGACACCCTCGAAGAAGGTCTCCTCGGTTGCCGAATACTGCAGCGTCATGTACGGACGCAGGGCCTTTTTGTTGACCGCCTTGTGGAAGTGCGGGTAGTCCAGGAAGCTCTTGATCTCGGAACCAAAGAGCACGCCCGGAGCGCCGTCGCCTGCATCGGCCATGGGATAGTAGTAGAGCGGCTTGATGCCAAAGATGTCGCGGGCGCCAAAAAGCTTGTTCTTCTTCTTGTCCCAGATGACGAAGGCGTACATACCGCGCAAGCGATCGAGTACGGCCTCGCCCCACTCTTCGTAGCCGTGCAGGAGGCTCTCGGTGTCGGCGCCGCAGTGGAACTTGTAGCCCTTGGCCTCGAGCTCGGAACGAAGTTCTTGGAAGTTGTAGATCTCGCCGTTAAAGACAATGACGACGCTGCCGTCCTCGTTAGCCATGGGTTGGGCGCCAGCCTCGGTCAGGTCGAGGATCGACAGACGGCGGAAGCCCAGGGCAACGCGGCCGTCGATAAACTGGTCGCCCATGTCGGGGCCACGATGGACGATACGGTCCATCATCTTGGTGAGCACCTCGGATTGGTTATCCGTCCCACCGACAAAACCGACAAAACCGCACATATACTATCCCCTCTGCTGTTGCTGGGTATCAAATCGAATCAGTAGCTTTTGAGTATACCCGAGGGTGTAAAGAGGGACGGAATGTTCAGGCAATCTCAACTGAATCAGCTCCGCTGTGACACGCGCCAGTTACCTTTAATGGATATGAGGTGAATGGGGCGATTGTTTTGCTATACTCTCTCCGCACGGGCGATTGGCGCAACGGTTAGCGCAGGTGCTTTACACGCACAAGGCTGGGGGTTCGAATCCCTCATCGCCCACCACTGAATTGTTAGGCCTCCAGCGATGGAGGCCTTTCCTTTTTCGGGCCCATTTCATGGGATTCGAACCCATCAGCGCGTCTGCCACAAAGGCCGTGGTCAAAAAATGGCAAAAATGAGTACTGCTACTTTGCTTACAACATATAAAAAGATAGCATTTACTTACGTTACGCAACATGTGTCCATTATAAGGACTAACAGTTGGATTAAAATCGTGTATTCATCGCCATTTCGTCGGTGGCGCGCGCAGACGTGGTGTAAGAGTGTCCTGAGGTCCGTCGCTGCAAGCC
>CALFDJ010000045.1 GCA_937950325.1 uncultured Collinsella sp.
GGGCTCGACCCGGCGCGGCCGGTGGCGGTCTCCGAGAAGGTGGTGCGCCGGATCATGGCCGAGGAGGGGCTGCGCGCCCGCGCCCCGCGGGCGGCCCGCTACAGCTCCTACGCCGGCGAGGAGGGCCGCGCGGCGGCACCCAACCTGCTGCTGGTCGACGCCGGCCGCGACCTGCACGACTTCTCGGCCGCCGCCCCCGGCGAGGTCCTGGTCACCGACATCACCGAGTTCAGGCTGCCCGACGACCCGCGGAAGGTGTACCTCTCGCCGGCCGTCGACCTGTTCGACGGCGACGTCGCCGCCTTCTCGGTGGGCACCTCGCCGTCCAAGGCGCTCGTGGCCGAGATGCTCGCCGGCGCCGTGGCCGCCGCCGGGGGCGGCTTCACGCTCCACAGCGACCGCGGCTGGCACTACCGCACCCCCGACTGGGTCCGCGCCTGCGGGGAGGCCGGGGTGGAGAGGTCGATGTCGCGCAAGGGGCACTCGCCGGACAACGCCGCCTGCGAGGGGTTCTTCGGCAGGCTCAAGGTCGAGTTCTTCCACGGGAGGGACTGGCGCGGGGTCTCCGCCGAGCGGTTCGCCGCCGAGCTCGCCGAGTGGATCCGCTGGTACCGGGAGGGGAGGCTGAAGGCGTTCGACGAGGGAGGGCGCAAGGTGTACGATACGATAGCCGGCCGCAGGAGGCGGCTGGGGCTGGCCGCCTAGGCCGTCCGGAAAAACGTCCGCACCCCCTTCGCGATTTCCCGCTTTCAAAAAAGCATGTTTTCCAAATAGGCGAGTCCAAAATAGCACATTTTCCAAGATATCTGATTAAAACCGATTGCTCCATAAATGAAGTATGAAAATTAGCAAGCGTTTGAACTGGTAAAACTCTATTTCCGCATTCCACACCCCCTTACTTCTCGTCTCACACAAGTTGGAAAATGTGCTTTTTTGTTTTACTCGATCGCAGCTTCGAAGATCCCCGCCAGCTGCAAGCAGCAGACCGCCGTCGCCGAGGCCCTCGCCGACTGCAAGCAGCAGGCCGGCCTCTAGAACGCAAAAGAACCCCGGTTCGTTCTCACCGGGGTTCTTTTCACGTGACCCACAGGTCGTTCGTAACGTCAGCGCGCGGCTCTTCCTACACGATGCCCTGGGCCATCATGGCGTTGGCGACCTTCTCGAAGCCGGCGATGTTGGCGCCCATGACGTAGTTGCCCTCATGGCCGTAGCGCTTGGCGGCGTCGTCGATGGCGTGGAAGATGCTCACCATGATGCCCTTGAGCTTCGCGTCCACTTCCTCGAAGGTCCAGGAGAGGCGCTCGGAGTTCTGGCTCATCTCCAGGCCGCTCGTGGCAACGCCACCAGCATTGGCGGCCTTGCCCGGGAAGAACGCGACGCCGTTTTGCTGCAGGTACTGCGTCGCCTCGAGCGTGGTCGGCATGTTCGCGCCCTCGGTGAGAATCTTGCAGCCATTGGCGACGAGGTTCTTGGCGTCCTCGATGAATACCTCGTTCTGCGTCGCGCAGGGGAGCGCGATGTCGCACTTCACGTTCCAGATGCCGTGGCAGCCGTCGTGATACTCGCTGCCCGGGACCTCGTCCGCGTACACCTTTATCCTCGCGCGGCGGCGCTGCTTGATGTCGATGATCTTTGCGAGGTCGATGCCGTTCGGGTCATACACGTAGCCGTTCGAGTCGCACATCGCGACGACCTTGCCGCCCAGCTGCGTGCACTTCTCAGCCGCGTATGTAGCCACGTTGCCGCTGCCGGAGACGACCACGGTCTTGCCCGCGAAGCCGTCGTTCTTCATGCAGCGCATGGCCTCCTCGGCGAAGTAGCACAGGCCGTAGCCGGTGGCCTGGG
>CALFDJ010000046.1 GCA_937950325.1 uncultured Collinsella sp.
CGAGCAGATGAGCACGAGTAGCACGATGCGCAGGGCGAAGAAAATGCCTCGCATCAATCCGTCGAGCGTGATGCCAAAGCTCCCGAAGAGGACCCATTCTTGCGTGAGCCCCAGGGAACCCGCGGAGCTCAGTCCCGGTGCCGCCGAGGAGCCCATGCTGATGCTGAAGGCATGAACGACGACGGTGAACACGAGGATGAATGCGACGGGAACGAGGCCGCGTGCCGCCTTGGTCACGGGAACGCGCGCGAGCATGTAGAGCATGGCGACGAACGCCGTGATGACGAGCAGCCCGGGCCAGCTCTCAACGAAGAACACGGCAATGGAAAAAACGCAGGCCAAGATAACCTTGACCTGCGCATTCAAAGCGTGGATGGGACTCGTGCCGGGAATGTAGGTGCCAAAGGCGAGCGCCTGCGTCATCTTCACCCCCGACGAGAGGCGAGTTCGCTACTCGTCATCCTCGTGCTTCTCGGCCTTCTCATCGGCGTCCTCGAGGGCATGCTCCTCCTTGGACATGGGATTGACGTCGTCGATAAGCTCGCGCTCCTCCTCGGCGACCTCCTCCTTGATCTTCTCGATGTTCTCGGCCTCGGCCTTTGCCACCTCGGCCTCCTTGGCCTCGAGAACGGCATCCTCGACGGAGGCTTCGTCTTCGGCCTTCTCAGCCTCGACGGCATCCTCGCGGACATCGCTCTCGGCAATGGAGTCGATGCGGTCTTCCTCGCCTTCGGCGAACTCCTCGACATCGTCCTTGTCGTTGTCGTTCTTGTCCTCGGTGCCCTCCTCGATCAGATCCTCGATCTCATCGGCGGTCTTGTCCTCGGACTTCGCGCCCTTCTTGGCAGCGGACTTCTTTGCGGGCTTGTCATCGGCCTTGGCCTTGGGAACGACGGCCTCCTCGACAAGCTCGAGAATCGCCATGGGGGCGTTGTCGCCCTTGCGCGGACCAAGCTTCATGATGCGGGTATAACCGCCGTTGCGGTCCTGCCACATGCCCTGGGCAGCCTTGTCGAAGATCTCGGCAACGAGCTGCTTATCGCCGAGCTTGGCGATAGCCAGACGACGAGAGTGCAGGTCGCCCTTCTTGGCCCAAGTGATGATCGGGTCGACGACCGAACGCAGCGCCTTAGCGCGGGTCTCGGTGGTCTTGATGCGGTCGTTCTCCAAGAGGGCCTTAGCAAGGCTCTTCTTCATGGCCTTGGTGTGGCTCGCATCGGTGCCGAGCTTCAGGCCCTTCTTAACGTTGTGACGCATGGTCTAGTTTCTCCTCAAATATGCGAAGCATTAAGCCTTCAGGCTCAGGCCCATGGACTCAAGCTTGTCCTTCACTTCCTCGATCGACTTAACACCGAAGTTACGGATGTTGAGCAGATCGTTCTCCGAGAACTCAACGAGCTGACGGACCGAGTGAATGCTGGCGCGCTTAAGGCAGTTGTAGGAACGGACGGAAAGGTCCAGATCCTCGATCTGCTTGTCCAGCTCGGCGTTGTCGTTGGTGACCTCGGGAGCGAAGATCGAAGCCTCCTCCTCGACCTCGGGGGTCTCGGCAAGGTTCATAAAGGCGGCCATATGCTGGTTGATGATATTGGCAGCCTGGACCACGGCGTCGCGCGGGGCGATGGATCCGTTGGTCTCGATCTCGAGGACAAGGCGGTCGTAGTCGGTGTGCTGACCGACACGACAAGCCTCAACGAGCTTGGCGCAACGGGAAACCGGCGAGTACAGCGAGTCGACATGGATCACACCGATGGGATCGTTATCGCGCTTGTTGGCCTCGCCAGAAACATAGCCGCGGCCATAGCCGATGCGCATGCTCATGGTGAGATGGCCACCCTCGGTGAGCGTAGCGATGTGCTGCTCGGGGTTGACCAGCTCAAACTCGGACGGAATAAAGAAGTCCGCACCGGTGACCTCGCAGGGGCCGTCAACCGAGATGGTGGCGGTCGCCTCGTCGGTCGTGCCGAGAGCCCTGAAGACAAGACCCTTGACATTCAGGACGATGTCGGTGACATCCTCGACCATGTTAGGGATGGTCATGAACTCGTGCTGCGCACCATCGATCTGAATAGCCTCGACAGCGGCACCCTCGAGCGAGGACAGAAGAACGCGACGAAGGGAGTTACCCAGCGTATCGCCGTAACCACGCTCGAGCGGCTCGACGGAGACACGAGCAGACGTCTCGTTGATCTCTTCGACCTGAACCTGAGGCCTAATGAATTCTGACATGTATTACCTCCAGCCTCAGCAGCCCGGATGGACTACTTAGAGTAGAGCTCGACGATGAGCTGCTCGTTGATATCACCGCTGATCTGCTCACGCGTCGGCAGAGCGAGCACGTTACCAGACAGCTTCTCGATATCGACCTCGAGCCAGCCAGGAACCTCAAAGCGCTCGGAGGAAATCAGGGCCTCCTTGATGGGGAGGAGGTCACGGAACTTCTCGCCGACAGCGACGACGTCGCCGGCCTTGACGCGGTAGGACGGGATGTCCACGCGCTTGCCGTTCACGGTGAAGTGACCATGACGGACGGACTGACGAGCCTCTTTGCGGGTGCGGGCGAAGCCAAGACGGAAGACGACGTTGTCGAGGCGAGACTCAAGGATGATCATGAGGTTCTCACCGGTGACGCCGTTCATCTTGCGGGCCTTGTTGAAGTAGCCGTGGAACTGCTTCTCCAGAACGCCATAGATGAACTTGACCTTCTGCTTCTCGCGCAGCTGCATGCCGTACTCAGATTCCTTGCGACGGCGCTTGGGCTGACGGATAGATTCCTTCTTGCTGCTGTAACCGAGCTCAGCGGGATCGATCCCGAGCTGACGGCAGCGCTTAAGAACAGGAGTCCTGTCGATTGCCATATTGATACGATCCTTTCAGTTACACGCGGCGACGCTTCTTGGGGCGGCAGCCGTTGTGCGGAATGGGGGTCTTGTCCTGGATGCTCGAGACCTCGAGGCCAGCAGCCTGGAGGGAGCGGATGGCGGTCTCACGACCGGAGCCGGGGCCCTTGACGAAGACGGAAACCTTCTTCATACCGTGCTCCATGGCCTGCTTGGCAGCAGCCTCGGCAGCCATCTGGGCAGCGAACGGCGTGGACTTACGGGAGCCCTTGAAGCCCACCTGGCCAGCCGACTTCCAGGAAATGACGTTGCCCTGGGGATCGGTGATCGAAACGATCGTGTTGTTGAACGTAGAACGAATGTGAGCCTGGCCCACGGAAATGTTCTTACGGTCCGCGCGCTTCAGACGGGCAGCGCGAACGTTCTTCTTAGCAGTAGCCATCTATCTAGCGCTCCTTATTTCTTCTTCTTAGCACCGATCTGACGCTTCGGGCCCTTGCGGGTACGAGCGTTAGTGTGGGTGCGCTGACCGCGGACCGGGAGGCCCTTGCGGTGACGAAGGCCGCGGTTGCAGCCGATGTCCATAAGGCGCTTGACGTTCTGGTTGCGCTCACGGCGGAGGTCGCCCTCAACCATGATCTGGTTCTTGTCGATATAATCGCGGATGGCGTTAACCTCATCCTCGGTGAGGTCCTTAACGCGCGTATCCACGTTAACGTTGCACTCGACGCAAATCTTCGTCGCAGTGGTGCGGCCGATGCCGTAAATGTAGGTCAGACCGATCTCAACGCGCTTCTCACGCGGGAGGTCGACACCATTAATACGGGCCAACGTAGTCTCCTCTCTTAACCCTGACGCTGCTTATGACGGGGGTTCTCGCAAATGACGAGGACCTTGCCATGGCGCCTAATGATTTTGCACTTATCGCACATCTTCTTGACCGAAGGACGTACCTTCATCGTTCTTCCTTTCGGTAGCGCTCAAACTACTTCCCTACTATCTACTCGCCCAGCCGCAGGCGTTTAAAACTATGGCTGGTCTTCACACACAATCCGACCGTAGGTTGAGCTAAGCCTGCAGTCGGAAATGGAGTGCGTGTATGCGTGCCGCTATTTGTAGCGATAGGTGATGCGGCCGCGGGTCAGGTCGTACGGGGAAAGCTCCACGACAACCCTATCACCGGGGAGAATACGGATGTAATTCATTCGGATCTTGCCAGAAATGTTGCACAGAACCGAATGACCGTTCTCGAGCTCGACCTTAAACATGGCATTGGGCAGCGGTTCCTTTACCGTACCCTCGAGCTCAATTGCGTCTTCCTTCTTCACAAGCAATCATCTTTCTCTAGAAAACGACAGCGATTGAGTATTCTACAACACGTATGCACGCATCGTAATAACTTCGTAATGGCTCCACAACTAAGTGGAACTTGTTACATTTCTCCGCCTTGGAGCGAGCACCAAGCACCTTGGGCATCCGTGGTGAGAATCACCGGACCGTCATTGGTAATGGCGACGGTGTTCTCGTAGTGCGCGGCAGGCAGGTGGTCGTTGGTCGTAACAATCCAACCGTCGGAGCCCGTGCTCACATGGTTGGAACCCATCGTAACCATCGGCTCGATGGCAATGACCATGCCGGCCTGGAGGCGAACGCCCCTCCCCTTCTTTCCATAGTTAGGAACGTTGGGGTCCTCGTGCATCACGCGTCCAATGCCATGGCCAACATAATCACGAAGCACGCCGTAACCGTGAGACTCGGCGAGGGACTGAACGGCATAACCGACGTCCCCGATATGGTTACCGGGAACAGCCTGCTCGATGGCAGCCTTAAGGCAATCGCGCGTGACCTCACACAAAGCCTTGGCTTCGGGCGTGGGGGTGCCGACGAAAAACGTCCAAGCGTTATCGCCGACCCAACCGTCGACAACGGCTCCCGTATCGATGGAGATGATATCGCCATCGCGCAGGATCATGTCGGGGTTGGGAATACCGTGTACCACGGCATCGTTAATCGATGCGCAAATGGTTCCGGGAAACCCGCCGTAACCCTTAAAGGCTGGGGTGCCACCATGCATGCGGATAATCTGCTCCGCGAGCTGATCGAGCTCAAAAGTCGAAACGCCGGGGCGCACCATGGCTCCAACGTGGCGGAGCGCCATCTTAGATAGCGCTCCTGCCTTCTTCATCTGCTCGATTTGCGTTGCAGACTTAATCTTGATCATAGACCGAGAGCCTCTTTGACATCCCCGTACACGGTCTCGCGAGCCTGGTCACCGTTGACCGACTTGAGCAGACCCTGGCCACGATAGTAGTCGACGAGCGGGCTCGTGGACTTCTCGTAGACGTCGAGACGGTTCTTGATGGTCTCGGGCTTGTCGTCGTCGCGCTGATACATCTCGCCGCCACACTTGGGGCAGGTAGCATCGGCAGCGGTGCCGGTGTAACCGCAGGCGCGGCAGGTGCGACGCGAAGACAGACGATCGATAATGACCTCGGGGGCCACATCGACCAGAAGGGCGCAGTCGATCTCGCGACCCATGGCGGAGAGCTCGGAATCGAGCGTCACGGCCTGGGCGGTGTTGCGCGGGAAGCCGTCGAGGATGAAGCCCTGCTGGGCGTCATCGGCGGCAAGGCGCTCCTTGACAAGGTCGATCACGAGCTGATCAGGAACGAGCTCGCCAGCGTCCATGTACTTCTTAGCCTGAATACCAAGCTCGGTGCCACCCTTGACGGCAGCACGCAGCAGGTCGCCCGTGGAAATGTGAGCGACGCCAAACTCGGCGACGAGCTCCTGTGCGACGGTACCCTTACCGGCACCCGGAGCTCCGAGCAATACGAGGTTCATGAGCAATCCTCCTCTAGCCTATTTAAAGAATCCATCGTAATCATACATCTTGATCTGGCCTTCGAGCTTATCGACCGTGTCGAGCACGACGCCGACCATGATGAGGATGGACGTGCCGCCAAATGCCTGGATCAGCTGGTTACCCGTAAAGGAGAAGATGATCGAAGGCACGATGGCGATGAGCGCCAAAAAGACAGCGCTGGGAAGCGTAATCTTGTTGAGCGCGTTCTTGATGTAGGCCGCGGTAGCCCTACCCGGACGCACGCCCGGAATAAAGCCGCCCTGCTTCTTAAGGTTGTCGGCCGTGTCATCGGGGTTGAACACCATGGAGGTGTAGAAGTACGCGAAAAACACGATGAGGACAACGTTAAGCACCCAGTTGAGCCAGCCACGCGAAAGCGCAGCGGCAACTGCCTGAATCCAGCCGATGCCGGGGAAGAACACGGCAATCTGAGCCGGGAAGTACAGCAGCGCCGAAGCGAAGATGATTGGCACGACACCCGCGGTGTTGACCTTGATGGGCAGGTAGGTGGTCTGACCACCCATCATGCGACGGCCCACGACGCGCTTAGCGTAGGAGACCGGGATGCGGCGCTGGCCGCGCTCAAGGAAAACAATCAGCGGGATAACCAGCAGGATGATGGCGCAGATGATCACCATGGTGATGATGCCACCGGCATTGCCCTCGGTGCTGGAGAAGATAGCCTGCGGCAGACCGGCCATGATGTTCGCAAAGATGATCAGCGACATGCCATTGCCGATACCGCGCTGGGTGATGAGCTCACCAATCCACATGATCAGCATGGCGCCCGCAGTGAGCGTGCCGACGATCATGAGGTCGAAGATGATCTCGGGAGCGCCGGCGCCATTGAAGCTGATGCCGAAGCTCTTAAAGAGGAAGAGGTAACCCACGGAGTTGAGGATTGCCAGAGCCAGGGTGAGGTAACGCGAATACTGCGTGATCTTGGTCTGACCGACCTCGCCCTCGCGGGCAAGCTCATGCAGGGAAGGCACAACGGCCTGGAGCATCTGGAGGATGATCGAGCTGGTGATGTAAGGCATGATGCCCAGCGAAAACACCGACACATAGCTCAACGCGCCGCCAGAGAAAAGATTCAGGAGGGCCATAGCACCTGCGGCGACCGAATTGTTATCGGTCGAGAAAAGGCCCAGCATCCCCTGGAAGGGAATGCCGGGCACAGGAACGTGCGCACCAATGCGGTACACGACGAGCATAGCTATGGTAAAAAGAATCTTTTCGCGCAATTCTTTGATGCGGAAAGCATTCTTAAGACCATTTAGCACGGCAGCTCGACCTTTCCGCCGGCGGCCTCGATCTTGGCCTGCGCAGAAGCGCTGACCTTGTCGACCTTGACCGTGAACTTCTTGGTGAGCTCACCATTGCCGAGCACCTTGACGGGCTCGAACTCGCTCTTGGTGATGCGAGCGGCCTTAAGAGCGGCACCGTCGATCACAGCGCCGTCCTCGAACTTACGCTCGAGACGCTCAACGTTAACAGCGGTGTACTCGATACGACGGGGGTTACGGAAGCCCGGAAGCTTGGGCAGGCGCATAGCCAGCGGAGTCTGGCCACCCTCGAAGCCGGCACCCTTGGTGCCGCCAGAGCGGGAACCCTGGCCCTTCTGACCGCGGCCAGAAGTGGTGCCGTGACCCGAAGAATTGCCACGGCCGACGCGCTTGCGGTTCTTGGTGGAACCGGGCGCGGGAGTAAGATCGTGAAGCTGCATTTGCTACTCCTCTACAATCTCGACAAGGTGCTTGACCTTGAAGATCATGCCGCGGACGGACTCGTTGTCAGCAATCTCGCGAACCTCGCGGATCCTGTGGAGACCGAGGGCACGGACAGTACGGACCTGGTCCTGCTTGCAACCGTTGGTGCTGCGGACCTGCTTGATCTTGATGGTGTCAGCCATGCTTAGTTCTCCTTACCGACGAACATCTCGGAGACCGTCAGGCCACGGCGAGCCGCGACGTCCTCAGGGCTGGAGAGCTCCTTGAGGCCCTCGACGGCAGCCTTGATGATGTTGAGGCCGTTGTCGGTACCGAGGGACTTGGACAGGACGTTCTTGATGCCAGCAAGCTCAAAGAGGGGACGCACAGCGCCGCCGGCGATAACGCCGGTACCCTCGACAGCGGGCTTGATGATGATGCGGCCGGCACCAAAGTGGCCGAGAACCTCGTGCGGGATGGTGCCCTGCTCGGTCACCGGCACGTGGAACATGTTCTTCTTGGCATCGAGAGATGCCTTGGAGATGGCCATGGGCACCTCAGCGGACTTGCCCATGCCAACGCCGACGTTGCCCTTGCCGTCGCCAACGACGACGAGAGCGACGAGGCTCATGCGACGACCACCCTTGACGGTCTTCGACACGCGGTTGATGTAAACGACGCGCTCCTCGAACTCGGAGGCCTCGCGCTGCTGCTTCTGATTACGAGCCATGTGCTACATACCTCCTAGAACTCGAGACCGGCGGCACGAGCACCGTCGGCGAGGGCCTTGACGCGGCCATGGTAGATACGGCCACCGCGATCGAAGGCGACCTTGGTGATGCCGGCCTCGATGGCGCGCTTGCCAACGAGCTGACCGACCTTCTCCGCAGCCTCCTTGTTCGAGGTGTGGGTGCCCTTGAACTCGGCCTCGAGGGTCGAGGCAGAGACGAGCGTCAGGCTGGAGCCCTTGCTGTCGTCGATGATCTGGGCATAGATGTTGGCGTTAGTACGGGTCACGCGAAGACGCGGACGCTCGGAGGTACCCGAGACCTTGCCGCGAACACGACGCTGACGACGCTTGAGGCCTTCCAGCTTCGCCTTATGCTTGTTCATACGTAAACTCCTAAAAAGGTTGATCTTGCCAGCACCTGACGGGGTGCTGGTCTTATGCGAGTGAGTCGGTTACGACTACTTGGCGGCCTTACCCAGCTTGCGGCGGATGTGCTCGCCAACGTAGTGGATACCCTTGCCCTTGTAAGGCTCGGGAGGACGATGGCCGCGGATCTCAGCGGCGATCTGACCGACCTGCTGCTTGTTGATACCCTTGACGTTCACGTGGGTGTTGTCGGGAACCTCGAAGGTGATGCCCTCGGGAGCCTCGACGATCACGGGGTGCGAGAAGCCCAGGGAGAACTCGAGGTTCTTGCCCTTCTGCTGCACGCGGTAACCGACGCCGGCGAGCTCGAGCTTCTTCTCGAAGCCCTCGGAAACGCCAACAACCATGTTGTGGATGAGGGCGCGGGTGAGGCCGTGGCGGGCACGGGTCTCACGCTCGTCGTCGGGACGGGAAACGGTGAGAACATTGTCCTCGACGTTGATAGCGAGCTTCTCAAAGACATCGAGCTCGAGCTGGCCCTTGGGGCCCTTGACGACAACGTTGTTGCCGTTGACTGCCACTTCGACTCCGGCGGGAATCTGGACAGGCTTATTACCGATACGAGACACGGTGATCTCCTTTCCTTCTACCTACCGAGCGAATTACCAGACGTAAGCGATGATCTCGCCGCCGACGTTGTGCTTGCGAGCATCGCGGTCGGTCATGACGCCATGGCTGGTGGAAATAATGGCGGTACCAAGGCCACCGCGGACGCGGGGCATGTCGGCAACGCCGGTGTACTTACGCAGGCCCGGCTTGGAAATGCGGCGGATGCCGTTGATGACCTTAGCCTTCTTGGGACCATACTTAAGCGTGATGTGCAGAGTCTTCTGGGGAACGGTGTCCTCGACATCGTAGCCCTCGATGTAGCCCTCCTCGTGCAGAACACGAGCGATCTCGACGAGCTTCTTGCTGCTCGGCATGGAGACCGTGGCCTTGTTCACAGAGTTAGCGTTACGGATGCGCGTAAGCATATCTGCGATCGGGTCTGTAAGGTTCATACAGATTCTCCTTCGTTCTTGATGAACACGTGCTCTTGGTTCTTCACCGCCCTTAACGGCAAAGCCTTTTTAGCGCGTTTTCCCTGTTCCAAACGGATGCTTGAAACGCTGGTAGTGACTTACCAGCTGGCCTTCTTAACGCCGGGAAGCTCGCCCTTGAGTGCAAGCTCACGGAAGCAGACACGGCACAGGCCGAACTTGCGGTACACAGAGTGCGGACGGCCGCAGCGCTGGCAGCGCGTGTACTCACGAGTAGAGAACTTCTGCTTGCGATTGCACTTGACGATCATCGATGTCTTAGCCACTTATATCCTCCTCACATAGAGTATTGTTCGCCCCAAGCGCCGCCCCCTTGTGGGAACGGCGCTTATAGGGCAGGTGAACCTATTTCTTGAACGGGAAACCGAAGGCGTCCAGAAGGGCCTTGGCCTCCTCATCGGTGTTGGCGGTGGTCACGAAAGTGATGTCCATACCACGCTGGTGATCGACGGAGTCGAAGTCGATCTCGGGGAAGATGAGCTGCTCGGTGACGCCCATGGAGAAGTTACCACGGCCGTCGAAGCTCTTGGCGGAGATGCCGCGGAAGTCGCGGATACGGGGGATCGCGACGGAGGTCAGACGATCGAAGAACTCCCACATACGGTCGCCACGCAGGGTAACCTTGCAGCCGATCGGCATACCGGCGCGCAGGCGGAAGGTAGCGATGGACTTGCGGGCACGGGTGATCATCGGCTGCTGGCCGGTGATGGCGCGCAGGTCGCGCACGGCACCGTCGATGGCCTTGGAATCGGTAGCGGCCTCGCCGACACCCATGTTCACGACGATCTTCTCAAACTTGGGGATCATCATGACGTTCTCGTACTGGAACTTGTCCTGAAGCTGCTGCTTGACCTCGTTGTTGTACTTGGTCTTCAGACGCGGCACATACTTCTCTTCTGCCATTGTTCACTCCTTCTTGGGGTTTTAAGCACGGGGCGTGGCCACGATGGGTTGTCCTCGTGCCTCCTGGCTGCATCCGCGCCGCTCATGGCATTTTGCGGTTTGGACTCGACGCAGCAGGAGCCGACAAAACAATCGGTACTATACGCGCATCGGGAGCGTATTTCCAGAAAAACCTCGTCTGCCTGCACAACTCCACAACTCCCCCGCACAAATGGGTCCCAAAAAGCAGTTGCGGTGAAATAGGGACTGTTGGGCGGCCTAACAGGCTTAAACAGTCCGTATTTCACCGCAACTTATTGGTGGGGATGCGATTAGCGCTTGCGGGGGACGAGTTTGGTGCGGCGCAGGTGGATCATCTCGGCGGCGATGGAGATGGCGATCTCCTCGGGGTCCTCGGCCTCGATGGCAACGCCGATCGGAAGGTGCAGCTCGTCGATCTGGTCCTGTGTAAAGCCTTCCTGCTCCAGGCGGGCACGCACAAAGGCCGTCTTGCGACGCGAACCCAGACAGCCCAGGTAGGCAGGCTTGGCACGCATGGCCTGAATCACCACGTCGATATCGGACTTGTGGCCTGCTGTGGCCACGACCACCAAGTCGCGCGGGCCGATGGGGCACTGCTTGCTCAGGTTCTTGTAGTCGACCAGACGACGGTCGTAGACACCGGGCACCCAATCGGGGGTCAGCGTGCCGGGACGGTCGTCGCACGTCACGACGGCAAAGCCCGCCGCCGTGAGCACCCGCGCCGTCGCGGCGCCCACGTGGCCGCAGCCAAAGATGTAGGTCAGGCCCTCGGGGCAGAGCGTCTCGATGTGCGCCGCGGGAATCTCAGAGGCCGCGTTGGTGTAGGTGACCTTACTCCCCTCCTCCACCAGCGAAAGCCCGGGGCAGCCGGCAATGGTATGGCGCGATGCCTCGCCATGGTACTCGGCCACATCGCCCTCGAGCGCGCTCGCGATAAACGGCTCAAAGTCGATGACGAAGTCGCCGATGCGCCGATAGACCAAGACGTCGGCAATTTCCTGAAACAACGGTGCCTGGGTCGCATCCAGATGCAGATAGCACAGGCAGATGGCTCCGCCGCAGATCATGCCGGTATCGGAGTTCTCGCCGCCCATGGTGTAGCGGACCAGACGCGATTGCCCCGCGGCCAGCAGCTCTCGCGCCTCGTCCAGCGCAAAGAGCTCGATCTTGCCGCCGCCGATGGTGCCCGCCTGGCTGCCGTCGGCAAAGACGACCATCCAGGCGCCCACGCCGCGCGGCGACGACCCCGCCGTGCCGGCCACGACCACGAGCTCGCACGTCTCGCCAGCACGCAGGGCGACAAGCGCCGCATTCACAACATCGAGCTTTTCCATTGCCGCCTTCTATCCTCTAAAGATATCGGTGAGCATAGCGAGTGCCTCGAGCACGCCGCCGCCGACCGACGTCGCCTTGTCCGAAATGTAGTTGATATAGCTGGCATCGCCGCGCGGATCGGCATCGGCGCATTTAAAGCCCTCGGTCACCTGCACGCCGTTCGCCAAAAGCCCGCGCAGACAGCCATCGATCTGCGTGCGCATGGGCGTATCGCCCGCGTAGCCAATCACGTCTCCGGCGCGCACGATGTCGCCGATTGCGCGGTCGGACCGAAACACGCCGGCGGCGGGGCTGTGGATTACGCGCTCCTTGCCATAGCCGGCGATAATGCCCGGCACGCCCGTGTTGGGCTGGGGCGAACCTTGGGTAATGACACGGCCCAAGAAATGCCCGCGCATGGTCTCGACCACGGCGTCGCAGTCAACCGGCGCGGTAAAGCCCGGCCCCACGGCGATGACGGCAGGCGCCATGTCGCGCGTGGTACCCAGGTTGCGCTTGGCCAAAATCGCGTCGACCACGGCAGCGGGTTTAAGCTCATCGAGCATCTTGGCCTGGGGGTCTACCACGACGGCGACGTCTCCGGCCTCGGTAATTGCAAGCGCCTCTGCCGGCGTCTGCGCCAAGCGAGCGCGAATGCCCTCGACCTGGACCTCGCCCAGGCGAATGGCCTCGCAAAAACTGATTGTGCGGCGGATGCACGTGGGAACCGCGATATCGGCCATAACGACCGACACGCCGGCGCGCACCAAACGGGCGGCGACGCCCGTGGCGATATCGCCGGCGCCGCGAACATAAACGAGCATTCCCGGGGCACCTCCCTGTGCTACGGTTTGAGCAGAGCAAAAGCGGTTCGACCGCTACTCTGATGATTATTTATTATCACAGTATTATACGGCGGTGAACAGATGGAAACGGTTAGCGGCAATCTTGCCTCGGCGCTCAGGATCGAGCCGGGCATTACCGCGATTATCGGCAGCGGCGGCAAGTCGACGTTGCTCAAAACGCTGGGTCTTGAGCTCATGCGCGCTGGCGGCCGCGTGCTCCTCTGCACCACCACGCATATGCTTCCCGTTGCCGGCGTGCCATGGGACGGGTCGAATCGTCGCCTGGACGCCGCGCCTTGGAAGCCGGGCGCCTCGCATGTCCCCGGTTGCACCTGCGAGGCCTGCGCGGGCCTTGCACGCGGAGGCATCTGCCAGGCAGGCGTCTTGGACCCGGAGACAGGCAAGCTCTCCGCCCCCGCCGAGCCACTCGGCGGGCTGGCACAGCGCTTTGACTATGTGTTGGCCGAGGCAGACGGTAGCAAGCGACTCCCGCTCAAGGCGCATGCCGCCTGGGAGCCGGTAATTCCCGCCGGCACGGCCAACGTCATCTGGCTCGTCGGCGCCTCGGGACTCAGCAAGCCCATCAACGAAGCCGTCCACCGCCCCGAGCTCTTTTGCGAGCGTTGCGGCTGCGAGCTCACCGACATCGCCACGCCCGAGCGCGTCGCCCAGGTGCTCAATGCCGAGATGCAGGCGCTGAAACTCAGCACCGCACGCGTCATGCTCAACCAAGTCGACACGCTCAGCGACCCCACGATGGCCGACCGCTTCGAGGCAGCTCTCGACCGCCCCGTCGTCGCCAGCAGCCTCAAGTAGCCGGCCCCATCTCCTCAGTTGCGGTGAAATACGGACTGTTTGGCCGCCCGACGGCCGCAAACAGTCCGTATTTCACCGCAACTGAGGAGGGGACACGGCATCTTTGCTGCTAGCGGGGCACGTAGCGGCCGGGTTGGGCTCCGGTGGGCTCGCCATCGCGCGCCACCAGCACGCCGTTCACAAACACGGCCTTGGCGCGGCCATGTGCCTCAAAGCCCTCGAGCGGCGTGTAGTCCACGGCCTGATGCTGTGTCGCGGCGCTGATTGTCCAGCGCGCTTTGGGATCCCACACGCACACATCGGCATCGGCGCCCTCGGCAAGACAGCCCTTGCGCGGGTACATGCCAAACACGCGCGCCGGGTTCTCGCTCATCAAGCGGCACAGATCCTCGGGTCCCAGCTGTCCCTCAAAGCTCGTGGCAATCGCGACGGGACGATGCTCCACGCCGGGCCCGCCGTTGGGAATCGCGCGGAAATCGTCGCGCCCGCGGTCCTTTTGCCCGTGCAGGTTAAAGCTGCAATGATCGGTCGCAATCGTATCGATCTCGCCGGCCACAAGCGCCTCGCGCAGCGCGGCACGGTCGCCGGCATGGCGCAGCGGCGGGCTCATCACGTACTTGGCGCCCGCAAAGCCGTCCTCGCCCTGCTCCAGATAGCAGGTGTCGTCGAGCATCAGATACTGAGGGCAGGTCTCGACATAGATATTCTTCTGCCCGCGCGCCTTGGCCGCACGAATGGCCTCGAGCCCCAACTTGGTCGAAAGGTGCACCACGTTGACTGGGGCGTCGCCGGCCAGGTGCGCCAGATACAGCAGGCGGCTCACGGCTTCGGCCTCACACACGTCCGGGCGGCTGAGCGCATGCCCCTCGGGTCCATGAATCCCCTGCTCGTACACGCGCTTCTGCAGCTCATTCACCAGCGTACCGTTCTCGCAATGCACGCACAGTATGCCGCCAATACGCTTGAGCTCCTCGAGCACCTCGAGCGTCTCGGCATCGTCCAGGCGCAAATGATCGTAGGCAAAGTAGGTCTTAAACGACGATACGCCCGCCTCGCGCATAGCCGAAAGATCGGCGCGGTTGCGTTCATTCCACTCGGCGAGTGCCATATGAAAGGCGTAGTTGGCCGTGCAGGTTCCGTCGGCACGGCGATGCCACTCGGCCAAGGCATCGGGCATGGTCACGCCGCGATCAGCCGTCGCGTAGTCCACGATGGTCGTCGTACCGCCGCAGGCAGCCGCACGCGTGCCGGTTTCAAAGCTATCGGCTGTCCAATCCATGCCAGTCCAGCACTGCATGTGCGTGTGGCCGTCGATAAAGCCGGGAAACACCCAGCAGCCCGCGGCGTCCTCGACGGTATCGTCGGCGCCCGGCTCAATCGCTGCGGCAATCCGCACAATCTTATCGCCCTCCATGGCAAGATCGGCGCGGCGAAGCCCCTGGGGCGTCACGAGCGCGCCGTTTTTGATGATGATCATGTTGCTCCTTATTGATTAATACAGTTGGCCACGCGATCAAAATACGAGCAGGCCGCGATATGCTCCGTTATGCGTCGCTGTCCCTCTGCGGTATCGACATCCCACAGCTCGTAGGCACGCGCCTCGACCAGCACCACGTCGGTACGGTCCTTGAGAATCGAGCCCCCGCCGTCCTTGCCCTCAAGACGCATGAGTGCATCGAATAGTTCCGCCGGAAAGAGCACCGGGCTCGAAGGCTCACCGTTGCACGCAAGACGCACCGGATGCTTGCGGCCACGCTCATCAAACGCGCGAACCATGGCCTCAAAAGAGTCCGCGCTCACAAGCGGCTGGTCGCCCGGTAAAAAGAGGCAACCTTTCCAGTTGCGTTCGACTCCCCACGAAAGGCCCGCACGGACGCTTTCGCTGCGCAGCTCGCCATCGTGCAGCACGCACGGGCAATGCTTGTCCTCGCAAATCTGGGCGACCTCGGGCCAACGCGTCGAAACCACAACGTCAAAGCCCCGGGGAACCGAATCGATGGTCCGGGCAATCAGCGGCTCGCCATAGATATCGGCAAGCATCTTGTTAGAGCCAAACCGCTTGCCCTCGCCCGAAGCCATAATGACGCAACCGAGTTTCATCTCCGCAAACCTCCCCTGGCTGCCTTGGACACCATAGTTGCTATACCCACCATACCAAGCTCGCACTCCGTCGGAACAGGCATGCGCTCGTTTTTCCAGCGAACGCCCCTTGGCTCTCCATAGCACAAAGGAGGGCACCCCGCGACGCAGGGCACCCTCCTCAATGGTGCAGATATGCCTACTCAGCGTCGCCGGTAAACGTGGTACCGGTCTTGCCGGCAAGGCCATCGCGCGCCTTCTCGAGCAGTGTGATGAGCGCCGTGCGGCCCGGCTTGCTCTCGGCAAATGTCGAGGCTGCCTGGACCTTGGGCAGCATGGAGCCGCGACCGAACTCGTTGGCCTCGGACAGACGCTTTACGTCAGCCGCGGTCAGCGTGTCGAGCCACTGCTCGTGGTCGGTGCCAAAGCCAATGGCAACCTTCTCCACGGCCGTCAGGATAACCAGGGCATCGGCGTCGAGCTGCTCGGCGAGCTTCTCGGCCGCAAAGTCCTTATCGATGACGGCGGCAGCGCCCTTAAGGTGGTTGCCCTGGGCCTTGGTGACGGGAATACCGCCACCGCCGCAGGATATCACCACGTGGTTGGACTCGACGAGCGACTTGATGGTGTCGAGCTCGACGATGTTCACGGGCTTGGGCGAGGCAACCACGCGACGGAAGCCCTGCATCTCGTCGTGGATGAACTGGTAGCCGCGGTCGGCCTCCAGCTCCTTGGCCTCGGCCTCGCTCATCCACGGACCAATCGGCTTGACCGGGTCGGCAAAGGCCGGGTCGTCTGCCGCAACCTCGACCTGGGTGAGCACGGTGGCGACACCCTTGTCGATATTGCGGTCGAGCATTTCCTCGCGCAGCGCATTTTGCAGGTCATAGCCAATGTAGCCCTGGCTCATGGCGCCGCAAACGGACAAGGGGCAGGGAACGTACTTCTGAGGATTAGAGCGCGTGAGCTCAGCCATCGCGTTGGCGATCATGCCCACCTGGGGACCGTTGCCATGCACGACGACGACCTCGTTGCCCTCCTCGATCAGGTCGACGATAGCCTTGGAAGTCGTCTTGACGGCCTCCATCTGCTCGGGAAGGTTGGCGCCGAGGGCGTTTCCGCCCAGGGCGACAACGATACGCTTAGCCATTTCTCAACCCGGCTTTAGGCCTGGAGCCAACGGGCGGTGTTGCGCTCGTCGAGAGCCTTGAGGGTAGCGGCGGGATCGGCAACCTTTTGCAGGAACATCATGGCTGCGATGGCGTACGGCTTGTAGCTGGCCTCCTTGTACATGCCCACGCGGTGCATGTCGAAGACGTCGGCGTTGACCTCGCCGTGCTCGCAGGAGACACCGGAGATGTCGGCGGGCAGCGGGTGCATAAAGATGGTGTCCTGGCCGTTGGCAGTCTTCTCCATGAGCTCGGTCGTGGAGCACCAGTCCTGATGGGTGGCGTTCTGGGCGAGCAGCTCCTTCTCGAGCGCTGCGATGCCGGCGTCGTCGCCCTCGGCGTACAGGTTGGTACGCTTCTCCATGGCGGCAAACGGAGCCCAGCTCTTGGGGATCACGATGTCGGCGCCCTCGAAGGCCTCGGCCATGGTGTTGACCTGCTTAAAGGTGGTACCGGACTCGGCGGCATAGCCCTTGGCGCGCTCGACGACCTCGGGCATGAGGTCGTAGCCCTCGGGGTGAGCAAGGGTGACATCCATGCCAAAGCGGGGCAGCAGGCTGATCAGCGACTGCGGGCAGGACAGCGGCTTGCCGTAAGAGGGCGAATAGGCCCAGGTGACGGCAACCTTCTTGCCCTTGAGGTTCTCGAGGCCGCCAAACTCGTTGATGAGGTAGAGCATGTCGGCAGAGGACTGCGTGGGGTGATCGGAGTCGGACTGCAGGGAGATGAGCGTGGGGCGGTGATCCAGGACGCCGTCCTCGTAAGCCTGCTGGACAGACTCGGAGACCTCGGCCATGTAGGCGTCGCCCTTGCCGATGTACATGTCGTCGCGGATGCCGATGACGTCGGCCATGAAGGAGATCATGGTAGCGGTCTCGCGGACGGTCTCGCCGTGAGCGATCTGGGACTTCTTCTCGTCCAGGTCCTGCAGCTCAAGGCCGAGCAGGTTGGCGGCCTTAGAGAAGGAGAAGCGCGTACGGGTGGAGTTGTCGCGGAACAGGGAGACGGCCAGGCCCGAGTCGAAGATCTTGGACGAGACGTTGTTCTCACGCAGCTCGCGCAGGGCGTCGGCGACGATGTAGAGAGCCTTGAGCTCATCGGTGGTCTTGTCCCAGGTGTGCAGGAAGTCGCTGCCGTACATACCCTTAAAATCGAGGCCGTTCAGCTGCTCGACGAGCTCGGTAAACTTAGCGTCCATGAAAATGTCCTTTCTAAAGGTGAAACGATCGCAATGAGTAGATGTGCTCCGGCATGCGCGTGTGGCTAGAACATGCAGAGCATCATGACGAGGACCCGCCACCGTTGAGGAAGCATGGGAGATAACGACCGCGGGCCCCAAGTCAACAGGGGGTGCCGGGGACACGAGCGGCCCCCGGCTCAACAAAATCGAGGAATGGGACTAATCAATCTTGTTGTTGGTCAGACCGGCGCGGAACACGGTGGCATCGCCATCGGCCTTGCTCGGATCGTAGAGGTTCAGGGCAGCCACGTACATGGCGGCAGCGGTGACCAGGTCGTCCTTGTAGGTGACCTCGTTGGGAGCGTGAGCCTGAGACTCGGCACCCGGGCCAAAGCCCACGCAGGGGATGCCGTAGCGGCCCTGGATGGAAACGCAGTTCGTGGAGAAGGTCCACTTGTCGCACAGCGGGCGACCGGTGCGCTTGTCCATGCTGGGCTCGCAGCCGATGCGCTCGTCACCAAACATGGCCTTGTGGGCGTCGACGAGGGCCTTGACGTGCGGAGCGGTCTCCTTGTTGATCCACGTGGGGAAGTAAGCCTCGGTCTCGTAGACCTCGCCGGTCCAGGACGGACGGTCGTACATGTACATGGAGACCTTCACGTCGTCGCCGTACTTCTTGGCTGCCGGCAGGTTACGGATCTCGTCCAGGCAGGACTCCCAGGTCTCGCCGGCGGTCATGCGACGGTCGATGGAGATGGCGCAGGAGTCAGCGACAGCGCAGCGGCTGGGGCTGGTGTAGAAGATCTGGCTGACGGTGCAGGTGCCGCGGCCCAGGAAGCGGGCATCCTCGTAGTGCTCGGGGTTGTACTTGGGGTCGAGCATCTTGACGAGACCCTTGATGTCGGTCGACTCGTCGCAGCCGTTGTTGTTGAGGGCGCGGACGTCGGCGATGATGTCGGCCATCTTGTAAATGGCGTTGTCGCCGCGGTCGGGAGCGGAGCCGTGGCAGGAGGTGCCGTGAACGTCGACGCGGATCTCCATGCGGCCGCGGTGACCGCGGTAGATGCCGCCGTCGGTGGGCTCGGTGGAAATGACGAACTCGGGCTTAATGCCGTCCTTGTTGTAGATGTACTGCCAGCACATGCCGTCGCAGTCCTCTTCCTGGACGGTGCCGACGACCATGATCTTGTAGCCCTCGGGGATGAGGCCCATGTCCTTCATCATCTTGGCAGCGTAGGTAGCAGAAGCCATGCCGCCCTCCTGGTCGGAGCCGCCGCGGCCGTAGATGATCTCGTCGGTCTCGTAGCCCTCATAGGGATCGGCATCCCAGTTCTCGATGTTGCCGATGCCGACGGTGTCGATGTGGGAGTCGATGGCGATGATCTTGTCGCCCTCGCCCATAAAGCCCATGACGTTGCCCAGACCGTCGACCTTGACCTCGTCATAGCCAAGGCTCTCCATCTCGGCCTTGATGCAAGCGACAACCTCACCCTCCTCGCAGGACTCAGAGGGATGGCTGATCATAGCGCGCAGGAAGCGAGTCATATCAGCACGATGGGACTCAGCAGCAGCCTTGATAGCGTCGAAATCGAGTTCTTTAGCCATTGTTCATAACCTTTCAAACTAAGGAATCTACCTGTGAGGTGGCGGAGCGATACCTATTTACTCCGCCCCAACGATTAGCAAGTGGGGTATTCGCCTTCCCAGACGATGCGACGGTACTGATCCGGATCGGTGTCACCTTCCGTGGAGAAGCAGAGCACGGAGCTCGTCTTATCCAGGCCGATGAGCTCTTTGAGCTCGGCGTACTCAGGATCGAGCATGAGGGTCTCGACCAGGCCAGTGGTCACCGCGCCGGACTCGCCGGAGATGACGCGCGGGTCGCCCTTCTCGGGAGCGCCCAGGGTGCGCATGCCGCGAGCGGTGACCCAGTCGGGGCAGGACACGAAGGCGGTGGCGTGGTTGCGCAGGATATCCCAGCCCAGAATGTTGGGCTCGCCGCAGCACAGACCGGCCATGATGGAGGGCATGTCACCGTCCACGATGCGCGGATCGCCGTCGCCGGCGGCAGCGCCCTTGTACAGGCAGGCAGCAGGCGCGCACTCAACCACGACGAAGGTGGGCGGGTTATCGGGATACAGGTTGGTGAAGTAGCCCACCACGGCGCCGGCGAGCGAACCCACGCCAGCCTGGACAAACACGTGCGTCGGGCGGTTGATGGCCATCTCGCGCAGCTGCTCGGCAGCCTCGGAAGCCATGGTGCCGTAACCCTCCATGATCCAGGACGGGATCTTCTCGTAGCCCTCCCAGGCGGTGTCCTGAACGATGACGCCACGCTCGCAGGCGTCAGCCTCGGCGGCAGCCATGCGCACGCACTCGTCGTAGTTGACCTCTTCGATGGTCACCGTGGCGCCCTCGGCGGCGATGTTATCGAAGCGGGGCTTGGTGGAACCCCTGGGCATGTGCACGACGGCCTTCTGGCCCAGCTTGTTGGCAGCCCATGCCACGCCGCGGCCATGGTTGCCGTCGGTGGCGGTAAAGAAGGTGGCCTGGCCAAAGTCCTTGGCAAGCTGATCGGAGGTCAGGTAGTCGAAGGTGCACTCGGCAACGTCCTTGCCGGTCTCGTCGGCAATGTAGTTGGCCATGGCAAACGATCCGCCCAGAACCTTAAAGGCGTTGAGGCCAAAGCGATAGCTCTCGTCCTTAACGCACAGGTTGGACAGACCCAAGCGCGCAGCCTGACCGTCCAGGCGGGCAAGCGGGGTGACGGTATATTGAGGGAACGACTGGTGGAAGGCGCGGGCCTTCTTCACGTGGTCGAGGCTCATGATTCCCAAGTGCTTGTCATCGCTCTTGGGCATCGTGTTGCCCGCCCACTGGATCTTATCGGCCATACGGTGAACTCCTTAAGTCCTCTCTTGCCGGCCCCCGCATACGCGTTTCAGCCCATTCCCATTCATGCGACTGAACTTTTATGTGGATGCCAAACAAAAAGTTTGTTAGCACTGTTCTATCACACTTTTTGATTAGCAAACCTAACAAATTGTTTGTTGCCGTAATCGGTACTTTTTCGCCGCCGAACGGTCATGAATTGCCTTGTTGATGGATTTGTTTGCGAACAGATGTGGTTTATGGCAAAGTGTGCCCAAACTAATTTTTAGGAAGGCACCCATGACCCCCGCACAGATTGAGTTTTACAAGCGCCTCGCACACGGCCTGGCGCTCCAATTTGGCCCCAACTGCGAAGTCGTCGTCCACGATCTGGAGACCGAGGACGTGGACCACTCCATCGTAGTGATCGAAAACGGCCACGTCAGCGGGCGCAAACTGGGTGACGGCCCCAGCCATATTGTGTTTGAGTCCATGCACGAGGGCAGCACCGACGTACACGACCGCGAGCCGTACCTCACTAAAACCACCGATGGCAAGCTGCTCAAGTCCTCGACCATCTTTATCCGCAACGACGAAGGCAAGCCCGTCGGCATTTTGGGCATCAACTTTGACATTACGCTTATGAAGGCTTTTGAGCGTTCGCTCGACGCCTTTACCGGCACCGGCGGCACGGGCTATACCGAGCCCGAGCCCATTACCAAGAACATCGGCGACCTGCTCGAGGACCTGCTGCACGAGTGCGAGCAGTTTGTGGGCAAGCCCGCGGCACTCATGACCAAAGACGAGCGCATTCGTGCCATTGGCTACCTCGACCGTCGCGGCGCCTTCCTAATTTCCAAGTCGAGCGAGCGCGCCTGCGAGTTTTTTGGCATCTCCAAGTACAGCTTCTATAGCTACCTCAATGAGGCCAAGGCGGCGGCCGGCGACAAGTAGGCACTCGCCTGGATTGCCCCTCCCCTTTTGGGTGCGAGTTCTGGAAAGCACGAATCCAAGACCGGGCCGCTTGGGAAGTTCCATATAATCGATGTCATTAGTATTTCGAAAGGATGGAACAGAATGGCGTTGAGCAAGGCATCATGCACCGGTCGCGGATTGATTCCGGCAATTGGTGGACATGTGCACCGCATGTTCGATGAGGGTGAAGACGACCTGTTTTCGCTAAGCCTTGACGACGTGATGGATGATCGCCCGTGGACCGCCGACGAACTCATGGGCGGCGGGGCTCGCCCGTCAAGCCCCGATCCCACACTTGCGCCTAAGCCCGCATCTGCGCCGACTCCTGCGCAGTCGCCTGTTTCGACGCCCGCGCCTACGCCCGCACCCACTTCGGCGCCCACGCCCGCTCCCCGCCCCGCAAGCGACCCGTCCGAGACGGCGGCATTTCTCGCTGCAGCGACGCAGGGCAAATCGGCCGACAGCACCGTTATGTACAGCGCCCAGCAGTTGCCTGTTCCTGCGGCACGCAAGCCTCCGGTCGCAAGGCTCGATGAGCCCGTTGCCCATCAGGTTGCTTACGATTCCTGGGCTGCAGCCGATCTGGATGAGACCTCTACCGGCATGCCGGCGCTCGACGTTCCAGTTAATCCGCTTTTTGCCGCCAACACGAGCGCCGCGGACTATGAGGGCGGTGCGGCATATTCCGATTATTCCGATGGCTATGCTGGCACCGGTCGCATCGAGACCGAGGATTATGGCACCGCATCGAGCGATTATCTCAACGATCCGTACGCTGCCACGCCTGCACCGGAATATGACCCGGAGGCCGCGTCCGCACCGGCGTATACCAAAAGCACGGGCGAAGAGCGCTTCGCCGATTATTACGCCGAGGAAAAGGCGCTGCGTTTCTCGGAATTTCCGCAGGCAGTCAAGGTTGCCTTTATCGCCATTGTCATTGCCCTGCTCGGCGCCATTGCGTTTGAGGGATTCCAGCTGTTCCGCGGCCCCACCGCGTCCGAATCGGCAACGCAGCAAAAAGAGGACGACAACCAGTACCTGGACATCAACACCCTCAAGGGCGACCCCATCGACAGGAACGACGAGTAACAGATGCCGAAAACTGAGGGTCGTAGACCAAATCAACCCCGTGCGCTCATTGCCGCACGGGGTTGATTTTTGTCCGCGCGCGCTGATAGACTCCATCGTGCCCGCAAGGAGCGGGCGCGTTTTATCCAGAGTCGGGGTAGAGAGTTGGCTCCACGATCCCGACGCCAACCGGCCAAGAGGCACGGTGGCCCTGCCAACATCGATGAAAGGAGTCCGTATGAACAATTTCTCTGTGCGCAGCGAGCGCAACTTCCACAACCTGGCAGCCAAGCCAAAACGAATGCATCTTCTGGACAAGCCGAACGGCTACGCCTCGGCCATGGTCAAGAGCAGTCTCTCCCACCAGATGCGCTTCACGGTGCAAAAGCTCGAGAAAGAGTTCTGCGTTGCCGGCGACCCGCATGTGTTGCAGATCAAACTGTCCGGAGACGATTCGCGTGAGCCGTCTAGCTGGGAGCGGTTTGCCGATGGCGCGTGCGTTGCGGGCGGGTCGGGCATCTTTGCCCGCGAGTGCTTCTGCGAGGGCGCCGAGGTATTCCTGGATCTGTGCCGCGACGCCGTACGCGCGGCCGAGCTGCACCAGTGGAGTCAGAGGGAGTACGAGCTGTTGAGCGCCGCGCGTGGGGTTGCGGGGATGTAGGCAGACGCAGGCGGCGTGCAGCCGTTGCACGCCGCCGCTCAGGCCACGCGATGTCAAAAGACTGACACTTGTGTATGCCTTTTGACAGTCCGAAAGCGCTAGCGAAGTTCATTGATGCCGCGGCTAGATGCGCAGCAGTAAAGAGATGCTGAATACAAATCGCACCCATCTCCAATGGATCCAACACGTCAAAATAAGCACAGATACCCGAGTGCTTATGCTACATGGAAGCACAGAGAGGCCCGCGTTCCGAACCACCACAGCTCGGAACGCGGGCCCCAGCAACTAATTCTTTTCGGATAATCCCAATCCAGTAATCTCCTGATAGCGCCGCTTCAACGTATACGCATCGGGAAGCCTAGAGATCCTCTGATGAATCAACTCATTAAAATCCGCCAGATTTCCGATTACGACATCGATGCCGCCAGCAGCGTTGAGCAAATCGACGTACGTCATAAAGCGAAACTCGAACGGAATGCCCTCGATTTCCTTTGTGCATCCATCATGAAAGTCAATCAGTCTCGAAACGTCATGGGCAACGTACGTGACTCTAACGGTCATGTCGTAGGGTTCGTTGCGCAACTTCGCCTCGTGCTCGTGGTAGCGCACAGTTTCATGCAGGGAGTTAATGTGCGCCTGAATGTACTCATCCCGCAGACCGCCACCGTGTGCCTCATAGGCCTCGATATGTGCACGATTTGAAAGGTCCAAGTATTCAACATCGCCATATTTGCGCCCCGAAGCGTTCGTCTCGTTCACGGAAGAGCCGAGACCCCTTGCGAACCAGCCCTCTTCCGGATGAATGCAGCGGGTAAGGAAATCTACCAGCCTCTGATCGAGAACGCCCTTGGTTAAACTGTTTGAGATCCCCACGCGCTTGACAAAAGCCTTGATGGAATCGACGCCGATCGGCTCCAAAGGCGTCTTCGTTTGACGAGAATCGGCAATGAGAATCAAATAACAACGAATAATGTGAGCAACGCGTCTTCTCGTCGTGTAGGGCAACTCTGCCAGAATGCTAAAGACATCGGCAAGCAGAATCGAGCCGTTCCCAGTCTGCCGGGAGAGTTTCGTTTCGGCCCATGCTTCGTCAAGTGAATAGACGGACTTGGCGTTGTTGAGGTATGGATTCTCCTGAGTGGGATGATACATGGAGTTCCAAAGCGCCTTTACATTGCTCGAACGGGGCGTGCATTCGTAAATCGCCCTGCCGGGGAATCTGTCAACCATCTCAAGCGTAAGCAACTCAAAGTAGAGCATAAACTGGTACGGCTCAAAAGGAATGAGGCCCAAGTCGATAACATCGTCGGCAAGCGTATCGCATCTCGAGAACGATCCGAGAAGGCCTCGGAAAGTTTCTCCAGCGACGTCAGGTTCGATATCACCAAACAGGGCGGCGACGTCTGAAACGTCAGTTTCATGTATTCCGGCTATCCTCTCAGAGCCGAAGGGCGGGTCAATACCGATAGAACTGATTACAGCATTGATGGCGTCGAAAGTTGCGGCAGGAACGTTAAGAATGCCTCTAATCCTATCGAGACCGAGGTGTTGCTCCACGACAAGGGTACGAATGAGCGGAGCACAGCCAATCAAAGCGATTGCATGACTCCTTGCCATGAACTGCTTCTCCTCGAGTTTTTCTTCGAGCTTGAAGTAGCCGTTCGCGAGCTCTTCCATTCCATGGTCGACGCCAACCGCGGCGCTAATGACGTCCTTCAATTCCTTTGAGGGACTATCGTAGTTCTCAAGCCAAAAGCTCCACATCTCGCCGAAGCGATCGGAGATCTCTTCGGCGGGAATCCTGGATTCCTCAGGGCCGTTCTCGTAATAGTCCGCAACCTGAATCGCGGCGCTTTCCATCGAGTTCGGATCTATAGGCAGGGACGCCGCCAGAAGCGCTTCGCATATTTCAGAAATGTTTGCACTGCTACTCATTTACACGCTCCCATAAAGGTTGAGGCTCATAAGCGATAAGGCCATCAAGATCGTCGCTTACCGCACTGAAGGTTAATCCGCAGGCACAAAGCACTTGAGAAAGCTCAGAGACAGTTATGCGCTTGGAGCCGCTTTCCAGTTTCGAAATCGACGCTTGCTGGCATCCCGTTGCCTCAGCGAGCGCCGCCTGTGACATCCCGGAGCGTCTCCGCCATTTAGCGATAAGTCTCCCGAGAGAAAGATTGAAGTCTTCCATAAACGCCCCCTTCCGGCAGCAACCCATGCTTGTATATGATATCATCTCATGAGCTCATTCCATATTGGAATGAGCTCTACTATTCAGGAGGATTGCTTTAATGAAGCGTTTCGTCAGCCTTTATTCGGGAGCGGGCGGTCTCGACCTCGGCTTCATCGCCGCCGGGTTCACCCCCGTATTTGCGAACGATATCAACTCGGACGCCATGAAAACCTACGCTGCCGCGATGGACGCGATCTCGAAGAAGACCGGCAAAACACTGAGCCACAGGATAGTCACGGGAGATATTAGGGAAGTTGAGGAACTGCCCGGAAGGGGTTCGGCGGAGCTAGTCATTGGGGGACCGCCCTGTCAGGGCTTCTCGGTCGCGGGGAAGATGGACCCGAACGACCCCCGCTCGCGTCACGTCTTCGACTTCCTCGGCATGGTCGAGAGGGTCCAGCCCCAAGCGTTCGTGATGGAGAACGTCAAGGCACTCGCCAAGAACAAACGCTGGGCTGGAACTATTGCCGACATCCGCAAGAAGGCGGAAGAGATTGGCTACAAAACCAACCTTGAGGTGCTGAACAGTGCCAATTACGGCGTCCCGCAGACCAGAGAGCGCATGTTCCTTGTCGGGATCAAGGACCCCTGCATCGAGTACAACTACCCGCAGCCGACAGTCAAGGAATGGGTGGGTGTGGCCGACGCCCTGCGCGGGCTGCCTCCTCTCGGCGAGCCGGGCAATGATCAGACTTGCAAGGCGAAGGTGACTACGGCAAAAAGCCCCGTGCTCCGCCCGTCGCCGTTTGCAGGCATGCTGTTCAACGGCCAAGGCCGCCCGATGGACATGGACAAGCCCGCGCCGACGCTTCCCGCCTCAATGGGCGGGAACAGAACGCCGATTGTCGATCAAGAGACGCTCGAAACCGGAGCGACCCAATGGGTCGAGAAATACCACGAAGAGCTTCAGAAAGGCGGGAAAGTAGCCGATAGCGTTCCTCCTCGCCTTCGCCGCATCTCGGTCCAGGAAGCCGCCACCATACAGACCTTCCCGAGGGATATGCCTTGGTATGGTTCGCAATGCTCCCGCTATCGGCAAATTGGAAACGCCGTTCCTCCCAAGATGGCCTTTGCGGTTGCGCAATCTGTCGCAGAAGCCCTTGGCATGGATATAGACGCAAACCCCTCTCTGCTTGACGAGCTAGGTTAGACAATAAGGGCCCGCAATGTGGCTACCGCCCCAAAACTTTGCCGAGGGTTTCATCCAAGCTCTCCCGCTCGAGGTCTGCAAGGTCCAGTCGATAACTCAAATCGCGAATGCGATCCGGAACGTCCTTGAGAAAGTTGTTAGTCCTGGCAGAATAGCATCGTATATCACGAACAAGATAAGCAGTTTTTAGCCCCTTTTCATCTGCCCTGAGAAGCTGCTACAGGTTTATGAAGCCGGTCGTTCAACAACATGTCCCGCAAAAGAGCATACGGCCTTTAATTTGCATCAGATTCTAAACGTCACGCATGAGAAATCAGCGAGGCCCCAAGTTAAAGCGAGAGCCGAACTCACTCACGGCACGCTACAGCCGTGAACCCTCCAAGCCCGCCAGCCGTTCAGATGTTCCAAATGATATACAGCTTGAAACCTGGCGACTTGAATCGAAGGTCATTCCTGGGACTATCGGTAGGCAGCCTATCTGCATGCGTTGATCTATCAAATTGGCCTTGATGCCAAGGTATATCCAACACTCGACCACCGTTCTCAGCACATCTCCTTACCTCCCCTCCAACTTCAGCTGCAGCAGCAGATCACTCAGCTCAGGGCACTTGCTGGAAAGGCGTGTTTGAACGCACTCGCCCATCCCCCATCGCTGGCGGATCTCCTGGGCGTGCGGACTCACGTGATAGTCCCCGTTCATCACTTGTTTGAGTAGTTTGGCGGTCACGCGGGCATCGGCTAGGGCACTGTGGGCGTGGCACGTCGACTCGTCGAACTCGATGTCAAACCACGTTGCCGCGTCACCCAAAGAGACGCACCCGTGGCTGCCCACGTCCATGATCGAGGTATAAAACGCCCGCAGGTCGGCCCAGTCCGTAGGAAAGCCAGCAAGGCTGACGTGCTTCGTCCACTAATCGTCCTCGAACCGCCACTAGTCCGTCCCGTCCCAGCAGGCCGCTCAACGGTGAGATAATGCCCACGACTATCAACGTAAGCAAGGAGCACGCTATGGCAGACAACGAGACCAAACCCTCGGCGGATGACGGCCGAGAGGAACTCGTGGCAAAACAACTCGCATCCACCAAAATCCACCTCGCGCTCACTCAGGAGCGGGCGGACGTCTCCGGCGCCATCAAGCTCCCGCTCGAACGAGTCCCCCAGCTCGGCATAGCGCTCGCCTCACTTCCCTCGACATTCCGCACCGTCACCAATACGGTGAGTGTGCCTATGCTGCTCCGGCCAACCGACAAGTTTGGCAATCCGCTTGACCCATCGATACTTCAATCGTTCAAGGACGGCAGCGGCCTCATGGGGTCCTACCGCGATGCGGCCAAGGGTTTCGGGCAGGCGCGCCTCCACGTAGTCGAGGGCGACATCGCCACAAGCGTCACGCAGGTGCCTTACGATCCAACGTCGTTGTTCATGGCAGCCGCAATCGCGCAGATAAACCAAAAGCTCGACTCCATCCAGGAGTCCGTCGACGAAATGTTCGAGTACATGCGTCAGCGCGACAAGGCCAACATGCGTGGCGATCTCAAGACGCTCGCAGATATCCTCAACGGTTACAGCTTCAACTGCGGCGACGCCACCTACATGGCCAACGCCCATATGAAGGTGCTCGACATCGAGCACGCGTCCACGCGTGACATGGAACTCTTCCGCTCGCAGGCGCAGGCGGACCTGAAAAAGAAAGGGTTCATCGAGGTGCGAGACGACGTGAAAAGGCGTCTCGACCAGGTTCTCGACTATCTCAAGGACTACCAGCTCGCCACCTATATCCACGCGTTCTCGCTGTTCCTCGAGCCCATGCTCACCCAGAACTTCGAGCCCGCAAAGCTCGCAGACACTGCCGCAAAAATCGAAGCGGACTCGCTTGCGTACCGCGAGCTCTACACCGAGTGTTACGACGCACTCGAGGCAAGCGCTGCCGACACTATCGACGTGGCACTTCTGGGCGGCATCGCGTCCGCTGGCAAGATGCTCGGTCGCGTCATCGCGGCGACGCCCATCGGCGAGTTCACGCCCATAGACGAGGCGCTTGAGGGTGCAGGAGAGGACATCGGCAGGTTCAACGACGAGCAATCCGAGAAACTCATCGAGAAGCTCCACCAGGCAAAGACGCCCGACGTCGCGCCGTTCAGGCAGAGCATAATGGAGATCGACACCCTCTACAACCGCCCCACGCAAATCGCCGTGGACGCCGAGAACGTCTACATCCTGCCTGCCGAGCAGCAGGAAGAGTAGCGATACACGACAGGCACGCGCCACGCAGACAGCTAACGCCCCCTATCTCCCCTCCGCCTTCAGCTTCAGCAGCAGATCGCTCAGCTCGGGGCACTTGCTGGAAAGGCGTGTCTGGGCTCGCTCGCCCATCCCCCACCGCTGGCGGACTTCCTGGGCACGCGGGCTCACGTGGTAGCCCCCGTCCATTACCTGCTTGAGCAACTTAGCGGTCACGCGCGCATCGGCTAGGGCGCTGTGGGCGTGACCCGTCGACTCGTCGAACTCGATGCCAAACCACGTTGCCGCGTCACTCAAAGAGACACACCCGTGGCTGCCCACGTCCATGATCGAGGTGTAAAACGCCTGCAGGTCGGCCCAGTCCGTAGGAAATGCGGAAAGGTCGATGTGCTTTGCCTGGCACTCGGTCAAAAGCTGTCGACGATCCGCCCCACTCCAACAAACCACCTGGGCGGAGTAGCGACCGATCCAATCGCTGAGCCTTTTGATCACCACATAGAGCGGATCGGCCATCGCGGTGTCCACAGCCGATATCCCCGTAAGCTCGCGGACGGGATACGCAACGCCTTCGGTAAATTCTGTCTGCACAAACTGCGAGAACTCACCCATAACGTTGCCGTGGTAATCGAGCTTGACGGCGCCGGCCTCAATAATCTCATTGCGCAGCCCACGGCGCTGGCGCTGCTTTGGCACCGGCGCAAACTCAAAGTCCAGCACAATCTGGCGCGCAAAGTTCGTCGTATCGATAGCCGAGATACACGGCGTCTTTTCAGCTGACACGGTTAGGGCCTTTCTCCGTTGCCTGCCGCTTGCTACATAGGCGGCTACATTGCCGTAAGGATAGGCGCCCGCGCGGACATGAAATCGCCCAGCGCGGCCACCCGGCACCCTTGCGTAAAGCCGCGCTTTGAGATGGCCACGTCGCTGTTATTAGCGAACATATATTCGTATTTATGACTGCAGTTTGATAGACTGGTTATTGTTGACGGCAGTTCCATGTGCCGGGCAGCGCCCTCCATGCGACGGGAGGTGATGCCCATGACCGATCTGATTGATTTCGTGAAGCTCCTGACCGCTTTGGTCTCGCTCCTCACGGCGCTTATCGGACTTTCCGAGGCACTCAAGCAGCGTTCGAAGCATAAAAAGAGGAGTCGACGCCGTTAAGGCATTGACCCCTTGATCAAAGCAACGGCGCTGCCCAGCTATCCACAACTTGGGCTGCCGTCGACCTTATTCTACCCACGGACATTGAGTTTAACAAATGGTTTTTCGGTAGCGAAGCCTCGGCGCCCGCTCCTGCGTTCGCTCAACTCGTCGCTCTACTCCAGCCACCACTCAACATCCACGGAGCACTCGACCTCGATGGGCTCTGGCTCCAGCACCGTCACCTTGGAATCAGCCGATCCCGCAGGAGCTCCGAGCGCAAAATCGGCCGCACTTGCATAGCAAAGCCGATTCATGCTGCCAAGCTGACTGTTGTAGGAGATATGCTTGACGCCATCCAGCTTAGAACCCGATGCCGCCGCAAGCGCCTGCGCATTGTTGCGGGCTCGCTCGACGGCGCGGGCGATGAGGGCATCCTCGGCAGCACGCCGGTCGGCTAGATCAAAACCTACGCTCATGTCGGCGCGCGAACCGCAGGTGTTAAGAGCCGTCCATATAGCGGCGACATCGACAGCGTCAATCGACGCGGCGATTGTGCCGTAGGCATGGTAGCTATAACCAGTGATCGTCGCCTTTCTGCGTGTCGTTCGCGCGTAGCAGGCGTAACCGCGACACGTTAGCTCACCATCCAAACCAAAGGGAGCCAATGCCGTAGCGACCTTAACGCGATCGGCGTTGTAGTCGTCCAGGCACGCCTCCTTGGTATCGAAGCTTCCTCCAAAGCAGATGCTACACACGACGCGATCGGGCATCACCTCGTCCTCGATCTCGGCGCCAACGCTCACGAACCCAGCTTTGTCCGTCGACATGACATCCGTCCTTTCCACGAATGACTACGTTGCGGTAAGCGTAGCCGCCCGTGCGGACACAAAAATGGGATGCTGTGCCACGCGCGCCAAGCACACGCCATACAGTCGACCCCAAGAGCGCCGCCCACTCTATTCAAATGGATGAAAAAGATTGAGGCCCGGTGACTTGAATCAGAGGTCATCCCGGGCCCATCAGAGCTCGTAGAGCTCTTGGTTGCTTTGGTCTCGCTTTTCACAGCGCTTATCGAACTTTCCGAGGCACTCAAGCAGCGTTCGAAGCATAACAAGTCGCTGCCATTAAGGCACTGACCTCTTGACCAAGCAACGGCGCTGCCCAGCTATCACCCTTGGGCTGCCGTCAGCTTTATTCTATCCGCGAGCATCTGGTTTACCAAATGGATTTTCGGTAAAGGAAACACGGCACGCCCGCAAAACCACTACGCCCCAAGTGCCGCCATGGGGATCACCGCCACGCCGTCGTCGTGTGTGCAGGCAATGCTTCCCTTTCCAACCACAACCGCCAAAAACGCCGGCGCGGTATTCTAAGACGCGCTTTCCACTTGAAGCCATGTCGATTCTGGGACACAGTTTCCGCTTGAAGCCCATCCGGAAAGCACGTCCCATTCCGAGGCTTGAATCCGGGACGCAGTTTCCACTTGAGCTCCTGACGGGAAAGCACGTCCCACTCTGAAGCTCGATTCCGGAATACAGCTTCCGCCAGAGACCTCAACCGGAAACGGCATCCCACTCTGGAGCCAGAATCCGGGACGCATCTTCCTCTTGAGGGCTGATCCGGAAAGTGCGTCCCAGTCTGAGCGCTCATTCCGGGATGCAATTTCCGCTGGCAGCCAGTACGACAACAGAGGGCCCCGTTCCAGCCATTCGAGGACAGGCTTTACCCCCGAGCAGCGTTATCCCGCTCACACATCTCAGCAAACGAGATCAGCTTGACGTCTCCCCTACTCTCCGCGGTATCCCGACATCCCTGCGTAAAGCCGTGCTTCGAGAAGATCACGTAGCTTTTATGCTGCCGCCTAAAGAGCTCGCTTCGGTACACGAGTTTTTCCAGAACATCCTCGCCCACCGGTTCATTGCGCCATTTGCACTCCGCAAACAGCGCAGTGCCCTCGCCATCGTCAACAATCAAGTCGATTTCTTCCTGCGTATGCGTGCGATTATCCGTCCCCCACCAGCGCCCGACGCTCGCCGGAACCACATCAAGCTGGCCCGCCCGCGCGAGTTCGTACACGTATTGTCTGCATATAAGCTCAAAGACCGTACCCATGTAATCCGATACGTGCGGTTCAATGCGCTTATACGCCATCTCGGGCATATCGTTTTGAATCAGGCCGATGTTCTGCGGAACAAACTTGTACCAGAACCTAAACATCTGGTCGCTCAGCAGATACACGGCTCGCTTATTGCTCGTCTCGTTTAGGGGCAGCTCGCGCTCGACAATCCCAAGCGACGCCAGCTTATCCACATAGCTCTTTACGTTGCTCGCAGGGATTCCCGTGGAGCTCGCAATCTCCGAGATCTTCGAGCGCCCCTGGGCAATTGCCTGCACGATCGCGTCATATTGCTCGGGATTGCGGCACTCTTGCAATAGCAGGTTACTCGGCTCCTCAAAGAGATAGCCCGTAGGAGTAAGAAAAAGACGCTTGATGTTGTCCTTGAGCGGTGCGGCAGGATCGACTTTCTCGATATATGCAGGAATGCCGCCCGTCATGCCATAGCAAACTGCAGCGTCTTCGCGACTCATGCTCTGCCACAGGCCGAGGGTCGTCGTAAAATCAAGCGGCATGATCTTAAACTGGGCCGTACGCCTACCGTATAGCGGGCTCTCGTAGCCCAACACCTGCTCTTCCATAAACGAAAGCGACGACCCGCACAGGATAAGCATAAGCTTGGTCTCTTTGTACAAGTGATCGATCTTGTCTTGCAGCAACGAACTGATCTCGGGATTCGATTGGGCGAGATAAGGATACTCGTCGATCACGACAATCAAACGTTCCGTGCGAGCCATGGTAGCCAATGCATCGTACGCCTCGTCAAAACTACGAAACGACACGCCAGCAACACCAACGGAGCCCGCAAGTATCGCCTGGCTAAAGCCATGCAGGTTTGCCTCTGCATTGGTACGACGAGCTTGAAAGTAAATAGCCTTCTTGCCTTGGATGAACTCTGTGATAAGACGCGTTTTGCCCACGCGACGGCGGCCGTAAATCACAGGCATCTCAAAGGAGCCCGTGCCATACAGTCGATTGAGCTCGGACATTTCCGCTGTTCTTCCGATAAACATAGGACCATCCTTCCTTTACGTTATAGCTAGCTATATTATACCTTCCTATAATATAGCTAGCTATAACGTAATTCGACAAGCGGCGCACGCAAAAGGGGCGGTACACCCCCGCACGTGGACCGTTCCGGAAAATGTATCCCGTTCTGGAGCCAAAAACTGGGCCGTAGTTTCCGCCAAACATGCCATCCGGAAAGCGCTTCCCGCTCTGAGCCTGAATTCTGGGATGCACTTTCCGCTGAAGCTTCTACCGGAAAATGCATCCCATTCCGAGCGCTCATTCCGGGTCACGGTTTCCTCAGGTACAAGGCGACAGTCCGCCGCCCTTATCACATGCCTTCAAATATGCGATCCAGAAACACAAAACAGCAGATAGAATGCTCTTTTTCAAAAAGTACACGTCCCGAAACTTACCAAGACTTCATATCTAGCTACCGTTCACGGTCGCCGATTACCACCCACCGATTCAAACAAGAAATATGTCGCCAAAAGCAGGTCATCTACCTGCATGGTTAGATTTTGGTCAGCTGAGCGGCAAGTTCCAGCTGATACGTTTTTGCTACCCAAAAGGAGGCGGTAGCTCATGACCCATTGCAATGACCAGCTCATCGACCAACTGCTCACTCAAGCCGAGCAAGAGGGGCGCTGTCTGATTCCCCCGAGCGCGGCGATCCGAAAAGCGCTCCTTCGGCGCACCGGCGGCACGGTTGTCTCGCCCATTCCGGGGTTGTTTGCGCGAAAAACGCGCTGGGATGAACTCAACCGAGCGCAACGCCATTGCGAGATTATCCGCGCCCTTGCGATCATCCATCCCGATTGGACGTTCTGCTCGTTTTCGGCAGCTTGCCTGCTGGGGCTCGAGGTCTCGTGGCGACACCTGAACGTCGTGCATGTTTGCAGCTCGACAAAGCCGTCGGCTCGTCCGGGCGCACATATTCAGCGACACCAGATTGAGCCGGCCGGAGCAATACGCAGAGCCGGCATATCGGTAACGCCGCCCATCCAAACGGCCACAGATTGCCTGCTGCAAACTGGTTTTGCCGACGGCATGCCCATTGCCGATTCGACGATCTCAAAGCTCGGCCTTGCGCCGGAACAGCTGATGGAGGCCGTGGAGCAACGAGCGACTGCACGCAATGGTCGCGCGATTCGCACCGCCCTCACAACGCTTCGATATGCCGACGTCCGCGCCGAGAGCGGCGGGGAATCGGTCGCCCGAGCCGTCATGATCGAGACGGGCTTTGCCTGGGAGCGCCAGGCGCGGGAACTCACACTGGGCGAGCTCGACGGGCTCATCAAATATACCGACCAGACCATGCTGGCCGGACGCACCACCGCCGAGGTGCTCGTTGCCGAACGACAGCGCGAGGCGCACCTATCGCTCTACGGTCACCCTCTGCTGCGCTTTACCATGAACGAGGTCCGCTCGACAGGAATGCTCGCCAAAAAGCTGCAGACGGCAGGCATCCGGCAGACCGCGCTGCCGACATGGCTCAACGAGGTGGACCTGTAGGAGCTGCTAGGCCACGCATCGCCGAATCGCATCCCCCCTATCTGGGCCGCGTTTTCCCAACGGCCACGCCAACGGAAAGCGCGTCCCAGCCTGGACACTCAAAACGGGATGCGCTTTCCGGATGGCTGGCCTGGCGGAAAGCGTGTCCCGGAATCCCGTCTCAGAGCTGGACAGGCTTTCCGGTTGAGTCCTTCAGCGGAAACCGCATCCCGGAATAAACACTCAAACTGGGATGCGCTTTCCAAACGGCCGGCCAGCGGAAAACACATCCCATTCTGAGGCACGATTCCGGGACGCAGTTTCCGCATGCGGCCCCGTTGGGAAAGTTAATCCCGTTCCGAGGCTGGATTCCGGGACGCAGCTTCCGCATGCGGAGGCGCTCCAAACAAAAGGCCCCGGCTCGCGATGGAGCTGGGGCCAAAGGCGCAGCATATACAGTTGATGTTGAGCGCGAACAGCTCGTCAGCAATGACCGTCCGCGCCCTACCCTACCCGCGGTTGCGGGCGCGGCTGTAGGGCGTATCCACCATGGGCAGATCCGGACGCAGCTTGCCGTCAAATGCGCGATAGGCGTTCTGTACGGCGGGCGCCGTGGGGATCGTTGCGATCTCGCCGATGCCCTTGCCGCCGTATGCCACAGGCAGCAGCTCGTCCTTCTCCACGTAGATGGCATGGATATCCGGAATCTCGGGCGCACGGAACAGTCCGAGCGTGCCGTACCTTGCCTGGGGCACGCAGTCCTTGAGCGGCCAATCCTCGGTAAGCGCATAGCCCATACCCATGAGCACGCCGCCTTCGATCTGACCTTGGATGGAGATGGGGTTGACCACCTTGCCGGAATCGTGCGCAGCATAGACCTCGCTCACGCGGCCGTCATCATCCAGAATGACCACATGCGTGGCAAAGCCGTAGCAGATGTGGCTCTTGGGGTTGGGAACGTCGGCGCCCAGCTTGTCGGTCGGCTCCAGGTACACGTAGCCAAACTCGCAGCCCTCGAGCGCCTTGATGGCGGCAGCGGGATCTTGAGGATGCATACCCTGGCCGGCGACGAGTTCCTGTGTGTGCAGCTGATAGGCGCGACCGTCGTCGTACTCGATCTTGACGCCGTCGCCATGCGCGCTCACGGGAGCATCGGGCGCAGGCTTGCCAGCCTCGATGCCAACCATAGCATCGCGCAGCAGGAAGGCGGCACCGCGCACGGCCTCGCCGGTCACGACCGTCTGACGCGAGCCAGACGTGGTACCGGAGTCGGGGGCGTTCTCGGTAGAGCACTCGCCGTTGGCGATGCAGCGAAGCGGCAAGCCACATGCCTCGGCAACGTCCTGCAAAAAGACGGTATTGCAACCCTGGCCGATGTCGGACGTGGCGGCATAGACCGTAGCCACGCCGTTCTCGACGCGAATCTTGCAGCGGCCGGCATCGGGCAGGCCCACGCCCACACCGGCGTTCTTCATGGCGCAGGCGATACCGGCGTGTCCGGGATGCGCGTAGTAGGCATCCTTGACCTCGAGCAGTGTCTCCTTAAGCGCCGTGGAGCAGTCGGCAATCTGGCCGTTGGGCAAAACCTCGCCCGGCTCGATGGCGTTTCTGTAACGAATCTCCCACGGATCCAGGCCGACCTTCTCTGCCAGTAGGTCGATCAGGCTCTCGAGCGCAAACTCGGACTGGCAAACGCCAAAGCCACGGTACGCGCCGGCGGGCGGGTTGTTGGTGTAGTAGCCAAAACCGCGAATGTCGGTGTTCTGGTACTTGTAGGGGCCGACGGCATGCGTACAGGCGCGCTCGAGCACCGGACCGCACAGCGATGCGTAGGCGCCGGTATCAAAGTTGATCTCGCAGTCCAGACCGGTAAAGTTGCCCTCGGCGTCGCAACCCAGCGTAAAGGTACCGTCCATGGCATGGCGCTTGGGATGGAACGCGAGCGACTCGGCGCGCGTGAGCTTGCACTTCACAGGGCGTTGGAACTTATACGCGGCGAGCGCGGCAAGGTGCTGGATGGACACGTCCTCCTTGCCGCCAAAGCCGCCACCCACGAGCATGGTCTCGACGACCACGCGCTCGGGCTCGTTGTCCCAGCCAAACATGTGGGCACACTCTTTGCGCGTATCGTAGGCGCCCTGGTCGGTCGACTGCACCTTGACGCCGTTCTTGTACGGGAAGGCGACGGCGCACTCGGGCTCCAAGAAGGCATGCTCGGTAAAGGGCGTGGTAAAGCGCTGCGTCACGGTGAACGCGCTTTCGGCCAGCGCCTTGGCGGCGTCGCCGCGCGTCACGTGGCGGCTCTGGCACACGTTGTCCTTGAGCTCCACCGTGTTGCCGAAGGCAAAGAAGCTGTCATGCAGGCGCGGGGCGTCGGCGGCCTTGGCCTCGGCGATGTTGCGCACGGGCTCCAGAGGCTCGTAATCGATCTTGACGAGCTTCTTGGCCTTCTCGAGCGTCGCCTCGTCCTCGGCGACCACCAACACGATGGCGTCACCCACGCAGCGGGTGATATCGCCCTGGGCGATCATGACGTCCCAGTCCTGAATAAGGTGGCCGACCTGGTTGACCGGCACGTCCTCGGCGCGCAGGATGCCCACCACACCGGGCAGGGCCTCGGCCTTGGAGGTGTCGATGGAGAGCACACGGGCGCGCGGATACTTGGAGCGCACGGCGCTGGCATAGGTCAGGCCCGGCTGATCAAGCTCGTCGATATCATCGGGGTACTTGCCCTCACCGAGCACCTTCTTGCGCACGTCGATACGGAAGGCGCGCTTGCCCACGCCGTAGTCATCGCCGCGCTCCAGGTCCTCGTCGATCTGCTTTTCGCCACGGAGCACCGCAGCGGCCAGCGAGATGCCCTCGATAATCTTTTTGTAGCCGGTGCAGCGGCAGACGTTGCCGCGGATGGCGTACTTGATCTGCTCCTCGGTGGGCTCGGGATCCTCGGCGATGAGCGCCGCGCCCGCCATGACCATGCCGGGGATGCAAAAACCGCACTGCACGGCGCCCACGGCGCCAAAGGCGTACACAAAGGCCTCGCGCACGTCCTCGGGCAGGCCCTCGACGGTCACGATGTTGCGGCCGGCGGCAAGAGCGGTGGTCAGCACGCACGCCTTGACGGCCGCACCGTCCACATGGATGGTGCAGGTACCGCAGGCGCCCTCGGAGCAGCCGTCCTTGGCGGAGTGAATGTGCAGGTCGTCGCGCAGATAGCGCAGCAGCGGCTTGTTCTGAGTCGTCGTGCGCTCGACGCCGTTAACGGTAAAAGTGAATTCCTGTGCCATGGTGATTCCCTTCTACACGCCAGCGGCGATGCCGGTGCGGTCGTGGATGGCGCCATGAGGGCAGACGACGGCGCACATGCCGCACGACAGGCAGTCCACGCCGTCGATATGGGCGCAGTTGTCCTCGATGCGGATAGCGCCGGCAGGGCACTTTTTGGCGCACATACCGCAACCGATGCAGCTCGTGTCGCAGATCTTGCGCGCAATGGCGCCCTTATCGGTGTTGTTGCAGCGCACCAGAATGTTCTGGTAGCCGGGAACAAAGGCAATCACGCGCTGCGGGCACGCCATGCCGCACAGGCCACAGCCCGTGCACTTGGAGCGGTCCACGCGGGCGACGCCGTCGACCAGCGCAATGGCACCGTGGGGGCAGGCCGTGACGCAGGCGCCACAGCCAATGCAGCCTTCGCTGCAGCGGGCGTCGCCGCCTGCGGAGGCGCAACCGCTTCCGCAGGCAACGTAGGCCACATTATGTTGAATGGATTTGGCCATAAGAGACTCGCCTATTTCTTAAGAAGGTACGAATAGTTGTCGCGCACAGCCCTGATGGTCAGGCGGACGGCCTCGGGAAGACCGGTGTTGACGGCATCGACCGAGACGGTGCGGACCGTGCCGGCGACGCGGACCTTAAAGTGGTCCTCGCCCACGGCCAGGAAGCCCTCGTTCTCGGAGTTCTCCATGTCCTCCTCGCTCCAGAACAGGGTGAGCTTGTCCTTGTAGGGACGACCCTCCTGATAGGGGCAGAACACGGCACAGTTACCGCACTCGTTGCACATGCCGTCGACATGGACGACCTGATGCTTGGCCAGGCCCGGCACCTTAATTGCCACGTTGGCGCGGTTGGGGCACACGTCGCAGCAGACCTCGCACACCGAGCCGCAGCCCAGGCAGCGGGTCTTGGTGCAGTTGCGCTTGTCGCGGCACAGCGACCCCTTGCGCTCGTAGCAGGTGTCCTCGCGGCCGGCCTGCTCGTTGCAGTCGGCGTACTTGTTAAAGTCCACGCCGGCGATGGCACGGGCGACCTCGGCGGCGTCGGCGATGGCCTCGACCACGGTGGCAGGACCGCGGCGGCAGTCGCCCGCAGCCCAGACGCCCTCGACGCCGGTGGAGGTGGCGGCAAGGCGGCCGCGACGGTCGTGCTCAACGCCCGCGGCATCGTACAGGCTGGCATCGATGCCCTCGCCCACGGCGCAGATCACCGTGGTGGCGGGAAGCTCGACGGTCTCGCCCGTAGCGACGGGGCTACGACGGCCGCTTGCATCCGGCTCGCCAAGCTCCATAACATCGCAGGTCAGCACAGCGCCGTTGAGCGCCTTAGGCGCCAGCAACTCGCAGAACTCAACGCCGTCGGCAAGAGCAAGATCGAGCTCCTCCTCGTCGGCGGGCATCTGCTTCTTGGTGCGGCGATACACCAGGCGCACGTTCTTCACACCAGCCAGGCGCTTAGCCACGCGGGCCGCGTCCATGGCGGTGTTGCCGGCGCCAATGACTACGACGTCCTCGCCCAGCTCGAGCTTCTCGCCCTTCTTGGCGGCCTCGAGGAACTCCAGCACGTCAAGCTCGGCACCCTCGCCCAGGCCTGCAGAGCCAGGCATCCAGGCACCGGTGGCCACGACCACGTCGGTAAAGCCCTGGGCCTTGAGATCGTCGATGGACTCCACGCGGGCGTTGAGCTGCACCTTGGCGCCAAAGGCCAGGCAGAGCTCGGCATCGTGGGAGATATCGTCGCTCGCAATGCGGAACTCAGGAATGACGTGACGGACCACGCCGCCGAGCGAATCGCGGGCCTCAAAGATGGTGACGGGCACGCCGGCACGAGTCAGGAAGAACGCCGTCGCCAGACCGGCCGGACCGCCGCCGATAACGGCAACGTTGCGCTCGCCGTCGTTGGCGATGGCCTGGGCGCGCAGCTTGGGCAGCACGGCGGTCATGGCCTCGCGGGCGGCCTTGAGCTTGCTGGCGCGAATCTGGGCGCCCTCGGGCTCGTAGAACGCACGCTCGCAGGCACGGCCGCAGGGATGCGGGCAGATGGTGCCGGTAATGAACGGCAGGGCGTTGCGCTCGATGATGATGTTGAGCGCGTCCTCGTAGCGGCCCTCGTCAACGGCCGCCAGGTAGGCGGGAATATCCTGCTGGATGGGGCAGCTCGTGCGGCACGGCGTGGTAAAGCAGTCGGAAAGCGGGCTCTTGCCGGCGACCTTGCGGTCGGGCAGCGGGCGCAGCGGCTTCTTGTAGAGCGGGTTGGTGAGTGAGTCGGTCTGGATCGCAGTCACAGCCTCGAGAGAGACGCCCGCGAACGGCTTGCCATCCAGGTCGGTAAACTCGCCGGCCATCTGGCTAAAGCGCTCGTAGCCACCAGGCTTGAGCACGTCGGTCGCCAGGGTGACGGGCCAAATGCCGGCATCGTACAGGGCGCGGATGTTGTAGACCGTGGCACCGCCGGAGTAGCTGATGCGCAGCTTGCCATCGAACTGCTCGGTAATGCGACGGGCGGCCTCGATGGTCAGCGAGAACAGCGAACGGCCCGACATGTACATCTCGGTGGAGGGCAGCTCGTTCCTCGTCACGTCGACGGGGAACGTGTTGGTCAGCTTGACGCCAAACTCCAGGCCGCGCTCAGCGCACAGGGCAATCAGGCGCTCGAACATAGGCACGGCGTCGGCCCATTGCAGGTCCTCGCGGAAGTGCGTATCGTCGAAGACGATGTAGTCAAAGCCCAGCTCGTTGAGGCGCTGGCGGGCAAACTCATAGCCCAGCAGCGTGGGGTTGCACTTGATGTAGGTGTTGAGGCCCTTCTCGGTGATCAGATAGGTCGCGATGCGCTCGATCTCGGCGGGCGGGCAGCCGTGCAGGGTAGACTCGGTGATGGAGTTGGAGACGCGTGCCGGGATGGACTCGACAAACGCGGCATCGACATGCTCAAACTTGTCCAGGTTAGCGAGCGCCCATGCGCGGCACTCGTTCCAAACCTCGGAGCCGCTGGCGTCTTTCATGCCCTCGATGTAGGCGTCGACCTTGGGGCTCTTGATGCCTTCCAGGTCATAACCCACGGACATGTTGAAGACAAAGCCGTCCGGGCTGCCCAGACCGTACTCGCGGGCAATCAGGTGGCAGGCGAACCATGCCTTCACGTACTCGGCAAAGGCCTGCGGAACCTCGAGCTCGGTCGACCACTCGCAGTTGTAGCACTCGTCCTGCGCCACAATGCAGGGTTTGTTCACACACTTGGAGAGCTCCTCGCCATCCATAACCTGAACGGTCTTGAGCTCAAAGAAGCGGGAGCCGGCCACGTAGGATGCCACGATGTTCTGGGCCAGCTGCGTATTGGGACCGGCGGCCGGGCCAAACGGAGTCTCGATGCGCTCGTCAAAAATGGGAAGCGCGCCCTTCTGGTTGGTCGTGACCATCTTGCGCACGCCAAAGACGGCGCCCTGGGTCTTGTGCTCCTCAATGATCCAGTTCATCAGCTGCGAAAACGGGATCGGCCTCATGATGTCGCTCATAATGAGCTCCTCTCTGTAACGCCCGGCGAGACCGCGCGGCGGGCGCAAATACGGTGTAGCGCTAGCACAGCGCCGGCGACCCCGCGGAGGTCGCCTATACGCGCGTCGGATGCGGCGAAACATTCGGCGCGCGTGAATCTACTTGTAATTAGTAGGCGCGATCGTTGAGCGTGCTCCAGAGCTTCTTGGACTCAGCCATGGTCCACGCGTTGATCTTGTCCTCATCGATACCGACAAACTCGCGATCCTTGTACAGGACGCGGCCGTTGATGATGGTGGTGCGGCAGTTTTTGCCCATCATGCCAAAGAGCATGTGGCCGTCGACGTTCTCCTCGCTCAGCGGCGTAAAGGGCTTGTAGTCCATTACGATGACGTCGGCGGCAGCGCCGGGCTCAAGCACACCGAGCTTGCGATCGAAGTACTTGCTCGCCATCTTGGCGTTGTTCTCGAACAGCATCGTCATGGCCTCGCACCAGCCCACGTTGGGCATAGCGGCGTTGTGGCGCTGAATGATCAGGAAAACCTTGAGACTCTCGAGCATATCGTGGGTGTAGGCGTCGGTGCCCATGCACACGGGGATGCCGCGGCGGAAGAACTCGAGCACGGGGGCGCAGCCCACGGCGTTTCCCATATTGGATTCGGGGTTGTTGACCAGCCAGGTGCCGGACTCCTTGACGATATCCATCTCGGCGGGCGTCACATGGATGCAGTGGCCGAGCATGGTGTCGGGACCGAGCAGGTTGTGCTGCAGCAGGCGCTCGACGGGGCTGATGCCGCCGCGGTTGAGGCGGGAGTCCCACACATCGTTCATGCCCTCGCACACGTGGATGTGGAAGCCGGTCAGGCCGTTGTTGGCCTCGGCCATCTTGTCCATGGTCTCGTCCGACAGCGTAAAGGTGGCATGTCCGCCAAACATGGCGGCGATCATGTGGTTATCGTTATCGCGACGCTCCTTGGCGGCCCACTGGGCAAACTCGGCGTTCTCGGCAATAGCCTGGTCGCACTTTTCCTGACCACGGCGGTCGGAAACCTCGTAGCACAGGCACGAACGCATGCCCAGCTCCTGAGCGGCGTCCTTAATGGTAAAGAGGCTGCCCGGAATCTCGCAGAAGCTCGCATGGTGATCGAAGATCGTGGTGACGCCGTCGCGGATGGAATCCAGAATCGTGGCATAGGCGCTGGCCTTGGTGCCGTCGAGCGTCAGGTTGTCGTCGATCTTCCACCACTGCTGCTCAAGATTCTCCAGGAAGTTGGTGGGGTTGCAGCCCTTAATGGCAAGGCCGCGGGCCAGACCCGAGTAGATGTGGGTGTGGCAGTTGATAAGTCCGGGCATGATGAGGTTGCCCTGGGCGTCGACGTACTCGGCATCCGGGTACTTGGCCTTGAGCTCGCGCTCGGGGCCCACTTCGACGATCGTATCTCCGTCAATGGCGACCGCACCGTTGGGAATGAACGGAGTCTGAGCGTTGCGGGTAAAGACGGAACCGTTAGCGACCAGAAGCATAAATGCTCCCTTCAACATCAGAGGCGGGGTTTGACACCTCTGACATGGCGGAAGTGCGAAGCGCCGGCCTACACCGGAAACGGGCCCTCTCCCGTCAACGCTTCACCAAAGGGACAAGCCCTTTGAAGTGCGGCTTGGCGCCGCATGGCGCCGGCGGACGAGGCGATGCGTCCGCCGGCGAATAGCACCGAATTGGTTACTTCTTGCTCTCGGGCAGGACCAGATCCACAGCGGCATCCTTGGCGGCATCGATGTGCTGAGCCACGACCGGCGTCTGCGGAAGGATCAGGTTAAGGACAATGGCCATGATGGCGGTGGGGGTCACGGCGTTGGAGCCGATGACGGTGGACACCCAGGTGGGCATGCCCTCGCCGGCAAGGCAACCGCTGGCCATCCAGATACCCAGGCCAAAGACAACGGAGGTGCCGACGATGGTGGTGGTGCGCTGCGTGAGGCCCTCGCGGGTGAACATGCGCACACCGTTCATGGTGATGGTGCCAAAGACGCCGACGGTCGCGCCGCCGATAACAGGCTGCGGGATGGCGGAGAGCACGGCAGAGAGCTGCGGGAACAGACCGGCGATGGCAAAGACGGCCGCGATGATCACAAAGACCCACTTGTTGACGACCTTGTTGGAGCAGATGATGCCCACGTTCTGGCCAAGGGCGCTGGTGGGAAGACCGCCCAGCAGGCCGCCGACCATAGAAGTGAGGCCCTGGGACACGATAGCGCCGGAGAGCTCGCGCTCGGTGGGCATACGGTCGATGGAGCCCAGGCAGGCGGCGGAGACGTCACCGATAACCTGGATGGCAACCATGGGGAACACGACGGCGAGGGTAATGCAGACCTCGGGATCAAACTCGAGCGCGTAGGGCATGAGCTTGGGAAGAGCGAAGACCTGAGCGGTGGCGACGCTGGAGAAGTCGATCATGCCAAAGGGGATCGAAACGATCATGCCAACGATCATGCCAAAGAACACGGATCCCAGCTTGAGCGTGCCCTTGCCAAAGTTGGCGAGCGCGAAGACCACAGCGAAGGTGATCAGGGCGACGCACCATGCCTGCGGGGTACCCCACAGCGGCGTGCCCATGCCACCGGCCATGTACTTGACGGCCGTGGGATAGAGAGAGACGCCAATGGAGAAGATGACCGTACCGGTCACGACGGGCGGGAACAGCCACTTGATCTTGCTGTAGGCCAGACCAAAGAGGACAGCAACGGCACCGCCGACGATCTCGCCGCCCAGCAGCGCGCCAAAGCTAAAGCCCGAGGCGCCCATGGCCTGCAGGGCCGGGAGGAACGCGAACGAAACACCCATGACGATGGGCAGGCCGCCGCCGATACGACGGAAGGGAGCGAAGGCCTGAAGGGCCGTGTCGATTGCCGAAAGAATGAGCGCGACCTGGATGATGTCGGTGCTCTGCTGGCTATTAAAGCCGTAGACGCCGGCCATGATGACAGCCGGGGTGATGATACCGGCAAACGAAGCCAGTACGTGCTGAAGGGCACACGGGATCATTTCCTTAACGGGAGGCATGCCTTCACGAGTGAACAGGGCTTCAGTGCCGTTCTTAACCGTCTCCTGGGTCATTTGACCACCAATCCTCGAAATAGTTGTTTTCGCATCTAACGCTCTATTGTGACGCAGTGCGGGGTTGAGGTTGTGCCTTCGTTGCATATCGTATTAAAGATGATTCTCATTCTCAATAATAATTTTTTGTTATCAGACTATTCTTGAGCTGAGACAATGCATTTCCGCAGGTCAAGAAAGTGTCTGGTCAAAATAACATCTAACTTTTCTTTTGGTCGACCGTTTACCGCCGAATTCCTACCGCTCGTCTGTATTACGCAATGTACCTGCGAATATACGAGATGAGGAATGGCGTGTTACCATGAGAAAAAATTGTTATGAACATTTCCGATTTCACCCCAAGGAGTTGCCCGTGAACGAGACCGTACGTCGCTTTTTGCCGATGGTCGATTTCCTGGAGCAGATACTCGGCAAAAACAGCGAAATCGTGCTGCACGATTTCTCGGATCCCGACCACGCCATCGTCGATATTCGCAACGGCATCGTGAGCGGTCGCAAGGTCGGCGGTCCCGCCACCGACCTTGCGCTCAAGATCATGCACGACGCCAAGTATCGCGACCTGCCGTTTATTACGGGCTACGAGGGCCGCGGTGCCGGTGGCAAGACATTGGAGTCAGCGACGTACTTTATCCGCGAGAATGACGAGATCGTCGGCATGCTCTGCGTCAACACCGACCTCTCGACCGTGCGCTCCATCAACGCCATGGCACAGCAGCTCATGGCGTGCTTCGACGCGGCGCCGACGCGCACGGAGCCCGCCTCTATCGAGGTCGAAAGCCTTTCGGAGTCCACACAGGAGCTCATCGACCGCAGCATTGCCGAGCTGCTGAGCGCTCGCGGGCTGGATGTGGCGTCGCTTGGTCAAAGCGACCGCGTGGACGTCATTCGCCACCTCAACGGCAACGGAGTGTTCATGCTCAAGGGCGCCGTAGCCTGCGCCGCCACCGCGCTGGGCATCTCGGAGCCCAGCGTCTACCGCTACCTGCAAAAAGTCCGCAAGGAAGGCTAACCCGCTGACTCCTTGGGGACGGAGGAAAACGGATCATTTTTGTCGCATCGCTTGACAAAAGACCCTGCAGTTCACACGCGCTGCAGGGTCTTTTTGCATGTCATGTTTAGTTGTTGCCAACGCCTTAGAGAGCGGCGACGACCTCGATCTCGACCAGACCGCCGGCCGGAAGGGCGGCAACCTGGAAAGCGCTGCGCGCGGGGAACGGAGCCTCGAACTTGGAAGCGTAGATCTCGTTCACGGCAGCGAAGTCGGCGATGTCGGCCAGGTAGACCGTGGTCTTGACGACATCGGCAAAGGTGGCGCCGGCAGCGGTCAGCAGCGCCTCGACGTTAGCAAGGGACTGCTTAGCCTGGGCCTCGACGCCCTCGGGCATCTTGCCGGTTGCGGGGTCGATGCCCAGCTGGCCGGACAGGAACACCATGTTGCCGGTCTGGATGCCGGGGGAATACGGGCCGATGGCTGCGGGTGCGTTATCGGAAGACACGACGGTCTTGCTCATGTTTTTCTCCTTACGATCAGATAGAGAGCGTGAGCGCGGCGTTCGCACCGGGAGGCACAATTCGGTCTGAACACCGCGCTTGATTTGGGATAGTACTCAAGGTTTCCGCGCGATGCAAGATTATTATCACATTGCGAGAATAATTTATCGCCCAACGGCGCCTGTCGGCCGCTGAACGGCACGACCGGACGGTGAAGCTCAAAATGATCCGTTTCCCTCCGTCCCCCATGGATCACCTGATCCGCTGGGGACGGAGGGAAACGGATCATTTTTGCTGCAAGGGCTGCTGAAGACTTTGTCCTGCTTGGGCTGCGGTCATCGTCCGCCGCAACAGCACCACTATACTTTTGAATATCTGAGCATTTTGAAAGGCAGGATATGACCGCAAACGCCAGTCGAACCACCAACCGCAGACCCGAGCTTTTGGCCCCCGCCGGAGGCCCGGAGCCCTTTGCCGCCGCACTCGCCGCCGGGGCAGACGCCATCTACTGCGGCATGGGCAGCTTCAACGCCCGTCGCAAGGCCACCAACTTTACTGACGAGGCCTTTGAGCAAGCCTGCCGCGCCGCACATCTAGCCGGGTCGCGCGTCTACGTCACGGTCAACATCGTCATCAAGCAGTCCGAGATGGGCGATGCGCTGCAACTCATCCATCGCTGCTCCACGCTGGGCGCCGATGCCTTCATCATCCAGGACTGGGGCCTGTTCTTTGAGGTCAAGCGCACGATGCCCGGCATCGAGACGCACATCTCAACCCAAGCAAACATCCACGACGACCGCGGAACCCTTTGGTGCCGCGAGCAGGGCGCCGACCGTGTGACCCTCTCGCGCGAGCTTTCCATCGACGAGATTGCCGCCATTCATGATGCCGCGCCCGATGTGGACCTTGAGGTCTTTAGCCATGGTGCCATCTGCTTTTGCTACTCGGGCCTGTGCCTGCTTTCGAGCTTTGCCATGGCGGGCCGCTCGGCCAACCGTGGCATGTGCGCCCAGCCCTGCCGCCTGCCCTACGAGCTGATCGACGAGAACGGTCGCGTGCTCTCCCCCGCCGGCCGCGAGCGTGCGCTATGCCCGCGTGACACCAACACCTCACAGCTTGTTCGCCGTCTGTATGACGCCGGCGCCGCGTCGCTCAAGCTCGAAGGCCGCATGAAGGCGCCCGATTACGTGTACTCCATCGTTGATGTGTATCGTCACGAAATTGACGACATGCTATCCGGAGCCACCGTTGCCAAGGACGAGGAAGCTGCCCGCCAGCGCCAGCTCAAGCGCTGCTTCAACCGCGACTTTACGCACGCCTATCAGGACGGTACCTCGGGCGACGAGATGATGAGCTATGAGCGTTCCAACAATCGCGGCCAGATCGTGGGCACGGTGCTGGGCAGCCGCCCGGCCAATCGCGATGTGCGCGGCCTCAAGCCCGACGACCGCCGTCGCCGCGCCGCCATCGCCCGCATTGAGCTGTTTGAGCCCGTGGGCAAGGGCGACTTGTTGGAACTTCGCCACGATGACGAGTTCGACCAGTTCCTAACCACTATCGCTACCGATGATGCCGCCGCCGGTGACATCATCGAGTGTCGCGTGCCCCGCAGCATGCCCGAGGGCTGCCGCGTGCGCGTCATCCGCAGCCAGCGCGCCATCGATGCCGCCGGCGCCGCGCTCAAACGCGATGTGCTGCGCCGCCGCGCCGTGGATGTAACCGTCGTGGCACGTTTGGGTGAACCGTTTGCCGTCACGCTTACTTGCTGCGACGACCCATCGCTTACGGCCACGGCCACGGGCTTTACCGTCGAGGCCGCCAAGACCCGCGCCGTCGAGGCGGCAGACCTGGTTGAGCATGTGGGCCGCATGGGCTCCTCGCCCTTTGAGGCTGCGAGCTTTGATGTGACGCTCGATGAGGGCTGCGGCATGGGGTTCTCCGCTGTGCACAAGGTGCGCGCTGCCGCCTGTAAAGCATTGGAGGAGACCATTCTGGCGCCGTACGAGGAGCGCGCGAAAACGCTCGAGTTGCCGGTGATTGTAACCAGCGATTCCCGCCCCGCACCCGAGCATTACCGCGATGAGCCGCAGATCTGCGCCGCCGTCACCACGCTCGAAGCCGCCGAGGCGGCTCGCGCCGAGGGCGCCGCGCGCATCTATATGACCACCGACGCGCTCGAGGCTGTCGGACTCTCCCCTGCCGATGCATTTGAGCAGGGTATCGTGCCCGTACTCGACGAGGTCTGCCGCGCCGTCGACCACGAGCGCGTCGATCCTTGGATCAATGCCGGAGCCACCGTCGCCGTCGGCAATATCTCCGAGCTCGCCGTAGCCGCGCATGCCGGCGCCACGGCCGAGATTCGCTCTTGCCTGCCGGTGCACAACATACCCTGCATGGAGGCGCTTGCCGAGCGCGGAGCCGGCGCATTTTGGCTCTCGCCCGAGATCACGCTCGACGAGATTGCCTCGCTCGGCGCCGCCGCGCCCGCGGCTCTGGGCATCACCGTCTTTGGCCGTCCGCGCGTTATGACGAGCGAACACTGCATTCTGCAGGTTGCCAACGGCTGCATCCACGATTGTGTCAACTGCCGTCTGCGTGCCCGCAAGCTCTCGCTCAAGAATATCGACGGAAAGGTCATGCCCGTCCGCACCGACATCCACGGCCGCTCTCGCCTGTACGATGCCTACCCCATCGACCTCACGCCGCAGGTTCCTCAGCTGCTCGATGCCGGCGTGCGTCGTTTCATGGTCGACGGAACTTTGCTCGAGGCCGATGAGATTGGCCGTGCCGTCGCTCGCGTCCGTCGCGCCGTCGAGGCGGCACAAGCCGGCCGCAAGCCCGCCGCCCGCCTGCGCGGCGCCACCTCGGGCTGCATGTTTGTGGGAATCAGCTAACCGAAAGGCTTACACGTGAACGAAGAACCTCAAGTCCTTTACTGCGACGCCTGGCTCATGGCCATCGACAAACCCGCCGGCATGATCGTCCACGGTGACGGCACCGGCGAGCGCACGCTCACCGACTACGCCAGCGACCTGCTGCTGGCGATGGGCGACGGCTTTGCCGCGACCGACATGCAGCCGCTCAACCGCCTGGACCGCGACACCACCGGCGTGGTGCTGTTCTCGCTCGACAAGCAGACGCAGCCCGCCTTTGACCAGATGATCATCGACCACGCTTTCGAAAAGCACTACCTGGCGCTCGCCGAGGGCAAAATCGACTGGAACGAAAAGCTCATCGGCAAGCCCATCGCCCGCGACCGCCACGACAGCCGAAAGATGCGCGTCAGCGCCAGCGGCAAGCCGTCTCAAACGCGCGTGAAGGTGCTCAAGCGTCTTAAGAGCCGTCGTGGCCTGCCCACGCGCTCGTATATCGATGTCGAGCTGCTCACCGGCCGCAAGCACCAAATCCGTGTGCATCTGGCGAGCGAGCGTCATCCCCTGGTTGGCGACGACCTGTACGGCACGCCGCGTCCTTGCGGCCTCATGCTCCACGCCCACAGCGTGTCCTTTACGCATCCCGTAACCGGTGAGCACATCCACATCGAAGCCCCCTGCCCCTGGGAGCCCTAAACCACCACAATGGGGACAGGCGCCTTCGCGGTGGTTTTGGCCTTAGCCCGTCCCCTGCTGCTAGACCGTGATGACGTTGTCCATTGCCCGGTACTTGGCGGGGACCTCGCCTGCGGTAATAATCGTTGCGTCGCGGAAGTCCGCGAACTTGACGGGCGCCACCATGCCAAATTTACTGGCGTCCGAGATTACGAAGCGTTTGGCGGTATGGCGCATCGAGATACGCTTGACCTGTGCTTCCTCGATATCCGGTGTGGTGAGACCTTGCTCGGCGGCGATGCCGTTGGATCCCCAAAAGCCGCAGTTGAAGTTATAGCGGTCCAGGGTTGCCAAGGCATCGGGGCCAACGAGCGCCTCGGTCTCGGGTTTGAGCTCGCCGCCCAGCACCACGGTACGCATGCCGCGCAAAGCAAGGTGCTGAGCATGGAGCACGGAATCGGTCACATAGGTGACGCCGTCGAGACGCGGAAGATGCTCGATGAGCTTGAGGGTCGTTGAGCCCGAATCGATATACACAAAGCTATCGGGCTCCACCAGGGCCGCGGCACGAGCACAGATGCGCTCCTTGTCATCGTTATGGAGATCGCTGCGCTCGCTGATCGTCAAGTCGCGCGTCACGTGCGCGCGCTCCAGACTCGTCGCACCTCCGTGCACCTTGGCGATACGGTGCGCGCGGTCGAGCGTTTGCAAGTCACGGCGAATGGTGGACGGTGTCACGCCCAGGGCCTCGGCAAGTTCCGGCACGGTAACCGAGCCGGCCTGCTGCACCATCGACACGATCGCATTGAGCCTATCTTCCGCAAGCATCGCTTACTCCTCCTCGGGGTACACGACTCCCCAATCGGCGCGGAGCTTGGTCATAAGCTCCATAACATCAGAAGCATAATCCAGCAGCTCGCGCTTGGAGTCGTCGCCGGCAACGGCCTTCTCAAGATCGGCCATCTCATAGCAAAGGGCGTAAGCTTCGGTGCCGGCGTGGACCTCCTCGCGGTGGCCGTCCACAGTCCACACGATGGTCGCGTGATCGGCGCGCGGATACTCGTTGACCTCGATATAGCACTTGTCGAAGCTGATAACCGAACGCTTGGGCTGCTTGGAGTGGAGCGTAAGGCTCACCACGCCCAGCTGCTGCTCGGCGTTACGGCAGACAATGCCACTCGCGACGTCAACGCCGGTCTCACAGGTGTTGCCCAGAGAGACGATCTCAGCGGGCTGGCTTGCCATAAAGAGACGCATGACGGACAGGGCATACACGCCAATATCGAGCATGGCACCGCCGGCGAGACTACGGTTGTAGAACCGGTTGGTCAGGTCCCCGTACTCCTTATAGCTGCCAAAGTTGAGCTGAGCGAGGTTCATACGGCCAAAGTCGCCCGCATCCATGCGACGGCGCAGCTCCTGATACAGCGGCATGTGGAGCACCGTGGTGGCATCCATAAGAACCACGTTGTGCTCGTCAGCGATGGCACGGGCCTCGTCGAGCTCGGCAGAGTTGAGGGTAATGGCCTTCTCGCAGAGCACGTGCTTGCCGGCGGCCAGCGCAGCACGCAGATAGGTGATATGCGTGTTGTGCGGCGTGGTGATATAGACAGCGTCGATGTCCGGATCGGCGTAGAGGTCCTCGACCGTCTCGTACACCTTCTCGACGCCATACTGCTCGGCAAAAGCCTGGGCTTTGGAAAGCGTACGGTTGGCGACACCCGCGAGCTTGCGGCCGGCCAGCGCGAGGGACTGGGCCATTTGGTTGGCGATAACACCGCACCCGATCACTGCCCAGCGAAGCTCGGGAGCCGTAAAAATGTCGTTTGGGAACGGCTTATCCTGGACCGAAGCGAACGCTGCTTTTGCGGCTGCCGCGGAGTCGAGTGGAGCCTGCTTGGAATCTGCCATATGTGCCTCCTGAGTCATCGGAAGTTCTTCATTTCCAACAGCCTTATATTCGCACAAATGCGCGCGCATTTGCTTGTATTTGCGTGTTTATTTGTTTATCGGTCATTATTTAGCCATATTTTGCACATTTTTACGCGGTCATACGCATTAACACGCAATGCTATGCGCGATAATGCGCATGCGAGGATCCTTGTAAAGGATAAAGAAGCGGAACACCAAAGCCCAAAAAGGCAGAGCAGGCTGTCTTACTCTTCCCCTCTAGGGGCATCAGGCATCAATGGACCGTCCCAAACTGCCGACACATGGGGACTGTCCCCAACTGCCGGGACTACTCATTTAAGTCTGTCCCCAATGAGCACAATCACTCATTTAAGTCTGTCCCCAATGAGTAGGGATAGAAAAAGGCCCGGGTGCCGTGGCATCCGGGCCTTTGCTAGCAACTTGATGTTGCGGGCAGCTTAGAACTTGTGGCCGCACTTCTTGCAGACGCGCAGCTTGTTCTTGCCGTCCTTCTCGTGACCGACGCGGGTAACCTTACCGCACTCGGGGCAAACGAGATTGACGTTGGAGGCGTCGATAGGAGCCTCCTGCGAAACGATGCCGCCCTGCTGGTTGGCAGCGTTGGGCTTGACGGCCTTCTTGACGACCGAAACGCCCTCGACAACGACCTTGTTCTCGGCGGGGAGAGCACGCAGGACAACGCCCTGCTTGCCGCGATCCTTACCAGAGAGAACCTGGACCTTATCGCCCTTCTTGATATACATATATCTCCCCTAACTACAGGGTCTCGGGAGCGAGCGAGACGATCTTCATGTACTTCTTGTCACGAAGCTCGCGAGCGACGGGCCCGAAGATACGGGTGCCGACGGGCGAACCATCGTTGTTGATGACAACGCAGGCGTTCTCATCAAAGCGAATGTAGGAGCCATCCTTGCGGCGGATCTCCTTAACGGTGCGAACGACGACGCAACGGACAACGTCCTTCTTCTTGACGTTGGCGCCAGGAGTAGCCTCCTGGACAGCACCGATGAACACATCGCCGATGCCTGCATAACGACGCTTGGAACCGCCAAGCACCTTGATGCAGCGAATCTTGCGAGCGCCGGAGTTGTCGGCGACGTTCAGCATGGTTTGCATCTGAATCATGGTAGATGTTCCTCCGAACTAAGAACCGAAGAGAGGTGCGCAGCCTTTATACGGCCCGTGGTATGCAAGCCAGGCATACGCACATCTTCGGAAACGTACAAGTCGTAAGAGCGACTGCTTATTTAGCGCGCTCGACGACCTCGATGAGGCGCCAACGCTTCATCTTGGACATAGGACGGGTCTCCATAACGCGGACGGTATCGCCCACGCCAGCCGTGCACTCCTCGTCGTGAGCGTGCAGCTTCTTGGAGCTGGTCATCATCTTGCCGTACTTGGGGTGACGCTTGCGCTCGGTGATGGTGACAACAATGGTCTTGGCACCGGAGACGGAGGTAACGACACCCGTACGGACCTTACGCGAGTTACGCGAATCAGTCATGTTCTCTCCTTAGGTCCTACTCGGCGACAGCGGACTTCTCCGCTGCGATCTCGCGGGCGCGCTGCTCCGTGAGGACGCGAGCGATGTCCTTCTTCACGGTGTTGACGCGAGCGGTGTTGTCCAGCTGGCTGGTGGCCATCTGGAAACGAAGGTTAAAGAGCTCGGCGCGCATTTCCTTCAGCTTCTCAACGAGCTGAGCGTCCGAGAGCTCACGAATCTCTGCGGGCTTCATTAGTTCTCCTCCTTGGCGGCGGCGGCGTCCTCAGCAGCCCACTTGGCCTCGAGAGCGGCCTCCTCAGCCATCTCCTTCTCGATGCGCTGCTCAGCGTTCTTGGCAGCAACAATCTTGGTCTTGATGGGAAGCTTGTGCTGTGCAAGACGCAGAGCCTCGCGAGCGACCTCCTCGGGCACGCCCTTGACCTCGAACATGATGCGGCCGGGCTTGACGACGGCCACCCACTCCTCGGGGTTACCCTTACCAGAACCCATGCGAGTCTCGGCAGGCTTCTTGGTGATGGGCTTATCGGGGAAGATCGTGATGTAAACACGACCGCCACGCTTCATGTAGCGGGTCATGGCAATACGAGCGGCCTCGATCTGACGGTTGGTGATCCAATGGGCCTCGAGAGCCTGGATACCAAACTCGCCGAAATGCAGCTCGGTATTACCCTTGGCCTGGCCCTTCATGGAGCCACGCTGCACCTTGCGGTGAAGAATACGCTTAGGGGCAAGCACTACTGACCCCTCCTCTCGGAGTTACGACGACGAGGACGGGAAGAGCCCTCGAGTGCAGGGTTGGGAACAGGCTGGCCCGGGAGCTTCTCGCCCAGGTAGATCCAGACCTTCACGCCGCAAGCGCCCATGGTGGTGCTGGCGACAGCCGTGCCGTAGTCGATCTTGGCACGGAGGGTGTGCAGAGGCACGCGACCCTCACGGTACCACTCACGACGGCCCATCTCGGCACCGCCGAGACGACCGGAGCACTGGATACGGATGCCCTTAGCGCCGGCCTTGCGGGCGGACTGGACAGCCTTACGCATAGCGCGACGGAAGGCAACGCGGCCCTCGAGCTGCTCGGCGATAGACTGAGCAACAAGGTTGGCGTCGAGCTCGGGGCGCTTGATCTCGACAACGTCGACGGAGAGCTGGCCCTTGGAGACGCCAGCGACCTTCTCGAGCTCGGTGCGGAGGGTATCGATCTCGGCACCCTTCTTACCGATGACAACGCCGGGGCGAGCGGTGAGGATGATGACCTTCACCTTGTCGCCAGCGCGCTCGATCTCGACGCGGGAGACAGCTGCGCGGGAAAGACGCTTCTCGAGGTACTTGCGGATCTCGAGATCGTTACCGAGGGTCTTAGCGTAATCCTTCTCTGCGAACCAGCGGGAGCGCCAGTTCTCGGTGATGCCAAGACGGAAGCCGGTGGGGTAGACTTTCTGACCCATACAGCTTTACGCCTCCTTTCGAGGAGCAACGACGACGGTGATGTGGGAAGTACGCTTCAGAATGCGAGAAGCGGAACCCTTGGCGCGGGGACGGATGCGCTTAAGCGTCGGACCCTCGTCAACATAGGCAGCGGCGACAACCAGGTTGTCGGCACGCAGACCGTTGTTGTTCTCGGCGTTCGCAACGGCGGAACGGAGAACCTTCTCGACATCCACGGCGACGGCGCGGTCGCAGAAGTGGAGGATGTCGAAGGCCTGAGCGACAGGCTTGCGGCGGATCAGATCGACCACCAGGCGGGCCTTGCTGGGGGAAACACGCACGTACTTAGCGACGGCGCGAACCTCGGTGGCCTCAGTTTCAATAGACTTAGTTGCCATTTACGGTTAACCCCCTATTTGGCCTTGTGGCCACGGAACGTACGAGTCGGCGCGAACTCGCCGAGCTTGTGACCAACCATGGACTCGGTAACATACACGGGCACATGCTTGCGGCCGTCGTGGACGGCGATGGTGTGACCAACCATCTCGGGGAAGATGGTGGACGCGCGGGACCAGGTCTTCACGACGTCCTTCTTGCCAGCCTCGTTCATCGCGGTGATACGCGAGAGAAGGCGAGTCTCCACGAACGGGCCCTTTTTGAGACTTCTGCTCATAAGTGCTTTCTCCTAAAACTCGGTATCCGAAATTACTTCTTACGGCGACGAATGATGTGCTGGTTCGAGACCTTCTTCTTCTTGCGCGTACGAAGGCCCTTCGTCGGCTTACCCCAGGGGGTAACGGAGGGACGACCAGAGGTGTGGTTCTTGCCCTCGCCACCGCCGTGCGGGTGGTCGACAGGGTTCATGACGGTACCGCGGACGGTCGGGCGCACGTTCATGTGACGCTTACGGCCGGCCTTGCCGATGACGATGTTGGAGTGATCGGCGTTGCCGACCTCACCGACGGTGGCGCGGCAGGTAACGAGGATGCGGCGCATCTCGGAGGAAGGCATACGGACGATAGCGTACTTGCCCTCCTTACCCATCAGCTGGCAGGAGTTACCGGCGGAACGGGCGATAGCAGCGCCCTTGCCCGGCTGGAACTCGACGGCGTGGATGAGCGTACCGACGGGGATGTCGGCGAGGGGCAGAGCGTTGCCCGGCTTGATGTCGGCGTCAGAACCGGACATGATGGTCTGACCGACCTCGAGGCCCTTGGGGGCCAGGATGTAGCGCTTCTCACCGTCAGCGTAGTGCAGCAGAGCGATGCGAGCGGAACGGTTCGGATCGTACTCGATCGTGGCAACCTTGGCGGGCACGCCGTCCTTGTTGCGCTTGAAGTCGATCACGCGGTAACGACGCTTCACGCCGCCGCCCTGGTGGCGGGTGGTGATGCGGCCGTTGTTGTTACGACCGGCCTTCTTGGGCAGGGGCTCGAGAAGAGACTTCTCGGGCTTGGTGCAGGTGATCTCGGAGAAATCGGAGATCGTCTGCCAACGCCTACCAGCGGAGGTCGGCTTAAGGTGCTTTACAGCCATTACAATCCCTTTCAATAGGAATCCGTTAGCCATCGCAGACAGGGATTCGAGGTTCTGCCTCGGGTGCGATGACACCGGACGTATACACGGTTCCGGGCGTGTCCATTTTATACGCCCAAAACCTTGAGCTCTCGCCTCCCCTAGTTGGGAGGCATGAGCTCACTCAACAGCAGCGAGTCTTAGGCCTGGTTGCCAAAGACCTCGATGGTGTCGCCCTCGGCCAGCGTGACGATGGCCTTCTTCCAAGAACGGGTCTTGCCGGCGACATAGCGCACGCGCTTGGTCTTGGGCTTGACCGTCAGGGTGTTCACGCGAACGACCTTGACGCCGAAGATCTCCTCGACAGCGTCCTTGATCTGATACTTGTTAGCATCCTTGGCGACCTCGAACGTGTACTTGTTCAGCTCCATGCCGGAGAAGGAACGCTCGGACACGATCGGACGGATGATGATCTCGTGGGCGGTCATTTATGCAAGCACCTCCCCGAAGTGAGCGGCGATGTCGGCGGGCATCAGCACAGCGTTGTTGTTGACGAGATCGTAGGTGTTGGCCTCGTCAGCGGTGATGATGAACGTCTTGGGAATGTTGCGGAACGACAGGTAGGCGTTGACGTCCTCATCGCGAACGATGATGGTCAGACGCTTGCCCTCAAGGCCGAGAGCCTTGAGCATGGCGACGGCAGCCTTGGTGGAAGGCTTCTCGAAGCCGTAGTCGTCGACGAGCACGAGCTCGCCATCGGCCAGCTTGGCGGACAGCGCGGAGCGCATAGCCAGCTTGACCTCCTTGTTGTTCATACGCTTAGCGTAGGAACGGGGCTTGGGGGCGAAGACAACGCCACCGTGACGCCACTGGGCAGCACGGATGGAACCCTGGCGGGCACGGCCGGTGCCCTTCTGACGCCAAGGCTTCTTGCCGCCACCGGAAACCTCAGAGCGGCCCTTAGCGGACTGGGTGCCCTGACGCCAAGAGGCCATCTGGCACTTGACGATGTGGTGCATAACGTGGATGTTCGGCTCGATGCCGTACACCTCAGCGGCGAGCTCGGCCTCGGCGACCTTCTTGCCCTCGCTGTTCTTTACTTCAAACTTTGCCATTTAAGTGTTCTCCTTGGTATGACGCTGGGCTAAATGGGCTGGGCCCTTAGGCCATACGGATGGCGACGAGACCATTCTTGGCACCCGGGACAGCGCCCTTGACCAAGATGAGGTTCTGCTCGGCATCGATGCGGACAACGGAAAGGTTCTTGACGGTAACGCGCTCGTTACCCATGTGACCGGCCATCTTGACGCCCTTGAGGACGCGCGCAGGATAGGCGCACTGACCGATAGAACCGGGGTGACGCTGGAAGTGAGAACCATGCGTCATAGGACCGCGGCGCTGACCCCAGCGCTTAATGCGACCCTGGAAGCCCTTACCCTTGGAGGTACCGATGACGTCGACCTTCTCGACATCAGCGAAATCAGCGACGGTGACGACCTCGCCGACCTTGTGCTCCTCGCCGTTCTCGACGCGGACCTCACGAAGGAAACGGACAGGCTCGACGCCGGCCTTGGCGAAGTGACCAGCCATGGGCTTGTTCACGTTCTTGGCCTTGATGTCGCCGAAACCGATCTGGACGGCGTCATAGCCGTCGGTTGCCTGAGTTTTAACCTGCGAGACAGCGCAGGGGCCAGCCTGGATGACCGTGACGGGAACGACGTTGTCGTCCTCGTCCCAAACCTGGGTCATGCCAATCTTGCGGCCGAGAATCATGCTGATCAAGATATGATCCCAACTCTCGCGTGGTCTTGGGACAATGCGTACACCACCGAGCGTACGCCCCTAGAGGACCACTACTTACACGACGTGCTCCCCAGCCTTGTATTTCGCCCGGACTACCTGACAACCCTATTAAGCAGGCATTTTGTCCAGCCAGAATACTCCCCTGGTTACACACAGCTGATTAGTATACACGGCTGCGGGCGTATCCATCGAGATTCATATTTCACTCACATTGTTTACGCAGGTAAAGTGCGTGGCACGTTCCCAGTGTGCGGCGGAGGGGGCGGGCCTGAGACATATTAAGGTTGCTGCTCTACAGTCCTGCTCACGACGGAGAGCACATTAAGTGCTCTCCTGTTCGTGCGGAACTCGCGACAACCTTAATATGTCTCAGGCCCGCCCCCTCCGCCGCACACTGGGAACGCCACGTTGATGTCTGCTAAACCTTGCTCGCTCAGGCTAATGACTTTGCTGGGGATCCACAATTTGCTGCAAGGTGAACTTGCATTGGAGCGTATCGTCCTCTTCTCGCACATCGTCAAAATCGAAGACCATGATGGCGCAGTTGGGGAGTTTTGTTGGGAGCTCGAAGCCCTCTGGGGCTGCAGCCTTGATGAATTGGCGGCTGGCGCTGCCGTGGCTTACTGCTAGGAGGGTTTCTGTGCCCTCGGCGCCCATGAGATTGGTGAGGGTGTCTACCATGCGCTCTTGCAGCGCGCGGCTTCCTTCTCCTCCGAAGGGGACCAGGTCCTCGCCCGGATCCCAAACGTCAGTGGGCAGGGCGTCGTGGGGGCCTTCTTCGAAGGTGCCGTAGCTGCGCTCGATAATGCCTTCACAGGGCTCGACTGCTGCGTCCGGGCCGAGGAGTTCGGTTGCGACGAGCTGAGCTGTGTCCATGGCTCGGCCTAAGGGCGAAGAGACCACTTTGTCGGGGACAACGTCGTGGCTCTTGAGCCATGCGGCAGCCATTCCCGCTTGTTTGCGGCCCAGATCGGTCAGCGGTGAATCGCAGCGACCCTGGACCAGCTTTTTGACGTTGAACTCCGTCTGGCCGTGGCGGAGTAGGTATAGGCGCTTCATGCTCTCCCCTTCTGCATAACCTGCTTTGCCGGCACAGCCTTACTCGTGGGTATGTCCTACGTAGTCTTCGTCGATCGTAATCTTGGCAATCGACTTGGGATATTCCGATTCGACCCTCTGGGCTAACGCGCGTTTGAGTTCATCGGCTCCCATGTCCAAATCCGAGGGTCGCACGCAGTCAAAAATCACATTGGTGTGCGTGGGGCCCGGCACGCAGCGCAAATCATGAATCGAAAGGCGGCTATCGATCTCCTGAGCCATGGCGTGAATGCGCAAGCGCATGCTCGCCACCTTGGGGTCATCGGTCACGATGGGATCGTAGTGAAGCGTGACGATCATGCCGTCTTCGTACCTAAACGACTGCTCGATGTTATCGAGCGTGTCGTGACTTTCCAGCGGGCTGGCCTCGGCCGCCATCTCGGCATGCGCACTTGCAAACTTCCTGCCCGGGCCGTAGTCGTGAACCATCAAATCGTGAACGCCCAAAACGCCGGGATAGCTCATGATCTTGTCTCGAATGTGCTTGACCAGCTTAGGATCGGGCGACTGACCCAAAAGCGGGCTCACCGTATCTTGAATAAGTTCAAAGCCGCTCCAGCCAATATAGGCGCCAACGGCAAGGCCGACCCATGCGTCAAGATTGATGTGCGTCACCTGCGAAACAATTGCGCACGCCAGCACGGCGCCCGTGGCAAGGACATCGTTCTTGGAATCCTGCGCGGTCGCATGCAACGTCTCGGACTCAATGCGATCGCCGAGCTTTTGGTTGAGTGCCGCCATCCACAGCTTAACGACCATCGAAAGCACCAGGACCGCCACCAGGGCAAGCGAGAACTCGACAGGTTCGGGGTGGATGACGCGCTCAACCGAGGACTTCACCAGCTCAACGCCGATGAGCAGTACGAGCGCTGCCACAACTAGGCCCGAGAGGTACTCGTAGCGTCCATGGCCGTACGGATGCTCAAGGTCCGCCGGTTTGCTCGCCAGCTTAAAGCCCAGCACGCTCACGATGTTCGAGCTGGCATCGGACAGGTTGTTCATGGCATCCGCCACAATCGAAACCGATCCCGAAACCACACCAATTGCGCCCTTCGCAGCGCATAGTGCCACATTGGCGAGAATACACACCACGCCCGTCAACGTGCCCACGCGCGCACGGTCGCCCTGCGCACGCTTAACAATCCACTCGACCATCTACATCCGCCCCCACGGTACTACCTATATATCTATTGCTCAAACGGATTGTAGTGTAGCCACTTTGTCCCCCAGATACAAAAAGGCCGCGACCCACACGAGCCGCGGCCCTGAAGCATGACAAAGGAATCGTCCTTTTGTCGCACAGGTTTATGCGCTTACTTCAGCACCGCTCGCCACTGTTTCGGGCGAATCGGCTCCGCCCCCCGTCGCCTGCCCCTTCGCCGGCACCACGCCAAAGCAGTAGCTCAGCGCCGCAGACACCACAAAAGCCGTGCCGCCGGCAACGCAGCACCACAGCAGGTTCGAAAAACCACCTGTGGCAAAGCCAATGACCATGAGGACATTCGTCATACCGATGGTATAGGCCGTAACGTGGCCCACGGCCGCAACAAGGCCTCCGACGGCGCCGCCAATGGCCATGCACGTCAGGCACCTGCCATATTTAAAGCCGCAACCGTACAGCGCCGGCTCGCTTACGCCGCCAAGAACACCCGAGATTGAATAGCCCAGCATGAGCGCCTTCTCGTCCTTATCCGCAACGCGAAGCGACGCGCCAAAGGGCATGCCCCAAACGGCAAACGTTGCCATCGTCGCGGCGATCAGGATGCATGAATCCGTTCCCACACTCATAAACTGCGCATAGGCGAGCGATAGGACAACGTTGCTGACGCCGGCGATCTTTAGGAACTCCCAGCCCGCAGCAAGCCCCATGAGCGTGAGCAGCGACACGATGCCACCGGAATTGCCAAGCATAAACATAAGCTGGCCCAACAGCATGCCCAGATAGCTGCCCGCCGGCGCCGTAATACACAGCGAAACCGGAACCATGACAAGCATGGTCGCAAACGGAACGAACGAAAACGCCACGGCCTTAGGGATAACGCGCTTAAAGAAACACTCCACTCGCCATAGCACGGGCACCGAGATGAGAACCGGAATAACAGTCGTCGTGTAATCGTTGACCGGCGCAGGAAGCAGACCATACACGGAAGTCATCGATGCCCCCGTCGTCGATGCGGCATCGAAGAGCTTAAGCAGATCGGGCGCAATCAATACGCCGCCCAGCATCATGCCCAGCTGCTCCGAGCAACCGAGCTGGCGGGCGGCCGCCCAACCAAGATAAATGGGCAAAAAGTAGTAGCCGGCGTTATAGAGCCAACTGTAGAACAGGCGATAGATTTCGGAATCGGCAGACCACAGGCCCAGCATGCCTTCGCCCATAATGACGGCGACGGTGCGGAACAACGCCGCGCAGACAATAAAGGGCAGCGCCGACATCATGCTTTTGGACAGATAGTCCACCACGGCCATGGCGTTTGATGAAACCGTCGTTGTAAACGGGGTTCTAGAAACTTGTGACATGGAACGCCTTTCCCAATGTGACATGCGGGCCGTCCCTTTGTCACATCGTGCGGTACTGACCGATTGCGCGGTACTTTTGGTAGCGGAGGTTTGTGAGGGTCGCGTCGTCGAGCCGCCCAAGCGTATCAAAGGCATCAAATGCCGAGGACATGACGGCATCGGCGATCTCCTCATGCGACAGGCCCCTATCGTCAACGATGCCGTCGATGATACCGAGCGCCAACAGATCGGGGGCCGTGAGCTTCAGCGCTTCGGCGGCCTCATTCGCGCGGTCGGTATCCTTCCACAGGATCGACGCACAGGCCTCGGGGCTCACGACCGAATAGGCCGAGCTCGAGAGCATCAGGATGCGGTCGGCCACGGATAGCGCCAGCGCGCCACCAGAGCCGCCCTCGCCTGTCACCACCGAGACAATCGGCGTCTTAAGGCCGCTCATCTCCATGAGATTCTGGGCAATTGCCTCGCCCTGGCCGCGCTCCTCGGCACCGATGCCGCAAAACGCGCCCGAAGTATCGACCAGGCACAGAACCGGTCGACCAAACTTTTCGGCCTGGCGCATAAGGCGACGTGCTTTGCGGTAGCCCTCGGGATGTGCCATACCAAAGTTGCGACGCATGCGCTCTTTGGTCGTGGTGCCGCGCTCGATGGCGATGACCGATACGGGGCGTCCGTCTTTCCAGCCAATGCCAGCCACCACGGCAGCGTCGTCGCCAAAGTAGCGGTCGCCGTGCAGCTCCACAAATCCATCCAGGCCCAGCGAGATCATCTCGCCTGCCGTGGCGCGATCTGCCGAGCGGGTCTGCTTGACAATCTCGAGCGCGGTTTTTGGTGCGGCCGAGCGCTTGAACAAGTGTCCCAGCTTTTTGCCGCAGCGACCCGTATGCACGATCTCATGCGGTGCCCCCAGGCCGGGCGCGTGCCCTTCGTGCAGCGCCAGCAGCTCGCCTACCGTGAGTGCAATCTCGCCACGCGGAACAACGGCATCGCAAAAGCCGTGCTCCAGCAAAAACTCGGAGCGCTGGAATCCCTTGGGCAGGCGCTTGTGCATGTTCTGCTCGATCACGCGCGGGCCGGCAAATGCCGTCAGGGCATCGGGCTCGGCCAGGATAATATCGCCCTCCATGGCAAAGCTCGCGGTTACGCCTCCGGTCGTGGGGTCGGTGAGCACCGTGATATACAGACCGCCCGCCTCGCTGTGGCGCCTAACCGCCGCAGAAATCTTGGCCATCTGCATAAGCGACGTCACACCCTCTTGCATGCGCGCGCCGCCCGAAACGGTAAAGCCGACAACCGGCAATCCCAGCTCGGTCGCACGCTCAAATGTGCGACAGACCTTCTCGCCCACCACGGAGCCCATCGAGCCCATCATAAAGTTGGCGTCCATAAAGAAGAGCGCCGTATCGCAACCGCAGATTTTGCCCCTGCCGCACACAACGGCATCGCGCTCGCCCGAACGCTCGCTCACGCTCTTGAGTTTGTCGGCATAACCGGGAAACGAGAGGAAGTCCTCCGACGCCAGATTAGCATCCCATTCCTCAAACGTGCCCTCGTCGACCGTCATGCGCATGCGCGCGCGACCGCTCACGCGAAAGTGTTTGCCGCAACGAGGGCAGACCTCGAGGTTGTCGTGCAGGCGTGCCTCATCGATCACGCGGCGGCACTCCGGGCACTTGATAAACACGTGGCGCGCGGGAAACTCGGCGCACGACTCGGTCATCGGTCCCTCGAGGACGTTGACCGTCTTCGCTTTTCTATTCATCAGCATAGAGATGCCCCATCAGATCGGTGTGATACATGCCCGACAAGAACTCGTCGTTTGCCAGCACGTCGAGCTGAAGCTCGCTGTTTTCGCTCACGCCCTCAATCACGAGCTCGCCCAGGGCCGAGCGCATCTTGCGAATGGCGCCGTCGCGCGTGGGCGCACACACGATGAGCTTGCCAAGCATGGAGTCGTAGTACGGCGGAACGTTCGCACCGGTAAACATGGCGGAATCCCAGCGCACGCGCGGACCACCCGGCACACGCAACGCGGTGACCGTTCCGCATGACGGCAGAAAGTCCGGCGTTTCGGCATTGATGCGGCACTCCATGGCGTGGTTGCGGACCGGCATGTCCTCCTGCTCAAAGGGCAGAGGTTGGCCGGCTGCCACGCGCAGCTGCCACTTGACCAAGTCGGTATCGGTCACAAACTCCGTAACCGGATGCTCCACCTGCAAGCGCGTGTTCATTTCCATAAAGAAGAAATTGCCGTCGTCCGAATACAGGAACTCGATGGTACCGGCTCCTTCGTAGCCGACGGCACGAGCCAGGTCACGCGCTGCCTTGTGCATGCGAGCACGAATGTCGTCGTGTCCGTCGAGGCACGGTGCAGGGCTCTCCTCGATTAGCTTTTGGTTGCGCCGCTGCACCGAGCACTCGCGCTCGCCGAGCGAAAACACATGGCCCTGCTTATCGGCCATAATCTGCACCTCAACGTGATGCGCCGGCGCGACGAACTTCTCCATGTAGCACTCGCCGTCGCCAAAAACGGCCTCGCCCTCGGCGCGTGCCTCGATGAACGCCTTTGCCGCATCTTCCACGCGCTCGACCTTGCGAATACCGCGACCGCCTCCACCCGCACGCGCCTTGATGAGCACGGGACAGCCAATGCGCTCGGCCTCGGCTGTCGCCTCCTCGGGGCTTTTGAGCAAATCGCAGCCCGGTACGATGGGCACGCCCGCCGCGGCAGCCGTTCGACGCGCGGCGTCCTTGTCGCCCATGCTGTCGATCACCTCGGCCGAAGGACCGACAAACGTCAGGCCATACTTGTCGCAGTCGCGCACGAAGCTCGCCTTCTCGGAAAAGAAACCGTAGCCAGGATGGATCGCCTTTGCCCCCGACTTCACGGCACAGGTGAGCACGGCATCGTCGTTGAGGTAGCTCTCGGCAAGACGCGGGCCGCCGATGCAATACGCCTCGTCGGCAAGCTGCACGTGCAGCGCGTCCGCATCGGCCGTGGAGTAGACGGCGACGGTCTTGATGCCCATATCGCGGCACGCGCGGATAACACGGACCGCGACCTCGCCGCGGTTGGCGATGAGCACTTTGTCGAACATGAAGCCTTCCTTAACTTTCGTGCATGAGTGCAAAAGACATATCGGCGCGGCAGCAAACCTCACCGTTGACGCTCGCAGTGCCCGTCGCAAAGCGGAACGGCCCGCGCGCACGCGTGATGGAGCACACCAGATCCACCGTGTCGCCCGGTCGCACCGGACGCTTAAAGCGCACCTTGTCCAGACTCGTGTAGAACGGCGTCGCGCCGCGCGCCTCCTCATCGCCCATCAGCAGCACGCAACAGTTTTGGGCGAGCATCTCGCACTGAATCACGCCGGGAACGACCGGGTTTCCCGGAAAATGCCCCTGCAAAAAGTACTCGTCGCCCGTAATCGTGATCTTGCCGTGGGCCTCGTCGCCCACCAGCTCGGCTTCGTCGAGCAAAAGCATCGGTTCGCGATGCGGCAACAGCTTCTTGAGCTCTTCTTTGTTCATGGACATCACCTATCCGATCCTCATGAGGCAGCTGCCAAACTCCACGAGGTCGCCGTCGGCCACGCAGATCTCGAGCACCTCGCCGTCTGTCTCTGCCGTTACCTCGTTGAGAACCTTCATGGCCTCGATGATGCAGAGGGTCTCACCGGCCTTGACCTTGGAGCCCACGTGCACAAACGGCTCGTCGCCCGGCGCCGGGGCAGCATAGAACACGCCTACCATGGGAGCGGTCACCTCGGTACCCTTGGGCTCCGATGCGGCGGCAGGCGCCTGCGCGGCGGGCTCCGGTGCGGCGGCAGGCATGGCGACAGGAGCCACCGCCGGAGCAGTCACGGCACCCGGCATAGGCATGGGCACGGCAACCGGCTGCGCGGCGCTCGCACGCTCGAGTTCGACCGCGGTGCCATCGGGCTCCTCAACGCGTACGCGCGTGAGGCCGCGGTCCTCCATAACATCGGCTATCTCGGCAAGTCTTTTGGAATCCATGCTCTAGCTCCTCGTATATCTACGCAGCGCGATGGCGGCGTTGTGCCCGCCAAAGCCCAGGTTGGTCGAAAGCGCCCAGGTAAGGTCGGCGCGAACCGCGCGATTGGGCGTGTAGTCAAGATCGCAGGCGGGATCGGGCGTGTGGTAGTTAATGGTCGGCGGCACCACGCCCTGCTCGAGCGCCATGGCGCAGGCCATGACCTCGATGGCACCCGTGGCACCGATCATGTGGCCGGTCATCGACTTAGTCGACGAGACGTGCGCGGCGCGCGCCGCGTCCTCGCCGAGCGCACGCTTAATGCCCGCCGTCTCGGACGAATCGTTGAGCTTGGTCGATGTGCCGTGGGCATTGATGTAGAGACCCTCGGAAGGCTTGACGTCGCCCTCGGCAACCGCCAGCGATATCGCGCGGGCAATGCCGGCAGCCTCGGGATCGGGGCTCGTGATGTGATAAGCATCATCGGTGTTGCCGTAGCCCACGACCTCGGCATAAATGTGCGCACCGCGCGCCTGCGCATGTTCCATGCTCTCGAGTACCAGCACGCAGGCGCCCTCGCCCATCACAAAGCCATCGCGGTCTGCATCGAACGGGCGGCAAGCCGTCGCGGGATCAGGGTTGGTGGTCAATGCGCGGCAGGACGTAAAGCCCGCAACGGCATCGGGGATAATTGCGGCCTCGGCACCGCCGGCGAGAATCGCATCGGCATAGCCGTGCTTGATGGCGCGGAACGCCTCGCCCACCGCATGGGCCGAGGTGGCGCAAGCGGTCACGACGGGCAGGGTCGGCCCCTTTGCTTTGTGACGGATTGCGATGTTGCCCGATGCCATGTTGGGGATCATCATCGCGATCATATAGGGCGATGCGCGGCGGGGCCCACGGTCGGCAATCGTATGGACGTTGTCGACGAGTGTCTGCATACCGCCCACGCCCGAGCCCACGTAGACGCCCAGGCGCTCGCGATCGATGGCGCCTTCGACATCAAAGCCCGCATCGTGCATCGCCTCGTCCGAAGCCGCCATCGCAAACTGAACGCAAGGGTCGAGATGCTTGGCGTCACGCTTGCCAAAGTACTCGTTGCCGTCAAAGCCCTTGACCTCGGCCGCCACCTTGACGGCAAACGCATCGGTATCGAAGTGCGTAATCGGGCCGATGCCGCACGTGCCGGCGCACATGGCCGCCCAGGTGGCAAGCGCGGTGTTGCCGAGCGGCGACACGGCACCGATACCGGTGATTGCAACTCTCTGTTCCATCATGGTCTCCTCATCCAAGCCGCTTACCCGGCTTGCTTTCTACATCGCCATTCCGCCGTCGACGCGTATGACTTCGCCCGTAATGTAGGCAGCCGCATCGCTCACTAAAAATCGCACCACACCGGCCACCTCTTCGGGCTGCGCCATACGCTTAAGGGGAATCTGCTCCTCGGTTACCGTACGCACCTTCTCCGAGAGCTTTGCCGTCATATCTGTCTCGACAAACCCGGGGGCGACCGCGTTCACTCGTACACCGCGGGGCGCAAGCTCGCGCGCCACCGCCTTGGTCAGGCCGATCACGCCCGCCTTGGAGGCAGCGTAGTTGGCCTGCCCGGCATTGCCCATCAGGCCCACAACCGAGCTCATGTTGACGACGCAACCGCCGCGCTGGCGCATAAAGGTCTTGGTGAGCGCGCGCGTCGTGTTAAACGTTCCTTTAAGATTGACATCGAGCACGCGATCGAAGGCGTCATCGCCCATGCGCATGAGCAGGCCATCGCGGGTGATGCCAGCGTTGTTGACGAGCGCCCAAATGGAGCCAAAGTCGTTGAGGACCGCTTCCACGCACGCGTTGACGGCAGCGGGGTCGGCCACGTCACATTGATATGAGCGCGCCGTGGCGCCAGCCGCCTCGCAGGCGTCGCACGTCTCGCGCGCCGCATCGACGCTGCCGGCATAGACGACGGCGATATCGTAGCCATCCTCCGCCAGACCGATAGCGCAGGCGCGGCCGATACCCCGCGAGCCGCCCGTGACCAGTGCCACGCGACGTGAGTCGTTGCGCTCGAGCGCGCCATTGTTCAAGTTGCCCATGTCATTCCTTTCGGGTTACAGCCCTGTGGACTATGCGAGCTCGTCAGCAATAGCTGCGACCTGCTCGGCCGTTTCGCACGAATACACACGAACGTCGCTCAACGTACGCTTGACCAGGCCGGACAGCGTTTTGCCGGGGCCGACCTCAATAAATGTGTCGATGCCTTGATCCTGCAGAGCATGCAGCGTATCGACCCAGCGCACGGCATGGCTCACCTGATTGGCCAAGACACCCGATGCCGTCTGGGGGTCCGCCGGATAGGGCGCCGCTGTCATATTTGCCAAAACAGGAATGAGCAACGGGGACGGCGCGTGACCGGCCTCAATATATGCAGCAAGGCCACAGGTCGCCTCGGCCATATAGGGGCTATGAAATGCACCCGACACCGCGACCTTCATGGCGCGGCCGCCAGCCTCTTTTACTAGGACGTCGAGGGTCTGCAGCGCATCGGGCGCTCCGGCAACAACCGTCTGCTGCGGGCTGTTGTAGTTGACCGGCCAGCAGTCCTCGCCGGCCTGCGCAGCCAGGTTCTCGACTTGCGCCGCATCGAGCTTGATGACGGCGTGCATGCCGCCCGGATGGCGCTTGGCAGCCGCGGCCATCAGCGCCGCGCGCTCGCACACAAGCTCAAAGCCCGCTCGCGTATCGAACGCCCCCGCAAAGGTGAGCGCGGCGACCTCGCCCAGCGAAAATCCCGCACAGGCGGCAGGCACCACGCCGCGCTCACGCAATGCGGCGGCCGCTGCCAGGTCGTGAACGAACACGCACGGCTGCGTGTTCTCGGTCTGCGAGAGCTCCTCCTTGGAGGCGCTCCGGCACTGCTCGCTGGTCCCCGGGCGCACCTCGTCGGCGATCGCGAACACCTCGGCAGCCGCCGGCGATGCCTCGACCAGGTCGACGCCCATCGCGGGGTGTTGGGCACCCTGGCCGGCAAACAGAAACGCTACGCTACCCATGCGGACGCACCCTTCAGGACGCGCTCGGCGCCATCGACCAGATCGTCAACGATTTCGCGTGCACTCTGACGCTCGTTGACCATGCCGGCAATCTGTCCACACAAAAACGAACCCTCTTCGTAGTTGCCGTCCTTGGCGGCCTTACGCAGCGCACCGGTTCCCATAGCACCGAGCTCCTCGGCACTCGCGCCGGAACCCTCGCTCTTGGCATAGGCGTTGGTGAAGGGGCTCTTGAGGGCGCGCACTGGATGTCCCGTCGAGCGACCGGTCGCACGCGTCGAAGTGTCGTTGGCCTTCAGGACCATCTCTTTGTACTGCTCCGAGACGGTGCACTCGTCTGCGACCAGAAAGCGCGTACCCACCTGGACTCCTGCAGCGCCGAGCATAAAGGCGGCCGCCACGCCGCGGCCGTCGGCAATACCGCCGGCGGCCACGACGGGAATGTCGACCGCATCGACGACCTGCGGCACCAGTGCCATCGTCGAGGTCTCGCCAATATGGCCGCCCGATTCGGTACCCTCGGCAACAACCGCCGTGGCTCCACGACGTGCCACGAGGCGCGCCAGCGCCACCGAAGCAACGACCGGGATGACCTTGATGCCCGCCTCGTTCCACGCCTTCATGTACTTGGCGGGATTGCCGGCGCCCGTCACGACGACCGGCACTCGCTCGTCAATCACGACCTGCGCGACCTCGTCGGCAAACAGGCTCATGAGCATGACGTTCACGCCAAAGGGCTTATCCGTCTTGGTGCGCAGCTCATGAATCTGGTCGCGAAGCCAGTTGGCGTCGGCGTTCATGGCCGCGATGATGCCTAAGCCACCCGCCTCGGACACTGCGGACGCCAGTGAGGCATCGGCAATCCAGGCCATACCGCCCTGGAACACAGGCTTTTCGATGCCGAGCAGATCGCAGAGAGGAGTCTTGAGCATCTCTACTTCTCCAATGCCGCCTCGACCGTATCGGCGAACTCGCCGACCGTCTTGGGGTTCTCCTCGGTATCGAGCTGGATGCCAAACTCGTCCTCGACGGCGACGAGGATCTCGACGGTGCCCAGGCTGTCGAGACCAATCTCCTCGAGCGTGGACTCGGGCTTCATCTCGACATCGTCAAGACCGGCGGTCTCGCGGATAACGTCGCAAACGCGCTCGAAGGTCTTTTGATCTGCCATGGTAGTTCTCCTTTGGTTGTGCCCTAGGGCGTTTTTATTTCCTATGTGCGACTACTTCCAACGAAGCAGATAGCCACCTATATCCAGACCGGCGCCAAATCCAACCAAGGCGATGGTGTCGCCCGTGTGAAGTGCACCGGCGTTTGCCAGCCGGTCGAGGGCAAGCGGAATGCATGCGCTCGAAATGTTGCCGGTCTCGCGCAACGTGCGAACCACGCGCTCGTCCGGCACGCCCAGGCGCTTGACCGCCTGGCTCAGGATTCGTTCGTTAGCCTGATGGAATACAAAATGATCGATGTCTTCGACCGAAATGCCCGCATCGATCGCAAGCTTATGGACCGTGTCGCAGATGGCGTTGACGCCGAACTTGAACACACGGCGGCCATTCATGGACAGCACGCTCTCGCCATCTGCGGAGGCCTTAAACGGCGAGGTGCCGACTAGACCAGGAACGCGCAACGTCTCGACGTCGGGCGCCGTCGAAAGCTCAACGGCAAGGGGGCTGTCTCCCCCAGCCTCAATCACTGCGGCGCCTGCCCCATCGCCAAAGAGCACGCAGGTGGCACGGTCGGTCCAGTCGAGTGCGCGCGTCATCTGCTCGGCGGCAACGACCAGCACGTGCTCAGCGCGACCGCGGGCGATATAGCCCTCGGCGACATCGAGCGCAAATACGAAGCCGGCACAAGCCGCCGAGACATCGAAGGCAGGGCACGTCGCGCCTAGTCGCTCAGCAACGGCACACGCCTCAGCGGGAACAAGGTGATCACCCGTCGTCGTCGAGCAGACGATCAGATCCAGCTGGCTCGCGTCGATTCCGGACACCCGGAGTGCCCGCTCGCTCGCCGCTACGGCAAGGTCGTCAAGTGACTCGGTGGTGCAGACGTGGCGGCTCTTGATACCTGTGCGGGTAAAAATCCACTCATCCGAGGTATCGAGGAACTCAGACAGCTCGTCATTGGAAACACTGCGCTCAGGAAGCGCCGAGCCTGTTCCAAGAATCGTGAAACCCATCACTAACCTCCTTTGAGTTGTTGACGTGTTTACATCGACCAAGAGAGGATAGCGCATTTTAGTCGTTGTTGACGTGTTAACATTAAATTGTCCAAATGCGACAAAGGCTTCACATTGTGTCTATCTCTCGACACCATTGCGCGATTGCCTTATTAACTTAGGAGGTAGCAGTTGTTATGGATGCCAAATTAACGATAGTCGACGTAACCGGATCGACCAACGATGACCTGCTCGAAGCAGGAAAACAGGGAGCACCGCACGGCACAGGACTTGCCGCCCGGGCTCAGACAGCAGGACGCGGCCGGCGCGGCCACAAGTGGGATTCAACCGCCGGCAACCTATTGCTTTCGATTGTCCTGCGTCCATGCGTTAATCCCGCAAAGTACTCTGGTCTTGCCGCCGTCAGCGGCCTAGCGGTGCTCGAAGCACTCGAAAAGCAGGGTCTTGCAAACGAGATTGGCCTCAAATGGCCCAACGACCTGGTCGCGCGAGGGCGCAAGCTCGGTGGCATTCTAGTCGAGGCCGCACGCGATAACGAAGGCAAACCCTTTGCGGTCTGTGGCATCGGCGTCAACGTGAACTATGTGCCCGCGGAGGTTCCCGATGGCGGCCTGGCGGCAATTGGCCTCTCGGACCTCAACGAGAGCGTTCCCGCCGTCGACATGCTCCTCGATGAGGTCTATCACGCAGTAATAGACGCTGTAGATGCCTGGGCAGAGCGCCTCAACGCCAAGGAAGAAGATGCCGGTCCGCTCGCGCCCGTCCACGACGAATATATCGCTCACCTTAATTGGATCGGGGAACGCATTATCGCCCGCTCCCCCGCTGGGGACGAGCTGGCGCGTGGCATCTTTCAAACGGTCGATGACTTTGGTCGCGCGTGCATCGAAACGGAAGACGGCTTGCGATCCTTCCATTTTGAGGAGGCATCGCTGCGTCCCTTGAGCGAATAGGGCGCCGCAACCACCTACTCGGCAGCATTACCCGGCAGTCCAAACCATCATTCAAAACAAAAGGGCCCCGCTACCGTAACGGCAGCGGGGCCCTTTAAGCTATGAGCGATATCGCTTAGAGCTTGATGTCGATGTCGACGCCAGCGGGGAGGTCGAGACGCATAAGCGAATCAACAGTGCCCGAGGTGGGGTCGAGGATGTCGATGAGGCGCTTGTGGGTGCGCATCTCGAACTGCTCACGGGAGTCCTTGTTCACGTGCGGCGAACGGATAACCGTGTACAGGTTGCGCTCGGTGGGCAGGGGGACAGGACCGGAAACGCGAGCGCCGGTCTTCTGAGCGGTCTCGACGATGAGCTTCGCGGACTGATCGACGACCTCGTGATCATAGCCCTTGAGGCGAATGCGGATCTTCTGGGTAGCCAACTTAAACCTCCAAAGAGTGCGAGAGATGTTCTCGCGGATTACGTAACAGGGAGCTCGAACTTAGGCGTTCTTGCTCATGACCTCGTCCACGATGGACTTGGGCGCGGGCTCATAAGAGTCGAACTGCATCGTGTAGGATGCACGGCCCTGGGTCTGGGAGCGAAGGTCGGTAGCGTAACCGAACATCTCGCCCAGCGGCACCTTGGCACGGATGAGCTTGCTGTTCTTGCGATCCTCCATACCCTCGATCTTGCCGCGGCGACCGGAGAGGTTGCCCATAACGTCGCCCATGTACTGCTCGGGGGTCTCGACCTCAACAGCCATGATCGGCTCGAGCAGCTGCGGATCGGACTTCTTGAGGGCGTCCTTGATAGCCATGGAACCGGCGATCTTGAAGGCGGCCTCGGAGGAGTCGACCTCGTGGTAAGAACCGTCGAACAGGGTGACCTTAACGTCGAGGACCGGGAAGCCGGCGATAACACCGGTGTTCAGGGCCTCCTGGATGCCCTTGTCGATGGACGGGATGTACTCCTTGGGCACGACGCCGCCGACGATAGCGTTGACGAACTCGTAGCCGAAGCCCTCCTCCATCTTCTCGAGCTTGATGACGGCGTGGCCGTACTGACCGCGACCACCGGACTGACGGACGAACTTGCCCTCAGCCTTCTCGACGTCGTGACCAGCGGTCTCGCGGTAGGCAACCTGGGGCTTACCAACGTTAGCGTCAACCTTGAACTCGCGGAGCAGACGGTCGACGATGATCTCGAGGTGCAGCTCGCCCATGCCAGCAATGATGGTCTGGCCGGTCTCGTGGTTGGTGGACACCTGGAAGGTCGGGTCCTCCTCGGCGAGCTTGGTCAGAGCCAGGGACATCTTGTCCTGCTCGGCCTTGGTCTTGGGCTCGATGGCAACGTCGATAACGGGCTTAGCGAACTCGATCTTCTCGAGAACAATCTCCTTGCCCTCAGCGCACAGGGTGTCGCCGGTGGTGGAGTTCTTAAAGCCGACGCAAGCGACGATGTCGCCCGCGGCAGCGTCGTCACGGTCGATACGCTCGGCAGCGTTCATCTCGAGGATGCGGCCGAGGCGCTCGCGCTGACCGTTGGAAGCGTTAACAACGTAGGAGCCGGACTCGGCGCGGCCGGAGTAAACGCGGACATAGGTGAGCTTACCGACGAACGGGTCGGTCATGATCTTGAAAACCAGGCCAGAGAAGGGCTCGTCGAAGGAAGGATGACGCTGGATCTCCTCGCCGGTGTCCGGATCGGTACCGGTGACGGCCTCAACGTCGAGCGGGCTGGGCAGGTAGTCGACGACAGCGTCGAGCAGCTCCTGGACGCCCTTGTTCTTGTAGGCGGAGCCCACGAAGACGAGGTTGAGCTCGTTGGCCAGAACACCCTTGCGCAGAGCAGCCTTGAGCTCCTCGACGGTGAAGTCCTCCTCCATGAGGATCTTCTCCATGAGCTCGTCGTCAAAGCTGGCAGCAGCGTCGAGGAGCTCCTCGCGCTTGGTGGCAGCGATGTCGGCAAACTCAGCCGGGATCTCGTCCATCGGCTCGGGGTAGGTCATGCCCTTCTCGTCGGCCTTGAAGTCCCATGCAGTCATGGTGACCAGGTCGATGACGCCCCAGAAGTTGTCCTCGGCGCCCATCGGGACCTGAGCGGCCACGGCGTTAGCGTCGAGACGATCCTTCATGGTTTCGATAGCGTTGAAGAAGTCAGCGCCCACGCGGTCATACTTGTTGATGAAGGCGATGCGGGGGACGTTGAAGGTAGAAGCCTGACGCCAAACGGTCTCAGACTGGGGCTGAACGCCGGCAACGGCGTCGAAGACGGCGACAGCGCCATCGAGGACGCGCAGGCAGCGCTCGACCTCGGCGGTGAAGTCAACGTGGCCCGGGGTGTCGATGATCTGGATGCGGTAGTCCTTACCGTCCTTGTTCCAGAAGCAGGTGGTAGCAGCGGAGGTAATGGTTACGCCGCGCTCCTGCTCCTGAACCATCCAGTCCATGGTGGCAGCGCCCTCATGGACCTCACCGATCTTGTGGGTCTTACCGGTGTAGTAAAGAATACGCTCGGTCGTGGTGGTCTTACCAGCATCGATGTGGGCCATGATGCCGATGTTACGGGTATCGGAAAGCTTGTACTTAGGCTTAGCCATGTTAGTTCCTTACCTTAACTTACCAACGATAGTGAGAGAACGCGCGGTTGGCCTCGGCCATCTTGAAGACGTCCTCACGCTTCTTGACGGAAGCACCCAGGCCGTTGGAAGCGTCGAGAATCTCGTTGGCGAGACGCTCGGCCATGGTCTTCTCCTTGCGAGCGCGGGAGAAGTTGACGATCCAGCGGATACCCAGAGCGGTGGAACGACGGGAGTTGACCTCCATCGGGACCTGATAGGTAGCGCCACCGACACGCTTGGGCTTAACCTCGAGCGTGGGCTTGACGTTGTCCATAGCCTTCTTGAAGGTAGCGAGAGCGTCGCCACCCTCGGACTTCTCGGCAACGATCTCGAAAGCGGTGTAAACGATGCGCTCAGCGGTGGCCTTCTTGCCGTCAAGAAGGACCTTGTTGATGAGCTGAGTCACCAGGCGGTTGTTGTAAACGGCGTCAGGCTGAACCTCACGACGATTAGCTGCTGCACGACGCGGCATGTGAAATCTCCTTAAGTGTCTACCGTGCGGCGCTTAGGCGGCACACGGCGAAAGTATCAAAACGTTATCTGGCTTATTTGGCCTTGGGGCGCTTAGCACCGTACTTGGAACGGGCCTGCATACGGTTCTGGACCGGAGCAGCGTCGTAGGCGCCACGGATGACGTGATAACGGACACCAGGGAGGTCACGGACACGACCGCCGCGGACGAGCACGATGGAGTGCTCCTGCAGGTTGTGGCCCTCACCCGGGATGTAAGCAGTAACTTCGATGCCGTTGACGAGGCGAACACGGGCAACCTTACGAAGAGCCGAGTTCGGCTTCTTGGGGCTCGTGGTGAAGACGCGGGTGCACACGCCGCGCTTCTGGGAGTTGTGCTGCAGAGCAGCGTTCTTGGACTTCTTGGGCACGGAACGACGGCCCTGGCGAACCAGCTGGTTAATAGTAGGCAAAGCGTACTCCTTCTCGAATGATTCCAGCTTTCTGTAAAGTGCAACGGCTTGAATCGAGGGGTCAGCATCCCCCTACGAAACACGCAGTTCGATAGGATACGTGCCGTAAGCTGTGCCGTCAACTGACCACGCCGCCGGGCGTATCCTAAAATCGGCATATTTCCGCAAAGCCTACACAAAAGGAATCCCCTCGTGTGCGCTTGGGAGGATTCCCGGACCGGGCGGCCCAGGTTTTAAGTTTGCTGCTCTACAGTCCTGCGCAAGACGGAAAGCACATTAAGTGCTTTCCTTTGCGTGCGGAACTCGCGACAAACTTAAAACCTGGGCCGCCCGGTCCGGGAATCCGACATGCTCGTTGGGGCAACGTTACCTTCCAAAAAGGGACAGGTTTATTTTGGTCGGTTTTATCTGGGGAAACGTCGCACTCCAGCGATGATCTGCTCTCATCTGTCGCGTGGAAATCGGCGGCGCTTTCGGAAGTAAATCGCTCGCTTTAACCGCCCATTTACCGCAAAAGAGGCCGTTTCCCCTAGTAGGAAGCGGCCCCAAATCTTACGAATAGACGATGGTAAAGGGTACTTCTGTTTCGGTCTCTCCTGTTGACGTGCACCTCGTGCCCTCAAGCGTTACTGAGACCACTTGGTCGACATCAATCAACTTCGTTGGCACCCAGATGTTCTCTCCGCTATTGCGCGCATAAGAAAAATATAAGTTGAACACCCCTGCGTCGTCATCTTCGATAGTCTGCTCCGATCCATCCTTGTAGCTGACGGTCAGCTTATTATCAACTGCTTCATAGCCCAGATCATCGATGTGTGTCTGGATGGAAAACGGGCTAATCTCAAGAGTCGAGTCATCGGAGCGGAGTTCCTTTGTATCGACGTACGCTCCAACGCTAAACTCGGGCGTCGATGCCTCGAACGGCTTCGCATCCTCGCCTTCGCCCTCGGTCCACGAGATATTCCAGGTGACCGCATGTTGAAAACCTCGCTCGCGATCCATAGAAGCAAAGTACATCGTGCCATTAATGACAGTATCGCTTGATGTGTCCTTATCAATGGTGCAGCGTGTGTCAGCCCATTCCTCGCCGAAGTTCATGCTGGGCGTGCCGATGCCTTGTTCTTCTTCACCATAGAGAACAAGTTCGCCTGTCTCTGCTGCTGGCTTGTAGTAGTTAACTCCATTTGGATTGGACAACGTAAACGTCACGGCTCCGCAGCCGTTTTGGTCGATTGCCATCTCATGGATATCAAGCGTATAGCCGTTGCCCTCGACGGACAGATTAACCTCCTGGACTGCGCCTTCCAGGCTTTGGGGCGCGATGCCATCGCCAAACTCTCTGGTGTAGGTATATTTAGTTCCCGATGAGCCGCCGTTGGTCCAGGTAATGGAATCCCCGTTGCCGTGGTTTCCCCAAGCTGAGGCAAAATAGCTGGAATTGATAACTGCGTAGGCGACCCCTCCGGTCGCCAACACTCCGACAAGACACCCGATTACGGCAACATAGAGAGGCTTCGCGTGGCCCTTTCGATGAAGCGGCTCACCCGCAGCAGTATTAAGGACGCGATCTGCAAGATTGCTATCGGCTTGGATGGACTCGAAGGCCTGCTTGATTTGATTGGATTTCACGGTCGCCCTCCTCTAGGATGAACTTGAGCTTCGACCTGCCGCGAGCCAAACGCGTTCGAACGGTCGCGGCTGGTACATGCAACAACTCGGCAATCTCTGAGGTCGAAAAGCCCAGATAGTAATAGAGCACGATGGGAACGCGGAATCGCTCCGGAAGTCGCATAACGTCTGACAGGACCGCCTTGGTCTCATCCTGCGCCGCCGAAAGCGAATCGGCCAGGTTCTCAATATCCTCCACACGCCTCCATGGCTTTCGAAAGAGCGATTTGCATTCATTGATCGTGACCCGGATAAGCCATCGACGAAGATGTTCCCAACTTTCAAAATGTCCATCGCTTTTAAGCAGCTTAAGAAAGACATCCTGGGCAACATCGTCGGCGTCGGCACGATCGCGCAGGTACGTCAATGCGATTCGAAACACGACATCACGGTGATCCTCGACCGCCTGTCTAAATGCTTGTTCTTCCATAATCACCTCCCGGTGACGTTAATGGTTCTCGATGAGGCCCTCACCATAGATACGCTTTGACCGAACGGAATGTTTCAAATTCAAGCAGGAATAACCTATCAAAATGACTCTGTCCCTTATTGGCAAGGGATCAACGGAACGCAACAGGTTGAGCATACGCAAGCGAGCGGCCCCCAGAGCGTACAAGGTGGCATGAAAAAGGCAGGGGATTGACCTTTTGGTCATGCCCTGCCTTTTGAATGACAGATTGTAGCTCTGGGGGCCGCGCAGCGACGGAGGTCGCCGCCGTTCGTTAGAACGGCGGAACTAATTACTCCTCGTCGTTGTCCTTGGCCTCTTCGGCGTCGTCGGTGTCCACGAGCTGGTTGAGCAGCTCGTCGAGGGAAGCCATGTCCTCGTTGATGGCACCGTTGGCGGGAGCCTTCTTGTCGTCGATCGGGGCGCCCAGGAGCTCCTCGTCGGCGTCGGCGTGATGCGTCGGCGCGGCGGAGGTGCCCAGCAGGATGTCGTCCGGACCGTCGGGGCTAAAGACCATCTGCAGCAGCTGCGAGAGGTCTTCCTCGTCGGCAACGTCGTCGTTGTTCTCGAGGATGTAGAGCAGGTCGTGGGCCTCCAGGCCGTCACGGAGCTCCTCGATCGCCTTGGCACCGATACCATCAATGCGCAGCAGATCCTCCTCGGACTTGCCGACCAGGTCGCCGACCGTCTCGATGCCGACCTCGCTGAACTTGTTGGTCCAGCGCTGCGACACGCCCAGGTCGTCGAACAGGTACAGGCGAGCCTTCTCGGCGGAGATGGTGTGGCCGTTGCGGGTGAACGAACCGTCAGCACCACCGAACTCGTCGTAGCCGGCCCAGTCGAGCTGCTGCGGGAGCTGCTCGTCCAGGTCCTTGAGCTCCACAGGAGCCCACTCGGGCAGCGACTTGGCGTTGGGCGAAGCCGGGCCGTCGATGTCCACGTAGCCGTCGGCCGTGCGATACGTCAGCTTGGCGTTGGCGTACGGCTTGAGGCCGGTACCAGCCGGGATCTTCTTACCGACGATGACGTTGGACTTAAGGTCGAGCAGGTGGTCGACCTTGCCCTCGATGGCAGCCTCGGTAAGGACGCCGGCGGTACGGATGAACGAAGCGCTCGACAGCCAGGAGTCGATGTTGGACGCGACCTTGAGCGTACCCAGGATGACGGGCTCGGCCACGGGAGCCTGACCGCCCAGACGGGCAACGCGCTCGACCTCGTCGGCGAACTCGTAGCGGTCAACATACTGACCGAGCAGGTACTTGGAGTCGCCGGGGTTGGTGATCTGAACGCGACGCAGCATCTGACGTGCGAGCACCTCGATGTGCTTGTCGTTCAGGTCAACGCCCTGACTGGTGTAGACGTCCTTGACGCTCTCGACGAAGGTGTGCATCGTCGACTCGATGTCGGTCAGCTTGCGCAGGTTGCGGAAGTTGACGAAGCCCTTGGTGATCTGGTCGCCGGCGCGAACCTCGCAGCCGTCCTCGATCTCGGGCATAAAGCGCACCGAAGCGGGGACGCGACGCTCGTCGAGGACACGGGTGTGATCCTCGGAGTCGGTGAGCGTCAGCACGTACTCGGACTTCTCGGGCTTAATCGAGAGGTGACCGGAGTACGGAGCCAGCTCGGCCTCGCGACCCAGAATCTTCTCGTTGACGTTGCCGACGATATCGAACATACGGCTGACCGTAGGCAGACCCTGCGTAATATCGTCGACGCCAGCGACGCCGCCGGAGTGAATGGTACGCATCGTAAGCTGCGTACCGGGCTCGCCGATGGACTGGGCAGCAATAATGCCGACGGCAGTACCGATAGCGACCGGGCGACGGGTGGAAAGATCCCAGCCGTAGCACTTCTGGCACACGCCGTACTTGGAGCGGCAGGTGAGCAGCGCGCGGAGCTTGACCTTCTTAAGGCCAGCATCGACCATCTTCTGGATGTCGGCGACCTTCTCGATGTAGCCGTCCTGCTCAAAGAGCACGGTGCCATCGGGAGCCACGACGTCCTCGATGAAGCAACGGCCGACGAGGTCGGTGTTGAGGTCGGTGGTGCCGGGGATGATGAGGTTGTAGGTGACGCCCTCGTGCGTACCGCAGTCCTCCTCGCGGACAATGACGTCCTGGGCCACGTCGACCAGACGACGGGTCAGGTAACCAGAGTCCGAGGTGTGGGATGCGGTATCGACCAGGCCCTTACGGGCGCCGTAGGTCGAAATGAAGTACTCGAGCGGCAGCAGGCCCTCGCGGAAGTTCGCCTTAATGGGAAGGTCGATCGTCTCGCCGGACATGTCTGCCATCAGGCCACGCATGCCGCCGAGCTGACGCAGCTGGGTCTTAGAACCACGGGCGCCGGAGTCGGCCATCATGTACAGCGGGTTCTCCTCGTCGAACATGTCGAGCATGAGCGCTGCAACCTTGTCGGTACAAGCGGTCCACTCGTTAACGACTTCGATGTGGCGCTCCGTCTCGTTGATGAAGCCCTCCTCGAAGTACTCGTTGATCTGGTCGACGTTGGCCTGGGCGCGATCGAGCAGCTCCTGCTTCTCGGCAGGGATGAGAGCGTCCCACACCGAGATGGTAAGGCCGGCGCGGGTAGCGTAGTGGAAGCCGGAGTACTTGATGGCGTCGAGGATCGGGCCGACCTTGGCCTCGGGGTAACGATCGCAGCAGTCGGCAACCAGCTTGGCCACATCGCCCTTGACCATCTTGTAGTTCATGAACTCATAGTCTTCGGGCAGGCACTGGCGGTTGAAGATGATGCGGCCGATAGAGGTCTCGAAGCGCGCGGTCTTGTTGCCGGTGACGTCGTAGTCGACAAACTCGTTCTTGCCGTTCTTGACGCGGAAGATACGGGTGCCGTCCTCGTTGATGACGTTGGCATCGGCAGCGGACACGCGGACTTGGATCTTGGCCTGCATGTCGACCTCGGAGCGGCAGTCATAGGCGTGCAGCGCGTCGTCGAAGCTCGAGAACACGTGGTTCTCGCCCGGCAGACCCTCGCGAACCTGGGTGAGGTAGTACACACCGATGATCATGTCCTGCGAAGGGATGTTGACCGGCTTGCCGGATGCCGGCGAGCGCAGGTTATTCGCAGAGAGCATAAGCACGCGAGCCTCGGCCTGAGCCTGGCTGGACAGCGGCACGTGGACAGACATCTGGTCGCCGTCGAAGTCGGCGTTGAAGGGCGAGCAGACCAGCGGATGCAGGTGGATAGCCTTGCCCTCGACCAGCACCGGCTCAAAGGCCTGGATGGACAGACGGTGCAGGGTCGGTGCACGGTTGAGCAGCACGACGCGGCCGTCGATGACCTCTTCGAGGATGTCCCACACAAAGGTGGCACCACGATCGATAGCGCGCTTGGCGCCCTTGATGTTCTCGACCTTGCCAAGCTCGACCAGGCGCTTCATGACGAAGGGCTTGAAGAGCTCCAGCGCCATGGTCTTGGGCAGACCGCACTGGTGCAGCAGCAGCTTGGGGTCGGTAACGATAACCGAACGGCCGGAGTAGTCGACACGCTTACCCAGCAGGTTCTGACGGAAACGACCCTGCTTGCCCTTGAGGGCCTCGGCGAGCGACTTGAGCGGGCGACCGCCACGGCCAGAGACCGGGCGACCACGACGGCCGTTGTCGAACAGGGCGTCCACGGACTCCTGGAGCATGCGCTTCTCGTTATTCACGATAATCGCAGGGGCGTCCAGGTCGAGCAGGCGCTTGAGTCGGTTGTTACGGTTGATCACGCGACGATACAGGTCGTTGAGGTCGGACGCGGCGAAGCGGCCGCCGTCGAGCTGGACCATCGGGCGCAGATCGGGCGGAATGACCGGGATGACATCCAGGATCATGTTCGCGGGGCTGTTGCCGCCCTTCAGGAAGGCGTCAACGACCTCGAGGCGCTTAACGGCCTTCTCGCGCTTCTGCTTCTGGGAGTCCTCGTCGGCGATGATGGCCTTGAGCTTCTCGGCCTCGGAGGGGAGGTCGATGGCAGCGAGCAGGTCGCGGACGGCCTCGGCACCCATGCCACCCTTGAAATACATGGAGTAGTAGCGAGTCATCTCGCGGAACAGCGGCTCATCGGAAATGAGGTCGCGCTCGCTGAGCTTCATGAAGGCGTTGAAGGCGTCCGTGCGGAGCTGCTTCTCATCCTTGCACTCTTCCTCGATGTCGACGATGCCAGAGGCGATCTCCTCGGGGGTCAGCGGCTCCTCGTCGGAGAACTCGTCAAAGTTCTCGGGGTTGCCCTGCTCCTTGAGGGACTCGATCTGGCGAGCGCACTCGGCATCGATCTCTTCCAGATCGGCGGCGAGCTCCTCGCGCAGGTCGTCGGCGTCGGCCTCGCGAGCCTCGTAGTCGACCTCGGTGATGATGTAGCTGGCAAAGTACAGAACCTTCTCGAGGTCCTTGGACTTGATGTCGAGCATACGGCTCATCGGGAAGCTCGTGGGGCTCTTGAAGTACCAGATGTGGGACACGGGAGCGGCGAGCTCGATGTGGCCCATGCGGTCGCGACGCACCTTGGCCGAGGTGACCTCGACGCCGCAGCGCTCGCAGACGATGCCCTTAAAGCGGATGCCCTTGTACTTGCCGCAGGAGCACTCCCAGTCCTTGGCGGGACCGAAGATCTTCTCGCAGAACAGGCCGTCCTTCTCGGGCTTGAGGGTACGGTAATTGATGGTCTCCGGCTTCTTGACCTCACCGTGCGACCAGGAACGGATCTGGTCGGCGGAGGCAAGGGAGATCTTTACCGAGTCAAAATCAGTAGCTTCGAAATCTGCCACAGTCAACTACTCCTTATCAGTGGTCGTGGCGGCGACAGCCTCGGGCGCCTCGGCGGTCTCGGCATCCTCGGCCTCGACGTCGGCGTCAACGCCGGCGAGCGCAGCCAGGTCGTCGAGAGCGGAGGTCTCCTCGGCGGTCACAGGGGCGGAGGCGTCCTCGTCGGCATCGTGCATGGGCTCGATGTCCAGTGCGAGGGAGCGGATCTCCTTGACGAGAACCTTGAAGGACTCGGGGATACCCGGGACAGGAACGTTCTCGCCCTTGACGATGGACTCGTAGGTCTTGACGCGGCCCACGGTATCGTCGGACTTGACGGTCAGGATCTCCTGCAGGACGTTGGAAGCACCGTAAGCGTACAGTGCCCAAACTTCCATCTCACCGAAGCGCTGGCCGCCGAACTGAGCCTTGCCGCCCAGAGGCTGCTGGGTAACCAGGCTGTAAGGGCCGGTCGAACGAGCGTGGATCTTGTCGTCGACCATGTGGCCGAGCTTGAGGATGTAGGACGTACCCACGGTAATGGGCTCGCGGAACTCCTCGCCGGTGCGGCCGTCGAACAGACGGGTCTTGCCGCGCTCGTCAAGCTGGGTGACGAACTCGGGGCGCATGTGATCGCCAAAGGCAGCGGTGGCCTTGTTGAGCATGTTCTTGTTGGCACGACGGATGACCTCGGCGATCTCGTCCTCCTTGGCGCCGTCGAAGACGGGCGTCGCGGTGAAGAACGGACCGGGGACGTACTTGTCGGAGTCGGCCTGCTCGGTATCCCAACCGCAGGCAGCGGCCCAGCCAAGGTGGCACTCGAGCAGCTGGCCGACGTTCATACGCGAAGGAACGCCCAGCGGGTTGAGGATAACGTCGATCGGGGTACCGTCAGCCATGTAGGGCATGTCCTCGACCGGCAGAACGTTACAAATAACACCCTTGTTGCCGTGGCGGCCGGCGATCTTATCGCCCTGCTGGATCTTACGACGCTGGGCGACGTAGACGCGCACCTGCTCGTTGACACCGGGGGCCAGGTCGTCGCCGTTCTCGCGGCTAAAGCGGACGACGTCGATGACGCGGCCGTAAGCGCCGTGAGGCATCTTAAGGGAGGTGTCGCGGACATCGTGGGCCTTGGCACCGAAGATGGCGCGCAGCAGGCGCTCCTCGGCGGTCAGAGCACTCTCGCCCTTAGGCGTGACCTTGCCGACCAGGATGTCGCCAGGGCCGACCTCGGCGCCGATGCGGATGATGCCGTCCTCGTCGAGGTTGGCAAGCATGTCCTCGGAGAGGTTCGGGATCTCGCGGGTGATCTCCTCGGGGCCGAGCTTGGTGTCGCGGGCGTCGATCTCGTGACGGGTGATGTTGATGGTCGTCAGCAGGTCCTCGGCCACCAGGCGCTCGGACACGACGATACCGTCCTCGTAGTTAAAGCCTTCCCACGGCATGTAGGCCACGGTGAGGTTCTGGCCCAGTGCGAGCTCGCCGTGATCGGTCGAAGGACCGTCGGCCAGAGGCTCGCCCTGCTCAACGGTGTCACCGACGCGCACGAGCGGACGGTGGTTGATGCAGGTGGACTGGTTGGAGCGCTGGTACTTGGCTAGGTGATACTCGTCCATGCCGCCGGCATGCTTGACGATGATCTTGGCGGCGTCGGCAAAGATGACCTCGCCGGCGTTCTTGGCCAGGGTGACCTCACCGGAGTCCAGAGCGGCGCGACGCTCCATGCCGGTACCGACATAGGGAGCGGCGGGGTGAACCAGCGGCACGGCCTGACGCTGCATGTTGGCGCCCATCAGCGTACGCTTGGCGTCGTCGTGCTCAAGGAACGGGATCAGCGTGGCTGCGACGGAGAGCATCTGACGCGGCGAGACGTCCATGTAGTCGACGTCCTCGACGGGCACGTCAGCGGGAGCGCCGAAGGAGCCGTCGAAGTCGCGGGTACGGGCGATCACGGTGTGCGGGCGGACGATCTTGCCCTCGGCATCGGTCGTGATGAACTCGTTGGTCTTGGGATCGAGCGGCGTGTTGGCCGGCGCGATGACGTGCTTCTCTTCCTCGTCGGCGGTCATCCAGTCGATCTGGTCGGTGGCAACACCGTTCTCGACACGACGGAACGGGGCCTCGATGAAGCCATACTCGTTGACGCGGGCGTAGAGGGCGAGCGAGCCGATCAGGCCGATGTTGGGGCCTTCGGGGGTCTCGATCGGGCACATGCGGCTGTAGTGCGAATTGTGAACGTCGCGGACGGCCGTCGGCACGTTGGTGCGGCGGCTGGAGCCGGACTTGTGGCCGGCAAGACCACCAGGGCCGAGTGCGGACAGACGGCGCTTGTGGGTCAGACCGGTCAGGGGGTTCGCCTGGTCCATGAACTGCGAGAGCTGCGAGGAACCGAAGAACTCCTTGATGGAGGCCACGATCGGGCGGATGTTGATGAGCGACTGCGGGGTGATCTCGTCGATGTCCTGGGAGCTCATGCGCTCGCGGACGACGCGCTCCATACGGCTCATGCCGATACGGAACTGGTTGGCGACGAGCTCGCCGACGGTACGGATGCGGCGGTTGCCGAAGTGGTCGATGTCGTCGACCTTGAAGCCCTGCTCGCCGGCAGCGAGGGACAGGAGGTAGCGCAGCGTCGCGACGATATCCTCGTCGGTGAGCACCGTGACCTCTTCCTCGGTGGTGAGGTTGAGCTTCTTGTTGACCTTGTAACGACCGACGCGGGCCAGATCGTAGCGCTGCGGGTTGAAGAGCAGGCCCTCGAGCAGGCTGCGGGAAGCGTCCACGGTGGGAGGCTCGCCCGGGCGCAGGCGACGGTAGATCTCGATGAGGGCGTCCTCGCGAGTGAGGGCGGTGTCGCGCTCCAGGGTGCGCTTGATCACATCGGAGTTGCCGAGCAGCTCGATGATGTCATCGTTGGTGACGGCGATGCCAAGGGCGCGCAGGAACATCGTGGCGCTCTGCTTGCGCTTACGGTCGATGGAGACCATGAGCTGGTCGCGCTTGTCGACCTCAAACTCAAGCCAGGCACCGCGGGACGGAATGATCTGGGCCTTGTAGATCTGCTTGCCCGAATCCATCTCGGAGCTGTAGTACACGCCCGGGGAGCGGACGAGCTGCGAAACGACGATACGCTCGGTACCGTTGATGATGAAGGTGCCCTGATCGGTCATCATGGGGAAATCGCCCATGAAGACGAGCTGCTCCTTGATCTCGCCGGTCTCCTTGTTGGTGAGACGGACGTCGGTCAGAAGCGGAGCCTGATAGGTCATATCCTTCTCGCGGCACTCCTCGACGGTGTGCGCGGGGTCGCCGAACTGATGCTCGCCGAAGGTAACCTCGAGAACATGGTTCTGGCTCTGGATGGGGCTGGATTCCTTGAACGCCTCACGAAGGCCCTCGTCCTTAAAACGCTCAAAGGATTCCCTTTGAACAGAGATAAGGTTGGGGAGCTCCATGGCCTCCGGGATTTTCCCGAAGCTGACGCGCTTGCGCTCAGTGGCAGTGTATGCGTAGGTCACCAGGTTTTTCCTCCTTCACGGAAATGCTCGGTGGGTTGGCGAGGCATAGCTTCGCCAGTTATCGCAACCTAATAGTTTATCAGGTACCGACCGTTGGGCAAGAAAAGCCTTGACGCGATTGAGTTTTTGGAGTAGCAAAGTTTTTCGACGGAAAAGGTGCAGGTAGATGTATGTGTATCGAACATCTGTTCATATATTTTCTGTGAACAGAGAGCCAGCAATCGCAGCTCTTATAAAAAACGGGTGCAGACCGAAGTCCGCACCCGTAAATGTCGATGCCCGAAGGCTTACTTGCGCATCAATCCGCCGCGCTCGTCGATGGCGTCCCAGAAGGCGCCGGCAAAGCGAGGATCGCTTGCGGCCATGAGGGCGTTGGTGGCCATCCAGCCAGACGGGGTGCCGGTGTCGTAGCCCGAGAGCGGGTCAATGACGACAGCGTACATGGCCTCGCGGTCGAGCGAGCGGGCCATGGCGTCGGTGAGCTGGATCTCGCCGCCCTTGCCGGCCTGCTGATCGGCGAGCAGGTCCATGACCAGCGGGCTCAGCAGGTAACGACCGACGATGTACAGGTTGGAAGGAGCCGCCTCGGGAGCAGGCTTCTCGACCAGACCGCCGATGCGCCAGACAGCGCCCGGCTCGGCATCGGCAACGCCCTCGGCGCCCTCGAGCGAACCGACGCGCTCGCCGGCGATAACGCCGTAGCGGCTGACTTCCTCGGGCGAGCAAGCAGCGACGGCGATAACCGAAGCGCCACCGTGCTCCTTGGAGACAGCAAGCATCTTGTCGCAGATGTCACGGTTGGGCACAACGTAGTCGCCGAGAAGAACCAGGAAGTTCTCCCCTGCCACAGCATCGGCGGCAGAGCGAATGGCGTGACCGAGGCCCTTGGGCTCATACTGATAGCGGAAATCGACCGGCATACCGCCAGCGTGGGCGACGGCATCGGCATAGGCGTTCTTGCCGCGCTCGCGCAGCAGGTTCTCAAGCGAACGGTCGGGCTGGAAGTAGCTCAGCAGCTCGGGCTTACCGGGAGAGGTAACGATGATGGCGTCGTCGACCTCCTCGGGGTCGAGCGCCTCCTCAACGACATACTGAATGACCGGCTTGTCGAGCACCGGCAGCATCTCTTTGGGCGTGCACTTAGTGCCAGGCAGAAAACGCGTGCCAAGACCGGCGGCGGGGATGATTGCCTTCATGTTATTCAAGGATCCTTTCGCAGGCGCAGAATGCGCCCTGTGCGTGCGGCACAACGGCCGCAGACCAAATTGCGATACCGAAGTATCTTACCGCCGGAGACATACGTCGCCGTAAGGCAAACGCAATTCTTCAGCAGGTCAACGCAAATTATCGCTCGGATGGTGCAATTTTACGCCCCAGCGGTAACGGGATTGGCACGGCGAAGACAACGGTGTTCTGCGTGCCGAGCAATGGGAATGAGGGGCCAAAACAAAAAAGACGGGGCTCGCAATGCGAACCCCGTCTGCAAAGAAATCTGGCGAGAGAGCCTGATTACTTGAGGGTGACAGCAGCGCCAGCAGCCTCGAGCTTCTCCTTGGCAGCCTCGGCGTCCTCCTTCTTGGCACCCTCGAGAACAGCCTTGGGAGCGCCCTCGACGACCTCCTTGGCCTCCTTCAGGCCAAGGTTGGTGAGCTCACGGACGGCCTTGATGACCTGGATCTTGTTGTCGCCGAAGCCCTCGAGCACGACGTCAAACTCGGTCTTCTCCTCGGCCTCAGCAGCGCCAGCAGCGGGAGCGGCGACAACAGCGGCAGGAGCAGCGGCGGAAACGCCGAAGGTGTCCTCGATAGCCTTGACGAGCTCGGAAGCCTCGAGAAGGGTCATTTCCTTAAGAGCATCGATGATCTCATCGGTGGTAAGCTTAGCCATTTCTAAGTCCTTTCGGTTTCCGTGCGGATGCACGGAGATCAGTTAAAACACGGCGCGAATGCGCCAGGGGTGCGGCGTTGCCGCCGCGGGCGAAAACAGCAACTAGGCTGCCTTCTGCTCGGAGACCTGCTGGATCGAACGAGCGAGACCAGAGGAAACGCCGTTGACGCAGACAGCGATGTCGCGAGCGAAACCGGAGATGAGACCGGCGATCTGGCCGAGAAGCTGATCCTTGGTGGGCAGCTCGGCGATAGCCTTAACATCATCAGCGGAAACGGCCTTGCCGTCGGAGATACCGCCCTTGATCTCAAGGACACCCTTGGACTTAGCGGAGAAGTCCTTAAGGGTCTTAGCGGCCTCGACCGGCTCGGTCTCGTAGAACACATAAGCGACGGGGCCGGCGAGGATCTCGTCGAGCTCGGGCTGCTCCTGGTTCTTGAGAGCGATCTTGACCAGGTTGTTCTTGTAGACCTTCATCTCGGCGCCGCACTCGCGAAGCTGATGACGCAGCTCCTGAGCCTGCTTAACCGTCAGACCGTTGTAGTTGACGACGAACAGACCGGCGTTCTCGGCGATACGGGACTCGATCTCTGCAACCTTGTCGATTTTGTACTGCTGGGGCATGAATTACACCTCCTCGAATTCTTTCCGGGCACGGTCCGCCACAAGGACGTGACGGGGGCATGTCCAAAAAGAAAGCCCCCGCGCTGCATGAGCGACGGGGGCGAGAAGACATATCTACTCGACCACCTCGGCTGGCGGGATATCCCATTAAGCTCGCGGGCGATGCCCGTTTGCACCGGCTGTCTCTGGCAGCGGATTCGTGCGTGAACCGAAAGTATTATGGCGGGGACCCCGGCGTCGGTCAACGGAAAACCGGGCTGCACACAATTCCACCATTCCGGCCACGTCGCCGAAGGCCGGGCGCAAGGTTTTCGCTCGGTCAAGTCCTGGCTCGCACGAAGAGCACATTAAGTGCTCTTCGGCTCGTGCGGAATCTACGAAAACCTTGCGCCCGGCCTTCGGCGGCGCGGCCTGCGGTGACTTTGGGGCAGCCCGGTTTTCCGTTGAGCGACGCGCCCCACGCATAACCCTTGTGTCGGTGGGCTGATGTGTTGCATCCCTGAGGACTACAAAGTCGAAATGAAGGTGGACAGGCGGCGGAGACCTTCGTCCAGGTTTTCGTCGGAGACGCAGTAGCTTAGGCGGACGTGGCCTTCGGTTCCGAAGCAGTCGCCTGGGACTAGGGCTACGTTTGCTTCTTTGATGGCTTTGATGCAGAAGGCTTCGCTTGTTAGGCCGAATTGTTTGATGCTCGGGAAAGCGTAGAAGGCTCCTGCGGGCTCTACTGCGTCGAGGCCCATAGCGTTTAAGGCTGCGAGCACGCGTTTGCGGCGGGCTCGGTAGACTTTGAGCATGGGGGTTGGGTCGACGGTGAGGGCTCGGGCTGCGGCATCCATCTCAAAGGAGACGGCGCTCGATACTAGGTATTGGTGTGCTTTTGCGATCTCGGCGATGACGGGGGCTGCCGCTGCGAGCCAACCCAAGCGCCAGCCGGTCATGGCCCAGGGCTTGGAGAAACTCTCGATGATCACTGTCTGCTCGCGCAGCTCCGGGTGTCGCTGGGCGAAGCGCTCGTAGCCATCCACATAGACCAGACGGTTGTATACGTCGTCGCAGACTACGTAGATGCCCGCCTGCTCCGCTACGCGTGCCACGGCGTCGAGCGATGCCGCGTTGAGGATGCAACCCGTAGGATTGTTGGGCGTGCAGATGACGATGGCCTTGGTCGCCGGCGTCACGCAAGCACGAAGTGCGTCCTCGTCGATCTGAAATTGCGCAGGCTCCGTATCCAAAAAGACCGCCTTGGCGTGGTTGGCCACGACGATGCTCTCGTACAGGCCAAAGGCAGGCGTGGGGATGATGACCTCGTCGCCGGGGTTGAGCATAGCCATGAATGTTGCCGACAGTGCCTCGGTCGCACCGTCGGTCAGGATGACCTCATCGGAAGAAAACGTAAGGCCCGCGTCCCCCATGTAGGCAGATAACGCCTCACGCAGGGCGGGGCGCCCGTTGTTGGGCGGATAGTGCGTGTCACCACGGTCCAACGAAGCAGTCACCTCGGCACTAATCACATCGGGCGTGGGAAAATCGGGCTCGCCGAGCGCAAGCGCAATGCATCCCGGATGCTGAGCAGCGAGCGCGTTGATTCGGCGGATGCCGGAGGGCTTGAGCGTGGCAAGCGAAGTATTCATGGGCAGGCGCATGGCGTTCCTTTCGTAAGGGTTGCACTAGGATAGCGCGGCGAGGCACCGTCAGACGGTGTAACCTAAACGGAAACCAACCGGAAAGGAGGCGACATGGAGACGACCACACGCGGCGATGTACCAAAAACGCTGCAAACCATTGCGTATATCAGCATTCCCAATAGCTCCGATCTTGAGTTTTTGCTCTGGGACCTGCAAGATGCCATCGCGGCCTATGCCCGGCTTTCCGACACCGTACTCCCCCACCCGGTTGACTTGAAGGCGGATGATGCCGGTGCAGTCGATGGCATGGTACTCGCTGTTGATGATGCATTTGACGATGAGGCTATGATCGCTGTCGAGCAGATACTCGATCGCCTTGGAAATACAGAGACACGCATCTATGTCGTCGTCCAGGCCGCGTCCAAAAACAACAAGCAGGCGGACGAAGTTCTCGACCGCCTGTATCGGGCATGTCTTCTACGTGACCTGCCATGGTGCGACGGCGTTGTCATCTGTGCCGGCAGCGGCATCGCAGCACTTCGCCACTCCCCGCGTATGGGCCTCTTGCGTCGGCCATTTTCGGAAGCGATGGATAAGCTTGTGGGCGCTGTGCGCATGGGCTGCTCCATTGAGCATGCGCAGCTGCTTGGCGGTGGCAATGCCGGTAGCGTCGATGCCGACGGCATGGTGCGCGTCAAGCCCGCGCTGCCCGCACCGATCTGGCATGCCATCATGAAACGCCTCGGCACCCGCGCCCAATCAGATATCTAAATTACAGAGCGCCCCAGTCAACGGCCTCGCGCCAGCGCCCAACAAGGCGCTCTAGGCGCCATGCCGCATTGGCGGGACTTGTCGACGGCAGAACGATGGCCGACAGCCCCGTGCGTTCTTGTAGGTAGCGCTTGTAGAGCCGACCAGCTGTACCACCGTTGCATATCACCTGCTCAATGGGAGCCACGTCGGTAATGCACTCGATATGTGCCGGCACAACGTTACGAATGCTCGCATCGCTCGAACCCTTAATGTCGCAGCTCTCGATCACGTCCCACAGGGCCACGCCGCCGTTCAGCAGCATAGCCCGCTTGGTGGCAATCGAGGCGTCGAGCGTCGCGGGCTCGCCGCTCGCCAAAGAGTCTCCCTCGTTGGGCGGCACGGGCGCACCGAGGCACGCGGCCATCACGCGCCAAAAGCGGTTCTGCGGATTGCCGTAATAGAAGGCATTGGCACGCGAGAGCACCGAGGGAAACGACCCCAGCACCAAAACGCGCGAGCGCTCGTCAAACACGGGCTCAAACCCATGCTCAATATGCTGATAACCCTCATCTGGCGTGGCCACGAGCTAGGCCCTCAACAGATAACGCACCTCATAGGGCGCAAGTTCAAGGGAGCCCGGCAGCTCGACCGTGGGCGCGTCGTCGGCAAGCAGGTCGACGAAGGAGCCGTTGAGTTCGCCGGCTCCAAAGGAATAGGGCTCGTTCACGGCATTGACCGCCACGAGCACCGTCGCGTCGTCGCAGGCGCGCTCGAACAGCAGTTGTTTGTTCTGGATCACCACGTTGCGATAGGCACCATAGTTGAGGGCACGAGCCGCCGCATCGTTTGCCGAGCGCAGGTGTGCCAGCTGCGTGACAAATGTCGTCAGATCGTTGGGCGCAGGCTCATCGAGCGCAGGACGCAGCGCCCAATCGCCATCGGGGCCGCCCTTTTCGCCGGCAATCCCCCACTCGCTGCCATAGTAGACGCATGGGATACCCGGCATACCAAAGAGCATGCCGTAGGCGGGGCGTAGGCAGGACTTGTCCGTCAGGATGCTCGCCAGGCGCGGCACATCGTGGTTGTCGACAAACGACAGCAGATGCTTGCCGCGATAAATGCACCACGGGTCACCGCCAAACTGGCGATGCAGCGAGTGGGCAATCTCGAACATGTTGACCGAGTTAAAGCTGGAGTACAGGCCCTTGTAGCACTCGTAGTTGGTGCAGGAGTCGAGCATCTCGTCGTTGACGATCTGGTTGTAGTCGCCGTGGAGCGTCTCGCCGATCAGCACAAAGTCGGGCTTGAGCTCACGGGTAAAGGAGTGTAGGCGGCGCATAAAGTCGCGGTCGAGCATATAGGCAACGTCCAGGCGCAGACCGTCGACGCCAAAGACGTCGGCCCAACGGCGCACGGACTCGAGCAGGTAATCGACCACAGCGGGATTTTGCAGGTTGAGCTTCACAAGCTCAAAATGGCCTTCCCAGCCCTCGTACCAAAAGCCGTCGCCGTAGCACGAGTCGCCGTCAAAACTGATGTGAAACCAGTCCTTGTAGGGCGAGTCCCACTTGCGTTCCTGCACATCGCGGAAGGCCCAAAAGCCACGGCCCACATGGTTAAAGACGGCATCGAGCACCACGCGAATGCCGTGGGCATGCAGCGTCTCGCACATGGCGGCAAAATCGGCATCCCCGCCCAGGCGACGGTCGAGATGGCGCAGGCTGCGCGTATCGTAGCCGTGGCTATCGGATTCGAGCAGCGGGTTGATCAGTACAGCGCCAATACCGAGTTCCTGCAGGTAGTCGGCCCATTGGGCGATCTTCATGATAGGAGCATCGGGATTGGGCGCGACGTTGGCAGCCTGGGCGAGCTCATCCTCGGCAACGGGCGCGGCGTTTTCGCGCGGAGCCCCGCAAAAGCCCAGCGGATAGATCTGATAGAACGTCGTCTCGTATGCCCACATAACAGCCTCCCGGCAAGCTCAACACAACGACATCCATTGTATGCCCGGCTTGTATCCTCTTCCCCAAAATAAGTTGCGGTGGAATAGTTCCTGCTTGGGCCTTCAGAGGCCTTAAACAGGAACTATTCCACCGCAACTGATGAGGAAACGTGATCAGGCGACAGGCTTTGCGCGGCGGATGGCCGGGAACATCACCGTGATAGCGAGGATGACGCCCACGGCAGCGATCGCACCGCCCGCGTAGCCGATCCAGGCGATACCGGGGCCCGAAACCACGGCTCCGCCGATCGCGGTACCCGTGCCAATGCCCAGATTGAACAGGCCCGAGAAGATCGACATGGCGACGGCCGACGAATCTGCCGGCGTGTGCTTGATGAGCTCGGCTTGGAACGCCACGTTAAAGGCCGTGGCGCAGCAGCCCCACAGCGCGCAGACGGCAAGCACTGCCACGAGCGACGATGCGGCCGGACCCATGAGCAGCAGAGCCACCGGCACGCCGGAGAGCGTAATCGCGAGGAACGGGAAGCGGTGCCCATCGAACAGTCGGCCGAATAGCCAGCTTCCGAGCAGACCAGAGCAGCCGAACGCCGTCAGCGTCATAGTGATGGCGCCCGCATCGACATGCGCGACCTGAGCCAGGAAAGGCTCGATATAGCTATAGCTCGCGTAATAGCCAGTTGCCATGAACACCGTGACCGCATAGAGCGCGATCAGTAACGGGTTCTTGAGCAGCTCGGGCAGTTGCTTGACGGTAAAGCGCTCGCCCGCCGGCATGGTTGGAAACACGGTCGCCTGGTAGACGACCGCGACAGCAGACAGCGCTCCGACCACGGCAAACGTCATACGCCAGCCCACGGCCAGGCCAATAGCGCGGCCGAGCGGCAGGCCGAAGATCTGTGCGATGGAAGAGCCCGTGGCGATCATGCTGATGGCGAGCGCCCCGTGGCGTGTGTCAACCAGGCGCGACGCCATAATCGAGGCGACCGACCAGAACACGGCATGTGCGCAAGCGACCACCAGGCGCGCGCAGACCAGGATGGGATAAGTCGGCGCCACAGCGGACAGAAACTGGCCCAGCGAGAACACGGCGAGCACGCCCAGCAGCATCCGCTTGAACTCAAAGCGCGAAGCGAACACCATGAGCGGCAACGACAGCAGCATGACGCCCCAGGCATAGACCGAGATCATGATGCCCGCCTGGGCCTCGGTGAGCGAGAACGACGCGGCGATATCAGTCAAAAGGCCGATGGGCATAAACTCCGACGTGTTGAACACGAACGCACAGCAGGTGAGCCCGACGAGCGGGAGCCACTGCCTGAGCGTGATGCCGTCTTGCCTTGTTTGAGCCATATAGGAAAACCTCTCCGATTATCTTGAGCGGTGGGCGATTATAGCAATGAGAAGTCTATAAAATGAGCAACAAAAGAATTCTTGGAAAACGATTGTTAACAGACGGCGCGCCAATTCTGCTTAGAAAGCAAGGTACGCAGGAACTCAATGTCGAAAACGCGGCTTCATCTTCGGGCTATCGCGCCTGCTCGGATACGCACAAGGACACCCCCATGAGCACGTCAATTTCGAGCCAACTCGCAACCGCACAATGAACTAGCAAAAGCAGCATATAAGCAAACGCCCCATAATAAAGTCCCTCATGCACAAGCGCCGTCACTGAAAGTGCCGACGGCAGCGCCGCACTCGAAACTACCCATCCAACAAGAACCTGGATAGCGCAACTTGCAACCAGGTTCCATGCCACCAGCAGCGTTGCGGGACGCGCGATTTCTCTCCAGGAGGAACGAAGCACCGTGACCGAACGCATGATGTAGCGTGGTGCAAACCGAATGCCTCGTAGTCCCCTCTGCTCCACGTCCGCATCTTCAATTAACACGAATACGAACGACGCGGAAAGAAGCGTCACGATTACTGCCACCACAAGCGAGCACAACACCCCGAGCTGACTGCTCGCAAGCGAGGCAAAGACTACAATTGCCGATAAAATCAAGTGAACCAAATAAATTAGCAGCGCCCCAGAAATCTGGAGGGGAACCGTCGAGGCCAAGAGATAAACCGGAGGGGTTCGAGCAGGTTGCACCGTCTCTTTGGACCGGTCGACGGCAAATAATGAAAAAGCCACATTCGATAGAAGCAGGTTTAAAAAGGCCGCGACCACAGTGCAAATAAGCGTAATGGACGGATTGATATAGGCGAGCTCAGTTGCAACGTTTGATACACCAATTTGAAGCGCGCTCATAACAAACAAGGGGATATATAACGCCATCGTGCAGCCACTCCGGCATTCCTTCGCCCGATCGCCCGATTCCAGAAAGACATTGAAGTTCTCTCGCAAGTTCACTCTATACCCGTTTTCTTACTAAGCAGGGCGAACGGGCGCCAATATAAACGCCGGTCCGCCCATCCATAATTTCTAGTTTTAACGTCCAGACTAGTCTGTCCAGCCGTCGATGTAGTCGCGGTTAAGCTCAAAGTACTGCGCGGCGATATCTTTCGCCAAGGAGTACGAATTAACGAGCGGGTGCATCGCGAGGCTCTCGACAATGTCGCGCTTCGATCGGTTAACGATGCCACGCGCCACGGTGCGCTCGTAGTACTTGACGCGACGAATCAATTCGAGGTTTCCCGCGGGCACAGAATCGGCTTCGACGCGATGCGGCACGCAGCCATCGGTGGAGATATCGCACGTTGACTCAATGACATCTGTATCGAGAAGGCCGGGGATGGCGCCATTGTTGGGGGTGCACAGGATCATCTGCTGCGTCTTGCCAGAGCGAGCAATATCCATGAAGCGGAGCGCGACACCTGCATATCCGCCAGCATCTTTGCCGTACACGTCAAACGTCCACGGCTTGTCGCGATGAATACCCGTCTCGGCCGCCATGTAGTTGTTTTCGCGCATTCCGTACCACTTCTCAAAGCACGCGAGGCCTTTTTCGAAGTCGTTCTCAATATCGATAGATGCAAGCTCGCTCGTCATTTCTCGATTAATTTCTTCGATTAGTTCGCCGCGCGTCTGGGGCGAAGAGAGAACGTTGGCAACGGCGCGCTCGCGATAGTAGAAATAGTATAGGTACTCATTTGGCACGCATCCGCGATTTAGGACGAGGTCCTTCTCGAAGAACCTAAGATCTGTATGAGCATATGCCCCGTCGTCGTGGATCAAGTCGGACATGATGTCCTCGCCGTCAACCGTCACATTGCGGAAGAACGAGAGGTGGTTGAGTCCATAGCACTCGCCCTGAACCGATGCGGGATCAACGCCTTTATACTCGGCAAACTGATGCAACATGCCCGAGGGGGCATCGCAAATGCCATAAGTAAAATCATAGCCCATATCGCGTAGGGCCTGAGATACGACGCCAGCGGGATTAGTAAAGTTAAACACCTTGACGTCCGGCTTTGCGTACTTCTTGATTAACTCGCAATACGAAGCAAGCGCAGGGACGGAGCGCATGGCAAAAGACACGCCGGCTGCGCCAGTCGTCTCTTGGCCAAGAACCCCATGCGAAAGAGCAATGCGCTCATCGCGAACGCGCATATGGTCCCCACCGACGCGAATCGTCGTGATCACGTAATCGGCGTCCTTAACGGCCTCGACTGCATCGCCCGTCAGTGAAAAATTAAGCGTGGGGCAAAGCATGCCCGAGACATGGGCGGCAAGGCCACCGTAGATGCGCAGCTTCTCGGGATCATTGTCCATAAACACAAGTTCGTCAATCCCAAGCGATGACGCCTGCTGGGCTATGCTCTTTGCCAAAAACATGGAGCGGACGCCACCGCCACCTATGACCGTAAGTTTCATATCGAAACCCCCAATTAGCACATTCAATATTGCATGGTTCGCCTGTGTTTGGATATTGTATCCAGCATGGAGGGCCGCTTCCCGCCCCGGTTGCAAGGCGGGAAAGGAATTCCCCAAGGAGTTATTATTTACGCAACGGAAGCGGCCACACACGTCCGGCGGGAAGGAAGCACCGATGGTTGATAAAAAGCAGATTTCCAAGCTCTACTCAGCCGCAAAGCTATCCGAAACCGAGCAAAGCGTACTCGAATACCTACTCAACAATATCGACACCCTCGATGATATTGGCATAAAACCCGTCGCCATGGCATGCTTTACCAGCATGACGACAGTCATCAGGCTTTCGAAAAAGCTCGGCTACCGTGGCTACCGCGAAATGATGTACGATCTCAAGCACCTTCAGCATGTCTCCCGCGAAATGAATCAATCACTCAAAGACAGTAGCGTCCACTTCGTATGTCACACCGGAGATGTAGACGTATTCATCGCCGCACTGCATCGCAACAGAATGATCGGAGTAAACGGAGAGGGCTTCTCACGCATCGTTGCGCAGTACATGGCGACTAAGCTCGTTGGACTTGGCTTTTTGGCCGTCATACAGGACTTCCTAGAAACCGATCAGTTTGTCGAATCCAACCGAAATACGCTCAGCTACATGATGCTCATATCCAAATCGGGCCAGACAGAAGCCATCCTGGAAACCGCAAGGGCATGCCACGACGCGGGCATTACGACCCTCGCGTTTACCGGCAACGAAGACAGCGAGCTCGCCAAGACGGCAGACGCGATCTTTACGATACATGACGATCACCCAATGGATCTTAAGAACGTTAAGCCTAACTGCTTTACCGGAAGTTGTATTCTCGCATTCGAAGAACTATTGAGTATCTGCCTTGACAATCTAAAACAAGAAGGCCTGGCCCCCTAAATCATGCGATAGGAAGCCAAGCCCTGGAATTGCGCTATGCAATTGAAAGCCACTTGCGCGTTTTACTCGTCACCGAGAACTTCGTGCACCTCAGAAGCGACTTCGCCGACACGAGGACCGTAAATGACCTGGATTGCCTTGTCGCTCAGGCGGATAACGCCCATAGCTTCAAGATTCTTGGTGAACACCTCGTCGTCTGCAACCTTAGAACCATCCTTGACAATCACGCGAAGACGTGAGATGCAGTTGTCAAGATCATCAATGTTTTCAGCTCCACCAAGCGCTTCGACAATGCCAACAGCAAGCGCGCTGTCCTTGGTCGCACGGCCCTGGACTGCCTTCTCGGGAGTGCCATCAGACTCGCCCTTTGCCTCAGCGGCCTTTGCCTCGAACTCGGCTCTGCTGTTGATCAACTCAATATCGTCACCATCGTCTCGACCGGGCGTCTTGATATCGAACTTAGTAATAAAGAACCGGAAGAGGAAGAAAGCTGCCAGGAAAAAGGCGGGGAGCAGGATAAGGTACGGAAGCAGATTAAGCTTCTCGGGGCGGAATAAGAATGGGATCAGGTCCTTGATATTTCCCTGGTACACCGAAACGCCCATTGCCTCCGAGAGAACTTCACCCAGTCCGGAAAGCGGAGCGTAAACGCCAAAGTAGAGCCAGGGGGCGGCAAACAGGAACGTAAAGAGAATAGGCTCCGTAACGCCAAAGAAAACAGTCGAAATCACTGTGGGGATTAAAAGACCAGCAACCTTCTTGCGGTTCTGGGGCTTGGCACAAGACCACATAGCAAGGGCGATGCCCGGGAACAACGCGTAATCGTTAATGCCATAGCCAGCCATGAAGGCCCTAACCAAGAGCTTGTCACTGCTGGGAGAAGCGAGCTGTGCAAGCTGAATGGCGCTATTGCCCACCACGCGCGTTCCATCGACGACCATGGAGCCGCCAAGCTCAGTCCAATACATGGGCGTCTCGAGCAGCGGATGCAAGCCAAACGGCACAAGGCTCTCGAGCACCCAGCGATAGACAAACGTACCGACCAGACCGGAGCCTTTCACGAACGTCGCAATACCCGAGAAGCATCCACCGATGACGGGCCAGACGAAGTACATGATGCCGCCCAGGATGCCACCGGCGACCAGCGATACAATGGGGACGGTTCGACTGCCCGCAAAAAACGCCAGCGCCGTTGGAAGCTTGGTCTTGTAAAAACGGCCGGTGATCCAGGCGACCAGGCAGCCCACGATAATGCCGCCAAAGACACCAGAGCTGTAGCCAAAAAAGCCGAGCGAGGTAGTGTAGAGTGCGGACTGCTCACTCGCCTGAATGGACGTAAGGCCGACCTTCTGAAGAGCTTCCACCGTTGTATTGTCGGCAGCCAAGCCAGCTGCTCCAAGCAGAATCTCAACCGTCTTGAGCATGGTGAGATAGCAGACAAGGGCAGAGACGATATGAGCAGGACATAAAAACATTGAGAGCCCCTGCTGCATGAAAGA
>CALFDJ010000047.1 GCA_937950325.1 uncultured Collinsella sp.
AACCCGCGACCCCAACCTTGGCAAGGTTGTGCTCTACCAACTGAGCCATGTCCGCCTGCGAGGATTTAATATACGGGATGATCCACCCAAATGCAAGAACTTTTTTTAAAAAGTTTTGCGACGCCCTCGCGAACCTCGCGAGGGCATCAGCCACCACGGAAGGCGCAGGCAAACGCAAACTCGCCGCAAGAGGCCACTACATCTCGCCGAGCATGATCCAGGCAGAGCTGTCCTGCGTGAGCCTGCCGTCTGCAAGCGGTGATGAGGTGAGCAGGACCCTGCCCGCCGGCAGCTCCACAGGTGCTGCACCGAAGTTCGTCACACACGCCCAGCCGTTATCGCGGCGATAGGCGATGACGCCGCCCTCAGCGCCCTCGGCACCATCCGCAAGACCGGTGCGCCCGTCAAGATCGAGCCACGCAAGATCGTTGGCGCACCCGCGCAGCTTGCGCCGCAGCCAGAGGGCGTCACGATAGAGCGCAAGCATCGATGTCGGGTCCACTTCTTCCCTATCGGCAGCATAATCGGAAAACCATGCAGGCTGCGGCAGATGGGGCGCCGCATCGGCGTCTGCCGGCGAAAACCCAAACGATCCGCCATGCGCGGGATCGTCCGCCGCCACCCACGGCAGGGGCACACGACAGCCGTCGCGCCCCTTCTCACGCTTCGGTCCGTGCGTATTGGTCGCAGTAGGGTCTTCGAGTGCAGCCCACGGGATATCAGCCACCTCAAAAAGGCCGAGCTCCTCGCCCTGATACACGTATGCCGAGCCCGGAAGCGCCAGTTCAAGCAAAAGGGCCGCCCGCGCGCGGCGCTCGCCGAGTTCACGGTCCTCGTCATAAGACGACCCGTCACGTAAGAGCCAGTCGAGCGCAATCTGGTGGTAGCGCGTCGCCTTGATTTGCGGCAGGGCATAGCGTGTCGCCACGCGCGGCACGTCGTGGTTGGAGAGTACCCAAGTCGAGGCGGAATCGGATTCGACGGCTGCCTTCAAGCCCTTCTCGATTGCAGTGTGCATGTCATCATAGGTCCAAGCGGCCTTGGCAAACTCAAAGTTGAATGTCTGGCCAAGCTCGCTGGGACGCGCGTAGAGATACTGGCGCTCGGGCAGCACCCACGCCTCGGCAACGGCACTGCGCGGCGGATTATAGCGGTCGAACACGCGGCGCCACTCGCGATAGATCTCGTGGACCTCGTTGCGGTCCCACAGCGGATGGGTGCCGTCGTCAACCATGTCATCGCCCTCGGCGAGATGCCACCGGTCGAGGTCATCGCGGTCGAGATCCTTGGCGAGACCCTGCGCCACATCAATGCGAAAGCCATCGACGCCTCGATCGCTCCAAAACGCCAGGACGTCGCAAAAGAGCGCGTGAACCTCAGGGCATGACCAGTCAAAGTCCGGCTGCTCGGGCGTAAACATGTGCAGATACCACTGACCGTCCGCAACACGCGTCCATGCGGGGCCGCCAAAGTTGGCATTCCAATTGGTGGGAGGCAGCTCGCCATGCTCGCCGCGACCATCGCGGAAGATATAACGGGCGCGCTCGGGCGATCCGGGGCCGGCGGCAAGAGCGGCTTTGAACCAGGGGTGCTGGCTGGATGAATGGTTGGGCACGATGTCGACGATGACCTTGATGCCGCGCGCGTGAGCCGCAGCGATCATGTCATCGAAGTCGTCAAGCGAGCCGAGACGTGGGTCGACATCGCAGTAGTCCGCCACATCATAGCCGCCATCGACAAGAGGCGAAGGGTAAAACGGGCTCAGCCAGATGGCCTCGATACCCAGCCGCTCAAGATAGTCCATCTGCTGGGTAATGCCCGCGATATCGCCCAGACCCGAACCAGTCGAATCCTTAAACGAGCGCGGGTAGATCTGATAGATCGCGGCATCGGACATCCATGAGCGCGAAGAAGACTTTTCTGTAGCCATGGGGCGTATCTCCCTTGCAACGAGGTTATGCGAGATGCCCACGATGATACGCCCAAAGCGGACATTCGCGACAAACAACGCCACAGCCACGCCCCAAAACGATCGCCCCCTCTCGGGCTCGAGTCCATGCGATGGATACAAAAAAGCCCGGCTACCGTGGTAGCCGGGCTGTTGCGTTTGGAGCGGACAACGGGGCTCGAACCCGCGACCCCAACCTTGGCAAGGTTGTGCTC
>CALFDJ010000048.1 GCA_937950325.1 uncultured Collinsella sp.
GCCGTACGCTTGAACTGAGAAGGGGGAGGCCTCGCGGCCTCCCCCTTTTTGCGTTTGCGGGCTTTTGTCTCACATAGTAGCTGTGTTTTATAACCCTCGTTTGTCGCATCTTCTGTGAACGGGCTACAATAACTTAGTCTGTGCGATATGGAGGTGAACATGGCTGAAGCTGGTATCGGCGTTGATATCGTCGAGATTTCCCGTATGAAATCAATTCTTGAAAAGACGCCGTCGTTTGCTCGGCGTGTGTTTACCGAAGAAGAGCGTGCGTATTGCGATGCATCATCGCGTCCCGCTGCTCACTATGCGAGCCGCTTTGCTTCGCGCGAGGCGGTGCTTAAAGCTCTCGGCACGGGTTTTAGTCAAGGCGTGGGTCGCAAGGATGTTTCGGTTACGCGTGATAAACTCGGCAAACCGAAAGCGCTGCTTTCGGGCCGTGCTCTCGAGATCGCTCAAGAGCTGGGTGTTGTTGAGGTCGCTCTTTCCATTACGCTTACAGGAGACTTGGCCGTTGCGAATGCCATCGCGATTACCGAAGATGCTCGGCCTAAGCCAAAAGAGGAAAAGGTGAGTACCAAGAAACGCGTAGCGCAGACATTTAAAGAGGCTCGCTCTGTATTAGATGAGCTTGAGCAGCTGCAGAATTCAGCATTGACGGAGCACCTGGGCGATGCTTCGCAAGATACGCTAGGAGCATAGATGAAACCGGTTTTGAGCACCGAAGAAGTCGTTCGTCTCGAGGATATCATCGAACGCGAAGGGACTTCGAAGGCCGAGCTTATGGAGCTAGCGGGTGAGTTTGCCGCCAACGAGGTCTTGAAGCTCAATCCCGATCGGGTTCTCGTTCTGGTCGGTTTTGGTAATAATGGCGGCGACGGTTGGGTTGCCGCCGATATTCTGAGCCATAAGGGTGTGGACGTCGATATCGTTTCTCCGGTTGAGCCGGATGAGATTCCTGCTGCTCTGGCACGTCATGTTGCTCGTCGTACTGCCGGCCGCGATGTGCACGTTTGCGTCGGCCCCTCGCGTGACGAACTCGAGGTTTTGATCGATAAGGCCGATGTTGTTGTCGATGCCATTTTTGGTACCGGTTTTCACGGGAATCTGCGTGCGCCGTTCTCCATCTGGATTCCTACGGTCAATGAATGCGCCGATTGTGTCGTATCCATTGATGTCCCCTCGGGCCTGAATGCCGAGACGGGCGTTGTTGATGACGACTGCATTCGTGCCGAGCATACGGTGACGATGATTGCGCCCAAGATTGGTCTGTATAGCGCTGATGGCCCTGAGTATGCTGGCGATTTGATCTGTGGCAATCTTTACGACCGTCTTGACGAGGTCATCGATGATGTCGACCACGCCGCCGAGATTGTCGAGCCCGGTGACTTAGTTGATTTCTTTGCTCCACTTCCTACGAATATCGATAAGTATTCCCGTGGCTCTGTGCTTATTGTCGCCGGATCTGCGCAATATCCTGGTGCTGCCATTATGGCGGCCAAGTCTGCAGCTCGCGCGGGTGCTGGTTACGTGGCAGTCGCGGCTCCTGACGCCTGCGCCAATCTTATTCGCATGGCACTTCCTTCGATTCCCGTCTTTGCTATTCCGTCTGATTCCCGCGGCTCCTTTGGCGCCGCTGCGCGCATGACGGTGTGCGAGATTGCAAAGAAGTACAGCTGCGTACTGTGCGGTCCCGGTATGACGACGTCTGCCGGCGCTATGCAGGTGGTTTCGGGCTTGCTCGAGCTTGATGTACCGCTTATCTTGGATGCCGATGCACTCAACTGCCTTGCTAAGATTGCCATTGACGGTATTGATAGTAACCCCGAGATGTATCGTCGCGAGCAGCCGTTGGTTATGACGCCGCACTATCGTGAGCTTTCGCGTCTGGTTGCCGGTGACGAGGTGAACGACCTTGGTACCGCGATTGCAGCCGCGCAGAAGGTTGTCTGGGCTGCAGGCTCCGACAATCTGGTGGTCATTGCCAAGGGGCCGACGACGGCTATCTGTGGCGTTGAGCGTGTACTGCTGCCGCTCTCGGGTCCGGCTTCTCTGGCAACTGCCGGTTCGGGTGATGTTCTCGCGGGTATTTTGGCCGGCACGCTTGCCACCATGCGCGACGAGATGGATCGTTGGGAGTTGCTGTATTCGTACGCCGTCGCACTTCACAGCTACGCCGGTTTTGCCGCGGTGACGGAGTATGGTGAGAAGAGCGTCATCGCGACCGATCTTATCGACTTGATCGGTCCTGCCATGGAACTGGCGGCAAAGGATGCGCTCGAAGATCTGGGAATCATGGACGAAGGGTCGGATGACTAATCATGAATAAAGCCGATTTGACGCGCTGGTCCTGGGTCGAGATCGACCGCGGGGCGCTCCGTCGCAACACGAGGGCCTATAAGAATTTGCTGAATCCACGTCAGCGCCTGTGCTGCGTGGTTAAGGCCGATGCTTATGGTCATGGAGCTGTTGAGTGCGCCAAGATCATGTATTCGGCCGGTGCCGACATGTTTGCCGTGGCGACGGTTAACGAGGGCGTTGAGCTCCGACAGGGCGGGATTACGAAACCCATCCTCATCCTAAGCGAGCCGCCTATCGAGGCCATTCCGACGTTGCTCGAGTTTGATATCATGCCTTCGGTCTATACGTCTGACTTTGCTCTTGCGTATGGCGAATGTGCCGTCGCGGCGGGCAAAGTGGGCAAGTATCATCTCGCCATCGAGACGGGCATGAATCGCATCGGCGTTCACTACACGCAGGTGCTCGACTTTGTCCGCGGTATAAATTTCCATCGCGGTATTCAGTGCGACGGCGTATTTACGCACTTCGCCACGGCCGATGAACCTTCGGGCTGGGACTACAAACTGCAGTGCCAGCGCTTTACCGAGGCCGTTCAGGCCATTAAGGATGCGGGTTTTGAGTGCGGTATCGTGCACTGCGCCAACACGCCGTCCTCGATGCTCGACCCCTCGATGCATTTTGATATGATCCGCGCCGGCGTTGGCTTGTATGGCATGCAGCCGTGCGAGCTGAGTGGCCGCGTGATGCAGCTTGATCCCGTTATGAGCGTCCATGCGCGTGTGACGCGCGTGGCACACCCTGCGATGGGTGAGGGCGTGGGCTACGGTTTTACCTACCGCGTACCGCGTACGCGCGTTCAGATCTGCACGCTGCCGATCGGTTATGCCGATGGCCTATCGCGTACGCTTTCCAATCGTATGGATGTGCTGTATCGCGGCGAGCGTGTGCATCAGGTTGGCAATATTTGCATGGACCAGTTTATGGTCGCCATTCAGTCCAACCCGGCACACGAGATTCCCGAGGCCGAGTATGGTGACGAGATGATCATTGTCGGCCGCGATGGCGATGCCGAGATCACTATGGACGAGATGGCCCGACTGCGCGGAACGATTAACTACGAGGTCGCCTGCGGCTTTGGCATGCGTCTCGACAAGGTCTACGTGTAGGAGCCGCTATGGGCGTCATGCACATCCCCGGCCATACCCATCAGGCACCACGTGAGGTCGCACTCGAGGAAATTGAGGCCGTTCTGGGCGATTGTCACCTCTGCCAGCTCTACCAGTCGCGTCACAATATCGTGTTTGGCGTGGGAAACCCCCGCGCTCGCGTGATGTTTATTGGTGAGGCGCCGGGCCGCAATGAGGATTTGCAGGGCGAGCCCTTTGTGGGGGCGGCAGGCGAGGACCTCAACGGCATTTTGTCGCTGGCGGGCCTCAAACGCGAAGACGTCTACATTGCCAACGTGCTTAAGTGCCGCCCGCCGGGAAACCGCAATCCGCGTCCCGAGGAAGTGCTGGCTTGCTCGCCGTTTTTGCGTGAGCAGATTCGAAGCATCTGGCCCGATATTATCGTGACGCTCGGCAACCCCGCGACGCACTTTGTGCTTAAGACCGAGATTGGCATTACTAAGCTGCGCGGCAGGTTCCACCAGATGGGGCATTTTGTAGTAATGCCCACGTTCCATCCGGCAGCAGCGCTGCGCAATCCGGCGTGGCAGGAGCTGCTGGAGGAAGACTTTAAGATGCTGGGCGACTATCTGGAGCGACATCCCGCACCAGAGGACGCCTCGGAATAATAAGGAGCATATATGTCCCTGGAGCGCCTGGGGGTAGGTACTTACAAAACGACTTGCGCTGCCGATACGGAGTACTTTGGCGAGCTAATTGCACCGTGCCTTGAGGACGGCGATGTGCTCATCCTGACCGGTGGCCTGGGAGTGGGCAAAACTCACTTTACCAAGGGCGTCTCGCGCGGGCTGGGCGATGGGCATATGGTTACGAGCCCTACGTTTGCGCTCATGGCCGTTCACGATCAAGGTCGTATTCCGCTGTTTCACTTTGATCTATACCGCCTGGAGCATGCCTACGAGCTCGAGGATACGGGCATTTTCGATGTGCTGGGCTATGAGGGTGCTTGCCTGCTGGAATGGGGCGAACAATTCCAGGACGAGCTGACGGATGAGTATCTTTCGGTGACGCTCAAGCGTGATGAGGGCGACAGCGATGTGCGAACGATAACGCTCGAGGCGCACGGTGACCGCGCAATGGAGCTTTCCCATTTGATTGATAAGGCTGTACAAGATGAGCTTGCATAACGACAACGCGCTGGTGGTGGCGCTCGATACCTCGACCGACATGCTTGCCTGCGCGGCAAGTTGGATTGATAGACAGACGGGCGAGACGAAGCTCGTGAGTGGCGACCACATGTGTCGCCGTCACGCCAACGTTGAGCTCGTGAATACCGTTGATGGTGTGCTGGCTCAAGTCGGTCTGGATCGCAGCGATGTTGGTTGCTACGTGGTCGGCCGCGGCCCGGGGTCGTTTACGGGTGTGCGCATCGGCATCTCCACTGCCAAGGGCCTCGCACGTGGTGCCAATGTTCCGCTGCTGGGCGTGTCAACGCTTGACGCTTGCGCTTGGACGGCGTGGAAGGCTGGCGTGCGCGGCAAGCTTGGTATCTTGGCCGATGCTATGCGCGGTGAGGTATATCCGGCGCTGTATATGCTGGTCGATGAGGGCCCCGAGCGTCAATTTGAGCGCGAACACGTGGTCAAGGCCGCCGTGGCGCTTGATGAGTGGCGTCAGACCGCGGGCTGGGATCAGGTTCAGCTGACCGGTGACGGTCTCGTGCGCTATGGCAAGCTGCTGGGTGAGGACGAGATCGCCCGCTGCGTGGAGCGCGACCTGTGGTGGCCTTCGGGCGAGGGCTTGCTGCTCGCGCACGCTGCGGGTGACGGCGATCCGGCTCGCGTCCTGCCGATTTACACGCGCCTTTCGGATGCCGAGGAAAACGAGCGCAAGCGTCTTGGTCTTGCCGAGAGTGCGCAGAGCGAAATTACGGGCGTTGCCGATGAGCTCGCCGGTCGTCATCTGCAGTTCCGTCCCATGGGCGCGGCGGATGCCGAGGGCGCGAGCGCGTTAGAGGCTGCCTGCTTTGAAGGTGCCGGACACAAGGCGTGGACGCCGGGCATGTTCCTGTCCGAACTGGGCGAGGACGTCGCTGCGCCGCGTAGTTGGTGGGTGGCACACGATGACGGCAAGCTGCTGGGCCTTGCCGGCGGTATGGTCGTGGACGGTGATGTGCAGATTCTGGATGTCGCCGTCGACCCGGCACATCGCCGTGAGGGCATTGCCCGCAAGCTGCTGTCGCACGTGAGCTATGATGCCCAGATGCTCGGCTGCACCACGGCTTCGCTCGAGGTCGAGGACGGCAACGAGGGAGCGATCGCGCTTTATAACGCTCTGGGCTTTACCGAGGCTGGCCGTCGCCGCGGCTACTATGGTGCCGGCAAGGATGCCATCGTCATGACGGCTCCGCTGCCCCTCGTGCTTCCGGTCGACAATGCTTCGCCCGAGCCGACGGCGGCAGAGCAGCGCGTATGGCCGCTGCCTGCGCCCGGGCGCTCCGAGGGGGAGCGTGCCGAAATTGAGCGCCGCCGCCTAGTGCTCGCTATCGAGAGCTCCTGCGACGAGACGGCCGTGGCGATTATCGATGCGGATGGCAATATGCTGGCCAACCAGGTGTCGACGCAGATTGATTTTCACGCCCGCTTTGGCGGCGTGGTGCCCGAGATCGCCTCGCGCAAACACGTCGAGGTGATTGTGAGTGTCGTGGATGCGGCGCTTGAGGATGCCGCAGCATCGCTTGGTCTTGAGGATGGAGCCATTGCCCCCAGCGAGCTTGCCGCCGTGGGCGTGACACAGGGTCCGGGCCTAGTGGGCGCCCTCGTGGTGGGCGTTGCCTTTGCCAAAGGCTTTGCCTACGCTGCCGGTAAGCCGCTCGTATGCGTCAACCATCTGGAGGGGCACCTGTTTGCCAACCTGCTGGCGCAACCCGACCTCAAACCGCCGTTTATCTTCACGCTTGTCTCGGGTGGGCACACCATGCTCGTGCACGTGAAGGCGTGGGGCGACTACGAGGTGCTCGGTGAGACACTCGACGATGCTGTGGGCGAGGCCTTCGACAAAGTAGCCAAGGCGTTGGGTCTGGGCTATCCCGGTGGCCCCATCATCTCTAAGCTGGCCGAGACGGGCAACCCCAAGGCGATCGATTTCCCCCGTGCGCTTAACAGCAGGGGGGACTACCGCTTCTCGCTTTCAGGCCTCAAGACGGCGGTGACGCTCTACATCGAGCAAGAGACCAAGGCCGGGCGCACGATTCACCTTCCCGATCTGGCGGCTTCGTTTGAGGCAGCTGTCTTTGACGTGCAGTACAAGAAGGCCAAAAACGCACTGCACGCTACCGGATGCAAGGAATACTGCATCGGTGGCGGCGTCTCGGCCAACCCGCATCTGCGCGAGATGATGATCAAGAAGCTTGGGCGTCAGGGGATTCGCGTAACGGTGCCGCCCTTGTCTGCCTGTACCGATAACGCAGCCATGATCGCGGAGGTCGCTCGCCGTAAATTCGACCGAGGTGAAATCTCGCCGTTCGATGTCGACGCCGATCCGAACATGACGCTGTAGCTGGTACGGCGCGGTCCCCGGACGGAGGGGCCGGATATAAGGTTTCCTGCTCTACAGTCCTGCGCAAGACGAAGGCCACATTAAGTGGCCTTCTTTGCGTGCGGAACT
>CALFDJ010000049.1 GCA_937950325.1 uncultured Collinsella sp.
CTTCGTTAAACGGGCGCTAGGGCGTCACCCTTACACCAACATTTTCGACGCGATCGATTGTCGTCGTGTGGGCGACGAGCTCAGCGTGGTTATGGAATACATCGAAGGGGAGACGCTCGGGACGCTGGTGGACCGTCTGGGAGCCACCCCCGATTATGCGCGTGAATTGTATCCTGCCCTATGCGATGCCGTGGGCGAGCTCCACGCCGGTTTTGCAATGGCGGGGGAGACGTCGGCGCCGGTGATCCATCGCGACCTCAAGCCGTCGAATATCATCGTGACAGGTGCCAACTATACGCCTGATGACGGTCTGACGTTTTCGTCGCTGGTGATTATCGACTTGGGGATCGCGCGCGTATGGCGCGATGGCGCCGATGCCGATACCGTCAAGTTTGGCACGCGACCCTATGCGCCGCCCGAGCAGTATGGGTTTGGGCAGACGAGTGTGCGCAGCGACGTCTACGCACTTGGCGCCCTGTTGTTCTTCTGCTTGACGGGAGTCGACCCTAAACCAGGGCTCGACATGCGCGAGCAATGCGAGGCGCGCGGCATTCCCACTCCACTTGCCGATGCCGTCTGCATGTCGATGGCGCTCGACCCGGCCAAGCGTTTTGCGAGCGCGAAAGCGTTGGGACGGGCGACGTGCGCGGCATACGATCTGAGTCGCCCCGTGCGGCCTCATGCGCCTGCGCCTGTCCGTACTTCGGCCTCGGAGACGTTGTTGACGCCCCAAGGGCCCCAGAACCCCGCAGGGCTTCCTAGACCTGCCGCCTCCACTGCATGCGGTCTGCTCTCTCGCGTTCCGGAGTCTCTGGGGCGCATTTGGAATACGCTCGTCTGCTTCTCGCTGCTTGTGTTCTTTGCCGGAAGTTACTTTGCCGTCTTTCATCCCACGGGAGCAAACCAAAGCTACCCGACGTGGCTTCTCGTAATCGAGTATTTTATCTTTGTCGATGGCCTTATGGTGCTTATGCATTTTGCGCTGCTCGATAAGCGCCGTCTTCGTCGGCGATTCGCACTGCTCGACAGCTATCGCGGTAAGAAACTCGCGAAACTCTGGCTCAAGGCATTGGGTGTGCTGCTCCTATGCATGATCGTCATAGTTGCGGTTGCCAATGTGACCGGCGTCGTCGATACCTCCGCTACCTAAAAGAAAAGGGCCCCATTGGGGCCCTTTGCAGTTGCACTTAGATGCGGTTCATCTGAGTGGCGACTTTGTTGTACCAGTCCTGCCACGTGGGCGGGCAGTACTTTTTGGCTGCTGCCGGGGTAAGGGTGGAGCCGTAGTTGGCGCCCAGATAGGCAACGTGAGCGGAGATGCCCTCGCTCCAGCTGCCAAAGCTGCGCCAACCGCCGCCACGGGCACTCCAGCCCCAGGCGTTGTAAGAATTGGCGCAATAAGCACCCTTGGTGCTCTCGATGCAGGCGATGGCGGGGGACCAACGGGGGTCGACACCGGTATTCCAAGCGGCGACGGCAAAGTTATAGCCCTGGCCTGCCATGGGGGAGCCGGCGAGATAATTGTCGATGCGGCTCGTCCACTCATTAATGAACGAATCGTAATCGGAGCTACCGGTATTGGCGTTGTTCACCGTGGTGTCGATGGTGGTGTTGGTGTTGGTGGCCTGGCTGCTGGAATTGCTGCCGCTTACGCCCTCGCCCGAGAGCTTCTCGGCGGCAGCGGCCTTATCGGCCTCAAGCTTGGCAAGCTCGGCGGCATTTTCCTGCTCGGCTTTTGCCTGTGCCTCGCTGCGGAGCTGCTGGGCCTGTGCCAGCGCATCCTCGGCGTTTTTCTGCTCTGCCTCAAGCTGAGACTTGGCCTGCTGGAGCTCAGCCTTGTTCTGCTCGAGTTCGGTTTGCATGTTATTGAGCTGTTCGATCTCGTCGACGCTCGAGCTCGTGATCTGGTTGGTGTATTTGCAGGTCGTGATGAACTCACCCAGGCTCTGTGCGTTGACCAGGAAGCTCACGATGGGATTGGTGCCCTTCTGATACTTGTACAGATCGCGCATGGCGGAGCTTGCCTTGGCCTGCTGCTCGGGAAGCTTGGCCTCGATTTCCTCGATGCTTGCCTCATTGGAGTCAATCTGCTTTTGCAGGTCATCGAGTTTGGTGCGGGCGTCGTTGTAGGCGCTCGTGGCGGCTTCGATCTTCTGCTGGGCTACGGAAAGCTGGTCCTGCGTTGCCTGCGAGGCGGCATACGCCGCAACGGGGGAGAGCATCGGCGTGGCCGTCAGCGCAACGGCGAGCACGGCGCTCGTGATGATACGAGCCGGCTTCGACGCAATGAACGCTGCGGTGCGATGATTCGAATGCTGCATTCAGTCCCTCTGCAATCAATCGTAGGTTATGGTTCGAACGGTATTCTACTACTGCTTTCGACCTCAACTTGAACCTTAAAGGTTCCAAAGGGTCAAGTTGAACTTGAGACTTTGGCTTTGACCTGCAGTTATGATGAATTGTTGAGAAACCATAGAGTTCAACTTTAACGTTACAGAGTCCTGTTTGAGAGGAGTTTTGGGCTGTAAAGCTATCTCAACGTGGGGTTTTACAACTACAGCGTGCCCTCCTGACGAGCCTGCTCAATCTCTTCGAGGGCCTCGGCAGGGGTGAACGAACAAGTGCCGTCGCCGAGTTTGACTACCTGGATATCGTCGCCGGTATGGATCTCTCCGCCCTTTAGCACCACGCCAAAAACGCCCTCGTGGGGAAAGATGCAGTCGCCAGCGAGATAGTAGATGGCGCAACGGGTGTGGCAGACCTTGCCGATTTGGCTGATTTCGACGAGCACGTCGCTTCCAAGCTTGAGCTGTGTGCCCAAGGGGAGCGAGAGCAGGTTGATGCCCCGGGTTGTGAAGTTCTCTCCAAAGTCACCCTCGTGTACGTCGAGCCCGCGTGCCTGCGCCGTCTGGATGGACTCCGCGGCTAAAAAAGAGACCTGGCGGTGCCAATGTCCGGCGTGCGCATCGGTGGCGAGACCAAATTGCTCTATAACGGTGTCGTGCCCATCGGCGACGGGCGACTTGCGCGTGCCCTTGTGTGCCGACGTGTTGATTGAGACGATGTGGGCGGGTCCGTTGTAGGCGTCGTTTGCCGTGCGCAGGGGAGCTGCCGTTTTTGCGCGTTCCGCCAGCTCGCGCCTCGCGGCATTGAGGATGGGATTATCGGTCGGATGGTCTTGGGGCACGTGTGCGCCTTTCGCTCGAGGATGTCAATACGCTGAATCCTACAACAACGGTAGGTTCATTGCCCATTGTCATACAACGGTGAGCGCCGTCTTCGTGCTGGCCTTCGTGCTGGACGATTACGTCGATTGCCATAGATACGGTGGAGCTTTGGGCGCCGGCGGTTTGGCACGCTAGAATAAATCAGTTGCGCAAAGACCGCCCGTTGTGTGGGCAGTTCATGATAGGAAGTTTCCATGGCATTGCAATTTACAGAGCGCGAGTTCATTCCCGTGCTGCTCGGTGGCGACATCAACGCCTATTCGGTGGCGCGCGCCTTCTACGAGGAGTACCAGGTCAAGAGTCTGGTCTTTGGCAAGTATCAGACGGGTCCCGCGTACCGCAGCCAGATTATCGACTACACGCCCAACGTGGATATCGACACCATGCCCGTGATGCTCAAAACCGTCAACGGCATTGCCCAAGCGCATGCCGACAAGACGATTGTCCTTGTGGGCTGTGGCGACAACTATGTTGCCCTCGTGGCTCAGGCCAAGGATGCCCATGAGTTGGCGGATAACATCGTCGCGCCTTACGCTCCCTATAGCATGCTTGAGCAGTGCCAGAAGAAGGAGATCTTCTACGAGCTGTGCGAGAAGCATGGCGTGCCCTATCCGCACACGTTTACCTTTACCAAGGCGATGCTCAATGCCCAGGGTGAGGCGCCTGCCGAAGTGCTCGACCAGATCGATTTTCCCTACCCGATGATTCTGAAGCCTTCTGACGGCATCATGTGGTGGCAGCACAAGTTCGAGGGCCAGAAGAAGGCCTATGAGATTGCCGACCGCGCCGAGCTGGAACAGGTCATTCGCGATTCGTATGCCAGCGGCTACACTGACGACCTGATCTTGCAGGACCGCGTGCCCGGTAACGACGAGTACATGCGCGTGCTCACCAGCTATTCCGACCGCAACGGCAAGGTGCGCATGATGTGCCTGGGCCATGTGCTGCTCGAGGAGCATCAGCCCCACGGTGTCGGCAACCATGCCTGTATCATTACCGAGCCCAACGACGAGCTCATGGACGGCGTGCGCAAGTTGCTCGAGGACCTTCACTTTGTGGGCTATTCCAACTTTGACGTTAAGTACGACGAGCGCGACGGCTCGTTTAAGTTCTTCGATTTCAACACGCGCCAGGGCCGCAGCAACTACTACGTCACTAACAGTGGCTTTAACGTTGCCAAGTATGTGGTGGACGAGTATGTGTTCAACCGCCCGTTTGAGCCGGAGTTTGTGACGGCGCAGGACGAGGCGCTGTGGATGGTCGTCCCCATGGGCGTCGTCGACAAGTACGTCAAGGATCCCGAGCTGCGCGCTAAGGTGCATCGCCTGGACAAGGAAGGCAAGGGCGCCGACCCTTCGTTTATGAAGGGCGACTTTGTCTTTAACCGCTGGCTGCGCATGTGGCACACCAAGCTGCGCCACTTTAAGCTGTTCAAGACGTATTACAAGTAGATGAGCGCGGCGCCCGTCCGGTTTGCATCGGGCGGGCGCGGGTATGATACGCGCAATTGCGCAAGCGTCACCAAGGAGGCGGCGATGGAAAAGCTGGGAGTTATCGGCGGCATGGGCGCCGAGGCCACGTCGTATTACTACGACCAGGTGGTGCGTCATACGGCTGCTGCCTGCGATCAGGAACATATCGACATGGTGGTGCTCTCCAAGTCGACCATGCCCGACCGCACGCTGGCCATTAAGACCGGCGAGCATGCCAAGCTGCTGGCGACCATGAAAGAGTGTGCCCAGGCACTCGAGTCGCTGGGCTGTGCGCACATTGCCATTCCCTGCAACACGTCGCACTACTTCTACGACCAGATCCGGTCGTTTACGAAGGTGCCGATTATCCACATGCCGCGTGAGTCGGTGCGCTATGCCCTTGCGGGTGCGGTGATGGGGGAGTGCGAGTTCGACCCCAACCTGAGTATGCCGGCCGAGCCGGTGCACAAGATTGGCATTATGGGAACCGATGGAACCGTGGGCGCGGGCGTCTACGGACGCGAATGTAAGGCTGCGGGTGTTGAGGTTGTCTATCCCAGCGAGAAACGTCAGAACGATGTGATGTCGCTTATCTACGATGACGTGAAGGCCGGACGTGAGCCCGATATGGATAAGTTCGACCGCGTGATGTGGGAGTTCGCCCGTAGCGGCTGCGACCGCGTCATTCTGGCCTGCACCGAGCTCTCGGTGCTGCAAAAGTACCGAGAGATGCCCGAGATCACCCTCGACGCCATGGATGTCCTGGTGCGCGAATCCATCATCCGCAGCGGCGCCCCCTACCGCCTCTAGCTTCCGACCTGCCAAAAAGGGACAGGTTTATTTTGGTAGGTTTTATCTGGTGAAACAGTAAAGGCCTCGGCTCGTTTGGTTCGAGCCGAGGCCTTTTGCGTTGGGCGGTTGCTGTCGGTGGTGAACTAGAACAGGAAGCCGATGGCGATGAGGGCGATGCTGACGATGAGCGCGGCGATGTCCAGGCCCTTGATGGGGTAGCGCTTGTACGAGCTGGCGCGCGTACGCAGGTAGAAGCCGCGCTGTTCTGCCGCCAAGGCTGTGGCATCGGTCTTGCCCACGCTCGAGATGAGCAGTGGCACGCACAGTGGCAGCATGAGCTTAAGCTTCTTGATGGGGTTCTTGGTGTCGTACTCGACGCCGCGTGCGGTCTGCGCCTCCATGATGGCGTTCATCTCCTGACCAAACACCGGCACAAAGCGCAGCGCCGTGGTAAAGGTGAAGGCATAGCGATACGGTACGTGCAGCACCTCGACGCAGGCGTTGGCAAGGTCGTTGAGTTTGGTCACCATGAGCATGAGGATGAGTGGTAACGCCACGCCCAGTAGGCGCAGACAGGCCTTCGATCCTGTGATGAGGCCCGTGTCGGTGATAAAGCCCCACACCACGTTGCCATCGCGCATAAAGGCCAGCTGGAGCACCAGCATGATAAGCGCGAGCGGGATCAGCAACTTGAGCAGCGAGAACAGACGGTCGACGACGCCGGCATAGGCACCCAGCGCAAGGGTGAGTGCCAAAAAGCCCAGCAGCGCCACGTAGGTGTCGGACAAGAAGATGCCGACGATGATGGCGGCGGCGAGGCCCAGTTTGACGACGGGGTTCAGGCGATGCAGCAGCGTGTCACCCGGCATGTAGTCGATGACGTTAACCACGGTGGACCATCTCCTTGGTAATTCGAACGACATCGGAGACCTCGCTCACCTGTGTAAAGGCGGGTGAGACGTTGGATGCCAGACGGCGCGAGAGTTCGATGACCTGGGGAGGCTCCACGTAGGCACGCCGCATGAGATCGATGTTCGAGAATAGCTCGTGCGTGCGGCCGCGGTCGAGGATGCGACCGTCGGCCATTACCACAATGCGCTCGGCAAAATCCGAGACGACTTCCATATCGTGGCAGACCATGATTACGGCGCAGCCACGCTCGGCCATGGTGCGCACCGTTTCCATGACGGTCATGCACTCGCGGTAATCAAGGCCACTCGTGGGCTCGTCGAGCACGACGATCTTGGGCTCAACCACTACGACGGAGGCAAGCGCCACCATTTGTCGCTGGCCGCGCGAAAGGGAGAACGGTGCCTCGTCGGCGGGCAGACCAAAGCGGTCGATGACCAGCTGGGCGCGACGCAGCGCCTCGGCGCGGTCCATGCCGCCCAGTTCCAAGCCAAAGGCGACCTCGTCGAGTACGGTGTCCTTGCAAATCTGGCGGTCGGGGTTTTGGAAGAGGGTCGCGACCTCGCGAGCGATGCGGCTCGTGGGAACGGCTGCGGTATCCAGTCCCGTGACGCGCACGCTGCCCGAGGCGGGCTTAAGCAGGCCTGTGAGCAGTTTAGTGAGTGTGGTCTTGCCGGCGCCGTTTTGGCCGACGATGCCCACGAGCTCGCCAGGATAGAGCGTCAGGCTAAGGTCATGTACGGCGGCGCCGCCATTGGGATAGGCAAACTCAGCATGGTCAAAGGTGAGTACGGGTTCGGCGTCCTTGGCATGAGGGCGCAACGACGGTGCATGCGGGGAACCGGCGGGCGCCTGAGCTTCGATGGCCGCGTGTGCGGGGTCGACGATGCCCGAAATCATGCGCTCGGCCTCATCGACATCCAAGCAAGGGGTACCGCTTACTAGACCATCGGCCTCGAGGCTATTGAAGATACGCGTGACGCGAGGGCAGTCGACGCCGATGGCACGAAGCTCGTCGGTATGCGCGAAGACCTCGTGTGGCTCGCCCTGCAGCGCGATTTCGCCATGGTTGAGCACGAGCACGCGGTTGCAGTACTCCGAGAGCAGGGCGACCTTTTGCTCAACGACGACGATGGTGATTCCAAGTGCGCGGTTTGCCTCACGCAGCGTCTCGAAGACCAACGTGGAGCTGGCGGGGTCGAGTGCCGCGGTGGGCTCGTCGAGAACCAAGACGCGCGGGCGCATGGCGAGGATGGCGGCGATGGCTACCTTTTGCTTCTGTCCGCCCGAGAGCGTGGCGATCTCGCGGTCGCGCAGGTCGCTGATGCCGACGGTCTCGAGCGTTTCGCTAACGCGCTGCTCGATCTGGTCGTGGGGAACGCCAAAGTTCTCGAGGCCAAAGAGCATCTCGTCCTCGACGATCGAAGCGACCATCTGCGTGTCGATATCCTGCAGCACACTGCCGACGATTTGCGACACGTCGGTGAGCGAGACTTCGCAGGTGTCGTGGCCGTCGACCATGACGGACCCAAAGAACGTGCCGGTGTAGTGGTGGGGCACGGCGCCCGACAGGCAGGCGGCAAGCGTGGACTTGCCGGCGCCCGAGGGCCCGATGATGCCGATGAAATCTCCCTTGTTCACGTCGAGCGAGATGTGGCTGAGCGCCTGCTCGGTCTGCGTACCATAGGAGAACGAGACATCGTCGACGTTGATGATCGTTTTCATGGATACCTTTCATGGTCATTGGGGACGTTCTTAAATGACGAGTCGTTTAAGAACGTCCCCAAATGCTAGCTGTTTGGGACAGTCTTTGGTGATGGGGCCGCTAACGCGCGGCCCGTCCATCATATCAGGCTATTTGTTGAGCACCTTGCGCAGGGGGAAGAAGAGAGCCTGGACCACGACGGCGTTGAAGACGGCGGTGCCGAGCACGATGGGCACCTTGGCGAGCGCGGTGGGCAGCGCGGCACCCATGATGACGGTGCCCAGGACGGCGAAGAGGGCACCCGAGACCAGGGTGGTGAGCAGGCCGGCGATGAAGGGGTTGACCTTGTTGCCGCCGATGTTGGACTTGACGAGCGCCGCCATCGTCAGCGCGCCGGCAAGCTCGGTCACAAAGTTGAGGCCGGGGATTGACGTGGTGATCTGGATGACGGCGGCTGACAGGATGCCAAAGATGGCTGCCTGGGCAAAGCTCGCCTGCGTGAGTGCGATGGCCAGGGCGTAGGCGGCAATGATGAACTGCGGCTTGATACCCGTTGCGGCAAGCGCGTTGCCCACGGTCATGTTGAGGATAAAGCCGGCGGCAAGGAGGACGGCGAGCAGGACGAGCGAGGTGATATCGAGGATGCCCTTGTTGGAAGCGGCGTTGGCGGAGATGGTGCGAGCCTGAGTGTCGGTGGCCATGATGTTCTCCTTAAGGTGGGATTTGAGATAAGAGTGTCCTAGACCCCCACGAAAGGGGTTAAATCGAAAAGGGGATTAATTTTGAATAATGGAGCATGGAGACGGCTTTACGAGGGCCCCAGGTTGGCGCGAAAGAGGAGCGAAGCGTACTTGGGCACGCGAGCGACGAATGAACGCCAAGATGGGGTGGCTCGTAAAGCCGAGCGGGTTAGTTGAGCTTAAGGGCCTTCTGGATGGGCAAGTAGAGGGCACCGACCAGAATGGCGTTAAAGACGGCGGTCATGGCGACGACAGGCAGCATGGCGGCAGCGAGCTCGCCCACCACACCGAGCATAGCCATCTTGATAGCCATGAAGATGACGCCCGAGACAAAGGTGGTCACGAAGGTGGCGACAATGGCGACGACAGGCTTAACTTGGCCGTTCTTGCCGGCAGCGTTGACGATGGCGGCCATAAGCATGGCGGCGATGCCCTCGGCGGCAAAATCGATGAACGGCGAGGTGGTGGTGATCTGGATCACGGCGGCAGAGATGAGGCCGATGATGAGCGCCTGACCGATGTTGGGGCGCACGACCAAGATGGTGAGGCAGAAGGCCGAGATGATGAACTCGGGGCTGATCATGCCGCCCGAGATGCCCGAGATGGCCTTACCGACGGTGAAGTTGAGGATAAAGCCGGCGGCAAGCAGGATGGCGAGTAAGACGAGGGCGCGGACATCGAGTTTGCCGCGGTCGGCGGTCTGGACGGTGCGGGGCTGGGTGGCGGTGGTGTTCTGAGACATGGTGAAAATCCTTTCGGAATGGGAGTGCAAGAGAAAAGCGGAGGCGCGTGATGCGAATGCGATCGGGCTCGAGATAGAAAAAGGCCCCCGGTCGAAACCGGAGGCCTTCCAATCACCTAGAGCGCAAAAACAGGCGTGAGGGACTCACTGTCGACCGATCGTATTCGCATCACGCCACCACCAGTTGTTGAGAGACGTCATCGTGTTCTTCATGTTGGTGGCTCCTTTCGTGATGCCATGGCGCGGTCGCACCTAGTTGCTGTTGCGCTGCACTATAGCACAGCGAAGTGTGTGCGGGGAAATCTTTTTTAAAAAGATTTCAGGTGGGTTTCCCGCCGGTCAAAAGAGCGGGCTGAGCGGGCGAGGCTGCCATTGCTGCCTTGTCCGCTCAGCTAAGACGTTACTCCTTATTGCGACGGTAGAGGAAGTAACCGCCCGCGGAGATGACGGCAACGCCAGCGATGGCGAATGCGGCCACCATGCGGCCATCAAAACGATCACCGGTGGTGGGCAGGCTGCCCTTGGTGTTCGTCTTGTTGGTGGTTACCGTGGTCGTGGTGTCCGACTTGCCAGGCTTCTCGGGCTTGGTGGTGGGCTGCTCGGGCTTAGCGGGCTGCTCGGGGGTACCGGGCTGCTCAGGAGTACCGGGCTGCTCGGGGGTGCCGGGCTGATCCGGGGTGACCGGATCGGTGGCAAGAGCATCCTTGGCGTAGGTGATGGACACCTTGAGGCCGTTGGTCTCGGTGTTCAGGTCGCTTGGGGTGAAGGGCTGGTCGAAGTTTTCGGCCTTCTGATAGGCGCGCATCTCCTGGAGCAGGGCCTTGCACTTCTTGTAGGTGTTCTCGGTAGCAGCCTTGCCGGCCTTGTTGGCCAGGGCAGTGCGGCCCTCGGTGGTCGTCTCGGCTAGCATGGCGGCGTCAACTTCCTTGTTCTGCTCGATGAGCTCGTTCTGGAGCGCATCGAGGTAGGTGCGGACGCTGATACCAAGGGTGTCAGGGTTCTCAAAGCAGAGCGAGCTGATGTCCATGAGGACGTAGTTGATTGAGTTCTCGGGCTCCTCGTTGTACACGACGTCAGTCTGTTTGCAGTGATCGAAGGAGACGGTCTGATCGCTGAAGTACGGGCTGACCTCAGTTATCAGAGCGGAGTACAACGGGATGGCGACGGAGTACGCGGCGCGGGAGAGCATTTCCCACTGGATGGTAGCGACTTCGGGGTCATACCCGCGACGAATCTGGAAGAGGTTGATCTCGGTGTTGCGCTCGCTGCCGATGCAATAAACACCATCAGTGTTCGCGTTGAGGCCAGGGACGTTCTCGCCGCGGTTGCCGAAGGCGCGAATCAACTCGAAAGTGCTCCAACCAGACTTGCCAGGCTTGAAGAACAGGGGCTGGATTTCGCTGACCATGGCTCCCTTTTGGTCAGGTTTTCCTTTCTCCTTTACTGTGATAATGTCGTAATCTGTGCCTTCGGTCAGCTGACTACCAAAATAATCGCGGCCTTGCACATAGCGGGACCACTGGTTTACGCCGGAATCGGCGAGGCTTTCGCCATACGTTTGGGCGACATCGAATTTGCCGTCAGCGGAGTATTTGGCGAAACCCTTTTCTTCGGGCATGGATTGGATCTTTTCAGAGTGGAGGCAATTCTCGGTGTCATTGAGGTCGACATCGTAGTTGAGGCTCCCGATATTAGGGTTGAGCGACGCGACGTCGTCAGCGAGCTTCATGGCGATCCACTGATGGGCGGAAAGTGTGGCGAACAGCCAGGTCTCGTTGTTGTCGGCGATGATGATCTGGTCGTTGGTGCAGACGCCTTGATCATCGATCAGGCTGCCGAGAAGCTCGACGCCCTCGCGGGCCGTGGCGCTCTCGCCCAGGATGATGCTGCCGTAACTGTACTCGCCCAGACCCACTTCCTCATCGATGAGGTCTGCTGCAGCGGCCTCCTCGTTATAGGAGGTGCTTAGCGTGGCGGAGCAGGAGACGCCCTTCTCGTTGATGCCGGCCTCGGAGTAGGCGTCGGTGCGACCCATCCAGTTGGAGGGGTGGTCGCGTACATAGCTGTAGCGATAGGTAGGCTTGTTCGAAGTGTATTCAAAAGCAGATTCAATCGAGCTGTACTTAAAGCCAGGTTCGTGGGCAGGTTCGATGCCGTAGTGCTTAAGATAGCGCTTGCCAAAGTCCTCGGCGCGGCCGTAGTACGTGTTGCCGTCCGCCGTGAGCTTGCCGCCCATGTAGATCTGCGTGCAGGCGAGCGCAGACGTCGGCATGGACATGATGGTTGCAGCTCCAAAGGCGAGGCCTATGCCAAGCTTTTTGAGCGCGTTGACGGGTGAGTTTTCCTCATTTTCCCTCCCAGCGTGCGAAAGCTCTCCGTTGCCAGAGAGCTTCAGCCAATAAAGACACCCCATTAGCGTAACGAACTGGAAACAATATTCATCTATGAAAGAAACTTACTCGATAAGCGTAATGAAATATGCGATGAGCGGTTAATTATACTCAGTTTGTAGCTTTACTTTAATAAAGACGCCCTGTAATTACTGTAGCTGAATAAAGTAGCTGGGGATGCTCGAAACGAAAATCCCCTGCTGTTTGGCAAATGCATAAACAGCAGGGGAGACGATAATTGGATGAATATCATACCAATGTGGAATTACTTCTTCCGGCGGTGGATCACGTTAATCGCATAGCCGATGAGCATGGCCAGAACGATGACGATAAAGCCGAGCAGGGGATTGTCGTTCATGGGGTCCTCCTATTTTCCGAGCGGTGAGAATTCGTCGACGATGAGGTCGAGGCATTGTGGAAGTGCGCGGGCTCCAAAGACGCCCGAATTGCTGGAGATAATCTCGCCATCGAACTGCATGCCCAGTGACGGGGTGCAGGTGATCTTGGCTTCCTTGGTCTGGATGATCTTGAACTGCGGGCGCCCGAGTACCTTGCCGGCGGGGTCAAGCGCAGCGGTGATCACGGTAGGCAGCAGCTGCACGGTGCGCACGGGTTCGATGACCGCAATGTCGACCATGCCATCGTTCATGCGGCAGTCGGGGAACAGGTTGATGTCGTTTTGGATGACCGAGGTGTTGCCGGCCATGCAGCAGATGCCGTCGAGCTCCTCGACAATGCCGTCATGCTCAATGGTAAAGTGCGCTACCGTAGGGTTGGGCGTGGCGAGCGCAGAGAGGAAGTAGGCGATCTCGCCGATGTCGTTTTTGGTGGGGGCGGCCTTCATCATGATCTCGGCGTCGAAGCCCGAGCCGGCGATGATGATAAAGCCGTGGCGCTTCTCGTTGCCGTTCTCGTCGAGCCAAAAGAGCTCGCCCATGTCCACTTTGACCGTGCGACCGGCGCGGCAGGCCTTGGCAAGCGCCGCTGCCTCGGGGGCATTGCCGATGTTGTTAAAGAACAGGCAGGCCGTACCGGAGGGGAAGACGAGCGTGGGGACACCGCATCCGCGCATCTGGTCGAGCACGTTGGAGACGGTGCCGTCGCCGCCCGAAACGACCACGCGATCAAACTCGCGCACGTCTGCCACGGCATCCTCGGGCTCCATGCCATCGCCGATAAAACGCATCACGACCTCGTCGCCGCCCTGCGCGAGGGCGTGCGTGAATGCGTAGATTTCATCTGAGCTGGGGCCCGATGCCGGGTTGTGGATGATAAGGCAGCGCATACTTACGTTCCCGTTCTGTGACTAACCGAGTATAGTTGTAAGGCAATGCCGATATCCTACCCGTGTTTTTCGGGCCTAACCTTATTCGATGGGTTGATATGTACATTTCCACACATCAGGCTCTACTCGACTTTTGCCAGCGCGCCCGTGAGTTCGACGCGATTGCCGTCGATACCGAGTTTTTGCGCGAGCGCACATTCCACCCGCGCCTGTGCTTGGTTCAGATTGCCACCCCTGCCGAGAGCGTAGCGGTCGACCCTCTGGTGATCGACGACCTCTCGCCGCTGGCCGAGCTTATGGCCGACGAGAGCGTGACCAAGGTCTTCCACGCGTGCTCGCAGGATATGGAGGTCATGCTCCATACCGTGGGCGTGCTGCCACGACCGATTTTCGATACGCAAGTGGCCGCCGCCTTTTTGGGCGAGCGCCAGCAGATTTCGTATGGCGCACTTGTTCAGACGTTCTGCGGCGTATCGCTGCCCAAGACCGAGTCGCTGACCGACTGGTCGCGCCGCCCGCTGACCGATAAGCAGATTGAGTACGCGATTGATGACGTCAAGTACCTGATCGTCGCCTATACCGAGATGATGAGCCGCCTGCGCGAGCTGGGCCGTGTGGACTGGGTGCTCGACGAGCTGCGCCCGCTGGCTGACGAGTCGCACTATCGCGCCGATCGCCACGAGGCGTTCCGCAAGGTCAAACGCATCAATTCGTGCAGCCGTCACCAGTTGGGCATCGCGCGCGAGCTCGCCGCCTGGCGCGAGGACCGCGCCGAGCGCCGTAACATCCCGCGCAAGTGGGTCATGTCCGACGACACGCTGCTTGCGCTCGTTAAGCGCAATCCCGTGCGCGTTGAGGAGTTCCGTAGCATCCGCGGTACCGATCAGTTGGGGGAGCGCGACGTGGACGGTGCGCTCATGGCCATCAAGCGCGGCGCGAGCTGCCCGCACGATCGCCTGCCGCTCATGGTGCGCGGGCACCGTCAGATTTCGCCGGAGTTGGAGAGTGTGACGGACCTGATGTACGCGCTCATCCGCCTAGTTGCCGAGCGCTCGGGCGTGGCGACCTCGGTCATTGCCTCGCGCGATGACCTGGCCGACTATATTGAGCATCCCGAGCAGAGCCCCCTGCGCGAAGGCTGGCGCTTTGAGCTTGTGGGCTCGCGCCTGGACGATCTGCTTTCCGGCAATATGGGGTTGACGGTGAAGGACGGAAAAATCGAATTGCTGTAAGGAAGCCTAGCCGCTTGAGTGGGTAGAATGCCTCCAACGTGTAACTCGATTCGGAGGAATTCGCATGCCTTATTACTATGGATACGGCTTTGGCATCGACCCGCTGTACCTGCTGGTTGTTCTTGTCTGCACGGTGCTTGGCCTTGCCGCACAGAACTATATCAACTCGACGTACAAAACCTGGTCCAAGGTTCGCTCGGACGGCGATACGGGTGCCACGGTCGCTCGCCGCATGCTCGATGCCAACGGTTGTAACGCCGTGGGTATCAAGGGCGTCGCTGGCGAGCTCACCGACCATTACAACCCGCAGGACAACAACCTGTATCTGTCGGATGCCAACCGTTCGGGCGGTTCGGTCGCAAGCGTTGCCGTCGCCTGCCACGAGGCGGGCCATGCCGCCCAGCGTCAAAGCGGCTATGCCATGATGAAAGTGCGTACCGCCCTCGTGCCGGTCGTCAACTTTACCCAGAACACCTGGACCATCGTGTTACTCTTGGGCCTGTTTATGAACATTGCCGGGCTCACGACCCTCGCGTTGATCTTCTTCTCGTTTAGTGTGCTGTTCCAACTCGTTACGTTGCCTGTCGAGATTGACGCCAGCCGACGTGCTGTGGCGTACATCGAGCAGTCGGGTATGAGTTCCAAGCAGGTCAACGGCGCCAAGAAGGTGCTGACGGCAGCCGCACTTACCTATGTTGCTGCAGCGCTCACTTCGATTATTCAACTGCTCTACCTGATGGCTCGCTACAACAGAAACTCCAACCGATAACAAATAGGACAGGCAGGCGCCGCGGGGATTCGTGTCCACGCGGCGCTGTACTATGTGTTGGACTTAAATATGCACGGGGCCGGAGCCTCTGTGCGCGATAACGAAAGGAGGCTGCGTGGCAGGCTGGAATCTGACCGGCAATGCCGTTTCTGCCGAGTTTGACGGATCGGACGAGCAGGAGCGCAAAGAGCTCAGCGTGAGCCAAGCGGTGGAGATCGCCGCCGGTGCGCTCGATGCCATTCCGCAGCTGAGCGTTTTGGGTGAGGTCACGGGTTTTCGTGGTCCCAATGCCCGAAGCGGTCACTGCTACTTCCAAATCAAGGACGACTCGGCGGCCGTCGACTGCATCATCTGGAAAGGAGCCTACCTTAAGCGTACCTTCGATCTGCGCGACGGCATGCAGGTAAGCTTTAAGGGCAGCTTCAATCTCTACAAGCCTACGGGTCGTATGAGCTTCGTCGCCCGCTCGTTCTCGCTGGCGGGGGAGGGCTTGCTGCGTCAGCAGGTGGCTCAGTTGGCCGAAAAGCTGCGTCGCGAGGGCCTGATGGACGAGGCGCGCAAACGCCGCATTCCGGTGTTTTGCTCGCGTGTGGCGGTCGTCACCTCGCTTTCGGGCGCCGTGATCGACGACGTCAAGCGTACGCTGCGCCGACGCAACCCGCTCGTCGAGCTTGTCTGCGTGGGCGCAAAGGTCCAAGGCGAAGGCGCGCCGGCGGAGCTTATTGAAGGCTTGCGCCGCGCCGCTGCCATTACGCCGGCGCCCGATTGCATCTTGCTGGTGCGCGGCGGCGGCTCCTTCGAAGACCTTATGACCTTTAACGACGAGGAGCTTGCCCGTGCGGTGGCAGCCTGTCCCGTGCCCGTGGTGACGGGCATTGGACATGAGCCCGATACCTCGATCTGCGACATGGTGAGCGACCGTCGCGCCTCCACGCCCACGGCAGCGGCAGAATCGGTGGCGCCGGCTATGACGGAGTTGGCCGATGTGCTCGAGGCGCGCCATCAGCGTCTGGGTGCCGCGATGGCATCGATGATTGGGTCGGCCCAGGTCGACCTGGAGATGCTCGATCAGCGCGGTCGCCGCGCCTGGGATACCTATACGGCTCGTCTGGGTGACGCGCTCGATGCGGCCGCGTGCCGCCCGTGCCTCAACGATCCAACGTTTATGGTCGAGCGTCGCGAGTCTGAGCTTGCCTTGACGGCCGATCGTCTGTCCGGCGCCATAACGCGTTCGGTTGGGGCCTTCCGCTCCAACTTCGAGCGTCTGCCCGAGCGCTTGATCGCAAGCACCTCGGGGCTCGATGGCAAGCGCCATGCGCTCGCGCTTGCGAGCTCCCGCCTGGAGCATCAGGGGCGCACGATGCTCAACAAACCTGCGTCCGATTTGGGCCGTGCGGCAGCCTCGCTCGATGCCCTGTCGCCGCTCAAGGTGCTTGCCCGCGGTTACTCCATCGCGTACAGCGATGACGGTGTGGCTACGAGCGCCAAGACCTTTAAGCCCGGCGACGCCATTCGCGTGCGCATGGCAGACGGCAACGTGGCGGCAACGGTCGATACGGTCGAGTAGGCCGCGTTTCATGGCGATAAACCTTTAGGAAAGGAAACAGATATGGCAGAGAAGACCCCGGTCGAGCAGCTTACGTACAAACAGGCCTCGCAGGAACTGGAGCTCATCATCCGCAGCCTAGAGTCGGGCGATATGGAGCTCGAGGAGTCGCTCGAGAGCTATACCCGCGGCGTCGAGCTCCTCAAGAGCCTGCGCACCCGCCTGGCCGATGCCGAGCAGAAGGTCTCGGTGCTCCTTAAGGACGTCGACGGCAACGACGTGCTCGCCGACGGCGAAGCCGCCAACACGGACGACAACCTCTCGTTCTAACCATCCCGGCCAAATATAATTACCTTGGTCTGTAAGAAAGGAACCAGCTATGTGTGATTGCATCTTCTGCAAAATTGCCAACCACGAGATCCCCTCGACCGTTGTCTATGAGGACGATCAGGTCATCGCGTTCGACGACCTCAACCCCCAGGCACCGGTCCACACGCTCGTGATCCCCAAGAAGCACTACAGCGACATCGCCGACAACGTGCCTGCCGAGACCATGGGCGCCATGGCCCACGCCATCCAGGAGGTCGCCAAGGCCAAGGGCCTGGAGGACGGTTTCCGCGTCATCTCCAACAAGGGCGTTAACGCCGGTCAGACCGTCATGCACTTCCACATGCACGTCCTCGGTGGCAAAAACCTGGGCGAGAACCTCATCTGAGGGCGCGTAGCCCGTCGACTTGGCTGCCTTTGGAGTAACCTATGCAGCTTTCTCAACTCGAATACCTTCAAGCGGTAGCGAACTACGGCGGCGTGCGCAAAGCGGCTCGCGCCGTTCACGTGAGCCCACAGGCCGTTTCGTCGGCAATCAAAAAGTTGGAATCTGAGTATCAGATTGTTTTGCTCGACCGATCGGCGGGGGAGGCTGTTTTGTCTCCGGCGGGCAGAGAATTTGCGCGTCGTGCACGCGTGATCCTGGCACAAGTCGACGATCTCAAAAAGTACGCTCAATCGGGGAACGGCGGCGTTTCGCCCGACGGCCACTTCCGTCTTTACGCCCCCTGTCTTCACGGGCGGGGGCGTCTTTTTTCCGAAAACTGGTACGACTCGTTTGAAAGCTTGCACCCCCAGATTCACCTTGATGTTTGGCATCAGCCAACGGCCACATGCTTTGAATCACTTGTGCTTGGCATTTCGGATGCGGCCATCTCATTTGAGGAACCAAGGGATAGTGTCCTTTCTTCGAAATACTTGGGTGAAAAGGAGCTCAAGGTTCTTTCGTGTCCAGCGGGTCATCAATCTGTGGGTGCTATGACCGTTCGTGAGTTGCTGGGCGGCAGGCTGGCTGTTCCCATTAATTTGTCACCCTGTCTCAATGCAATCAACCAATGTCCCGAGGCTCAGCTGGTTAATTTCCGCTTCCGCGACGTCGAATACGAAAACAGGGCGCAGACTGAGTTTCTTCAAGCCGGGGGATTGATATTGAGTTTTTCTGGCTCTTCTCTCGCAACAGATGGACTGGAAGTGAGCGAGTGCTCCATTGAAGGCTCGCATGACGTGGCCTTGCCCATCTATTTTTGCTATCGACAAAATGCCTGGACCGATCGACACCAGACGGTATTTCTTCACCTATTGCGTCATCTCGCTTCGTGAGGCCATTTGGCCTCGTCGCGTCAAGTGAATGTTGACGCCTTGTAACACATGACTGACGGCTTTGCCCTCATGCTTTTCCAAGATTTCGGTTTGGGCTATTGGCTCTTGGAGGGCGGAGCATGAAAAACCGTACGGTTTTGCTTTATATGACGTTCGTTTTTCTGTCGAACTTCAGCACCATTTTGTATTTTCTGACGGTTTACCTTGAATTCGTCGGATTCTCGATGGTAGCGATTTCTAGCATGATGATTGCATACCAAGTGAGTAAGTTCATTCTTGAGGTTCCTACTGGTTATATTGCTGACAGGTTTGGACGAAAGACAAGCGGTCTCGTTGGCGTCGTGGGAATGCTTGGATACTACGCCGCCCTACTTTTCGCCCGTTCTCCTCTGCTTTTAATCGGCGCGTTTGCTCTCAAAGGATTTGCAGTTGCATGTGTGAGCGGATCCATAGAAGCGATCTACATTGACAGCGTCTCTCAGGACCAGCTCGTAAGACTTAATGTCGTTGAGCGATTTGTTTTCTATGCCTCTTATGCCATCTCCGCTTGCGTGGGCGGTTTCATTTCGTCTGTCGGTGCATATCTCATTGGTCTTTCGGCAGATATCATCGCAATGGTGTTGACGTTGGTTGTCGTTGCCTGCATTCCTGCGATGCGAAGAGGGGACACTGCAGCGACACCTAAGCGTGGAATTAGCCCGAAGATGATCGGTGCCGCTATTGCGCGTAACGGCATTCTTCGTTCAGCGTTCATCATGGACTGCTCTCAGGCATTTGCTTTTGTCGCCCTGGAAGACTTTTTCTCACTGCTGCTTGCGGGTCGCGGAATGAATGCCGTCGCTTCGGGTGTGACCATTGCGGTCCAGCTCCTTGCCTCGGCTTCCATGGGGCTTATTGTGCCGAGTGTGATTGCTCATGTCGACAAGAGCCGTTTTGCGCGTATTTGCGGCATCGTGCGCCTTTTCCTGACTGCTCTGTTTTTGATTCCCTTTACTCCGGTCTATTTGCTGCCCGTGTTCTATGTACTGCAGACGGTTGCTTACTCGTTATTTGCTCCAATTAAATACTCAATTTTTCAAAATGCTGTCGATTCTTCGATGCGCTGTTCGCTGATTTCGGTCCAAAGCCAGATGGTGGCGGTGGGTGCCATCCTTTTCTATCTGTTCAATGCAGCGTTGAGCAGCATCGCGGGTATTCGAGTCATATTGCTTGTAGCGCTCGGGATATCTTCTTTGGTGTATATCCCCGCGCTCTTTCGTCTTACAAGTCAAAGGGCGTGAGTATTTGGGCACCGATAACTTATATATCAACGCAATAAACCCGAGCGCGAGGGCGTTTGGGTTTATTATTGAAGCGTATGTAACCTGGCGGCGCCACACCGCCTGTTAGTAGGGAGACACATGAACGTTCTGGTCGTCAACGCAGGATCTTCGACGCTTAAGTATCAGGTCATCGATACCAAGTCCCACAAGGTGTCCGCAAAGGGCTCCTGCGAGCGCGTCTGCTTTACCGGCGGTACCTTCACCCACGCTGCCAACGGTTCCAAGAAGGTGACCGAGAACATCGAGTTCCCCGACCACAAGGTCGCCATCGAGGTCGTCCTGAAGGACCTCGAGGCCAACGGCGTCAAGATCGAGGGTATCGGCCACCGTATCGTTCAGGGTGGTTGGTACTTCGGCGATTCCTCCCTCGTCGACGAGGACGTTCTCGCCAAGATCCGCGAGGTCGCTCCGCTCGCCCCGCTGCACAACAACCCCGAGGCCAACGTTATCGAGTACTGCCTGGAGCAGTATCCCGATCTGCCCAACGTCACGGTCTACGACACCGCTTTCCACTTCAACATGCCCGAGGTCGCCAAGACCTACGCCCTGCCCAAGGACGTCTGCGACAAGCTGCACATCCGTAAGTACGGCGCCCACGGCACCAGCTACCGCTACATCTCCAAGAAGGTTGCCGAGATGACCAACGGCGAGGCTCGCAAGGTCGTCGTGTGCCACATCGGTTCCGGCGCTTCCCTGTGCGCCATCGAGGACGGCAAGTGCATGGACACCACCATGGGCTTGACGCCGCTCGACGGTGTCATGATGGGCACCCGCTGCGGCTCCATCGACCCTGCTACCGTGTGCTACCTGCAGCGCGAAGGCGGCTACACCTTCGACGAGGTCGACGAGATGATGAACAAGAAGTCCGGCCTTTTGGCTGTGACCGGCGGCAAGACCAACGACTGCCGCAACGTTGAGGAGCTCGCCGCTGCCGGTGACCCCGAGGCTCAGCTCGCCTTCGATATGTTCGTCTACAAGATTGCCGCCAAGGCCGCCGAGATGGCCACTTCCATGTGCGGCATGGACACCCTGGTCTTTACCGCCGGCATCGGCGAGCACGCTCCGGCTGTCCGCGCTGGCGTGGCCGACCGTCTGGCCTTTATGGGCGTCAAGATGGACCATGCCCGCAACGCCCTGCGCGGCGACGGCGCTTGGTGCCTGTCCGCCAAGGATTCCAAGGTCAAGATCTTCGTCATCCCCACGGATGAAGAGTTCATGATCGCCTCCGACGTCGAGCGCATCGTCAACGGCAAGTAATTGCAAGAGGGGAGGGGCTGGACGACCGAGCGCCGTTCGGCCCCTCTTTTGCGCTCGTTGGGCGATATGACTGATAGCTATTTATCAAGTTGTGATAACTTCTTATTAAAATGCGGCCGCCTTAAGGGGTCTGCGTCGACCGTATTGCACTGCAAAGGAGTCTCATGAACGTACTTGTTGTCAACGCCGGCAGCTCAAGCCTTAAATATCAGCTTTTGGATACCGATACCCGAGAGGTTTTCGCCAAGGGCAACTGCGAACGTATCGGTTCGGACATGGGCATCTTTGGCCACTCCGAGAACGGTGGCGCCAAGCAGACCGAGGAGGTCCCCTTCCCGGATCATCGTTCGGCTATCGCGCGTGTGCTCGAGGAGCTCGAGAAGACCGACTTTACGATCGATGGCATCGGCCACCGTATCGTTCAGGGTGGCTGGCACTTCGATGATTCCGCGGTCGTCGACGACGAGGTCATGGCTAAGATTCTCGAGGTGGCCCCGCTCGCCCCGCTGCACAATTACGGCGAGGCCGCAGCAATCGAGTATTGCCGCGAGAAGTATCCGGAGCTGCCCAACGTGGCCGTCTTTGACACCTCGTTCCACATGACCATGCCCGAGGTCGCCTACACCTACGCGCTGCCCAAGGACGTGTGCGACAAGTACCACGTGCGCAAGTACGGCGCACACGGTACGAGCCACCGTTACGAGTGGATGATGGCCAAGGAGATCCTGGGCTCGCGCTGCCACCGTCTGCTTTCGTGCCATCTGGGCAACGGCGCTTCGCTCGCCGCCATCGAGGACGGCGTGTGCCGCGACACCACGATGGGCCTCACGCCGCTCGACGGCCTGATGATGGGCACCCGCTGTGGTTCCATCGACCCGGCCACCGTGTGCTACCTGCAGCGCGAGGGCGGCTACAGCTACCAGGAAGTCGATGACATGATGAACAAGCAGTCTGGTCTGCTTGCCATCTCGGGCATCTCCAACGACGCCCGCGACATCCGCACGCGCGCCTCCGAGGGCGACGAGCGCTGCCTGCTCGCCTTCGATATGTTCGCCTACAAGGCCATGCAGCAGGCCGGCTCCATGATTGCTTCCATGGCGGGCGTGGACACCATCACCTTTACCGCCGGCATCGGCGAGAACGACTGGTCGATCCGTAAGGCCTTCTGCGACTGCTTTGAGTGGCTGGGCGTGCGCATCGACAACAACAAGAACCGCGAGGCCGTGGGCAACGGCCCGCAGGTCATCAGCGCCGCCGGTTCCGCCGTCACGGTCATGGTCATCCCCACCGACGAGGAATACATGATCGCCCACGACGTCGAGCGTCTAACCAAGAACAACTAACGCGCGCATTTGCAAGTAGACGAAAGGTCTCCAGAGCAACAGCTCCGGAGGCCTTTTTACTAGCAGGCGGAAATTCCAGTCCCAAAGTGATCGCCACCAGCAACGCCTGCGCTCCCAACAACGGCACCCATCCGTTCAGATTTTTCAGCCCCAGCTCGTAGTCAAGCCGCCGTCCATTCCAGATGCCCTGAATGCTACGTGGCGGTAGAAGGCCGTACGGGCTAACCCCTGAAAACAATCCGCAGACCAGAAACGCCCCCGTTCGTAGCTCCGGAGGAGCAGAACGGGGGCGTTTCATTGGTCGAGGACGTTTTCAGGGGTTAGCCCGTACGGCCTTCGGGCGAGTGCGTACGCTACTCAGCCATCTGAGCCTGGACGGCGGTGATGGCCACGACACCCACGATGTCGTCGGCAGAGCAGCCGCGCGACAGGTCGTTGACCGGCTTGGCGATGCCCTGCAGGATGGGGCCGTAGGCGTCAGCGCCAGCGAAGCGCTGGACCAGCTTGTAGCCGATGTTGCCAGCCTCGAGGTCGGGGAACACGAGCACGTTGGCCTTACCGGCGACGGAGGAGCCGGGAGCCTTGAGCTGGGCGACGGTGGGGACGATAGCGGCATCGAGCTGCAGGTCGCCGTCGATGGCGAGCTCGGGAGCCTTCTCCTTGCAGAATTTCACGGCCTCCTGGACCTTCTTGGCGACCTCGCCACCGGCGGAGCCCATGGTGGAGTAGGAGAGCATGGCCACGTGCGGCTCAACGTTGCCCATGAAGGTGGACCAGGAGTGGGCCGAGGCGATGGCGATCTCGGAGAGCTCGTCGGAGGACGGGTTGATGTTGAGGCCGCAGTCGGCAAAAATCAGCGTGCCGTCTGTACCGAACTGCGGAGTGTCGGTGCACATCACGAAGAAGGCCGAGACCAGCTTGGTGCCCGGGGCGGTCTTGAGGATCTGCAACGCGGGGCGCAGGGTGTCGGCGGTGGAGTGGCAGGCGCCGGAGACCAGGCCGTCGGCATCGCCCATCTTGACCATCATGGTGCCAAAGTAGGTGGCGTCCATCACCTGGGCGCGAGCCTGCTCGATGGTGACACCCTTCTTGGCGCGGAGCTCGGCAAACTTCTGCGCGTACTCCTCGTGCTTCTCGGCATTGCGCGGGTCGATGACGGTAGCGCCGGGAACGTCGATCTCGTCGGGGTTGCCCAGGATGACGATCTTTGCCAGGCCCTCCTCGATGATCTTGGTGGCCGCGACGATGGTGCGCGGATCCTCGCCCTCGGGCAGGACGATCGTCTTAAGGTCGGCCTTGGCGGCAGACTTCATACGGTTTAGGAAATCGCTCATGTTACTCCTTACAAGCGTTTCGCTAAGCTCCAGGCGCCCGGCTGTTCACGAATAAACCCGCTGCTAGCGGGTTTACCTTTCAATAATGTACGCCGCGGTGCTTGAGCTTTCCTTGTGTGGCAAGCTCATTATAGGACGCATTAGCGCTATAATCGCTCTGATAAATATGTCTCGACGTATGTTCGAGAAAAAGCCCAGTTAAAAAGCGTGTGGCTTTTGACAAGGAGTATCGATGCAGATTACCTCAGGCCTGCCTGAAGGCTTTAATGCCGGTGCGTACGACATGATCGTTGTCGGCGCCGGTTATGCCGGTGCCGTTTGCGCCCGCCGTCTTGCCGAAACCATCGGCTATCGTGTTGCCGTTTTGGAGCGCCGTAGCCACATTGCGGGCAATGCCTTCGACTGCACTGACGAGGCGGGAATCCTGGTCCACGAGTATGGTCCGCACATCTACCATACCTTTAACGAGCGCGTCCACAATTTCCTGTCGCGCTTTACCAAGTGGACGGACTACCAGCACAAGGTGCTCGCCAACATCAACGGTACCCTTATGCCCGTGCCCTTTAACCATGCGAGCCTCAAGCTCGCCTTTGGCGATGAGCGCGGCGAGGAACTGTACCAAAAGCTCGTGGAGACCTTTGGCAAGGACGTCAAGGTGCCCATCATGGAGCTGCGCAAGAAGAACGACCCGGATCTTGCCGAGGTCGCCGATTACGTCTACGAGAACGTCTTTTTGCATTACACCATGAAGCAGTGGGGCCAGACGCCCGACCAGATCGACCCCTCGATCACTGGCCGCGTTCCCGTCTTTGTGGGCGATGACGATCGCTACTTCCCGCAGGCTCCTTTCCAGGGCATGCCGCAGGATGGCTATACCGCGCTGTTCGAGCATATGCTCGATCACGATCTGATCGACGTATTCTGTGACGTAGACGCCCGTGACCTCTTTGAGATTGACGAGACTACCGTCAAGATCGACGGCAAGGTCTATGGTGGCGAGATCGTCTACACCGGTCCACTCGACGAGCTGTTCAACCTCGACCTGGGCGCGCTGCCGTACCGCACGCTCGATATGAAGTTCGAGACGCTCGATATGGACCAGTTCCAGCCTGTGGGCACCGTCAACTACACCACGAGCGAGGACTACACGCGCATCACCGAGTTCAAGAACATGACCGGTCAGGTCTTGCCCGGCAAGACCACCATCATGAAGGAGTACTCCAAGGCCTATACTCCCGGCTCGGGCGAGACGCCGTACTACGCTATCCTGGAGCCCGAGAACCGTGAGCTCTACGAGCGCTATCTTGAGCGTGTCCAGAACCTGACGAACTTCCACCCGGTGGGTCGTCTGGCCGAGTATCGTTACTACGATATGGACGCCGTGACCAATTCCGCCCTCGATCTTTCGGATGAGATTATCGCCTGCCATGCATAAAGTCATAACATTCGGTATTCCCTCGTATAACGCCGCCAAGGACATGGACCATTGCATCACCTCCATCTTGGAGGGGAGCAATTACGCCACCGATATCGAGATTATCGTGGTGGACGACGGCTCCAAGGACGAGACGGCCGCCAAGGCCGACGAGTGGGAGGCCCGTTATCCCGGTATCATCCGCGCGGTGCACCAGGAGAACGGCGGCCACGGTATTGCCGTCCTTTCGGGTCTGCGCGAGGCGCAGGGCACCTACTACAAGGTTGTCGACTCGGACGACTGGCTCGACGGTGCGGCACTTTCGACCATGCTGTCGATTCTGCGTGGCTTTGAGGAGCGCGACCAGCGCGTCGACCTGTTTATCTCGAACTACGTGTACGAGAAGGTTTACGAGGGCACGCATACTGCTATTGGCTACAAGTTTGCCCTGCCGCGCAAAAAGATTTTCTCTTGGGACCAGATCGGGCACTTCCGTCCCGATCAGAACCTGCTCATGCACAGCCTGTGCTATCGCACCGATGTACTGCGCGAGTCCAATCTGCCTATGCCGGCACACACGTTCTATGTGGATAATATCTACGCATACGTGCCGCTGCCGCGCTGCAAGACCATGTACTACGCCGACATCGACCTCTATCGCTACTTTATCGGTCGCGAGGGCCAGAGCGTCAATGAGGCCACGATGGTCAAGCGCCTGGGTCAGCAGTTCCGCGTAACGCGCATCATGATGGAATCGTTCCACCTGTACCAGGACGTCGAGTCCTCGCGTCTGCGTTCGTACATGATGGGCTACTTCACCATGATGATGGCGATTTGCTCGGTGCTCACCAAGCTTTCCGAGGAAGATTGTGCCGATGAGCGCCTGAAGACGCTGTGGAAGGACCTGAAAGAGTACGACGAGCGCATGTATCGTCGCGCTCGCTACGGCGTGGTCGGATTCTTTACCAACTTGCGTGGACGGGCCGGAGACAAAACCACACTCGGCCTATACCATCTTGCCTCAAAGATCTTCAAATTCAACTAACTGTTGAGTAATCGCTGCTGATAGGTTGACTGGGCCCCTTGGCCTTTAGTTTGCTACTGCGAACAGTCCTGCTCGCACGGAAAGCACATTAAGTGCTTTCCGGCTCGTGCGGAACTTGTATCAAACTAAAGGCCAAGGGGCCTTTGCTATAAGAATCGATTGTCAGGTTATTTGAATTTGAAGATCTTAGACGCGCGGTACACAGGGGCCTGGGCTGAAAAGATTTTAGTTGGTAGTCGGTCGGAGACGGGCGGGCGTTACGTTTGTCGCGAGTTCCGCATGCAAAGAAGGCCACTTAATGTGGCCTTCGTCTTGCATAGGACTGTAGAGCACCAAACGTAATGCCCGCCCGCCTCCGACCGACGGTCGAGTGGACTACTTCGCGGCGCCGGGGATGCCGTGGGAGGTTTTGGCGGTTTTGGCTCCGTTTACGATGGCGGTCTGTAGGGCCCTTACGGCGAGCATGCCCAGCAGGTCTAGGGGTACGGCGGCGCTTGCCTGGGTACCTAGTTTGCCGCTGGCGAGGGTGTAGATGGTGTCTCCGTCGTTGGTGGTGTGTGTGGGGCGGATGGCGTGCGCATAGGCGTCTGCGGCCATCTGGGAGACCTTGGTGGCCTGAGCCTTGGTGAGCTCAACGTTGGTGACGATGCAGCTGATGGTGGTGTTGGTGCGGTCGAGTGGCATTTGCATGGAGCCGGCGGCGGCAAAGGCTGCGAGCTCCATGTCGACGATCTGGTCGCTATCGGCTGCGGCGCGCATGCCAGCGACCCATTCACCGGTGAAGGGGTCGACGATATTGCCGCAGGCGTTGACCGAGACCACGGCACCCACCTTAACAGGGCCGAGTGCCACGGCGGCAGCGCCTAGGCCGGCCTTCATGCAGGTGGCGGGGCCCATGAGCTTACCTACGGTGGCACCGGTGCCGGCACCTGCATTGCCCTGCTCGAGCGTGGTGGGGGTGTTGTCGAGTGCTTCGCGCACGGCGGAGATGCCAGCCTCAATGTCGGGGCGTACGGTGGGGTCGCCAAAGGCGAGGTCGAAGATGCAGCTAGAGCACACGATGGGCACCTGCGTGGGGCCGACGGGCAAGCCGATGCCGCGGCTCTCGAGCTCGCGGGCGACGCCGCTCGCGGCCTCCAGACCAAAGGCTGATCCGCCCGAAAGGCAGACGGCGTGGACCTTGTCCACGGTGTTCTCGGGACGCAGCAGGTCGGTCTCGCGCGATGCCGGGGCACCGCCGCGAACGTCAACACCGCCGGTGGCGCCCTCGGGTGCCACGATTACGGTGCAACCGGTGCCGGCCTCCTCGTCCGTATAGTTGCCATAGCAAAAGCCATCGACATCGCAGACGTCAATGGCCTCGAGCAGTGTATCCATGTTTAACTCCTATCGGTTTTCCGCCGCGCCTTGTGCCCGGTCGGGATCCGTACGGTACGCCAAAATTGTAGGCGCCGGGGGATACCCAGCGCCAGATGCAATTACGAGAGTTTTTGAATCGCGCGCGCGACGCGGGCGATGGGTAGGCCCACCACGTTATAGAAGTCGCCCGAAATATCGTGCACGAGCATGCGTCCTCCTGTGCCCTGAATGCCGTAGGCGCCGGCCTTGTCCATGGGCTCACCCGAGGCGACGTAGTGCTCGATCTGCTCGTCGGTGAGCTCGTAGAACGTCACGTCGGTCACATCGACAAAGGACAGGCTTTCGGCGGCATGCGGGGCGGCCGTATCGCCTGCCTTAACGATGCAGACGCCGGTTGCGACCTGGTGCGTGCGGCCCGAAAGCTCACGGAGCATAGTGCGCGCCTCGTCCTCGGTTGCCGGCTTGCCCAGAATCTTGCCGTCAAAGGTGACGATGGTGTCGGCCGCGACCGTCAGCTCATTGGGCTCGGCATACTCGGCAGCAACGGCAGCCGCCTTGGCGCGTGCCAAGCGCTCGACAAGCGTGAGCGGGGCCTCGCCATCAAAGGGCGTTTCGTCGATATCCGCGGGAATCACGCGAATGTTGTAGCCTGCCTCGCGCATCAGCTCTATGCGGCGCGGCGATTGCGAAGCCAAAATCATAGTTGGATGCCCTCGGCGACCTTCTCGACGGCCTTGTCGCCGGCGAGCGTGCGCAGCAGCTCCAATGCAAAGGGGAGGGACTGTGCCATGCCGCTGGCAGTGATGATGTTGCCGTCTTGCGTGACCTTCTCGCCGGTATAGGCGCCTTCGGGGAAGCTTTTCTCAAAGCCAGGGAAGCACGTGGCATGGCGCCCCTCGAGCAGGTCGAGCTCGCCCAGGATAAACGGGGCGGCGCAGATGGCGGCGACGTGCTTGGTTGCGGCGAACTCGCAGACCACGTCGCAGACGCGCTGATCTGCGCGCAGGTTGGTGGCACCGGGCAGGCCGCCGGGCAGCACGACGCAGTCGTACTCGTCAAAGTTGATCTCATCAAAGAGCGCATCGCAGGTCACGGGGATCTGCAGCGAGCTTACGACCTCGCGCGTGGGCATGATCGAGACGGGCGTGGCACGCACGCCGCCGCGACGCATGACATCGACCATGGTCAAGCATTCAATAGTTTCAAAGCCATCGGCGGCGAGAACGGCAACGCTGGGCATGAGGGTTCCTTTCATAGGCGGCATACAATTAGCCGTCTTATACCCCGAAGACCTCCGCTTGCCACGCTCGATTTCCCAATGATTTTCTGAGCAATGATTAAGCGGCTAGTTGCGCCTAAGGTGGACGACGGTCTCGCAGTGGAAGGTTTGTGGGAACAGGTCGACTGGCGTGATCTTTACGGGGGAGAAGGTGCCTTCTTCGACAAAGCGTTTGAGATCGCGCGCCAGGGTGGCCGGGTCGCAGCTCACGTAGGCGACATCGCGGGCACTCGTGCTGGCGATAAGGCCGATCGCCTCGGGGGCGAGGCCTGCGCGCGGCGGGTCGACCACCAAGATGTCGGCATCCTGGTCGGGGAACTCGCGCACCGCGTCTCCGCCAATGACGTCGACGTTATCAAGCTTGTTGATTTCCAGGTTACGGTGTAGATCGCGCACGGCGGGGCCGTAGGCCTCGACGGCAGCGACAAAGTCGCAGCGGCGGGCGAGCGGCAGGGTAAAGGTGCCGGCACCGCAGTACAGGTCCACGGCAAGCTCGTCTTCCTGCGGGTCGAGCGCTTCCATGACAAGATCGATCAAAATCTCGGCACCCTTGGTGTTGACCTGGAAAAAAGACGGGGCAGACAAGCGCATCTGATCCTCGGCGATATTCTCGGTCCATGAGCCCTCTCCGGCGAGCATTTCGACCTTGGAGACACGGCGGGCCTTCTTTTCGCCCTTGCTCATCACGCGTACGATGCTCGTAGGATGAGCGGCGTCCGCCAGCACGCGGGAGACCTGCGAGCGCGGAAAAGAGCCTGTGGGCGTCCAGAGTGCGACCTCGAGTGCCTTGGTGCGGCGCGATGCGCGAATGCCCACGCGTTCGAGCCCCAAGTCATGGCTGCCGCTTAGATAGTTGAGTGCGCCGACGACCGATTTGAGTGCCTTCGGGAAGCGCTTATCGAACAGCGGACACATATCGACGGTCACGATTTTGCTGGGGTCGACACCGTGCATGCCAAGGCGCACGCGACCGTTGACGACGGTCGGTTCGAGCTCGATTTTATTGCGGTAGCCCCAGTCGTCCTTGGTGTGGCAGATGGGCTGTACCAACTCATCTGCCAGCTCAGGAGCGAACTTGCCGATGCGCTCGAGCGTGGAGCGCAGGTTTTGCTCCTTGGCGGCGAGCTGTGCCGTGCGTGAGAGATTGCCCCACGAGCAGCCGCCGCAGATGCCCACGAAGGGGCAGGGAGGCTGAATGCGATTGGGGCTTGGCTCCAGAATCTCGGTGGTGCGGGCGCGCATGAATGACTTGCCGTCCTGTACGACCTCGGCCTCGACGGTGTCGCCTGCCACGGCACCCTGCACAAAGACGGCCTTGCCGTTGTCGGCGTGCGCCAGCCCGTCGGCGCCGTAGGTCATCGATTCTATAGTGAGCTTCATATTCCTGCCTGTCATTCGCGTTGTTGTTCGCACCATGGTAGCAGGGAAAAGCGCCCCGCATCCGAGGCTTTCCTCAAATGCGGGGCGCTTCTACAAACTGCTTCTACAAACGACTATTTCGTCTTGCCGGTAATGAGCGTCTTAAGACCCAGGCCGATCAGACCCAGGCCCATGCGCACGCGGCCGGGGCGATGGCGCTCGATGGCCTTGGTCTTGCCAGCGGGCTTATCGCGACGGGCGCTCGTCTCGGGTGCGGGCTTGGTGACCTGCGGATCGGGCTGAGGTGCAGGTGCAGACTCGGGCTCAATGACGGTCGCCTGGACCTCTTGGACCTTGGGTGCTACTGGCTGCGGCTCGGCCTCGGAGGCAGGTTCCGCCTCAATGACGGGCCCGGGCGCGGCCTCGGCGTTGCGATAGGCGCGCTCCAGCAGGGCTTCCTGTGAGTTGAAGGGTTTCTCACCCTCTGCACGCTCCACGGGGACCCAGGTGCCGTCGCTCGTGAGGCTGCGGGCCTTCACGTTGTCGCGCAGCTGCATGCCCATGTACTCGTGCACCAGGGCGCGGCAGGTGGGGTCGAGCACGGGGAAGGCAATCTCCACGCGGTGCTCGGTGTTGCGCGTCATCATGTCTGCCGAGCTCAGGTAAATCATGTCCGAGTCCACGCCGAAAGCATAGACGCGCGCGTGCTCCAAAAAGCGTCCGACGATGGAGCGGACATGCACGTTCTCGGTCTTGCCCGGAACACCGGGCTTGAGGCACGAGATGCCTCGGATGATCATGTCTACGCGAACGCCGGCACACGATGCCTCGGCGATCTTGTCGATAACCTCGCGGTCGGTCAGCGAGTTGAGCTTAAAGAACACGCGGGCGGGCTCGCCGGCAAGGGCGCGCTGGATCTCGCGGTCAAGCCCGCGCATGATGAGCGGTTTCAGTCCGACGGGCGCCACACCCAGGAAGCGGTAGTCGCCGCGCAGGTTGCCCAGCGACAGGTTGCGGAAGAACAGGTTGGCGTCCTCGCCGATGCCGGGATGGGCTGTCATGAGCATAAAGTCGCTGTAGAGTTTGGCCGTCTTCTCGTTAAAGTTGCCGGTGCCCAAAAGTGTGAGGCGCGTTAGCGCCATGCCCTCGCGATAGGTGAGCTGGCAGATCTTTGAGTGGCATTTAAAGCCCTCGGAACCATAGATGACGGTGCAGCCGGCCTCTTCCAGGCGCTCGGCCCACTCGATGTTGTTCTGCTCGTCAAAGCGTGCGCGGAGCTCCATGAGCACCGTGACCTCTTTGCCGTTCTCGGCAGCATCGATCAGCGACTCGCATAGGCGGCTCTGCTTGGCCACGCGGTAGAGCGTGATGCGCAACGAGATGCACTCGGGGTCGTAGGCTGCTTCGTGCACCAGGTCCAAGAACGGGTTCATGGCCTCGTAAGGGTAGAAGAGCAGCTTGTCGTGCTGCAGCACCTGCTCGCGGATGGAGCGGGTCATGTCGATGGTGGGATTGGGCTGCGGCTTAAACGGCGTAAAGAGCAGCTCGTTGCGCAGGTGCTCGGGAATCTTGCCCTCAATGCCAAAGACGTAGCCCAGGTTGAGCGGGATATCGCAGGTAAAGACCGAGCGACGCGAAAGCTCGAGCGCCTTGCGGATAGTCTTGAGCGTCGCCTTCTCGAGCGATCCCGAGACCGCGAGCACTACCGGCTGCAGGCGCAGGCGCTTCTTGAGAATGCGCTTCATGTGCTGGCGGTAGTCCTCTTCCTCCTCGACGCCCTCGCCGTCCGGATCGATGTCAGCGTTGCGGGTGACGCGGATCAGCGCACGATCCAGCGGCTTATAGGAGCCAAAGCAGCTGTCCAGGCAGGCGAGGATGAGGTCCTCGAGCAAGATGTAGGAGTAGGTGCCGGTGGGCGAGGGGATCTCGACCACGCGGTTCATCGAGGCGGGAATCTCGATAAGGCCCAGCAGGCTCTCCTCGTCGGTGGCACCGTCCAGACCACAGGCCAGATAGAGCGCGCCATTGCGCAGGTTGGGGAAGGGGTGGCGAGGATCGATGACCAGCGGCGAGATGACCGGTGACACGTAGGCCTGGAAGTAGCGGGTTACAAAGGTGCGCTCCTCGGGCGTAAGCGAATCGATGCGGGCGCGGTGAACGCCCAAGGTGTCGAGCTTGCCCTCGATGCTCTTAAAGATGGACTCCCAACGGGTAAGGAGCCCGGGCATTTCGGCCATGACAGCATCGACCTGTTCGGAGGCGGTCATATTGCTCTTGTTGTCGACAGGTTGTTTTTTGAGCTCCGCCAGATCGGACAGGCCGCCCACGCGCACCATAAGGAACTCGTCGAGGTTGGACTCGAAGATCGAGACGAACTTTAGTCGCTCGAATAACGGAACGGTTTCGTCGAAGGCTTCGTCGAGCACGCGGTTGTCAAAGCGTAGCCAGCTGAGCTCTCGGTTTTGCGTGTACGAGAAGTCGCGCGGCGGTTTGCGCAGCTTTGCGGCGGCTTGCTTCTTTTCGATTTTGCTCGGCATATGCATCTGTCCGTTCAGTCCCCACAAGGGACGGTAGCCTAACACTAATCACTATTGTCTCAATTTAGTCGACCGCTGGCACGGACGTATCGCGTGAACGGTATCTTTACCTACTTCTTACGCTGACAAGTCATAGGACTGACGTCCTGCTCGTCTGCAAGCGGTCTATATCCTCACTCAACTGGTACGTAAGTGTGAATAAGAATGATGGATAGCTGAATATCATTGAATGCAGGCGGAAACGTAAACAAACATCATTTATATACATAAAACCGATTTAGCTATGCAATTCTGAATCAAAAGTTTAGAGATGCAATTGCAAATAGTTTTTTGGAAAAAAGAGCGTTTACCTTAGAAAAGTTACTTTAGAACGTCGAAGTACATTATGGGGGAATCTCGTGCGATATACCGTTCATCGCACTTTGTTGACCGTTCGGGGGCGAGGTGGAATTGCGGGTGGAATTTGGATATAACTAGAGCTGTCAGCAAGCAGCGTCCGCTATGGAAGGGCGCTGAGAGATTCGGCCGAAAGGCCCGAAAGAAAGGTAGGAGGCCATGACGAAAGGTCTGCACGTGCCTTCCGAGATCGGCAAGCTCAGGAAGGTCTGCCTGCACCGTCCCGGCGACGAGCTCCTCAACCTGCCGCCCGACGAGCTCGAGCGACTCCTGTTCGACGACGTCCCGTTCCTGGAGGTCGCGCAGCAGGAGCACGACACCTTCGCCCAGATCCTGAGGGACCAGGGCGTGGAGGTCCTCTACCTCGAGAACCTCGTCGCCGAGGTGTTCGACCAGGTCCCCGGCGCCCGCGCCGAGTTCACCGACCAGTACATCGCCGAGGCCGGCATCCGCGGCCAGCACATGCCGCAGATCGTCCGCGAGAAGCTGGACTCCATCGAGGACAACCTCGAGTTCGTCAAGAAGACCATGGCCGGCATGACCAAGTCCGAGATCGACATGCCCCTCACGGCCTCCACGACCCTCGACTCCCTGGTCAACTCCGAGTCCGAGTCCGACCTGATCATCGACCCGATGCCCAACCTCTACTTCACCCGCGACCCGTTCGCGGTCGTCGGCGAGGGCGTCAACCTCAACCGCATGTACTCGGTCACCCGCAACCGCGAGACCCTGTACGGCAAGTACGTCTTCAAGTACCACCCCGACTACAAGGACGTCTCGCTGTACTTCCGCCGCGACTGCCAGTTCCACACCGAGGGCGGCGACGTGCTGAACATCAACGAGAAGACCCTCGCCGTCGGCATCTCCCAGCGCACCCAGGCCGCCGCGATCGACGTCATGGCCCAGAACATCTTCTGGAACTCCGACTCCAAGGTCGAGCGCATCCTGGCCTTCGACATCCCGGTCTCGCGCGCCTTCATGCACCTCGACACGGTCTTCACCCAGATCGACGTCGATAAGTTCACGATCCACCCCGCCATCATGGGCACCCTGCGCGTCTACGAGCTGACCGCCGGCAAGAACCCGGGCGACGTGAACATCCGCCTGATCGAGGACACCCTCGAGCACGTCCTGGAGGACGCCACCGGCGTCGACCAGGTCAAGCTGATCCCCTGCGGCGGCGGCGACCCGATCGCGGCCTCCCGCGAGCAGTGGAACGACGGCTCCAACACCCTGTGCGTCGAGCCCGGCAAGATCTGCGTCTACGCCCGCAACACCGTCACCAACGACGTGCTGTACAAGGAGGGCCTGGACCTTCTCGTCGTGCCCTCCGCCGAGCTCTCCCGCGGCCGCGGCGGCCCGCGCTGCATGAGCATGCCCTTCTGGCGCGAGGACCTCTAGGGTCTTCTAGGACCCGTACAGGTCATAATACATACATCTAGCTGCCATTAGATGTCTCCCATTGGGGCGGTGCGGGTTTTCGCACCGCCCCAATCTTGTATGAGGAACGTCAACACGATTGGATGACTGCTTTTGTAAGGAGCTTGGCCATGGACATCAAGACGATTGGCGTTGAGGAATGGCTCAACGTTTGGGAGAAGAGCGCCACGTGGGACATCGCCCAGTCGACGATCTCGTCGCTCACCATGGGCGAGCTGCGCGCGCTTGATGAACAGGACGGCGCCACGTTCTACGAGCGCCTGGATCGCGAGAAGATGAACTACGGCTGGATCGAGGGCTCGCCGGAGTTTAAGGCCGAGGTTGCCAAGCTGTATCGTCGGGAGGTCAATCCCGATCACATTCTGCAGACCAATGGCTGCACGGGCGCTAACCTCAACGCCATCATGGCTGTGGTCGAGCCCGGCGACCATGTTATCGCCGAGTGGCCCACCTACGCGCCGCTCTACGAGATTCCGCGCACGCTGGGCGCCGAGGTCGAGTATTGGGAGCTTCGCGAGGAACTCGGCTGGAAGCCCGATATCGAGGAACTCAAGCGCTTGGTGCGCCCCAACACCAGACTCATCTGCATCAACAACGCATCGAACCCCATCGGTACGGTGCTCGATGCCGATATGCTCGGCCAGATTGCCGAGATCGCCCGTTCGGTGGGCGCCTACGTGCTGTGCGACGAGGTGTATCTGCCGCTTGAGAACACCGAGGCCTTTATGTCGATGGCTGACGTGTACGAGAATGCCATTGTCACCAACTCGGTGTCCAAGACCTATTCGACGCCTGCGGCCCGCGTGGGCTGGGTCGTGGCAGACGAAGAGATATCCAGCCGCATCCGCACCTATCGCGATTACACCATGATCTGCGGCGGCGTGTTCAACGATGCCCTGGCGACCTATGTGCTTGAGCACAAGGACAAGATCCTTGAGCGCAATCGCAAGATCGTGTTTGGCAACCGCGATATCGCGCAGGCTTGGATCGATACGCAGCACCGCGTTTCCTGGACGGCGCCGCAGGGCGTGTCCACCTCGTTTATCCAGCTTGATATTCCCGAGGACGACGAGGAGTTCTGCAAGCGCCTGCTGTCCGAGAGGGGAGTGCTGCTGGTACCCGGCAGCCGCTTTGAGCTTCCCTGCGGCGCACGCCTGGGCTACTGCGCGAGCGAGGACGTTCTGCGCGAGGGCCTGAGGCTTTTGGGCGAGGCACTGGCGGAGTTCGATCGCTAGGATTCCGACGGCTCTCAAAGCCGCTCAAATCTGTCTACGATTATCGATAACAGTCCCGTTTCCCATGAGGGGAGCGGGACTGTTTTTCTATACCGAGAAGTCAAGTTGTTACAAATGAGGCCGTAAGGTGAGCCGGTATTCGCTGGGCCTTATACTGAGCTTCCGGTGAACGGTACAAAGCGTCTGGTAAACGGTAATATGCTTACCAGAAATGAATAGGACAAACTTTTTTTTGAATAAAAATGAAAATGGTTGAGACGTGGTATGAATCGCTAATTCTATTCATAGCTTTATTAGAAATATGCAATTTGAGGGTGGTTTAATAAAGTTTAGTTCCATTTGCTATCTGGATTGAAAACGCGTTTAAGCACGTAAATAAACTTTATTAAATCAAAGTGTGCCATGCGTGAAGTATATGTGTATGCCGTTCACCCCTCATATAAAACCGTTCGGGGGCGAGGTGGAAGTATGAACTGATTTTGGATATAAATATGTCGTCAGCAATAACGCCTCACACGGAGGGGCGCTAACGAATCGGCCCTGACAGGGGCCCGAAAGAAAGGTAGGAGGCCATGACGAAAGGTCTGCACGTGCCTTCCGAGATCGGCAAGCTCAGGAAGGTCTGCCTGCACCGTCCCGGCGACGAGCTCCTCAACCTGCCGCCCGACGAGCTCGAGCGACTCCTGTTCGACGACGTCCCGTTCCTGGAGGTCGCGCAGCAGGAGCACGACACCTTCGCCCAGATCCTGAGGGACCAGGGCGTGGAGGTCCTCTACCTCGAGAACCTCGTCGCCGAGGTGTTCGACCAGGTCCCCGGCGCCCGCGCCGAGTTCACCGACCAGTACATCGCCGAGGCCGGCATCCGCGGCCAGCACATGCCGCAGATCGTCCGCGAGAAGCTGGACTCCATCGAGGACAACCTCGAGTTCGTCAAGAAGACCATGGCCGGCATGACCAAGTCCGAGATCGACATGCCCCTCACGGCCTCCACGACCCTCGACTCCCTGGTCAACTCCGAGTCCGAGTCCGACCTGATCATCGACCCGATGCCCAACCTCTACTTCACCCGCGACCCGTTCGCGGTCGTCGGCGAGGGCGTCAACCTCAACCGCATGTACTCGGTCACCCGCAACCGCGAGACCCTGTACGGCAAGTACGTCTTCAAGTACCACCCCGACTACAAGGACGTCTCGCTGTACTTCCGCCGCGACTGCCAGTTCCACACCGAGGGCGGCGACGTGCTGAACATCAACGAGAAGACCCTCGCCGTCGGCATCTCCCAGCGCACCCAGGCCGCCGCGATCGACGTCATGGCCCAGAACATCTTCTGGAACTCCGACTCCAAGGTCGAGCGCATCCTGGCCTTCGACATCCCGGTCTCGCGCGCCTTCATGCACCTCGACACGGTCTTCACCCAGATCGACGTCGATAAGTTCACGATCCACCCCGCCATCATGGGCACCCTGCGCGTCTACGAGCTGACCGCCGGCAAGAACCCGGGCGACGTGAACATCCGCCTGATCGAGGACACCCTCGAGCACGTCCTGGAGGACGCCACCGGCGTCGACCAGGTCAAGCTGATCCCCTGCGGCGGCGGCGACCCGATCGCGGCCTCCCGCGAGCAGTGGAACGACGGCTCCAACACCCTGTGCGTCGAGCCCGGCAAGATCTGCGTCTACGCCCGCAACACCGTCACCAACGACGTGCTGTACAAGGAGGGCCTGGACCTTCTCGTCGTGCCCTCCGCCGAGCTCTCCCGCGGCCGCGGCGGCCCGCGCTGCATGAGCATGCCCTTCTGGCGCGAGGACCTCTAAGTCTTTCCGTTTCCGGTGCGGTCCCCCTACAACCGCACCGGTTTCGCCCGTCAAACGGGCAACACTAATACTTACGTAATTCATTTTTTCGAAAGGAAACGAACCATGGGTGTTAACCTCTCCGGCCGTAGCTTCCTCAAGCTTCTCGACCTCACCACCGAGGAGATCGAGTACCTGCTCAAGCTTTCCAAGAACTTCAAGGACATGAAGCGCGCTGGCGTTCCGCACCGCTATCTCGAGGGCAAGAACATCGTTCTGCTCTTCCAGAAGACCTCCACTCGTACCCGCTGCGCCTTCGAGGTCGGCGGCATGGATCTGGGCATGGGCGTCACCTACCTCGATCCCGGTTCGTCGCAGATGGGCAAGAAGGAGTCCATCGAGGACACCGCCCGCGTTCTCGGCCGCATGTATGACGGCATCGAGTTCCGTGGCTTTGCCCAGGACGACGTCGAGGAGCTCGCTGCCAAGTCCGGCGTGCCCGTGTGGAACGGCCTGACCACCGAGTGGCACCCCACCCAGATGCTTGCCGACATCCTGACCGTCCAGGAGAACTTCAACTACGACATCAAGGGCAAGACCCTCGTCTTCATGGGCGACTGCAAGAACAATGTCGCTCGCTCCCTCATGGTTGTCTGCTCCAAGCTCGGCATGAACTTCGTGGCCTGCGGCCCCGAGGAGTGCATGCCCGCCGACGACGTCATCGAGGCCTGCAAGCCCATCGCCGAGGCCAACGGCTGCACCATCAAGCTGACCACCGACGTCAAGGACGGCGTCACCGGTGCCGACGTTATCTACACCGACGTGTGGGTCTCCATGGGCGAGCCCGACGAGGTCTGGGCCGAGCGCATCGCTCAGCTCACCCCGTATCGCGTTACCTCCGAGGTCATGGCTATGGCCAACCCGGGTGCCATCTTCCTGCACTGCCTGCCCAGCTTCCACGACACCAACACCACGATTGGCGCCGAGAAGTGCGAGCAGTTCGGCATCACCGAGCAGGAGGTCACCGACGAGGTCTTCGAGAGCCCCGCTTCCAAGGTCTTCGACGAGGCCGAGAACCGCATGCACACCATTAAGGCTGTCATGTACGCCACGCTCAAGTAAGAGCATCTAGCATCTCGCTCGGGGTGTCTTGCTGCACACCCCGAGCGGCTTTGTCTGGTAAATATCTCGCGTCGGGCGGTGGGCACGGCACGGAAGATCCGCTTCGCGCGAGAAAGTTAAATGATTTATGAAAGGGGGATGAGAACCATGGCTGAGACCGCTAAGAAAAAGCGCGGTATGCCTTCATCGTTCACCATTCTTCTAGCTCTGCTGGCAATTGTTGCAGTGATTACCGTTATCGTCTCCGGCACGTCCGGCGGCGCGGTTACCGCAGCCCGCCTGAGCGATTTCTGCACCGCCCCGATCCTGGGCTTCGCTGACGCTCTGCCCGTCTGCCTCTTCGTTATGATCCTGGGCGGCTTCCTCGGCATGATGACCGAGACCGGCGCCCTGGACAACGGCATCGCCGTTCTGGTGCAGAAGCTTAAGGGCAACGAGATTATGCTCATTCCCGTGCTGATGCTCATCTTCTCCCTCGGTGGTACCACCTATGGTATGTGCGAGGAGACCGTTCCCTTCTACGCCCTGCTCGCCGCTACCATGATGGCCGCTGGCTTCGACCCCATGGTCGGTGCCGCTACCGTCCTGCTCGGCGCTGGCTGCGGCTGCCTGGGCTCCACGGTTAACCCGTTCGCCGTCGGCGCTGCCGTCGACGCTCTGACCGGCGTTGGCATTGAGGTCAACCAGTCCATCATCATCGGCCTCGGTGCCGTCCTGTGGATTGTCACTACCGCTATGTCCATCTTCTTCGTGATGAACTATGCCAAGAAGGTCAAGGCTGACAAGGGTTCCACCATCCTGTCGATGCAGGAGCTCAAGGACGCCGAAGAGGCTCACGGCAAGGCTGCTTCCGAGGTCCACAAGGAGGTCAAGCTCACCGGTCGTCAGAAGGGCGTTCTGATCGCCTTCGCCTTCACCTTCGTCGTCATGATCGTCGGCTTCATTCCGCTGGCCGACCTCAACGAGGGCGTCGCTAACTTCTTCGACGCTGGCGCTGTCTACGACGCCGACGGTAACGCCGTCGTCCAGGGCTGGTCTGCCCTGATCACCGGCCTGCCCATTGGCCAGTGGTACTTCGACGAGGCTTCCACCTGGTTCTTCCTCATGGCCGTCCTGATCGGTATCATCGGTGGCCTGTCCGAGAAGCAGATCGTTAACACCTTCATCACCGGCGCTGCCGACATGATGTCCGTTGTTCTCGTCATCGCCCTCGCCCGTGGTATCTCCGTCCTCATGGCTAACACCGGCCTCGACGTCTTCGTCCTCGACGCTGCCGCCAATGCTCTGGCTGGCCTGTCCGGCGTGATCTTCGCTCCCATGAGCTTCCTGGTCTACTTCGGCCTGTCCTTCCTGATCCCCTCGACCTCCGGTATGGCCACCGTTTCCATGCCCATCATGGGACCGCTGGCTGTTAAGCTCGGCTTCTCGCCCGAGGTCATGGTCATGATCTTCTCCGCCGCCATCGGTGTCGTGAACCTGTTCACCCCGACCTCCGGCGCCATCATGGGCGGTCTCGCCCTGGCCAAGATCGAGTGGACGACCTGGCTCAAGTTTGCCCTTAAGCTCATCGTCGCGCTCTCCGTCGTCTGCGCCATCATCCTGACCGTCGCCTGCGTGTTGCTCTAAGTACCCAACGGGTACCCCACGGAAACCTTGACGATCCTGTAAGGGATCATCTGGTCATCGTCTGTCCGGTGGGGTCAACCCACCGGTAGACTCCTACCTTTAGCCCCCTCCCGTTCCGTGCGCGGGAGGGGGCGCTCTTGTGTTCCGGCGTTTTACCAAACGCCGGAACCACTCGACGCTGCAAGCCCGCCAGAGCGGCAATCTGACGTTCAATCGTCGGGCATGGCCAAAAGGCCTATGCCCTCCTCTTTCACGTCACCTTGCTCGCTCTGGCGGGCTTTCGCTGACTTTTGCTCCACCTGCGGCGCTGCCATTGTTGGTGTTATGGGGCGGTGCAATGGGGTCAGGTTAGTTTGCACCAAATATGTCCGACAAGAGGTTTGACGGATGTTTGGTTGGTGCCTGTTGATGGTCTGGGTATCGGGGAGGGCGGGCTCCGTTATAATCGCCTAGAACATTAAATGGAAACGGGACGGGAGCCATACATGCGCCAGGGTTTCGACAACGCGAAGTATATCGAGCTGCAGGCCGCTCATATTAAGGAGCGCATCTCGCAGTTTGGCGGCAAACTCTATTTGGAGTTTGGCGGCAAGCTGTTTGACGACTATCACGCGAGCCGCGTGCTGCCGGGTTTTGAGCCGGACAGCAAGTTTCGCATGCTCAAGAGCATAGCCGACGACGTTGAGGTCATCATCGCGATCAACGCGAACCACATCGAGAAGAATAAGGCCCGTGGCGACCTGGGCATTACCTATGACGAGGACGTCTTGCGCCTGGTCGACCTGTTCCGCGGCAACGGTTTTGCTGTCGCGGCCGTGGTTATCACCCAGTACGCCGGCCAGCCCGCCGCCGATGTCTTCCGCAATCGCCTGAACGCGCTCGGCATTCCCGCCAAGCTGCACTATCCCATCGAGGGCTATCCCCACGACGTCGATCTGATCGTGTCCGACGACGGCTACGGCAAGAACGAGTTTGTCGAGACCACCCGTCCGCTCGTCGTGGTCACCGCGCCGGGTCCTGGCTCGGGTAAGCTCGCCACCTGCCTGTCGCAGCTTTATCACGAGCACAAACACGGCACCGCCGCCGGCTACGCCAAGTTCGAGACCTTCCCGGTCTGGAACCTTCCCCTCACGCATCCGGTCAACATCGCCTACGAGGCGGCCACGGCTGACCTCGACGATGCCAATATCATCGACTCCTTCCACTTGGAGGCCTACAACAAGACCACGGTCAACTACAACCGTGACGTCGAGGCTTTCCCGGTGGTCCGTGCTCTGATGGAAAAGATCCTGGGCAAGAGCCCCTACCAGAGCCCCACGGACATGGGCGTCAATATGGTCGGTTTTGCTATTACCGATGACGATGCCTGCCGCGACGCTTCCAAGATGGAGATCGTCCGCCGCTACTTTACCGCGGTCGAAAATGTGCGCCGTACCGGCGTGGGCGATGAGCAAGTCGACCGTCTCAAGATCATTATGAAGAAGGCCGGTATCGACAAGAACTACTCGCCGGCACGCTCGGCCGCCCTTACCAGGGAGCAGCTGACGGGTGGCCCCGTAGGCGCCATGGTCATGCCCGATGGCTCCGTGGTGACCGGCAAGACTTCCACGCGCCTGGGCGCCGCGAGCTCGCTCATCATGAACGCACTTAAGCATGTCTCGGGCGTTGACCTTGAGCTCGAGGTCATTAGCGATGAGGCGATCGAGCCTATCAGCAAGCTCAAGACGCATTTCCTGGGTAGCAAGAACCCGCGCCTGCACACCGACGAGACGCTTATGGCGCTCTCGATCACCTCGGCAACGAGCGAGACGGCGGCCCGCGTCCTTTCGGGCCTGGAGCAGCTGCGCGGCTGCGATGCCTTCTTTAGCGTGATCATCTCGCCGACGGACGAGACGGTGTTGCGCAAGCTGGGCATCAACGTGTGCTGCGAGCCCAAGTTCGAGCGCCGTGGTTTCTTCCACCGCTAAGCCTGGATTAATTGGTCTGAAAGGGGCGCATCGGGTATGCATTCGGTGTGCCCCTTTTATCAACAAAGCTACCGTTTAACCTAAAAATAGCCCGTTTACCTGCCTATAAGCGATTTGGGCGGTATACAATAACCCTAACTGTTTCATCCTTTTGCGGGGATGCCGCATGATGGATGTTGCCGGCCATCATGGGGTGTGCCGGTCGCGCACGGTGCAGGTGATGCCCGTGCTCGGTTTGAGGAGGCTGCCATGGCTGGCAAGGGTCGTGCGAGTGTCAACGATATGAAGCGTGTCGAGGTGCAGGTGCTGATGGAGATCGCACAGCTGTCCGAAGACAACGGCGGATTTTATGGCTTTTCGCGCAAGACGCTTGCCGAGCGTGTGGGGGTGTCTCCGTATCGCGCCCGCGCGGCAATTGAACGCTTGGAATCCGAAGACATCATCGAGGTCGTCTCGCGCTACAGCGACGACGGCGGCCAGCTCGCAAATGGTATTTGTCTCACGGAGCGTGGCGAATGGTATCTAGAGGGCATCCGTGCCGGTATGCTCGTGAAGGACTTGATCGAGGATGAAGCCGCCGATCGATAACAGCGTGCATTCATAGTGGAAACGACGCCGCCTGGGCAACCGGACGGCGTTTTGTTTCGAGATGGAGAAATGCAAGCACTTTGGTGAAAAATGACGAACTGCTTCTTTCTCGAGTATTACAATGAAGACCCGTAAGATGTGTATGGACAACTTCTACGGGAAGCGCAGGTAACTCAATATGACCAAGCATGTGTTCGTGACCGGCGGCGTGGTTTCGTCTCTGGGCAAGGGTATTACCGCGGCCTCGCTGGGCCGTCTACTCAAGTCGCGCGGCTACAAGGTAACGATGCAAAAGGCCGACCCGTATCTGAACGTCGACCCCGGCACCATGAGCCCGTTCCAGCATGGTGAGGTCTTTGTGACCGAGGACGGCTACGAGTCCGATCTGGACCTGGGCCACTACGAGCGCTTTATTGACGAGAACCTGACCCGCGATTCCAACTTTACGACTGGTGCCATCTATAAGAGCCTGATCGCCCGTGAACGTCGCGGTGACTTTTTGGGCGGCACCGTGCAGGTGATTCCGCACGTCACGAATGCCATTAAGGATAAGTTCCGTCGTATTGAGGAGCAGACCGGCTCCGACGTGGTCATCACTGAGTTGGGCGGCACCATCGGCGACATCGAGTCGCAACCGTTTGTCGAGGCCATTCGCCAGTATCGCAAGGAGGCCGGCCCCGAGAACGTCTGCTACATCCACGTGTCGCTCGTTCCCTATATCGCCGCCGCCCACGAAGTCAAGACCAAGCCGACACAGCACTCCGTCAAGGAGCTCCGCAGCTTTGGTATCCAGCCCGATATTATCGTTCTGCGCTCCGACCACCATATCGACGATGCCATCCGCGGCAAGATCGCAAGCTTCTGCGACGTCGACACCGACTGTGTCTTTACCAACGAGGACTGCGCGAGCATCTACGATGTTCCGCAGCTGCTCGCCGAGCAGGACTTTGACCTGCGCATTTGCGAGCGCCTGGGTCTGGACCCGCGTGAGCGCGACATGAGCGAGTGGAACGAGTTCCTGCGCAAGCAGAATCACGCCAACCATCACGCCGACAAGGTGAAGATCGCCGTCGTGGGCAAGTACACGCAGCTGCCCGATGCGTACCTGTCGGTTATCGAGGCCCTGCACCATGCGGGTGTCTTCTACGATCGCCATGTGGACGTCCAACTGGTCGACGGCGAGAGCCTCGATGAGCAGAACGTCTCCGAGGTCCTGGGTGACGCCTCGGGCATCTTGGTCCCTGGCGGCTTTGGCAAGCGCGCCCTGGAGGGCAAGATCCTCGCGGCCGAGTTCGCCCGCGAGCACAAGATTCCGTATCTGGGCATTTGCCTGGGTATGCAGGTTGCCGTGTGCGAGTTCGCCCGCAACGTGGTCGGCCTTGCCGGCGCCAGCTCTTCCGAGTTCGATCCGGACGGCCCGTATAGTGTCATCGACCTGATGAGCTCGCAGGAGGACGTGACCGAGAAGGGCGGCACCATGCGCCTGGGCGCCTATCCGTGCAAGCTCGCCGCCGATACCCTCGCGCGCGAGGCATACGGCGAGGAGCTCGTCTACGAGCGTCACCGTCACCGCTTTGAGTTCAACAACGCCTTCCGCGACCAGCTCGAGGGCGCCGGTCTGGTTATCTCGGGTCTTTCGCCCGACGAGCGTCTGGTCGAGATGGTCGAGCTGCCGCGCGACGTACATCCGTGGTATGTGGCCACCCAGGCTCATCCCGAGTTCAAGAGCCGTCCGACCAACCCGCAGCCGCTGTTCCGCGAGTTCGTGCGCGCCTCGATCGGCCAGCACGAGGGTGTCGACCGTCTGCAGGTGACGCCCAAGAACCTCGCTACGGACTAAGGGTGCCGGAGAACCAAGAACATACCGAAGCTACTCCCTCGTCGCTCGCTGTGGTGGCGGGGGAGTATCTCGATTACCTTGCGGTCGAGCGGGGTTTGGCGCGCAATACGATTGCGGCCTACCGTCGTGACCTGACGACGTACTGCGCCTATCTGGAGCGGGCTGACATTGCGTCTTTTGAAGAGGTGACCCGTCAGGTCGTGGAGGACTTTGTTGCCGATCGCCGCGACGGAGGCTATTCCGACGCCTCGGTGGAGCGCGCGCTTGCTGCCGTGAAGGGCCTGCATGCCTTTTTGGTGCGCGATGGGGCCGTGGCCCAAAACCCGACGGCGGCGTTGCGCCTGCCCAAAAAGGCAGATCGCCTGCCGGAATACCTTTCGGTGGAGGACGTCTCGGCACTGCTGGATCAAGACTTTCCCGAGGGCGAGATGGGACTGCGCGATCACGCCATCTTGGAAGTGCTTTACGGTTGCGGCTTGCGCGTGAGTGAACTGGTTGGGCTCGATGTGGGCGATATCCATATCGATGACGGGTTTGTCCTGGTGCGCGGTAAGGGCTCCAAGGAGCGTCTGGCCCCGTTGGTGGGAAGCGCGGCGCGTGCCCTGACACACTATCTAGGTGACGGGCGCACGCTCCTGGCCGCCCATGCTCACGGGACGGAGACCTCGGCGGTCTTTTTAAATAAGAACGGACGTCGCCTGTCGCGTCAGGCCGTGCATGCGATATGCGAGCGGTATGGGCGCCAGGTGGGGCTGGTGGGGCTCCATCCCCATACCTTGCGCCACTCCTTTGCCACCCACATGCTCGCGGGCGGTGCCGACCTGCGTGTGCTGCAGGAGATTTTGGGCCATGCCGATATTTCGACCACGCAGGTCTACACGCATGTCGACCGCACGCAACTGACCGAGGTCTATCTGGCGGCGCATCCGCTGGCACATCGCTAGCACCTCGCTGACCTGCATATTTATAATTATTAAGGGGGGCGGGCCCCAGATTGCCGAGA
>CALFDJ010000050.1 GCA_937950325.1 uncultured Collinsella sp.
CGAGACGGTCCCGGGCTGACAATTTCGACTGTAATGGACGTTCTTAAACGACTACATAGAACAAGAGTGGATGATCTCCCGGTTTGAGCCTGCATTCAAGCTCAAAGTGGGAGATCATCCACTCTCGTTTCGTTTGTTGATTTCGATGCCTACATTTGTAGGAACAGTTCGTGGAGGCGGGTATCGTCGTCGAGCTCGGGGTGGAAGGTTACGCCGAGCTGGTTGCCCTGACGGGCGGCGACAATACGACCGTCGACTTTCGCTAAGGCCTTGGCGTCGCCGTGGACCTCGACGATGCGGGGCGCGCGGATAAACGTCAGCGGCACTTCACCGTCGATGCCGGCTATTTGCCCCTTGGTTCGAAAGCTGCCGAGCTGCCTGCCGTAGGCATTGCGCTCGACAAGTACATCCATGGTTTCCAGACGCGGCGTGCCCTTATCGTCATGGGCGGCAAGGTCGTGAGCCAGTAGAATCAGGCCGGCGCAGGTGCCCAGGACGGGCATACCTTCAGCGATACGGGCACGAAGCTCCTCGAGCATGCCCAACTCATCAAGCAGCTTCCCTTGAACGGTAGACTCGCCGCCGGGAAGTACCAGACGGTCAAAGTCCTGCTTCAAATCAGCCGCCTGCCTCAGCTCAATACAGTGTGCGCCAAGCTCGAATAGTCTTGCCTCGTGCTCGGCAAAAGCGCCTTGGACCGCCAGCACGGCAACCGTTTGGTCTGCATAATCGCTCATGTGCGATCCTTTCTGCTGGACTAGCGCCCGCGCTCTTCCATGATAATCTCGATTTCGTCGGCGTTAATGCCCACCATGGCCTCGCCCAGGTCCTTCGAAAGCTCGGCGATGAGCCTGGCATCGGTGAAGTTTGCCACGGCCTTGACGATGGCAGCGGCGCGCTTGGCGGGGTCGCCGCTCTTAAAGATGCCCGAGCCGACAAAGACGCCCTCGGCACCCAGCTGCATCATCAGCGCGGCATCGGCCGGGGTCGCTACGCCGCCGGCGGCAAAGTTCACGACGGGAAGCTTGCCCGTGGCATGGACCTCGCGTACCAGCTCGACCGGAACCTGCAGTTGCTTGGCTGCCTCAAAGAGCTCGTCGTCGCGCAGGGCAACAACGTCGCGGATCTGCTTTTGGATCTTGCGCATGTGACGCACGGCCTGAACGACGTCGCCCGTACCCGGCTCACCCTTGGTGCGAATCATAGTGGCGCCCTCGGCAACACGGCGCAACGCCTCGCCCAGATCGCGGGCGCCGCAGACAAACGGCACGTCAAACTGGGTCTTGTCGATGTGATAGACGTCATCGGCGGGGGAGAGAACCTCGGACTCGTCGATGTAATCGATCTCGATGGCCTGCAGGACCTGCGCCTCGACAATGTGACCGATGCGGCACTTGGCCATGACGGGGATGGAGACGGCCTCTTGGATGCCCTTGATCATCTTGGGGTCGCTCATGCGCGAGACGCCGCCTGCGGCGCGGATGTCGGCCGGGATGCGCTCGAGTGCCATGACGGCGCAGGCGCCTGCCTCCTCGGCGATGCGTGCCTGCTCGGGCGTGGTGACGTCCATGATGACGCCGCCCTTGAGCATCTGCGCGAGTTCGCGATTGAGTTTGACGCGATCGGCCTTGCTGGTCTGTTCTGCCATGGTTGCTCCCTTGGTTGGCATGTGCATTGCTTGACGGAACATCCTATCGGGGAGCTGGGTATGGCAAAATACTCAGTTTTCGAGATAATAATAATGTCAGCCTAATACCAGATTGAACAGCTCGATAAGGTCAGGTGGCAAACTCATGCTTGACTACAATTTGGAAAAACGCGGCGAAGCATCGCTTTATGAGTATGTTTACCAGCAAATTCGAGATGATATTGTTGCTGGACGTATTGTGGCGGGGGAGCATCTTCCGTCTAAGCGCGCCTTTGCCAGTCATCTGGGAATCAGTGTCATTACCATCGAGAATGCATATAGCCAGTTACTTGCCGAGGGCTATATTTGCTCAATGCCGCGTCGTGGCTACTACGCTTGCAAGCTTCCGGATGCACCGGTTTTGCCTTTGGCTTCGCAGGGCATCGACCGAGATACCGTCTCTGTGGGCCTCAGCGCGCATGATGTCAACGGACAGGTCGAGCTGTTCGATGCACTTTCTCCTTCCGTTTTGGAGGCGGCGCGGCTTTGGCAAAGCGCACTACGGGCGACGCTGGCATCCGAAGATGAGCGCGAAATCTTTTCGCCCGCACCGGCGCAGGGCACCGCTCGGCTGCAACGCGCAATTGCTCACCATCTGCGTGGGACAAGGGGCATGAATGTCGACCCCAACAACATTGTTATCGGTGCAGGCGCCCAGCTGCTCGATACCATGTTGGTTCAGTTGCTTGGCGCTGACAAGGTGTATGCCGTTGAGGACCCGGGCTATTTGCGTCTGACGCGCATCTATCAGGCTATGGGCTGCCAAGTACGACATATCCCGTTGGATGACGACGGCGTGGACCTGAGCGCTCTGCAGAAAACTGGGACCGATGTCCTTCACCTTATGCCGTCCCATCAGTATCCCACCGGTCTTGTGACGAGCATTGCGCGTCGCTATGCGCTGCTGAGCTGGGCCGCCGAGCGACCAGGTCGGTACCTCATCGAAGATGACTTTGATTGTGAGTTTCGCCTTGCCGGCAAGCCAATTCCCGCGCTCGCGTCGATCGATGCCTCCCAGTCGGTTATCTACACCAACACGTTTTCGAAGAGCCTGTCATCGGCGTTGCGTCTAGCGTACATGGTGCTGCCCGATGAGCTAATGGAGCGGTTTAGGCGCAACCTTGGTTTTTACGCCTCGTCGGTGAGTTCTGTTGACCAGGTCGCTTTGACTCGTTTGCTGGAATCGGGTGATTACGAGCGACATGTGAACCGCGTGCGCGTTCGTGCTCGCGAGGCGCGTGATGGCCTGGCGGCGCTTGTACGGAAGGCATTTCCGGCAGGGGAAGTCTCGATCGAACACGCAGACGCGGGCCTTTACTGCACCGTGGTTGCGGAGCGTGGAACGGGCGGAAGCACTTTTGCACGGGTCCTCACGCGCTCGAGCATCCCTTTTATCGATATCGGTGACTGTTTTTGGTGTGCCGATGGCGCATTTGTCCCTGAAAACTCAAGTCAAATTCTTGTTCAGTATGACGATTTGAGTTCAAAAGCGCTAAATACCTTGGAATCGCAGCTAATGGGAGCACTCTGCAACCTAAGTGAGTAGGCTTTTGGAACTTTGGCGACCAGGCAGTTTTGTAACAAGCTATCTACCTGCGGTTTTGAAAAGCAGGATGACCGGGCTGCTCGGGATGTTCAAAAAAGTCTACTCACTTGTCGCGCAAAGCTTCTGCATGAGAAAAAATGGGGTTTTCAACAGAACTTCGTCCAGCTCTCGGCAAGCTTTTGGCCAGTTGGGGAGGGCTGTTGAAAACTTGGCAGTCCGTTCGGCACCATTTTTGGCGCGTTCGCGCCAATGCGTGACTGACTGGGTTGAAATTCGTGTTTTCCTGTGCCTATGAAAGATCTACTTTGTGACATATCGGCTTTTAGGTACTGGCGTTTGCCCCCTCAGGTCCGCGCTCTGTGTCCGCCGCTTCCACGACCGGAAGAAGACCGGCAGCGATATGATCTCGCCCGCAACCCGACGGCTGCGGTCGCGCTCGGTTTTCCGTTGTATACATTGGTTCAGACGAGAAACAAACGGACTTGTCCTGCCAGCATTAGGCAGCGGCTGTTTCTTGGTGAGCTTCCCAGGGAATCCGTACTGGAAACGGAGCATGGGTTTTTGATTACGTCTCCTCTACTGACGGTATTCATCATGTCGCGGCATCTGACGGATCTTCAGCTTCTTTTGGTATTGGCGGAGATGTGTGGCTTGTTTGCGGTGTGCGCTCTGCCTGCGGCACTTGAGGCGGAGCTTTCGCGTGCAATTGATTCGGGCGCGATCTCGACAACGTTCGGTTGGGTGCGCTGCCCGTGCGAGGACGGCACCGCCTCAAATTTATGGCGTCGAGACGCTTTGGTTTTGGGCGGAGACCTTGACCGTTTTTGTTCAGATGTTTGCGGGATACGTTACGGCAATAGATTTAGGACGGTGTCGCAACTCGTTCCATTGGGTGCCGCGTCGCCTTTTGAGGTCGAGGCGTATTTGCTACTTGCACTGCCGCGATCCCTGGGAGGCGAAGGTTTTTGCGACATAGAGCTTAATGTTGAAGTGATGCTAAGCACAAGTGCTCGAGCGATTGTGGGAAAGTCCCGTGTATATATCGACATACTTCTGTCTTCGCCGGACGGCAGGCGACAGGTGGCCATTGAATGTCAGGGAAAGGCCTCGCACGGACGCGCAGGGGATGGCTTGCGTGACGCTGACCGCATGACGGCCCTTCAGGCCATGGGCTACGATGTGCTTCTCCTGACACACAGACAGATATCGGATGAGGATAGATTCCGCGCGATCGTTAAGGCCGTATGCAGGATGCTCGATGCTGAATATCGTGATAAAAGCTCAGATGAGCAAAGGGCTGAGACATTACTCAGGTCTGAACTATTCGTTGACTGGACAAAATTGGGAGTAATCGACGGAAAGATGCCCGTTAGACACAAAATGGCTCGATCGTGGACGGCTGCGAATCTAAGTGAGTAGACTTTTGGCACTTTGGCGACTAGGTCGTTTTGCAACAAGGCATTTACCTGCGGCTTTATAAAGTGATATGGATGGTCTGCTCGGCAAGTTCCAAAAAGTCTACTCACTTAGTTTTTGACGAGAAGCCGATGCCGAAGGCGGTCCTATTTCAGGTAGTTAACAAGTTTGTGAGGCACGAAAAAGGCCCGAACCATGCGGTCCGGGCCTCATCGAGCTAGAGGTTATGTCTCAGGTTGCTGGCTTAGCCGAAGTAGCGCTTGAGCAGGCCGGCGAAAGCCTTGCCGTGGCGAGCCTCGTCGCGAGCCATCTCGTGCACGGTGTCGTGGATGGCATCGAGGCCAGCGGCCTTGGCGCGCTTAGCAAGATCGGTCTTGCCGGCGGTGGCGCCGTTCTCGGCCTCAACGCGCATCTCGAGGTTCTTCTTGGTGGAGTCGGTCACGACCTCGCCCAGGAGCTCGGCGAACTTGGCGGCGTGCTCGGCCTCCTCGTGGGCAGCCTTCTCCCAGTACAGGCCGATCTCGGGATAGCCCTCGCGATGAGCGACG
>CALFDJ010000051.1 GCA_937950325.1 uncultured Collinsella sp.
TGTCAATCCTGGTCTAACAGAGCCTTTTTTAATCCCCGTCCCAGAAAAATCATCCCGCGGGGCTTGTGGCTCACGCGGGATGATGGCCTCTTACTTTTTCTTGTCCTGCTCCAGCAGTTCGGACGGTGTGCGATCGGGCTTGCCGCCGCGGAAAATCTCGCGGCCATGTAGACGATGCTCCAGATCGCGCTCGGCTTTTTCCTCGTCAATCTTGGTCTGGCTCACCACCGGGTCCTCAATCAACGACGACACCGAGTTCACCTGCTTCTGAATGCGCTCGGCGATGGTGTCATCCATACTCACGATGCGCATCTTCCAGTCGATACTCGTGGCGTTGGATGAGCTCTTGGTCCACACGAACGTCAAAATGGCGCTCTGGTGGCCGCGCGCGGGGAACATGCCAAAGAAGGAATCGTGCTGAATGTTGCTATCCGCGTCGATATAGGCGTGAACGTTATACACCACGCGGTCGATCTTATCGTTGAGCAACGCGTTGGTCGCAAGCGCCGCGGCCTGAATCTGCCCGTTGGACAGCAGCTCGAGCTCGTTGGCAGACGATGTGTCCAACACCGTCACCTCGACCGTGCCCGTGCGTTCATCGGCTTCATCGACGGTAAAGTCGAGCGGGAACTGCGTAAAGCCATTGCCCCATTCGAGTCCACCCTTGAGCGCGGTCGAGACGGTATCGACCGAAACGCTCTCGGAGAGGTTCGCGGTGTTCAGGCGTCGCATCACACCGTAGCCAATCTGCATGCCCACGATCAGCACCAAGATGCCGATAACCACGGCCATCGCGGTCTTCGTAATGGTATGGCTCACCTGCGAGCCCGAAGGATCGTCCTCGGACAGCGGGTCGATATGTTTTGCCTGGCTCGCGCGGTCCTCGCTGCGCAGCTGCGCTAGCGCCGCTTTGTCACCGCGCTTGGCCGCCGCCTCCTTCTCGCGCATGCGCTCGGTGCGCTTTTTGGCAAGCGTGGGATCCAAGACACCGGATGCATCGATTTCGGAGAATAACTCCGTCACTTCTTCCGGAGTCAAAGGGTTCTTGTCAGCCATAAACTTCCTGTCATATCAATCAGTCGAGCTCGTGCGCACGCGCACCTTCGAACTGCATTCGATAGTAACGGGCATAGGTGCCGCCACGGGCGAGAAGCTCCTCGTGCGTGCCACGCTCCACAACGCGACCATGCTCAACGGTCGCAATCTCATCGGCATGCTTAATGGTCGAAAGACGGTGGGCGATGATAATCGTGGTGCGGCCGCGCGCCAGTTCTTCGAGTGACTCCTGCACCGCCTCCTCGCTCTCGTTATCCAAAGCACTCGTCGCCTCGTCCAAAATCAGAATCTTGGGGTTCTTGAGAAACACACGCGCGATGGCAACGCGCTGCTTCTGTCCGCCCGAAAGACGGCTGCCGCGCTCGCCCACGACCGTGTCATAGCCCTGTGGAAGCGACTCGATAAAGGCATCGATGTTGGCGCGACGGGCGGCCTCGGCGATCTCTCCTGCCGTAGCGCCCGGCCTGCCGTAGGCGATGTTCTCGCCGATCGTTCCATCGAACAGGTACACATCTTGCTGCACCAGGCCGATGGCACGACGCAGGCTCTGCTGCGTCACATCACGCACGTCCTGGCCGTCGATGCTAATGGATCCGGCAGCCACGTCATAATAGCGCGGCAGCAGCGAACAGGTTGTGGACTTGCCGCCGCCCGAAGGGCCAACCAAAGCGATGGTCTGCCCGGGCTTGATGGACAGGTCCATATGGTCGATAACGGGACGCTCGTCGGCATCGCCCTCGCCCAGCTCAACATCCTCGTAGTTAAAGCACACGTCGTGATACTCCACGGCGCCGGCAGTCACCTGCAGATCCGTAGCGCCCGGCTTGTCCTGGATATCCGGCGCGGTCGAGAGTACCTCGTCCATACGCTTAAAGCCGGCGATAGCCTTCTGATACGTTTCGGCCGAATTGACGAGCGTCTCAAGCGGCGTGCAGAACAGCGAAATATAGAGTGCAAAGGTCGCCATATCGACCGCCTGCAGCTGTCCCTGGGCGACCAGCCAGCCGCCCAGCAGCACCACGATCACATAGAGCACACCCGAGAGCAGGCCATACGTCGCGGTATAGACGCCCATGGCGTGATACATGTTCTCCTTGGACGAAAGATAGCGATTGTTGGAGGCGCGGAACTTGAAGCGTTCGGTCTCCTCATTGGCAAAGCTCTTGACCACGCGCATGCCCGCCAGCGAATCCTGCAGCTGTGCATTGATGCCGCTGATCTTTTTGCGGTTGTCGCTAAAGACCTCGCGCATGCGCATGTTCTGCCAAAACATGATGACCGCAAACGCCGCCGTCACCACGGCCATGGCAAGCGCCAGCACCGGGGCGATGGTAAAGAGGATCACAAACGAGCCGATGATCTCGATGCCGCAGATGATGATCCACTCGGGCACGTGGTGCGCCGCCTCGCAGATATCGAACAGGTCGTTGACCACGCGGCTCATCATGTCGCCCGAGCTGTTGCGGTCGAAGTACGCAAAGCTAAAGCGCTCATACTGGTCGAACAGGTCCTCGCGCATCTTGGACTCCATGCGTGCGCCCATCACGTGACCCCAATAGCTCACAAAGTAGCGGCAGGCGCAGCGGACGGTGTACATCAACACCAAGCCCACCGCGATCATGCCGAGCGCCTGCATAATGGCAGCCTGACCCTGAGTAAACAGCCCACCGGTCAAATTGCGCAGGATAATGGGGAACGCCAGGTCAATGGCGGCAAGCACCAGAGCACAAACAGTATCAGCAACAAAAAGCCCCATCTGGGGCTCGTAATACGAAAGAAACCTCTTAAACATGCAGTCCTCGGAGATAAAACAATAACGTAAGACCCTGGGGCAAATAATCAGTAGCGTTTGCCCCAGGGTCGCCCTCGCTTTTAAAGCTCAGTTCCGCCCAGCCTGTGTGCGATGCTGTCACAGGCCAAGGCGCCTACGACGGTCTTGGCGTCTTCGATCTTGCCGTCGAGTACGGCGTCGATCAGCTCGTGCAGCGGCACCAGGTCCACGTTGACAAACTCGTCATCATCGGGGTTGGGCGCATCAAACTCGAGCTTGGTAGCCAAGTAGATGTGGATAATCTCATCGCAAAAACCGCAGGACGTGACAATCGACGTCAAAAAGCGAATACGACCAGCCCTAAAGCCCGTCTCCTCATGCAGTTCGCGCTTGGCGCAATCGAGCGGGTCCTCGCCTGGATCGAGCTTGCCGGCAGGAATCTCGACCGTCACGCGGTCGATAGCGGTGCGGTACTGACGCACCAGTACGATCTTGCCGCTCTCGGTCAGTGCCACAACGGCCGCCGCACCCGGATGGCGAACGATATCGCGGGCGCTGCGGTGACCGTTGGGCAGCTCAACCTCAAGACGGTGGACGTTGAGGATCTTGCCCTTCCAGGCACACTCCTCCGAAAGAATCTTCTCGTGCAGCTCGGCATCGTGCGGGTCGTCGTCGCCCAGCACCAGCGCCGGCTCGTCAGCGACCTCGCCACCAGGCTCGCCCTCGGCGTGCCCATACATGCGGCTGTCCTCTTCGACGATCTGCGCGTCCACGAGCTCTTCGTTCTTCTCGTCCATCCGTCTCATTCCTCTCGGATTTTAGGCATCCCAGGCGTCGCGGCCGCGCAGCGCGCGCAGGCCGATGTCGTGACGCAGGGTCTTGCCCTCAAAATCAATCTTCTCGCAGGCCTCGTAGGCAAGGTTGCGAGCGTTCTCGAACGTGTCGCCCAGAGCGGTCACGGCAAGCACGCGGCCACCATTGGTCACGAGCTGGCCGTCCACCACGGCAGTGCCCGCGTGGTACACGGTCACGTTCTCCATGGCCTCGGCATCCTCAATACCGGTGATGACCTTGCCTTTCTCGTAGCTGCCGGGGTAGCCCGCGCTCGTCAGGACAACGGCCACGGCCCACTCGTCACGCCAGTCGAGCTCAATCTGATCGAGCTTGCAGTTGGCGCAGGCGAGCATGACCTCGACCAGGTCGTTCTTAAGGCGCGGCAGCACGACCTGAGTCTCGGGATCACCAAAGCGGGCGTTGAACTCCAGTACCTTGGGGCCGGCGGGGGTGAGCATAAAGCCGCCGTACAGGCAGCCGCGGTAGTCGATGCCCTCGGCAGCAAGCTCGGCAACGGTCTGCTCCATGACCTTCACCATCGTGGCGTGCTCCTCGTCGGTCACGATGGGCACCGGGCTGTAGACGCCCATGCCGCCGGTGTTGGGGCCCTTGTCGCCCTCGAGCGCGCGCTTGTGGTCCTGCGAGGTAGCCATGGGGCGCACGGTCTTGCCGTCGGTAAAGGCCAGCAGCGAGCACTCGGGACCAACGAGCATCTCCTCGATGACCACGGTGTTGCCGGCATCGCCAAAGGTGCCGCCAAAGCACTCGCGCACGGCCTCCTCGGCCTGCTCAAGTTCGGCCGCCACGATAACGCCCTTGCCCGCGGCAAGGCCGTCGGCCTTGACGACCAGCGGGGCGCCCTGCTCGCGCACGTAGGCGAGAGCCGAAGCCTCGTCGGTAAACGAACCATAGGCTGCCGTCGGAATGCCCGCACGCTCCATGAGCTGCTTGGAGAACAGCTTGGAGCCCTCCGTCTGGGCGCCCTCGGCACCCGGGCCAAAGCAGGGAATACCCGCCGCGCGCACGGCGTCGGCCACGCCCGCCACGAGCGGAGCCTCGGGGCCAATTACCACGAGTCCGCATCCGTGGCTCTGAGCAAACGCCGCCACGGCCGCAGGATCGCAGTCGTCGAGAACAACGTTCTCGCCGCAGCTCGCGGTGCCGCCGTTACCCGGCGCAATGTAGAGCTTGCCGGCGCGCGGTGATGCTGCGAGCTTAGCTGCCAAAGCATGCTCACGGCCGCCGCTGCCCAACAACAGGATGTCGATGGTTTGAGTGTCCGCCTTCAAGGGTGCCTCCTCTATGGATGAATGGCCCGCTCCGCGCGAGCCCTTTGCAAGCAAATATACCCCTCGGCCGCCCGTCCGGGCTGCAAAGGGGTATATCGCAATAACCAAATAGTCCCGATTACTTCCAGAATCGGTTGATGATCTGCTCGCGACCAGCGCCGACGCCAATGAACGTCACGCGGGTGTGTGCCAGATCCTCGATAAACGCCACGTAGTCCTGAGCCTCCTGCGGCAGCTCGTCAAAGCTGCGGCAACCGGTGATGTCGCACTTCCAGCCGGGGAGCTCCTCGTAGATGGGCTTGGCATGCTCAAAGCGCACCTGATGCTCGGGCACGCTCGTGTAGCGCTCGCCATCGACGTCGTAGGCCACGCACACCTTGATGGTGTCGAAAGCCGAAAGCACGTCGAGCTTGGTCACGGCGATGTCGGTGAGGCCGTTGACGCGCGAGGCATAGTTGGCGATAGGGCCGTCAAACCAGCCGCAACGACGACGACGACCGGTGGTCACGCCGTACTCATAGCCCTCCTCGGTCAGCGTGTGGCCAGCCTCGGACTCATAGGAAAGCTCGGTGGGCATGGGGCCCGAACCGACACGGGTGATATAGGCCTTCATGACGCCCAGCACGCGGTCGACGTTCTTCATGCCCACGCCGGAGCCGGTAATGGCGCCACCGGCGGTGCAGTTGGAAGACGTCACGTACGGATAGGTGCCGTGGTCGATGTCGAGCAGCGTCGCCTGGGCGCCCTCAAACAGCAGGTCCTTGCCCTCATCGATCATGTTGTTGAGCAGCAGGCTCGTCTCGGTGATGTAGGGACGCAGGCGCTCGGCCATCGGCAGGTACTCGTCACAAATCTGGTCCACGGTGTAGGTGGGCAGGTTGTAGATGAGCTCGAGCTCGGGGTTCACGCGGGCGAGAGCGGTCTCCAGCTTGTCGCGGAACAGCGTCTCGTCCAGCATGTCCTGCATGCGCAGACCAATGCGGGCCATCTTGTCCTGATAGCACGGACCGATACCGCGCTTGGTGGTACCGATGTTCTTCTTGCCGAGCTTCTGCTCAAAGGCGCCATCCAGATCGATGTGGTACGGCATGATGACATGCGCGTTGCCGCTAATCTTGAGGTTCTTGGTGGTGATGCCGTCGGCCTCGAACATGTCGATCTCCTCAAGGACAACCTTGGGGTTGACGACGCAGCCGTTACCGATCACCGACACGTGGTCGGAATACATGATGCCGGAGGGCACCTGGTGCAGGCCGTACTTCTTGCCGTTGACGACGATGGTGTGACCGGCGTTGTTGCCGCCCGAGTAGCGCACGACGGCATCGAAGTCGCCGGCGACCAGGTCGCAAATCTTACCCTTGCCCTCATCGCCCCACTGGGCACCGACCAAAACGGTTGACGGCATGTTTACTCCTTACATTCATGGCCTGTCTACGCGCCACGCCGGCACGCAGAAGCACAAAACATTCCCAGTATACCCGTGCAACGGGCGCCTGTCCTACTCCTCGGCATGTGCCCCATCAAGCTCATAGAACTTGGTGGATGCCGGCAGGAACATCAGATCGACGTCGCCGATCGGGCCCGAACGGTTCTTGGCCACGACGATACGCGTAACGCCCTCGTCGGGTCGATCGTCGCGCGAGGCCTCGGCCTCGTCGGCGGAGCGGTCCAAGAACATAACGATATCGGCGTCCTGCTCGATGGAGCCCGATTCACGAAGGTCGGAAAGCTGCGGGCGCTTGCCGGTACGGGATTCGACCTGACGCGAGAGCTGCGACAGCGCGATGAGCGGGATCTTGAGCTCCTTGGCCATGATCTTCAGACCACGCGACATCTCCGAAACCTCGACGGTACGGCTCTCGGAGCGGCGTCCCGGCGGAGGACTCACCAGCTGCAGGTAGTCCAGGATGACGATTGCCTTCTCCTTGTTATGGAGCATGCGGCGGCTCTTGGCGCGAATCTCGGTCACTGTGGTGCCGGGCGTATCGTCAATCAGAATATCGAGCTTGGACAAGGTCTGCGTGGCCTCGTTGATATTGGCCCACTGCTCGGGGCTAATGCGGCCCATGCGGAAGTCACTGATCGAGATCATGGCGTAGGCGCAAATCAGACGCTGGGCAATTTCTTTGCCCGACATCTCCAGCGAGAAGAAGCCGACGGTATAACCGGCAGCGGCAGCGTTGAGCGCCAGATTCAGGGCGAACGACGTCTTACCCACAGCAGGGCGGGCGCCGATAATGATGAGCTGGCCCTCGCGGAAGCCCATGAGCATGCGGTCGAGTGACGGGAAGCCCGTGGGCACGCCCGCAGCCTGACCACCGGCCTGACACACTTCCTCGGCCTCGTTATAGGCCTCAACCATAAACTCGGTCAGCGTCTTGTAGCTCGACTTGACCTCGCGTGCCGTGACCTTGAGCAGCTTGCTCTCGGCCAGCTCGACAACCTCTTTGGTGTCGGTGGGGGCGTTATATGCCAGCGCGTTGATCTCGTTGGTGGCGCCGATCAGCTCACGCAGCATCGAATCGCGGCGAACGATGGCGGCATGGTGCTGCCAGTTGACGAGCGACAGAGTCTGACCCATCAACTCCAAAATGTACGCCTCGCCGCCCACGGCATCGAGCTTGTTGATGCTTCGCAGGTAATCGATCAGCGAGATGGAGTCGATGGGAATGCGGCTGTTGTACATATCGACCATCGCGGTATAGATGGTCTTATGAATGGGCCGGTAGAAGTCATCGGGCTGCAGCTCGACCTGGGCTTCTTCGACCACCTCGGGCGATAGCAGCATAGCGGCCAGTACGTTGGCCTCTGCATCTTGGTTTTGGGGAAGACCCAACTTTGAGCCGCGGTCCTCAACCGTCAGCCCGGTCTCCCTATCGTCATATGCCATGAGCATCCTCATTCATATCGCTTGCGAGCATCCATAGTATCAGCCACGGTCCCAAAACGCGCCGCGCGCCGCCAATCATCACCGAACCAAACGGATGAACGGTCCTGCATATAGGACTTCGACGCAACGTTCACCATGACACTCGCTCAGCGCAAAAAACAAAAGAGCGCCCTGGTTTCCCAGAGCGCCCTTCTTAGAACAAGATTGTTGCGTTGCAGCAAATGCTACTCGGCAGCAGCCTCAGTCTCGACCTCGGCGGTCTCGGCCTCGGCGACCTCAGCGGCCTCCTCGACCTCAGCCTCGGCAGCGAGCTCCTCGGCGGTAACGCCGACGAGAACGACAACCTCGGCCTTGATCTCGCGGTACAGCGAGATGGCAACGGTGTGGGCACCGGCAACCTTGATGGGCTTACCGAGCTCGACGCGCTTACGGTCGATGTCCATACCGAGCTGAGCCTTGATGGCGTCAGCGATCATAGCGGCGGTAACGGAGCCAAAGAGGATGCCCTCGTCGCCGACCTTGACGTCAACGGTGACCGTCTTGCCCTCGAAGGCAGCCTTGGTCTCGTTGGCGGTAGCCAGACGGACGGCCTCGCGCTTGGCGATGTTGTTGCGACGTTCGTCAAGCTGCTTGAGGTTGCCCTTGGTGGCGGCAACAGCGAGCTTCTTGGGGAACAGGAAGTTCTCAGCGTAACCCTGAGCGACCTCTACGACGTCACCCTCGCCGCCCTTGCCCTTGATCTCATCGAGAAGAATAACCTTCATGATGCGTCTCCCTTCTTAGCCGCGGTCGCGGTTGCCACGAGAGGAAACCACGGGGACGGTGTACGGCAGGAGAGCCATCTCGCGGGCGCGCTTGATGGCGTTGGCGATGTCATGCTGATGCTGCGTGCAAGCGCCAGTGACGCGACGGGGCTTGATCTTGCCACGGTCGGTCATGTACTTACGGAGAAGCTGAGTGTCCTTATAGTCGATGAACTCAGTGTTCTCCTTGCAGAACTGGCAGTACTTACGACGCGGCTGACGTGCAGAAAAATCATTAGCCATGTCAAAATACCTTTCATTTGGCAACTTCGGCGAACCGAAGCCGCCTCTCACTCAAAAATAGGTGAACAACCCTTAGAACGGGATGTCCTCATCGTAGACGTCGACCGCGGGCGGCGTAGCCACCGGTGCGGCAGGACGTGCTGCGGGCGCGGGAGCTGCGGGGGCGTAACCGCCCTGGTCGTAGCCACCCTGGCCACCACGGGAGCTCATAAACTCGATCTCATCGACGATGACCTCAAGCTTGCTCCGGCGCTGGCCGTCGCGCTCCCAAGAGCTGTAGCGCAGCTTGCCCTCGATCGCGACCTTGTTTCCCTTTGCCAGGAAACGGCTCACGGCCTCGGCGCGGGTGCCGAACATAGTGCAGTCGACAAAGTTGGGATAGTCCTCCCACTCGCCAGTCTGCGCGTTACGGCGACGATCGTTGACGGCGACGCCAAAGGACAGAACCTGGGTTCCGCCGGCGGTGGCGCGCAGCTCGGGATCGCGGGTGAGGTTACCGGTGATGTTCACTCGATTGATGCTCATAACTCACTACTTCCTCTTGGGGCACAAGCCCAGTCCAAAACGACAGTCTTACTCCTGGTCGTCGCGACGGACGATCATGTGGCGGACCACAGCGTCGGTGATGCGCAGGACGCGATCAAGCTCGGCGATCTGGGTAGGATCTGCGTGGAAGTTGATGAGGGTGTAGTCACCATCGGTGAGGTCGTTGATCTCGTAGGCGAGCTTGCGCTTGCCCCACTCGTCAACGGAGTCGACCTTGCCAGCGCCCTCAGCGATCGTGGTATCGATACGCTTCATAACAGCGAGACGAGTCTCGGGGTCGAGCGACGGGTCAACAAAGAACAGCAGTTCATAAGCCTTCATATTGTCACCTCCTCTGGGCAAATGTGGCTTCAGGTCGTGAAGGTGCGCCTGAAGCAGGAAAAGACTTGGTAATAATATCTTTCAACCTCCTAGGCTGCAAGAATATGCAGCTACAACCTCATGATCTCCACATATGCCCATAGTCGCACGGTGTTTCATGCGCATTCCAACCAAATGCCGACCAAGAGCTTGACGGATTTGTGGACAAGATACGATGCCGCGGGGACAAGCTGAGCCAAGCCGCAGGTCAACGGGCACAAGGCTGTGGTCGCAAAATGCATACCAGTGGTCCACAGCACCACCCAAAGATTTTTAAATTCATTGCCAAGTCGCTTATGAATACCCCTTTTGAACAATTGAGTTGATCAACCACGCTGGTCGGAAGCCGTTTTTTGGCATCTCAAACCCCGCTGCAACGCCAAGCGCGGCCGAGCATTTTAAAAAATGCCAACTTTTCTGTTTGCACTTTGCGATTCCTCGTGTATACTGACTTTCGCATTTAACGGAGAGTTGTCCGAGTGGCCGAAGGAGCACGATTGGAAATCGTGTAGGCGTCAAAAGCGTCTCCAGGGTTCAAATCCCTGACTCTCCGCCAGTTAATTCCAAAGCAGGCCTTCGAGCCTGCTTTGTTTTTACCCCACGCGGAGGGGTGGCAGAGTGGTTGAATGCGGCGGTCTCGAAAACCGTTTGGCCTGTATAAGGTCACGAGGGTTCGAATCCCTCCTCCTCCGCCATTAGATGGTATGAGCCCCAGCAATGGGGCTTTTTTTCTTATCGAAATACGTCTCGATCCCACGCTTCCCCAAACATGTACGTCACCCTCCAAAACCGACATTTTTCGACATCTTTGAAGGCTGACGTACACGTTTGGATTGAGTTCACGGGAGTGGCACTATTCAGAAGGTGCCTCTTCGTCTCGCATGCCCTTCCAGTTGCGGATAAGCGCCTTGCGTAGTTCGTTTTGCTCTCGCTGGTACCCGGTGTCGGTACAGCGAGGCATGCCGAGTGCTTCGCGAATGTTGTTCATGGCGCGGTGAAAGGCGAGCTGGCTGCCGAACTGAGCCGAAGTGAGCGTAACGATTCGATATCCCATTTGGGAGAGAACGGCCTCTCGTTCCGCATCTGCCCCCTTGCGCTCGAACTCATCGTGAAAACCGCCCTTATATTCGATACCGAGCTCCCTGCGCTTATAGGTAATGAGGGCATCGATTTTGAGTGTTCGGGCTTTTGTGCAATGCCAGAGACGTTGAGGGATCTCGAGCGGTTTGTTGAGTTCGATACCTCGGATACCAACGCCGCCTTCGCTTGTTGGGAGCGAGAGGGCGATTGCCGAAGCGGTCTCCATAGGCGAGGCCGAGTGATCGTAGATGTGCCTGAGCGCGAGCCGTGCACGTGTGGCACCGGGTTTGCCGGGGTGCCGATCGAGCAGTTTGGTTATTTCATCCTTGGAGGTAGTGGCTGGTTGCCCGGTATAAGGGTCGGCGGGATTGAGCCTCATGCGATAATCGCCGCAAACTTCATAGCCATATTCGAGATATTCGACCCTATCCATCCACTCGGCAGCGAGCACAAAGGTGAAGGCTTCGTCGGTGATGAAGATTCCGGGCGTCAACTCGTTAATATGCTCGTAGGGAAGATTTTGTCCAAGAATGTGACAAACGACGCCTTTGGTTCGAATTCGCTCGAATTCGAATACAACCGAGATGTCGATAGTCTTGAGCATATCGGGCGGAATGCCGCAGTCGGTAAGGGCCTGTCGTATGCGCGCAACGCGTTGCTGGGTAGAGAGGCCCTGCGCACCTATCTTGTAATCGCGTTGCGCAAGAGACTGCACCAAATTCTGGGGTGCATGATGGACAAGCCATGCGGTTTTATGCGAAATGAGAACAGGGGTATCCATTGATGACCTCTCGCTTTGAGCCGATACCCAACTCTTATGTCCGTTGAAGTGGGGAAATATACTGGATGTGAGTAAATCGACTCATGCATGCCGCGCATGATATGCAAACGCGTACGTCACCCTCCAAAGATGCCGAAAAATGTCGTTTTTGGAGGCTGACGTACACGTTTTGGACCCCCGGCATTCCAACAACGCCACGCCCGCATCCAGTCCCGACCGTTTGCCGAGCAATAGGATCGCAATCGGCGCCGAACATGTACTATGTACGGGCATTGTCTAAACCCACAATCCAAAGGACCCCATCTTGCCCGTCGCCGCCGCCATAACCATTACCTCACATGCCTCGGATGCCATGGTCGCTATTCCGTTTTGGCTCGAGATGTTCGCTGTTGTCGCTGCATCGATCTCGGGTGTGCTGGTTGCGCGCGAGCACAAACTCGACCTGGTGGGTGCAGTTGCGCTCGCGGTGGTCTGCGGTCTGGGCGGCGGTCTTTTGCGCGATATGACGCTGCAGGTAGGCAACGTCTACATCCTCAACCAGCCGATGGCACTGCCGCTTTCCATCGCCACGGCAGCCATCATCTACATTTTCCCGGCAATCGTCGACAAGCCCGAAAAACTCATCCCCTTGCTCGACATCATCTCGGTCGGCATCTATGCGGCAACCGGCGCAGACAAGGCGCTGGTCTACGGCTTTGCGCCGGCGGTGTGCATCATGATGGGCTTTTTCACCGCGGTGGGCGGCGGCATGTTGCGCGACGGCTTTATGGGCGTGGTTCCGGGCATTTTCCAACGTACTAACTTTTACGCCATCGCCGCCATCGCCGGATCGACAAGCTACGTGTGTCTCGTTATGAGCGGCATCATGAGCAATGTCGCCGCGCTGATCGTATGCGTTGTCGTGACCATGGGTCTGCGCTGGCTCTCGCTGCGCTTTGACATCAAAAGCCCCACCGAAGAAGATATCGCGCGCTTTTTGCACCGTAAAAAGTAGACAGCACGGCACGACCCTTCGAAATGCAACCGAGAGGTTCTTTTAGAGCGCCCACGCGTTGGGTACCCTGTTAGGTATATGCCGAGTATCTAACAAAGGATTCACTATGCCCTGCAATCAATTCCCGTCGAGCCAGCGCCGTAAAGCATGGGGCCGCATCACCATCCTGTTCGCGCTCATCGCGCTCGCGCTCACCGCACTTCCCACGGCGTCGTTCGCCGGCACGGACACCGCAGGCAATGTACTTGCGACCGACAATGACGCCAATCCGTCCGGCGTCGATGGTGACCTGTACTGGGCCGGCCAGGCCCTCAACTTTGACGATGCGTCCATTGACCGTGATGTCATCGCCGCGGGCGATACCCTCTCGATCCGCGACTGCACGGTTGGCGGCGCCGTCCGTCTGGCGGCACGCACCATCGACATCGCCAAGACCACGGTTGATGGCAGCGTCACGGTGGCCGGCCAGCACGTTGTGCTCAACACCGGTAGCACCGCCAACTGTTTCTATGCGATGGGCGAGACGGTTGCCCTGCGCGGCTCCGCCAGGTCGGCAGCGCTCGCGGGTGACACGGTGACCATCGATGGCACCGTCGATGGCGATGCCGAGGTTTGGGCCGACAAGCTCATCCTGGGCAAGAACGCCCACATCACCGGCACCGTGAACGCACACGTCTCCGAGGACCCCGAGCGTGCCGCAGGGGCCGAGGTAGGCGCGCTCAAGATCGACCGCACCGAGAACGAGGATACTTCCACCGTTAACGATGTCATCGGCGGCACCGTCGCCGCGACGCTTTCCACCTGCTTTGTCGCCCTGCTACTCGAGCTCGTCTTTCCGCGCGCGACCGCCAGCGCCGCCGGCATGCTCCACCAGCGCCCCACGCCCCTGTGGGTGAGCGGTCTTCTGGGCACGATTGCTATCGTCCCCGCCGTCCTACTGCTGATTATCTCCATCGCTGGTCTATCGCTTGCCGGAGCCCTCATGTGCGGCGTTATCGGCATCGCATTGGTGTCGAACGCCTTTGCGGGGTGCGCGATCGCCCGCATGGTCGGACACAGCCAAAACCGCTACGCCATGGCAGCCGTGGGTGGCATCGCCGCAGGCGCCCTCACAGGGCTTCCCCTCGTAGGCGGCTTCATCAGCGGCGTGGCCTTTGTCTTTATGCTCGGCTACATCATCCAGATCATCTGGCGCAACGCCCGCCTCAAGCCGCAGCAGCCGACTAACACGCCGGGACTCCCCACCGCTTAGCAGCTAACCGCCACAAAGATGCCAAGCACCTTTGTGGCGGCGCAAACGAACCCGACCCCAGTGCACCAAAAAGGGCGCCGACCATTGCGGTCGACGCCCTTTCTCGTTAGACGTTATAAAGCCCAGCGCTTATTTGTTGACCTGACCGGCGCGGACGGCGGCCTTCTTGCGGTCGGTGGCGTTGAGCAGACGCTTGCGCAGGCGGATGTTCTTGGGAGTGATCTCCACCAGTTCGTCATCGGCGATGTACTCCAGCGCCTCCTCCAGCGAGAAGGTGCGGGGCGGCACCAGCTGGACGGAGATATCGGAGGTCGAGGAACGCTGGTTGCCCAGGTTCTTGGTACGGGCGATGTTGACGACCATGTCGCCGGCCTTGCTGCGCTCGCCCACGATCATGCCCTCGTAGCACTCGGTGCCCGGCTCAACAAACAGCTGGCCGCGCTCCTGCAGCGTACCCAGAGCGTAGGCAACGGCCTTCTCGGTGGTCATGGAAATCATGGCGCCGTTCTGGCGGTTGCCGATCTCGCCGGCGTAAGGACCATACTCCAGGAAGGTGTGGTAGAACACGCCCTCGCCGTGGGTAACGTTCATGATGCGGTTCTTAAGACCCATGATGCCGCGGGTCGGGATCTTAAACTCGAGGTGCGTCACGATGCCCGAGGTATCCATGCTCGTCATGATGCCGCCGGAGGTACCGAAGACCTCAACGACCTTGCCCGAGTACTCGTCCGGGCACTCGACGACGGCCTGCTCGACAGGCTCCATCTTGTTGCCGTTCTCGTCCTTCTTAAACAGAACGCGGGGACGGCCGACCTGGAACTCAAAGCCCTCGCGGCGCATGGACTCCATCAGGACGGACAGGTGCAGGATGCCGCGGCCCGAGACCTCGACGCCGCTCTTGTCCTCGAGCTCCTCGATCTTCATGGTCACGTTGTTCTCGGCCTCGTTGAACAGGCGCTCCTTGAGCTGACGGGCGCCCACGATGTCGCCGTCGCGACCGACGAGCGGGGAGGTCGAAGCCTCAAAGACGATGGACAGGGTCGGCGGGTCAATCTCGATGGGCTCGAGCTCGACGGGGTTCTCGGGATCGGTGTAGACATCGCCGATATCGGTGCGGTCGATACCCACGACGGCGGCGATGTCGCCGGCGCCGACTTCCTGGCACTCGGTACGGCCCAGGTAGTCGAAGGTAAAGAGCTGCTTGACGGTAGCGGTGGCGCTGGAGCCGTCGTTCTTCACAACCAGGATCTGGTCGCCCTGGTGGATGGTACCGGAGTACACGCGACCGATGCCGATACGGCCAACGAAGTTGGAGTGGTCGATGGTCACGCACTGCATGGCCAGCGGGGCGTTCTCGTCAACCTCGGGCGCGGGCATGTCGTCGATGATCATATCGAGCAGCGGATACATGTCCATGTTGCCGTCGTTGGGATCAAGACGGGCAAAGCCATTCATGGCGCTGGCGTAGACCACGTGCTCCATGGCGAACTCAAGCTGGTCGTCGGTGGCGCCCAGGTCGGCCATAAGGTCGAGGCAGTCGTTGTAGGCCTTCTCGGGGTTAGCACCCGGACGGTCGATCTTGTTGATGACGATCATGATCTTAAGGCCGGTGTCGATAGCGTGACGCAGCACGAAGCGGGTCTGGGGCATGGGGCCCTCAAAAGCGTCAACCAGCAGCAGGGCGCCGTCAGCCATACGCAGCACGCGCTCGACCTCGCCGCCAAAGTCGGCGTGGCCTGGGGTGTCGATGACGTTGATCTTGACGTCCTTATACTCGATAGAGATGTTCTTGGCGAGAATCGTAATGCCGCGCTCGCGCTCCTGGTCGTTAGAGTCCAGGACGCGGTCCTCGACCTGCTGGTTAGCACGGAAGGCGTCCGTGGCACGCAGGAGCTTATCGACCATCGTCGTCTTGCCGTGGTCGACGTGAGCGATGATGGCGATGTTCCTCAGATTGTCTACGCGCATGTAGTTCCCCTATCTTCTATCCATATACAAACGGCACGCGTATGCGGCCCGCCCAGCGATACAACGCTCAGCGGGAATATTGAGCCTTTTACCGAAAACTCGTTTATTTTAGCGATTTTAGATGAGAGGGGTTTCCTCACCTGCAGGTTCAGGGTCGCTCCACATAAAACCATCGCCGGCGCCCATGCCCTCATACAGCACATATGCCGAAAAACCGCTCTCGAGCGTGGTTTCGAAGAAACTCACGAGCAGAGCATCGTGATAGCCGCCGTCAATCTCGACGCAGCCGGTGTAGCCGATGGCATAGCGGGCGATACGGCCCAGGCCCTCGTCCTTAAGACCCATCTTGTGCTCGGAAATAAAGTTGGTGGCCGCCTCCAGGCACGCCTCTTCGCCGTCCTCGTCGAGCGCCGCCAGATATCGGTTGGAAGCAGCGTCCTCAATCGCCACAACTACGCCCGGATTCTCGCCGGCGGCAAGGTCGTCCAAGAACGCACCAATCAGGTCACACACCATGGCGTCGAGCTCGGCGGAGACGTTACCGGCGTCCTGCATATCCTGTGCCATCTTTAGACCTTCCCATCGAGTCCGGCGTCGTTACAGTTCCTGTGCCTCGGCGGCGATCCTGGCGGCAGCGTCGCGGGCGCGCATCATATCCATCGCGCGCTTGTCGAGCACCTTGATCTGACTGGTCAGCATTACCGCGTCGACCACACCCCAGATCACCAGGCCCGTAGAGATCGAAAACCCAAGCGCACCAACTGTACCACGAAGGCGCGAGCAGATTGCCGCGACAAGGACGGAGATGACAACCATCTTGATAAACGAACCACGGCGCTCGCGAAGCGTGCGGGCCTGCGTCACATAGGCAATGCGAGCCGCCTCAGAAGCCTCTGAGCGCATCTGGGCCTCGCGTGCAATGGCCGCCGCCTCAGCCGACATGCCGCCGGCCATCAGCGAACGCTCCGCAACCCTGCCGCCCCGCATTTAGAAGTCATCGGGGGAGAGCGTATGGACGAACTCGTCGAACTTCTCGAACTCCTGCTCGTCGTCAACTTCCTCGGCATGGGCAGAAACGGTGCCCAGGCGATTCATGATGTCGTCCTCCACAAACATGGGGGCATTGCTGCGTACGGCGAGGGCGATGGCGTCGCTCGGACGCGCATCGATCTTATGCTCGTTGCCATCGGCCAACACGACAACCGTCGCGTAAAACACGGGCGGCTCGGCGCGAACGATTTCGATGCGTTCGAGCTTGGCACCCAGGGCACCAACAGTATCGAGCAACAGGTCATGGGTAATCGGGCGCTCGGCGCGACCGCTATCGATGCCGCGGCTGATGGCAGCAGCTTCAAACGAACCAGTCTGAATGGAAAGGGAACGCAGTGGCGCGGGCGAGTCCGATTTGCTGCAGCGCTCGCGAAGCACGATAAGCGATGGCACGGGACCGGCGGCCATGACGATGGTCTCTATGTCGACACGAACCATGGAACACCTCCGGTACGTAGCGGTTAACACGCGGCAGTCCGCCGCATTGAATAGCTATACTACCCAAACTTTCGCACAGCACACAAAACCAAAATGAGATTTATCGCAGACAAGAAAAAAGCCCCGAGGCAATGCCCCAGGGCTCTTCACAGTTTTGATGGTGGACCTGACAAGATTCGAACTTGTGACCTCCCGGTTATCAGCCGGACGCTCTAACCAACTGAGCTACAGGTCCATCGCGCAAGGGATATATTAGACGAGTCGTTACGCGCGCGTCAACAACTTTTTTTGAAAATCTTTGAAGGGTGTTCGCCCCGGTCGCACGGCGGCATGTGAAGTCGCCTACTCGGACAGTCCTGACTCGCACAGAGAGCACATTAAGTGCTCTCTGGCTCGTGCGGAACTCGCGATCGACTTCACATGCCGCCGTGCGACCGGGGCGAACACGAGTCCCAAGGTTTTCAAAAAAGCGGTCGGCGCGCAGTGCGCCGACCGCCGATATATGGGGTCTGATATTTTCTACCAGCCAGGGCCTCTTACTCGTCGAGGAGATCTTCTGGCATGTCGTTGCCGTCGCCTAGATCGACAGGGGTTTCTTCGGAAGCAGAGCCGTTTTCTGTGGCTTCGCCTTCGGGCTTTTCCTTGGCTGCCGTCATGCGGGCGACAGCGCATACGCGGTCGTTGTCGTCGACGGTCATCATCTTGACGCCCTGGGTGGCGCGGCCGGTCTGGCTGATCTCGTCGGTCTTGACGCGAATGACCGTCGCGCCCTCCGTCACGATGAACAGCTCGTGCTGCGGGCCCACCGTCTTCATGGCCGCGAGGTTACCCTTACGCTCGGTCATTTGAATGGTGTAGACGCCCTGACCGCCGCGATTCTGCTCCGGGTAGTCCGCGACCGGCGTGCGCTTGCCGTAGCCGCGCTCGGTGATGACGAATAGATCGCCGTTGCCGTTAGTGACTTCCATGCCCAGAACGCTCACGCCGTCCTTCAGACCGATACCGCGAACGCCGCTGGTATCGCGGCCGGTGGCGCGCACCTGCTCCTCGGAGAACATGATCGCCTTGCCCGCGGTGGTGGCCAGGATAATCTTGTCGCCCTCGCGCACGCGGCGCACGTTCAGCAGCGCGTCGTCGTCACGCAGGTTGATAGCGATCAGGCCGTCGCGACGGCTGCGGTCATATGCGCTCATCACGGTCTTCTTGACCATGCCGCTCTTGGTGGCAAACATCAGGTACTCGTCGGCCGGGAACTCGCGGCAGCTGATGACGCTCGCGATCTTCTCGCCTTCCTCGAAGGGCAGCAGGTTGACGATCGCGGTACCGCGCGCCTGGCGCGTACCCACCGGCAGCTCGTGCACCTTCAGGCGATAGACCTTGCCCTTGCTCGAGAAGAACAGCACGTACTCGTGCGTGGACGCGATGAACATCTCGTCGATAACGTCGTCCTCTTTGAGGTTGACGCCCGATACGCCCTTGCCGCCGCGCTTCTGGGCGCGGTAGGCAGCCACCGGGATACGCTTAACGTAGCCGGTATGGGTGATGGTCACGACCATATCCTCGTCGGCGATGAGGTCCTCGACATCCAGGTCCTTCTCAACCTGGCTGATCTCGGTGCGGCGCTTGTCGCCGAACTTCTTGGAAATCTCGCGCATCTCCTCCTTGATGACGCCCAGGATTTTCTCCTCGTGCGCCAACAGGTCCTCGTAGTAGGCGATGGCGCGGCGCAAGCCGTCCAGCTCTTCCTGAATCTTGTCGCGCTCCAGGCCGGTCAGGCGGCGCAGCTTCATCTCGAGGATGGCCGTAGTCTGCTCGGGCGTAAAGCCAAAGCGCTCGATCAGGCGACTGCTGGCCTCGGAATCGGTCTGCGAGGAGCGGATGATGCTGATGACCTCGTCGATATGGTCGAGAGCCATCAGGTAGCCCTCGAGGATATGGGCACGCGCCTGGGCCTTCTTGAGGTCAAAGCGGGTGCGTCGGGTGACGACGTCGACCTGGTGGTCGATGTAGTGCTGCAGCATCTCGCGCAGGCTCAGGCATTTGGGAACGCCGTTGACAAGCGCCAGGTTGTTGGCACCAAAGGTCGTCTGCAGCGAGGTGTACTTGTACAGGTTGTTGAGCACGACCTGCGGGATGACGCCCTTCTTGAGTTCGATGACCAGACGGATACCCTTCTGGTTGGACTCATCGCGCATATCCGAGATACCCTCGATGCGCTTGTCGTTGACGAGCTGGGCGATCTTCTCCTGCAGGGTGCCCTTGTTGACCATGTAGGGAATCTCGGTAAAGACCAGACGGCTACGGCCGGTCTTGGTGGACTCCACATGAGCCTTGGCGCGCACGGTGATGGAGCCGCGGCCGGTCTCGTAGCTCTGCTTAATGCCGGCGCTGCCCATGATGATGGCGCCGGTGGGGAAGTCCGGACCGGGCATGATTTGCATGAGCTCGTCGACGGTGGCGTCGGGATTATCGATCAGGTAGCAGGTGGCCTCGATCGCCTCGGTGAGATTGTGCGGGGCGATGTTGGTGGCCATGCCGACGGCGATGCCCTGGCTGCCGTTGACCAGCAGGTTGGGGAAACGCGCGGGCAGCGCCTGGGGCTCGGCGAGCGATTCGTCGTAGTTGGGCTGCCAGTCGACGGTGTCCTTCTGCAGGTCACGCAGGAGCTCCATGGCGGGCTTTGCCAGACGGCTCTCGGTGTAACGCATGGCGGCGGCGCCGTCGCCGTCGATGTTGCCGAAATTGCCGTGACCGTCAATGAGCGGCGTGCGCATGGAGAACCACTGTGCCAGGCGGACCATGGCCTCATAGACTGCGGAGTCGCCGTGCGGATGGTACTTACCGATAACTTCGCCGACCGTCCAGGCCGACTTCTTGTGCGGACGGTTGGGGTAGATGCCGCTCTCGTTCATTGCGTACAGGATGCGACGGTGCACCGGCTTTAAGCCGTCGCGCACGTCCGGCAGGGCGCGCGCCGTGATGACCGACATCGAGTATTCGATGAACGACTGCTTCATCTCGCGGCCAAACTCCGAAATCTGGAGCTGACCGCCGTTGATATCCTCGCCGGCCGAGGCGCCACGGTCGACTTCGCCAAAGCTCTCCTCGAGCTCGGCGTCGTCATCCTCTTCTTCGTCCTCGGCGTCGGGGTTATAGGCGTCCGGGTCGCCATCCTCGCCCTGCTCAGCGCGGGCGAGCAGGCGCTTCAGATCGTCGGGCATGCCGGCATCGCCGGCCTCGCCCATACCCTCGTTATTGTTGATATCGTCTGCCACGTTACCTCCTCATGGTTTGCGTGGTCCATTAGTTCCCCACCACGGAGACGGATTACCGGGAACACCGGATAACCCTCCTAGGTTTTCCAGGTGCCCCAGGTTGCCCTGAAGGATGAGGGCGCACGCCTTGCGTGCGGCGCCCGAAATCCTGAAGGGCAAGATGGGGTGCCTGGGAAAGCTAGGCGTCTAAGAATCGTGCGTCATGTGCGTGCTTCTCGATGTACTCGCGGCGGTAGCCGACCTCGGAACCCATCAGTTCGCGCACGGCGCGGTCCGCCACCACGGCGTCCTCGATCGACACGCGCTGCAGGATGCGGGTCTTGGGGTCCATCGTCGTCGAGGCAAGCTGCTTGGGGTCCATCTCGCCTAGGCCCTTGTAGCGCTGGACGGTGTAGCCCTTGCGCTTCTTAGTGATCTTGCCATCCTTGGCCTTGCCGTCCTCGTCGTTGTCGTCGGGGTTCAGTCCCAGGCGCTGGATGGTATCGCGCAGAATCTCGTCTTCGGGCTGGCGGCCGTTGGGATACACGTAGTGAATCTTGTTACGCACCTTGATGCCAAAGATGGGCGGGCACGCGACGTACACGTAGCCGGCATCAATCAACGGGCGCATGTACTTGTAGAAGAACGTCAGCAGCAGGATGCGGATATGCGCACCGTCGACGTCTGCATCGGTCATGATGATGATCTTGTGGTAGCGCGCCTTGGTAATATCGAAGTCGCCACCGTCGCCGGCGCTCGTCGTGACGCCGCAACCGATCGCAGTGATGAGTGACTGGATGGTGTCGCTCGAAAACGCACGATGATCGCCCACGCGCTCGACGTTCAGAATCTTGCCGCGCAGGGGCAGGATCGCCTGGATGTCTCGGCGGCGGCCGTCCTTGGCCGAGCCGCCTGCCGAGTCGCCCTCTACGATAAAGAGCTCAGTCAACTCGGCGTCTCGCACCGAACAGTCGGCGAGCTTGCCGGGCAGCGACGCCGTCTCGAGCAGGCTCTTGCGGCGGGTCGCCTCGCGCGCCTTGCGGGCGGCGTTGCGCGCCTTGCAGGCCTGTTGGGCCTTCTTGACGATCTCACGAGCGGGCTTGGGATGCTCCTCGAGGTAATCGGCAAGGCCGTCGGTCACGATCTTGAGCGTCAGCGCGCGCATATAGGAGCTGCCGAGCTTGGCCTTGGTCTGGCCCTCAAACTGCGGATCGGGCAGTTTGACCGAGATAACGGCCGACAAGCCCTCACGCACATCGTCGCCGGTCAGGTTGGCGTCTTTTTCCTTGAGCAGGTTCTGCTTGCGAGCGTAATCGTTAATCACACGGGTGAGTGCGGTACGGAAGCCCTCGAGGTGCATGCCGCCCTCGGGGGTGTAGATGTCGTTGGCAAACGACATGACGTTCTCGCCGTAGCCGCTATTCCACTGCAAGGACACCTCGACCTCGCCCATCTTGGTCACGGGCGCATCTGGATCCGATTTGCCCTCAATATAGATGGGCTCCTTAAAGGCCTCGGGGACATCCTTGCCCTCGTTGAGGAACTTGACGAAGTCGATGATGCCGCCGGCATAGCAAAACTCTTCCACATGAGGAGTCGCCTCGCGCTCGTCGGTCAGCACGATCTTGAGGTTCTTGTTGAGGAATGCCGTCTCCTGCAGGCGGTTGTGCAGCGTGTCGAAATCGTAGATGCAGGTCTCGAAAATCTCGTCGTCGGGCCAGAAGGTGACAGTGGTACCCGTCGTCTCCGAAGTGCCCACGACCTCCATCTTCTTGACGGTCTTGCCGCGCGAAAACTCCATCTCGTAGATGTTGCCATCGCGGCATACCTGTACGACCACACGCTTGGACAGCGCGTTGACGACGGAGATGCCCACGCCGTGCAGGCCGCCCGAGACCTTGTAGGCCGAGTTATCGAACTTACCGCCGGCGTGCAGGATCGTCATGACGACCTCGAGCGTCGGGATCTTTTTGATAGGATGCTCGTCGACGGGGATGCCGCGCCCGTTGTCGACGACCGTGATGGAGTTGTCGGCGTGGACCGTCACCTGAATCTCGGTGCAGAAACCGGCCATGGCCTCGTCGACGGAGTTGTCAACGATCTCCCACACCAGGTGATGAAGACCGCTGGCGCTCGTCGAGCCAATGTACATGCCCGGGCGCTTACGAACGGCCTCGAGACCTTCGAGAATCTTAATCTCGCCGCCATCGTAATCGTTTTCGTTTGCCACACGTCCTCCTTCAGTTAAGAAAATGTGTACAGCCTTACTAGTTTATCGTAAAAAAATACCCTCGGGAACGAGGGTATTTGGCTCTACAAGGCCACCAGATGCGATTTAAGGCTCTTTTTTGCCCTGCACGCCCTTGGCCCACTCGGCACTGGCTCTCATGGCGTTCTCGAGGGCCTCGCGCAGTTTTTGGTCCTCGATGGGTGCCACTTGGCGCTCGATCTCGGCACGCTCGGCACCGCTGAGGTCGGCATGCGGAGCCGGCGGACGCTCGGCCACGGCCGGACGCAGGCGCTCTTTTGCAGCGGGCGGTGTGTGGCCGGGGGCGGTCGTCTTGAACACCAGCCCATCGACGTGCGCGCCGGCGCGCTCCATGCGCGCGCGGATAATCTCGCGCAAAAGCGTCATCTCCTGCGTCCATGAGGGCGAATCGAGGTACACCAGCAGTTCGTTGGACTCGGGCAGGTAGCGCAGACCCGTCACATGGCGCCCCTCGCGCGTGCCCGAGCACACTGCATTCCAGGCGTGATAGACCGCACGAGATTCCTCTGCAGCCTCCATTTGCGCGCGGCGCTCAGGTGTCGCGGCCGCCAGGATGCGCTGACGCTCGGCATCCAAAAAGCCGCCAAAGGCAACCGTTCCGTTCTCGCGCTCGTAATTAGCACGTCTCACCCATGCTCACCACCTTGGCTCGATCAAGCAGGTCATCGGTAAAATACCCCAGATTGGTGGTGGTTATGACTGTCTGGATATCATCACCGATCAGCTGCAGAAAAGCGCCTCGGCGCCCGGCGTCGAGCTCGCTCATCACGTCGTCCAAAAGCAGCAGCGGCGCAGTGCCCAGGATATCGCGCGCCACGGCCACTTCCGCCACCTTCCAGGCAAGCACTAGCGTTCGCTGCTGGCCCTGGCTGGCAAATGAACGGGCCGATCGGCCCGCGACGGAAAACTCAATCTCGTCGCGATGCGGACCCACGAGCGTCACGCCGCGGCGAATCTCCTCGTCGGCGCGCTCATCGAGCGCCGAGAGCATATGCTCATACGCCCAGCCCCTGAGCTCGTCGCGATCCTCGGTGCGAGGCAGGTCGCCAAGCGTGGACACATAGGACACACCGGCGGGCTCGCCGGATGCCACGTGGTCATAGGCATCGCGCACATGGACCGACAGCCGGTCGAGCAGGGCTAGACGATGCACGAGCAGGACCGAACCGGCGCGGGCGAGCGATTCGTTCCAGGCGCTGAGCATCTCGCGGCAGCACCAGCTCTCCTTGAGCAGGGCATTGCGCTGGGTCACGCAGCGCCCGTAGGCACTAGCCAGATCGGCATAGCGCGCACTCAGTTGAACGCCAAAGTCATCAAGTGCGGTGCGGCGCACGCTGGCACCCCGCTTGACCATATCCAGGTGGTCCGGGCAAAACAGCACACTCGGCAGCACCCCGCGCACGCCGGACGCAGCGCAGCGCTTGCCGTTGCGACTAAACGAACGCTTGCCATCTTCCACGCTCAGTCCCATGTCCAGCACGCGCCCATCGCCTTCGAGCCTCAGCTCGACCTTGCATGAGCCCACGCCGTCGTGCACGAGCTCGGCTGCGGTCGGATGCCTAAACGAGGCGCCACTCGTCAAAAGCTGCAGCGCCTCTATGAGGTTGGTCTTTCCCGCCGCGTTGGGACCTGCGAGCACTGTCACACCGTCGCTCAGGGCAAGGCGGTAACTGTCGAAGCTGCGATAGCGCGCAACGGAAAGATCGCGTGCGAACATGGTCATGGGCAGTGCTAGATGCGTACCGGCATGACCAGGTACAGGTAGTTGATCTTGTCGTAGGACTTGAAGATGCCAGCCTGCGAATAGCTCTTGAGCTCCAGCGTGATCTCCTTCTCCTTGGACAGGGCATTGAGGCAGCCAAAGATGTAGTGGTAGTTGAAGGCGATGGTGCCCGACTCGCCTTCGGCCTCGACATCGATCGTCTCCTGCGCCAGATCCTGGTCGTTGGAAATGGAGGACAGGCCCATCTGGCCGTTCTCGACGTCAATCTCAAACTTGACAGCGGGGTTGGCGCTCGCGATAACGGCTACACGCTTAAGGGCGGCGTTAAAGGCGGCTACGTCGATCTTGACGCTCGTCACGCACGAATCGGGGATGAGCTGCTTGTAATTGGGATATACGCCCTCGATGCGGCGCGACACGTAGGTGGTGTTGCCGGCCTCAAAGACAACCTGGGTGTCGGTGGCGCCGATCATGATGGTCGCCTGGCTTGCCATGATGCTCAGAGCATCGTTGAAGGCGTCGGCAGGCACGTTGAGCTCAAAGGAACCTTCGAGGGTCGAGGTCTCGACCTGCGTATCACACACGGCCAGACGGAAGGAGTCGGTCGCCACCAGGCGCACGGTGTTGTTCTCGACCTTCATGTGCACGCCACCCAGGATGGGGCGGGCCTTGTCAGTCGAGGTTACGCGCCATACGCGGCTTACCATTTCGGACAGGATATCGGTCGGCAGCTCGACGGCGCTCTCGATGGCGTATGCCGGGAACTCGGGAAAGTCGTTGGCATCGAGCGTGTTGAGGCGGAAAGAGCTCTTCTCGCAGCCAATCAAAACCTGACGCTCGGACAGCTCAAAGGTGACCGGGGCATCGGGAAGGGTCTTGGTGATGTTGGAGAGCATCTTGCAGGGAATCACCATCTCGCCCTCCTCTTCGACATGAGCCGCAATGCGGTGACGAATCGAGATGGTGTAGTTGGAGGTCTGGAATTCCAAGATGCCGTCTTGTGCCTTAACGAGCACGCCCGACAGAATGGGAAGGGTGGATGCCGAAGCGACGCCTTTCATAACGACGCCGATGGCTTGCGTAAGCGAGCTCTGGCTGACGGTGAACTTCATCTTTTAATACCTTTCTATAGATATAAATATCTTAATAATAGTAATAGTACTGACGAAACTGTTGATTACTCCTAAAAGTGCAGGTCAGCCCTAAAAAGGGAATCGACAGGAACCTGTGTGCAACCGGGCATGTTTTCCACGTTCAAAACCTGCGCAAAACTTTTCATCACCGCGGCTCGAGTTTTTGACACCTTATAACCGCTGTTTCGACAAGTTTTCAACAGGTGTGTCCATTTACCTACGAGCGCAGTGTAATTTTATCGCGCAGTGACTTGAGGTCTTCGGTGACAGTCCGGTCTTCCTGAATCATCTTCTGAACCTTTTTATAGCTCGTGCTGACGGTCGAGTGGTTGCGGTTGCCAAACTCGGCGCCCACGGCCGTCGTCGTCATCTCGCACATCTCGATTGCCAGGTAGATGGCGATATGGCGCGCCTTGGCGATATTGGCGTTGCGGCGAGGCCCGATGAGTTCCTCGTGCGTCACACCGTATTGCTCCTCGATGACGGACTGGACCGTCTGCACATTGATCTTCTTGGCCGATGTGTCGAAGTACTGGTTGGCGATGGCGTCGATGTCGTCAAAGGTGAGCTCCCCGCCCTCGCGTTCGCGATCGCCCGCTTCGCCGGCACAACGCTCGCAAAAGCTCTCGAGTTCGCGAATGTTGGTGCCCGAGACCTCGGCCATATGTTTAAAGTGCGCGTCGGTCAGATGTCCGCCGTCGCCCCCGTAGGCCGCCAGCAGCGAGTCGTTGCCCGCCTCGGGCGCGGCGGCGATCGTGTTCTCGTAATAGCGCTGCAAAATCTTGTACTTCATCTCGTAGCTGGGCTCCGCCACCAGGCACAGCAGACCGGCATTAAAGCGACTGGTCAGGCGCTCGTCCATATTGAGGTCTTTGGGAGCGCGGTCGGCGGCGATCACGACCTTCTTGTTGTTGCGGATAAATTCGTCCATCAACTGGAAGAAGTAATCCACGCTCGCGCGCTTGCCGATGATGTTCTGAATGTCATCGATGATGAGCACGTCGACGCCGTGGTATGCCTGCATAATGGGGGCGTTGCTCTTCTTTTGGCGGTCGAATTCCGTCATCAAGTCGTCCAGATATGCCTGCGAGTTGGCGTACTTCACCTTGATCTCGGGCGATTTCTCCGCCAGCTCATTTTTGATGGCGAGCAGCAGGTGCGTCTTGCCCAGGCCCGATTTGCCGTAGATGAACAGCGACGTGCAGGTACCGGGCGTGTCTGCAAGCATGGCGAATTTGAGCGCCGATCGGTAGGCAAGACTGTTCTCCGGTCCGAAGACGAAGTTTTCAAACGTGAATTTCGAATTCGCTGCGAGGGGTGCCCCGTCTGCGTTTTTCTCGACTGCCGCCGGGGCCGCCGCCGAAGGTGCTGCCGGCGCTGCGGACGAACTCGCGCTTTTCGCCGGTGGCCTGCCATTCATTTGGGTCATCATGCGGCGGAAATCGTCGGCGGACAACGTGTTTTTGATTGCAATGCCCGATTCCTCGCCGGGTGTCGCCTCGTGTGCGACGGGCATGTGCGTGACGGTCGGGATGGGCGAGGGGGCTGGTTCTGCCGCCGGTGCGAACGAAGTGGTCGGCTGCGGTGCCATGGTTTCACGGGAAACATCGTCGCGTCGAGGCTCGAGCGCCGGCGTTGCCGCTGCGGTGGCGGTCGCTACCGGGTGGGTGTCCGGGGCCGTATTTGCCGAGGCGCCTTGCGGTGCCACGATATTGAGCGCGATCGGTGCAAAGGCGATCTCTTCTAGGTACGCCTCGATGGTCGGCTGATGCTTTTTGAGCTGAGCGATGGCAAAGCGCGAAGGGGCCTCAATCGTCAGAGTGTCCTCGGTTAAGCTTACGGCGCGCGATTGTCCCAGCATATTGATGAGGCGTGCATCTTGGCCGTCGCGCTGACAAAAGGCGATGGCATCCCCCAGGATGATGCTTGCTTCCTCGTCCACTGTTTCTCCCGTTCCTTAACTTTGGGCTCGCACGCGAGCGCTGCCTATTTCGGTCAGATGATATTTCTGGCCATGTTTGATTATCAAGCCGGCCTGTGCCAAGTCGTTGAGCGTTCGCGACCACGTGGGCGCTGAGTTTCCAAACGCTCGTGCCAGGTCGGTTGCGCCACACTCCTGGTTTTGAGCCAGATAGCCCAGTGCCGCTTCGCCGCGCTCGCTCACAAATACGTTTTGCTGCGGCTGTGCATATTGATTCGCCGCATTAGGATACATCATTTGAGCTGCTGGTTGTTGAGAACTCTGCATGGGCAGCGGCTGCTGTTGAAAACTTTGCGGCCACTGTTGGTAAGGCTGCGGGGGCATCTGCTGGGCCCATGGGTTGTACTGCGCCTGGGGCACCTGTTGGTACGGCTGCTGGTATCCCAGCGGGTATTGCTGGGGGTATGCCTGCGCATATCCCGTTTGCGGCGCGTATTGAGCCGGATACCCTTGCGGGTTCGGTTGATAGGACATCTGCTGTGCGGCCGATGCGCCCGCCATCTGCTGCAAGGTTCGCACGTCCTGGCCCATCGCTGGCTTTGCATCGGGTATGTTCTGGGGAATCGCGCCCGAGGATGCCTGGAGCTCTTGCATGACCCCCATGCCAGGCTGCTGCATGGGGGTCATTTGCTGTTGCACCTGTTGCATCGCTGCGGGTTGCTGCGTGAAGGCGCCCGGCATGGGATATGCCTGCTGCTCTGTTTCGGGTCGCACGGCTGCCCCGCGCCCGCCGGCACGTTCGATTTCCTGCACGCGCTTGGGGTCCAGACTTACCGTCACGACGGTGCCGTTGCCCATGTTGTCCTCGATGGAGACGGCGCCGCCGGCGTTTTCCAAGTACTCCTGTACCATGGGAAACCCGGCGCCGGTGCCGCGGATATACCGTTTCATCTTGCTGTTTGCACTGGTTACGCCAAAATCGAAGGCACGCTCTTTGTCGTCGATGCCCGGACCCTGATCGGCAAAGCGGATGGTATCGCCACCGTCGAGAATCGAGATGATGGGCTCTGCAAAATGCGCGTGGATAAAGTTTTCGACAATCTCGCGGATAACCATCAGCGAGATGCGTCCTCCCTGCTCTTTCATGCACTGGTAGACGGTGTTGGTTGTCTCTTCCAGGTAGGTACGGACGTCTTGCGGTTCGATGACGATGACACGCGGTGTCGACAGCATGTCGTCGTAGACCGCGATGCGCGCTGCATACATGGCCTTCGGTGCTTGTGCGGTGACCTGCTCACCCTCGTTGCGTTCTTCGCGCACGCCGGTGATGTGCTCGTTGTCGGGTGCCGGATCACCGGAATCGACCATGGTGTAGAAGTCGTCAGACATGCCGCTCGCAATCTTTCAAAAGGTTTTGAACAAATAGTAGCTCACCGCGCAATGTTTCTCATCTTTCGACAAGTTTTCAAAACCTGTTGAAAACTTTGGAAAACGGACGAAAAGTTCTCAACATTTCCAACACGACCTGTTGAGAACTCGATGAAATTTCGTGAAAAGTTGCCTGCAGCCTCAAATGCCGATTCTGCTTATGGGGGAACCGTGTACTCTTTGCAACCTTTTACCTTTGATTTCTTGACATTTGAACATTGATTTCCCTACAATCTTCAAGCTCACGTGTCTATATCTGCGTCCGCGTCCCCGCGGACACTCGAAATGCAGCAGGAGGAACTTAAGATGAAGCGTACGTATCAGCCTAATAAGCGTAAGCGTGCCAAGACCCATGGCTTCCGTGCCCGTATGGCCACTAAGGGTGGTCGTGCCGTGCTCGCCCGTCGTCGCGCCAAGGGCCGCAAGCGTCTCACTGTCTAGCAGCGATACACACATCTCGCATGAAGACTATTAAGTCTCGGCAAGATTTCGAGCATGTGTTCAGTCAGGGGCGTCGTTTCAATCACCCTCTGATTCGAATGACCATATGTGAATCGGTTGGCGAAGGCGACTCCGGAAGGGTCGCCTTCGTTGGTGCTAAACGACTCGGTTGTGCTGTGGTGCGCAACCGATCTAAGCGTGTGATGCGCGAGGCCGCCCGCAGCTGTGGATTTCCCGTTGCGGGTTATGACATCATCTTGTTCGCGACTCCCAAGACGAAGGTTTCCTCGCCGCAGGAGATGGACAAGGCGTTGCGTTCGCTTATGAAACGCGCCGGCGTTGCCGGGGAGGAGCGATGAGCAATCACGTTTTGCGACGTGTTGCCATCGCTCCTATTCGCATATATCAACAGGTTGTTTCGCCCTTATTACCTGACGCCTGCATTTATTACCCAACGTGCTCGCAATACGCCGTTCAGGCGATTGAGAAGTACGGTGTTTTGAGAGGCTGCTGGCTTGCCGTGAGGCGCATCGCTCGCTGCAATCCCCTGCACGTCGGCGGTTATGACCCTGTGCCTTAGCGGGCACTCGCTATCGGAGGAAAACTTACATGTGGGATTGGATCGTTAACATCCTTTTCGAGCTGCTCAAGCTCATCCAGACCTTTGCGGTCGACTGGGGCCTGTCCATCATCATCCTGGTGGTCATCATCCGTCTGCTGCTGACGCCGCTTATGCTCAAGTCGACCAAGTCGACGGCTCGCATGCAGGTGCTGCAGCCTAAGATGCTCGAGATCCAGGAGCGCTATGCCGACGATCCCCAGCGTCAGGCCGAGGAGATGCAGAAGTTCTACAGCGAGAACAAGTTCAATCCGCTGGCCGGCTGCCTGCCGCTTCTGATTCAGATGCCCATCCTTATCGCCCTGTTCACGCTTCTGCGCAACCTGCCGCAGTACTTTAACGAGGGCACGTTCTCGTTCTTTAACATCCTGCCCGATCTGACCACCACGCCGAGCGCCTCTTTTGCCGATGGCTTTATGGTTGCGCTGCCTGCGCTGATCTGCCTGATCCTGTTTGCTGTCTTGACCCTGATTCCGCAGCTGTATATGTCCCGCAATCAGACTGGTCAGCAGGCCCAGAGCATGCGCATGATGGCTGTCGTCATGACCGTCATGATGCTTTGGATGGGCTGGAGCCTGCCCGTCGGCGTTCTGCTGTACTACGATGTGTCTTCTGCCTGGCAGGTTATCCAGCAGATCTTCGTGACGCAGAAGGTTATCGACAAGGCCAAGGCCGATGAGGAGGAGCGCCTCAAGAACGCTCCGCTGCAGGTCGAGGTTACCCGTCGCGAGAAGAAGCCGCGTCCGCACAAGAAGAAGTAGTCGGGATATCAATCTTATTTAGGTACCTAACTTTTGGAGTACGTTATGTCTGAAGAGATCATCGAGGATATGCTTGAGGAGGTTGCCCCGCAGATTGCGGGCGATTATCCCGAGATTGCACAGCGCTACAAGGCCGGTGAAGAGCTGACCGACGAGGAGCTCGACACCATTGCCGATGTTGCGATTTCTATTCTGCGTTCCATCCTTTCGCACTTCGATGCCGCCAACTCTCCTATTGATGAGTACGAGGGCGACGAGGGCGAGCTGATTTTGGATGTTACGGCTCCTGACCTTGCTGTTCTCATTGGCCGTCATGGTCGTACCCTTGATGCTCTTCAGGTCATGTTCTCTTTGCTGGTGAGCCGCAAGCTTGGCTTTAGGTATCCGGTTGTGGTTGACGTTGAGGGCTACAAGAGCCGTCGTCAGGACAAGGTTGCCTCTATGGCTCAGTCTGCCGCAGAGCGTGCCATCCGCACTCATAAGAGTGTTTCGCTTCCGCCCATGAATGCTTATGAGCGCCGACTGGTTCATATTGCACTTCGTGGCAATGATGCTGTCGATACCCATTCTGAGGGTTCTGACCCTGATCGCCATGTGGTGATTGTTGCTCGATAATCTACTCGAGCTTATGCTAAGGGGGCGTGGTTTCCACGTCCCCTTTTTTTGTCAAAAGTTCTCGATACACTGATTTTTGTCAGAAAGGAGCTTCTGTTGTTTGTACTTACAGATCAGCAGGCTGACGAGATGCTGAGTCATCTATCTTCCTATTGCAAAGAGTATTCCTTGAGCGTAACTGATGTTGAGCTCAGGAAATGTATTCAGCATTTGGATTTGGTTCTGGAAACAAATAAGACAACCAATCTCACCCGTATTCTTAACGTCGAAGATGCTGCGGTACTTCATATCCTCGACTCACTTGTTTTGCTTCCTTATATCAATAAGGCTCCTGAGGGAGCTTTGCTCGATATGGGAACAGGCGCTGGCTTCCCTGGAATTCCATTAACGATTGCCACGCATCGTAAAGCTACTTATATTGACTCTGTCGGCAAGAAGGTTGACGCTGTCAATTCTTTTGTTCATGCTCTTGGATTGAAATGTGGTCATGCAGTCCATGATCGCCTTGAAGAATATGCTCGAAGCCATAAGAAGCAGTTCTCTGTCGTAACCGCTCGCGCACTGGCCCCTCTACCGATTCTTGTTGAGTATGCAGCTCCGTACCTCAAAGACGGAGGGCTATTTGTTATTACGAAGGGCAATCCATCGGATGAGGAGCTTACTTCCGGCATGTCAGCAGCTAAGATCTGTGGCTTCACTTTGCTTCTGAATGACGCAATCGATTTGCCTGAGGGCTTGGGCCACAGGGAGTTTATTGTTCTTAAGAAGAGTCATCTAGCATCCGTCTCATTGCCTCGTGCAAATGGCATGGCAAAGAAGAATCCGCTTGCCTAGATGTTTCACGTGAAACATAATGGATACTAACAACTTGCGGTGTTTCACGTGAAACATGGCGGTTGATATTGAATCGGAATGTTTCACGTGAAACATCCTCCGTTTGACAGCTTTAATACACACCAGGAGGGACCGTGGGATTTCGCGACGTTAAGCGTTCGAAGAGCGCAAAAGACACGCGTATCATTGCAATCATCAATCAAAAAGGCGGCGTCGGTAAGTCGACGACGGCTGTAAACCTTGCTGCAGCACTGGGTGAACAGGGACGCAAGACACTGATTGTCGATTTTGATCCGCAGGGAAACAGCACTAGCGGATTTGGAATTGAAAAAGAAGACCTTGATCAGTGCATATATGATGCATTGCTGAATGACGTGCCGGCAGAATCGCTTGTTCTTGATACAAATTGCAAAAAGGTATTCGTTATTCCGGCGACAATTCAGCTTGCAGGTGCCGAAATTGAGCTCGTAAGCGCAATTGCTCGTGAAACCCGCCTCAAAGATTTGCTTGAGCCGATTCAGGATGAGTTCGATTTTATATTTATCGACTGTCCTCCTTCGCTCGGCCTGCTTACCATCAATGCTTTGACCGCAGCAGATAGCGTTTTGATTCCGATACAGTGCGAGTATTACGCACTCGAGGGCGTTACGAAGCTGCTTGAGTCAATGAAAATGGTCAAATCACGTCTGAATAAGGGCTTAGACACCTATGGTGTGCTTATGACCATGTATGACTCGCGTACTTCTCTGTCGAATCAGGTTGTTGAGGAAGTTCAGTCGTACTTTGGCGATAAGGCTTTTAAGACCTTAATTCCTCGTACCGTAAAAATCTCTGAGGCTCCGTCTTTTGGAGAGCCGGTAATTACCTATGCGCCTCAAAATAAGGGTGCAAAAGCGTATATGAACCTTGCAAAAGAGGTGATCAAGCGTGCCTAGCCCTAAAAAGCGCAGTGGATTAGGTCGTGGATTGAGTGCACTGGTTTCTGAAGCTGAATATGAAACCGGTGGTTCGTCTTCTGCAGCGACTTCTGAAACCAAGCTGCCCATCGAGGATATTGTTCCCAATCCGAATCAGCCTCGAATTCACTTCAATGAAACTGAACTTCGTGAGCTAAGCGAGTCTATCCAGGAACACGGTGTTTTACAGCCGCTCTTGGTTCGTAAACATGGCAACGGATATGAAATCATTGCTGGCGAGCGTCGCTATCAGGCATCCAAACTGGCAGGCCTTGAAGAGCTGCCGGTCATCATTAAAGAAGTTAATGATGAAGAAATGCTTGCTCTTGCACTTATTGAAAACCTTCAGCGTTCTGACCTAAATCCTGTAGAAGAGGCAAAAGGCTATCGTCAGCTCATTGATGCAAGTGGGATGACCCAGGAGGCTCTATCAAAGGCTGTCAGCAAGTCACGTTCTGCAATTACAAATTCACTTCGCCTTCTGGATCTTCCTGAAGTCGTCCAGCAGATGATATTTGAAGGAAAGCTCACAGCAGGTCACGCTAGGGCAATCCTTGCCGTTCCATATGAGGATGCCAGAATTAGGCTTGCGGAGAAGGTTGTTGCAGAAGGTCTTTCGGTCCGTGCGACAGAAAATCTTGCTCCGTTATTTTCTGCCGGAGAGACACCAAAGACCCCTAGGCCTGCAACACCACAGTCGTTCAAGAAAGCTGCGCGCGTTCTTCGTCAGGTATTTAATACTAACGTGCGCGTGAAGAGTTCGCGTGGAAAGAACAAGATTGAAATTGAGTTCAAAGATGAGGAAGAGCTCTCACGTATTCTGTGTGAAATGATTCAATTTGAACAGGGTGACCAGGATGAAGAATAAGTTTTTGGCAGCTGTTGCTTTGGCAGCAACGGTGGCTGCTGGTGCATTTGCTGGATATAAGATCGCAACGGACAAAGAACTCCGTGGCCGTTTGCTTCGTAGTGCACAGGATATCGTTGATACATCTAAGAAGAAAATGGATGTTATGACGGAAGATGTCGCCATGCGAACTGCCCAGGTAACCAAGAATCCCAAGATTAATCAAGATTGGGTTAATCGCCAGTGGGATAATGTAGGCTATTAGGTACCTAACAATTACTCGCCTATTTTGAAGGGGTCCTTGTCTGAACACCAGAACAAGGCCCCCTTATTTCTTCCGAAATAGAAGCAGAACGATCGTGAGATGCGGATAGCCGATTGATATGAAACGGCCTCGGTTGCAATTAAACAACCGAGGCCATTCGATGTTTCACATGAAACGTTATGGGGTGCAGACTCCCCTATGCGTTTTTCTGGACCTTGAAACGTTGCTTCAGCTGACCGCAGGCGGCATCAATATCATTGCCGCGCGAATTACGGATCGTGGTCTCGATGCCACGAGACTCAAGGCGGCGCTGAAGATCCTCAACCTTATGAATCGGAGACGGCTTGAGCGGGCTGCCCTCGATGTCGTTAAGCTGAATTAGGTTAACGTGGCACAGCGTTCCCTCGCAGAAGTCGCAAAGCGCCTGCATCTCAGGATTTGTATCGTTGACGCCTTCAATCATGGCATACTCATAGGTCGGGCGGCGGCCCGTCTTTTCGGTGTAGAGCTGCAGCGCCTCATGAAGGCGCAGGAGCGTGTACTTCTTGACGCCAGGCATGATCTTGTTGCGCGTGGACTGGATAGCGGAGTGCAGCGACACAGCGAGCGTAAACTGCTCGGGAATGTCGGCAAACTTGCGAATGCCAGGAATAACACCGCTGGTAGAGACAGTAAGGTGACGGGCTCCAATACCGATACCGTCGGGATCGTTAAGGATGCGCAGTGCCTTGAGGACCTCGTCGTAGTTAGCGAAGGGCTCGCCCTGACCCATGAAAACGACGCTTGTTGCACGCTCACCAAAATCATTCGAGACGTGCAACACCTGGTCGACGATCTCCTGGGCTGTCAGCGAGCGCTTGAGGCCGTTAAGGCCGGTGGCACAAAATGCACAACCCATGCCACAGCCAGCCTGAGTAGAAACGCAGACGGAAAGCTTGTTACGACGGGGCATACCGACAGTCTCGACGGAAATGCCGTCGTGGTACTCGAGCAGATACTTGCGAGAGCCATCTTTGGAAACCTGTTTGGTGAGTTCAGTCGGCGTGTCAAAGGCAAAAGCCTCTTTAAGCTGCTCGCGGAAAGCCTTAGGAAGGTTGGTCATATCGTCAAACGAACAAACGTTCTTCTCAAAGACCCATTCGATGAGCTGCTTCGCGCGGAAGGCGGGCTGGCCGAGTTCGGCCACAAGCTCGCGAATATCGTTTTGGCTCAAGTCGCGAATGTCCTGAGATTTAGTCCTGGGATTCATGGAAGCCTTTCGATTTTGGGGAAACGTAGGGGGTATCGCTACAATATGGTATCAGCTGCAGAAATTATAGAGGAGGAGTCTGCCCATGCCGGGTAAAAGCCTAGAGAACATGCATGTAGCGGTCTTGGCGGGCGGTCATTCCGCCGAGCGCGAGATCTCGCTCAATTCGGGAAAGAACGTCGTGGTGGCCTTGAAGGAGGCCGGCTACACTTCGGTGGAGCTGCTCGACACAGCTGCCGATGATTTTATGGTAACCATGGCGACCGGCGGCTTTGACGTGGCGTTTATCGCCTTGCACGGTGCCGGCGGCGAGGATGGTGCCATGCAGGGTGCCATGGAGACCCTGGGTATCCCCTACACGGCGTCGGGTGTGCTCGCGAGCGCCTGCGGTGCCGACAAGGAGGTCTCGAAGCTCCTATACGCCAAGGCGGGCATTCCCATTGCCCCCGGCCTTGCGCTCGAAGTGGGCGATGAAGTCGATATCGATCACATTTTCGAGGTTTGTGGCGAGCGCTGCTTTGTGAAGCCGGCCGTAAACGGTTCCAGCTATGGCATTTCCCTGGTCCATGAACCCTCCGAGCTGCCCGCGGCAATCGCCAAGGCGTTCGAGTACGGCGACAAAGTGCTGGTCGAGAAGTGCATCGAGGGAACTGAAATCACCGTTGGCGTGTACGGTGAGGACGACGTGCGCGCTCTGCCGATTGTCGAGATTCGTAAGCCCGAGGACTGCGAGTTCTACGATCTTGACGTGAAGTATGTTGACCCCACGGATATCCATCGCATTCCGGCACAGATTTCGCCCGAGAACTACGCTCGTGCCCAGGAGCTCGCCTGTGCTGCCCATAAGGCACTCGGCTGCCTGGGTATTTCGCGCAGCGACTTTATCGTGAGCGAGGATGGCCCCGTCATCCTCGAGACCAACACGATTCCCGGCATGACCGATACGTCGCTGTATCCGGATGAGATTCGCCACACCGACGACATGACGTTCCCGCAGGTCTGTGACAGTCTGATTCGTATGGGACTTCGTCGAGCGGGCGTTGCATGCTAATCGAGGACGCGGTTACGTCAGGAACGCCGCAGTTTGTCATCGATTCCTATGCCACGCTTGCCGAGCGCGCCAAAACGCAATCGTTTGGCCTCATCGAGGAAGATGTTATCGTCCTCGATACCGAGACCACGGGTCTTTCGGTGCAGGACAACGAGCTTATCGAGATATCGGCGGCCCGCCTTTCCGGCCGCGAGGTTGTCGATCGGTTTGATACCTTCGTGCATCCCAAGCAGCTGATTCCCGCCGAAATTACCGAGCTCACGAGCATTACAAACGCCGATGTGACAGATGCCCCATCGGCCGTCGATGCCGTGGCTGCTCTCGCCGATTTTGTCGGCGGCTGCCCGGTGATTGCGCATAACGCCACCTTCGACCGTTCGTTTATCGAGTCGGTCAAGGGCGGTGTCAACGTCAGCGACATCTGGATCGATTCGCTGGCACTGTCGCGCATCGCGCTTCCGCGCCTGGCTTCGCATAAGCTCTCTTTCATGGCCGACCTGTTTGGCTGCGACTCGGTGTCGCACCGCGCCAACGCCGATGTCGACGCCCTGTGTGGCGTATGGCGCGTGTTGCTCGTGGCGCTTACCGACTTGCCCCAGGGCTTAATGGCGCGCTTGGCCGACATGCATCCCGACGTACCCTGGTCCTATCGTCCCATCTTCTCCTTCTTGGCGGGGCAGAACCCCGGTTCCATCTTCTCTCTCAGCGCCGCCCGCGCCGACGTACTCAAGGCCGATCGGGCCGATGATCGCGTTGATGCGGACGAGCTACCGGTCCTTAAGATGCCGAGCCGCGAGGAAATCGAGGCGGACTATGCCCCGGGCGGCCTGGTTAATCGCATGTACCCCACGTACGAGCCGCGCGATGAGCAGATCGCGATGGCGCTCGAGGTCCGTGACGCACTCGTTGCGGGAACGCATCGCGTGATTGAGGCGGGCACAGGCGTCGGCAAATCGATGGCTTACCTGGTGCCTTTTGCCGAGGCCGCACGCCGCAACAACATTACGGTTGGTATCGCGACTAAATCGAATAATCTTGCGGACCAGCTCATGTATCATGAGCTGCCCAAACTTGCCGAGCAGCTGGACGGAGGCCTATCGTTTTGCGCCCTCAAGGGCTATGACCACTATCCATGCTTGCGCAAACTTGAGCGCATGAGCCGCGGCCAAGTCGAAATTACGACCAAGCGTGATCCTGCCGACACGCTTACGGCAGTCGCGGTCATCATGGCGTACGTGTGTCAGTCGGCCGATGGCGACCTCGACTCGCTCGGCATTCGCTGGCGCAGCGTCAACCGTCCCGACTTTACGACGGCGTCGCGCGAGTGCGCCCGTCGCCTATGCCCGTTTTTCCCCGATAAATGCCTGGTCCACGGCGCCCGCCGCCGCGCGGCGCATGCCGATGTGGTGGTCACCAACCATTCCCTGCTGTTCCGCAATGTCGCGGCCGAGGGCAGAATCTTGCCTCCGATTCGTCACTGGGTGATCGATGAGGCCCACTCCATCGAGCGCGAGGCGCGCCGTCAATGGGCGCGCGTGGTGTCGGCGGATGAATCGCGCGTTCTGTTTGAGCGCCTGGGTGGCTCGAGCACCGGTGCGCTGAGCCAGGTTTCCCGCGATTTGGCAACCTCGGAGGGCTCTACGCTCTACCTGGGCCTTACCGCCAAGGCGACGTCGACGGTTGCGCGCGCGAGCATGGCAATCGCCGACGTGTTTGATGGCGTTCGCGAGCTCGGCCGCCGTGCCCGTGGGGGCTATGACAATGCGAACCTATGGATTGGCCCCGAGCTGCGCGAATCTGACGACTGGCATGATTTCTTACAGTCGGCCTACACCGCTATTGACGCATTGGAACAAGCTGACAAGAGCGTCGACGCGCTGGTACAAGCCGTCGCCGCCTACAAGCCCGAGGTTGTTGTCGACCTGGGTGATATCTCGCGTCGCCTACACGAGCTGGCCGAGAACCTCAAGCTCATCATTGACGGTACCGACGAACACTACGTGTACTCGTTGCAGGTCAATCGCAGGCTGCGTGCCGGCGGCGAGTCGATGACTGCGGAGCGCATCGATATTGGCGAGGCCTTAGCAACCGAGTGGCTGCCCGAGGTCCACACGGCTATCTTTGCATCGGCGACCATGACGGTTTCCAAGAGCTTTGAGCACTTTAACCACGCCGTCGGCCTCGATCGCATCGGCGCCTCGACATCATCGTCGCTGCACTTGGACTCGAGCTACGACTTCGATTCGAACATGGCTGTAGTCGTTGCGGGCGATATCCCCGATCCGCGCGATCGTGAGAGCTATCTTTCGGCGCTCGAGCGTGTGCTGGTCGACGCTCATCTTGCCATGGGCGGCTCGGTGCTCACGCTGTTCACCAATAGGCGTGACATGGAGGAGCTGTACGCTCGCGTCGAGCCCAAGATGGCTCGTGCGGGTCTGGAACTCAACTGCCAGCAGCGCAACTCGTCTCCTCGCCGTCTGCGCGATCGCTTTATCAACGAACCGACTTCGTCGCTCTTTGCGCTCAAGGCCTTTTGGGAGGGGTTTGACGCCAGCGGCGAGACGCTGCGCTGCGTCATCATCCCCAAGCTGCCGTTCTCGAGCCCCACAGACCCGCTCTCATGCGAGCGCAATCTGCGCGAAGACCGCGCTTGGGCGCGCTATTCGCTGCCCGAGGCCGTGCTCGAGGTCAAGCAGGCAGCCGGTCGTCTCATTCGCTCGTCGACCGATTGTGGCGTACTCATCTTGGCCGACCCGCGCCTGGTGACGAAGGGCTACGGCAAGAAATTCTTAACGTCGCTGCCAACGAGTTCCTATCAGCGCATCGAATCGGCACAAATCGGGCACTATCTACAGCTGTGGCGCGCACGCCACGAGCGGCGCCGCTAAAGCGGACAGACGAGGGATTTTGCCATATCGCACAGACGCTCTGACAGGGCGGGGTCATCCAAGATGCGGATGGCCCCGCCCGCTGCGATTACCTGGCTTAACAGCCAGCGTTCGGAGCCGTAGCGCACATTCACTGTTGAGCAGTCCGCCCCATTGGGTTCAATCGACATGATGCCGGGCCAGTCTAGGCGCTCTGCCAAGGCGCGCGGCATGAGAAGCTTCGCGCTCCGCTCCGCCTGGGCGAGGGAGTCGTGGAGGGTCGCGGGCTCCGGTGCGTGGCGCACGACGGAGTCGTCGGTCAAGACCAGGCCCTCGATTTTATCCATACGATAGGTACGCTGTTCGTCGACTGCGACATCCCAGGCAATCAGATACGTTTGGTCGCCGTTTGTTGTGATGCGCAAGGGGTCGACCAAACGCTCGCGCGCTTGTGTGTCATCCATCGAGCGATATGAGATACGGCAGCGAACGCCGTCCCGAATGGCGCAGCTCAGCTGCTGCCAGTGCGATCCGTGGGCGACGGTGTCAAAGACGCGCTGGTTGTAGCCGAGCTCTTTGGGAAGAAGGGCGCGCCGTATTCGAGCCGCCGCTTGGGGTTCGATCCCCAATGATTCGAGCTCATGGTTGAGCACAGCGCCCTCGGCGGCACTCAGGCGCAGCGGTAGCACGCGCCCCGCATCACCGGTGAGGACCACGCACTCGCCGCGGCGTTCGCAGATAATACGTGCGCCCGATTCTCGGTCCGCAAGCGTCGAGACGATCTCAAGAATCTCGTCGAGCGACGCCCTCGTGATATCAAAGCGGCCACAAAGCTCGTCTCGTGTCATGCCATTCTCGCCGGCGGCGTAGAGGGCCTCCATGATGTCGATGGCGCGCGAGAGTCTTTGCTCGCTGGTGAGTTTACGCACGGGCATGCTCGTGCACCGTCCTTTGGATGAGGTTATTCCACGCCTGCTTGAGAGCATCGGGGGCGACGGGCCTCATGCCATCCATGGCATGGGCCATACAAAACGAGGCAGCGGCTTCAAAGTCGCGCACGTCAACGGTCCAGGTCCACTCTGCTTCGGTGCGCGTGAGTTCGCCTCGTCCGCGTGTGAGACCGCTGACCATATCGGCCTGCGCTTCACGCGCGAACGAGAACGTAGCCGCAACGGGTGGGCGGTCGGCAAAATCGAACTCAAAGAATAGGTAATCGTTGAGGTTGAAATCCGCAGGAATGGCGTAGGCTTTCGAAGGCCTCCAGGCGCGAATGATGCGGTCGCAGCGGAATGTTCTGACATTGCCGGTGGCATTGTCGAGGCCGCAGAAGTATGCCGTACCCTCGCGTTCGAACATGCCGTAGACGCAAACGGTTCGCTCGCGTTGTTCACCGCGTCCGTTTTGGTACAAAAAGCGCAGTGCGCAACGCTCGGCAAAGGCGCTCCACACCGCATCGATGGCGGGAGAGCGGCGGATCGGTGCCTCTCCTGTCGTCGACATGCCGGTGAGGTAGGCAATCTTGGAGCGAATGTCGGCAAGCGGCGCGGCAAAGGTGGATGAGCCTGCCGCGAGTGTCTGGTCGATGGCGTTGAGCAAGATGTCGGCATCGTCTGCGGTGATGAGACCGCCCGCGGCAAACGTGTGCTCGCGGTCGATCGTCCACGCGCTCTCCTCGGTTTCCTGCGCTCCGGCAGCACGAACCTCCCTGATAACGATGCCGCGTTCGAGCAGCTTGTCGCGATCGCGGCGGAACTTGCGCTTGTCTGAGTCGATATTGCCCGAGCCGTACCCCAAATCGGAATCCAGGACGATTTGCTCGGTCGTCAGCGGTTCGGGAGAACTGTTGAGTACAAAGAAAAGGTTGAGGATGCGTTGAGCCGTTTTATCGAAACCGGGCTCGGATGCACCCTTTTTAATTGTCGCGGTCGCGTCGCTTGCCGTCATAGAATCCTCGCATGAGAAGGTCGTTTGATGCCATGATTTTAGTCCGATATGGAGATTAGGCTATATCCTTGTCCGCTCGCGGCGTTAAGATGGCCCGAATTCGGTCGTTTGCGCTCGCTCGGGGTATACTTTCGACTATATACGGTTCTAATGTGCATGCATTGGGCCTATTTGTCGGATTATGGATGTGGAGCGCACATGGCGAACACCCAGAACTATATTAACCACCTGCTGCAGAACACCGGCATTACGCCGGCGTGCAGTGAAGAAGAGCGCCTGGCTGCCGAGGATATCGCTCAGATTTTCCGCAGCCACGGCTTTGACCCCGAGGTGCAGGAATTTAATGCTCCCGCGCCCAGCAGGTTGGCGTTTGCCGTTACCGGTATCCTGGCGTTTGCCGGCGCCCTGCTGATGGGCATCGGCGGCGGTATCGGCTTGGTCGGCACCTTGCTGGCCATTGTCGGTGCCGTGCTCTACGTACTCGAGCGCACAGGGCATCCCGTGGTTTCGCGCCTGGGAAAGACCGGTGTGAGCCAAAATGTCATCGCCTATCACAAGGCCTCGGGCCCGCTTGCGTCTCCGCGCAACCGCCCGGTCGTCGTGGTGGCCCACTATGATTCCCCCCGTGCCGAGCTCCTTGCTCGCGAGCCCTACGCTCCGTATCGTGCGCTCATCGCCAAGCTCCTGCCTGTCGCCACGATCGCGCCCGCGGCTGTCGCCATCCTGCGTATCCTGCCGCTCCCCGGCGTGCTCAAGGTACTGCTGTGGGTTGTCGCGATTTTGGCCTCCCTTGTGGCACTGGCCAACGCCGCCAATATCATCTCCAACCGTTTTGTGCTTCCCTACACGTCTGGCGCGGTGTGCAACAAGTCCTCTGTTGCCGCTATGCTCGGTGTCATGGACAACGTTGCCCCCTATCAGGGCGAAAACGAGTTCCCCGATGACATTCCGTTCGATACCTATTTTGGCGAGCAGAAGCGTCGCGCCGAGGAAATGGCGCGCGCGGCGGCCGAGTATGCCGCGGCCCAGCAGCAAAACGACTACGGTAACACCATTGAATATGAGGAGCCTTCCTACGACGAGGATGAGTTTGGCCAGCCGGTGGCGCCTGTCGATGTACCCGAGCAGGACGAGGCTTTTGATGGACAGATCGATGGTTTTGAGGGTGCCTCTGCCGACGAGACGCTGATCGGCGTTATCGCCCCCGAGGCTCAAGACCAGACTGCCCAGGCCGAAGTGTCCACCGAGGAACAGTCTGCCGCCGAGCCGGCGGAGGAGCCTGCGGCGGTCGAAGCCGCCGAGCCCGAGCCCAAGCTCTATCGCAATGCCGCCGGCAATATCCGCTTTGGTTCGGATGCCATCCGCGCGCTCGGCATGCTTCCCGAGTCCTGCACGCTCGATTACGAAGAGGGCGAGGAGCCGACGTTTGAGCCGGAGCCTGCTCCCGTTGCACAGGAGCCTGCGCCCGCGGCCAATACGGCTGTTGCTCCCGCCGAGCCGGTCGCTGCCCCTGTTGCTTCCGCGGAGCCTGACGATAAACCCGTGCTCGATTCTGCAGCTGGTCTGGATATTCTGGCGCCTGCCGCTCCGGCACAGGTTGAAGACGAGACCGCCGACGAAGACTATGACGAGTATCCGCAGCGCGTGTCCTATGAGAGTGACACCGATTTCTCGGCCGAGCTTCCCTCGACAACGCCCCATGCCGATATCGCTTCTGCGTTCTCCTCGATTGGTGCCAGCGCTTCTAGCTTCTTTAAGGGCGCCTTTGCGAAGGGCAAGAAGTTCGTCGACGACTTTGAGGAAAAGCGTGCCGCTGCCCGCGAGGCCGCCGAGCGGGAGGCCATCGCCCAGCAGCAGGCCGCCGAGGCCGAGCGTGAGCGTGCGGCACAGGAGTTCGAGCAGAGCGAGGCCGAGCAGCCGGAGCCTGTCGATGTTGCCGGCGCCACGACGTCCTTCGAGGCTCCGCAGCCGACATCCGCTGACGTTGCCGAGGCTACGACGTCCTTCGAGGCGCAGCAGCCGGTCGATGGCACCATGTCATTCGATGCCACGATGACGTTTGAGAAGCAGGGCACCGCAATTGCCGAGCCCCTTCCCATCTCCGATGATGCCCAGGACGTCGCCGATGATTCGGTTGTTGACGAGGCCGATTCCGTTGAGGCCAGCGCACCCGAGCAGGTCGAGGCTCCTGCTATGAAGCAGGAGTCCCCTGCGATTGACGAGGCTCCCAAGACGGATGAGTCCAGGCCTTATTCTACGCAGATCTTTACCATGCCCGCGCCGAGCGACCCCGGTGCCACGGTGGCCAATGTCGCTCCCACGCAGGACGAGACAGTTGACTCCCTCATGGCGCAGATTTCGTCTCAGGTGCCTGCGCGCCAGCATATGAATATCCCCGATCCGGCCTCCGCGCCTGCGCCCTCTTCGTCGCCGCTGGCCTCGGTCCCCGATCCGTCGCTGCCTTCGATGCAACAGGCCAACGTCGCGTCCCGCACGTTGCTGTTCGATCTTCCCGATCCTTCGGCACAGACAAATGATCCCTTTGCGACGGCGCAGGGGCCCGAGCCCACATCGGCACCGGTTGCGACCCCCATGCCCATCTCCTCGGGCGCGCAGCCGCTCGAGACCATCTCGGCTCCTGCTTCGACGGGCGCCAAGCCGCAGAAGCGTGGCCTGGGTGGCTTGTTCGGTCGCAAAAAGAAGAACGAGCAGGACAGCATGAGCGACTGGCTGGGCGTCGAGGGCGATTACGATGCCAAGAAGTCTGGCCGCGGCATTGGCTCGTGGGATAACTTCGAGGATGACGACGACGGTTGGAAGGGCGGCGCCACTTCCTCCGATGGTGCTTCTGCCGAGGATATGCTTTCGGCCGTTGCCTCCATGGGTGACGATGAGCTGCTCGGCCACGATATCTGGTTCGTCGCAACGGGCGCGTCCGATTGCGACGGCGCCGGCATGAGGGCGTTTTTGGCCTCGCATCGTGACAAGCTCCGCGGTGTGTTCTTCATCAACCTTGAGTCTATCGGTGCCGGCAGGCTTTCGGTGGTGACGGTCGAGGGCGAGCAGCAGCTGTTTAAGGGCGATCGCCGCATCATGAATCTGGTCAGCAAGGTGTGTAAGTCGTTCCACGTCGATTGCGGTGCGTTCGAGATGCCCTATGCAAAAACCGATGCATCCGCAGCGCTCGAGGCGAGCCGTCGCGCCCTTACGATCGCCGGTGTGGACGGCCCGCGCCTTGCCTGCGCTCGCACCGAGGATGACCTGCCGTACAACGTCAATCCGACCAATATCGCTACGGTGTCCGAGGTCGTGACCGAGGTCATTCGTCGTTCGTAGACAGACCCGCTAAGGAGTCAGCGTGTTTTCGTATATCAAGCGCCATTGGCCCATCTATCTGATTTTGACCCTGATCGCTGTCGCATTGGGTTTTGGGGCCGCGTATGTCGTTGGCGTTAAGGGCTCGACGCCCGAGACAACAATGAACGAAGAGGTGGAGCAAGAGCAAAGTTTGGGTGCTGACGGTATTTCCGAGTCCGATCAGGCGGCCATCGATGGCGGTTCGTCATCTGCTGAATAGCCGATTCATCGTTTATGCCCAAGGCGGGCGAGCCGGGAGACTGGCTCGCCCGCTTTTTCGTCGTGCTAGCGCCTCTTTGTGGCTGACCTAAGGCGAGCGAACCATATGGCTGCCGTGCCCGAGGTCAGGAGTGCGGTGATGCATGCGGCGACAGGAACAGATCCCGTTGCCGGCAGGTTCTGAGGCAGGGCGCATCGTTGGATGACGCGGTCCTCATCATGCGCCTCGAGTTTATCGCCACCGCCGTTGCGGCAAAGATCGACGCGCGCGCTGTTGGCAAGTGCGGTTTGGGGCGTATAGGACGACGTTGCCTGCATATGCACGACTGCGCCTCGGGCATCCGAGTTAAGGGCCGCCTTGGCATCGTCAAGATCGTCGTGTTCGTCTTTAAGGTCATCCCGGGTCCAAGAGTCCGCCTCGCTTCTGGTTGTAAAGTCGGCGGCTACCGCACCGTATTCAAAACGGATGCCCGTGATGACGGCGTCGTCTGTAAGATCAATCTCTTTCGTATCGAGCGTGACGGACTTGTCCGTCGGGATATCTGCTTTCCATAGGTGCCACCCGTCGTAATCGACGAGACGCACATCGTCGCCCAGCAGCTTTGCAACCTCTTCCGTTTCGAGCCAAGGATTGTGGTGCCCGTCGTCAAGCGTTGCATTGACCTGCCTGCCCGTATCGCTTGTTCCTGCCGGAGACGTTCGATACCACACGTTGCACAGCCCGTTTAGATCACCGACCGCAATAGGGGTTTCAACGGCAACGAGTTTCGCTGCGCCATCTTTGGCGCACTCAAGGTCGTCGGTGATGGTCAACTCGTCGACCCAGGTGCTCGACTCGTTTTTGGTGTCGATGGTATAGGAGAAGGCGCCTTGCGTGTTGGCCCGTGCTTTGGCTCGGTTTTTTCCGTCACCGTTGGCAACGAGTTTGCTTACGACTGGCTGTGCAATCTCTTGGCGCTTATCGACGCTTCCCCTGATCTCGATGGGGGTATCCTTCATGTCTATGGTTTGAACTTCTCCCGTGGCCTTTACTTCAAACGTTATCTCCTCGGCGAGGTCGTAGGTACGCGGAGACATCGTTTCGCGCAGGGTGTAGGTGCCAGGCGAAAGGTGCTCAATGTGGTGCGGTTTGCCGGATGAAGTCCAAGAATCGATTTCGTTGCCATTGGAGTCGCAGAGGACAAGCTCGGCGCCTGTCACTTCCTGACCTCCGCACGCGTCGACTTTGGAGACATCGATCTTGGTGTAGTCGTTGGAAACGTCAAGGCGCACTTCGATCACGGGCGTTTGCTGGTCAGCGTACGACAACTTCACAGTATGTGGGGTCGGGTTGAGCAGATAACCTTCGGGCGCTTGTGTCTCGACGACCTCGTAGGTGGCGGTACCGCATCCCAGCGAAAGATGGTCGACTCGCGCATGCCCCCGTTCGTCGGTTGTAACGGTGGCGACGGTTTCGCCATCCAGGGCGACGATGCTGTCGTCGGTTCGCACGATGTCGCCGTCAGCGCGGATGTCAAACGTGGCTCCAGCGAGGGCGCGCCCATCTACAGTACCCGTCTTAATGATTTCGATGCTTCCGGTTGCGGCGTCGTCATAGAACGAGACGACGGCGACCGGTGTCAGATTTCTGTCGGCTGGAATCGTTATCTCCAGGTCTTCTCCGCGCAGATACGGTTCCTTGGCCGATGCCTCGTGCACGTAGTATGTTCCGGGATGAAGTGATTCGGGCAGCGTGACGGCGCCGGTTGTATCGGTTGTGAAGGTATTCATTACATTGTGGGCCGGATACCAACATGTTTGCGAGACGGGCTCGTGGTGGCTATCGAGCAGCTGGAACGTAAAGCCGGCAAGTGGTACGGTGCCGCCGGTCTGAGCATCGCGCTTTACGATTTGAAGGTGTGTCGATAAGGCATGGTTGTCAACGATGTACTGAAGCTCGGCGCCGTCTGCGGTCTGCTCTGCTGTGATGGTCCATTCTCCTGCTTGCTTAAATCCTTCAGGGACCGTTTCTGCAACCTCGCGAACGGTGTAGCCCGCGCGGTCGTAGGGAATGGCACCGTGAGCGCCGGCGGGTCGCTTGCCTACGCCAAACCATGCTTCGGGCTGGTCTTTGGTGGAGGCAAAGCCATAAACGTTTGTGGTCAACGTGCCGACGACTTGTTGGGAGCTATTGCTGACAACTTCAAAGACGACGCCTTCCGCCGGCTGCTCAAGGCCGGACTCATCGCTATCGCCATGGTCCTTAAACTTCGAGATTTCAAGGTCAAAGGCGATGGGGATGTTGGGAATACGGCTTTCGAGCTCAACGATGCCCGTATCTCCGAGCTGCTCGGCACCGACGGTGTAGCTCCAGCTGTCGTTTGAAATCAGGTAGCCCTCGGGCGCTTTCGATTCGTAGATGGTAAAGGTGCCCAGAGGAACGTCATTGAGGATCGCCCGTCCGTTTTCGTCGGTCGTAAGGGTGCGAGTCCAGCCGGGAGTTGATTGCGAGACGCAGGTGAATTCAGCGCCCGCAAGCGACGCTCCAACCTGGGCGCCGGCATCCGTGGCGGCATCGATTTTTACAATACGCAAAGTGATGGTGCCGGGCTGCTCGCTAATAGTGACATGTTCGCCGCTGTTTTGTGTGGTGAAGGCTATTCGGTCGCTTCGAGGGATATAGCCTGCCGGGGCTTTGGTTTCGACCAGGTAATATGCCGTATTGGGCAAAAGTGTTGCTTGTGCACGCCCGTTTTCGTCCATCTGGATAGTGCCGACACGTGCATCGCCCGCACTTTCAAAGATATCGAAGGTTGCGCCACCGAGTCTGTAGGTGTCGTTGCCGGCGGTGATGCCAGCCTGGGACGATTGTTTTTGGAAAGATACGGAGACGGCGGGCAGAACATAGAGCATGTCCTGGTGTCGACCCTCGCCCGAGACCGGGCCGTGATAACGCCTGGCTCGATGTGGGGCTGCCTTAATGGATCCGGACTTAGCGCTGTCGTAGAGCCAACGTGCAGCCGCTACGGCCTCGGCGTTTTCGTAAAACCTACCGCTCCTGGCAACTCCCTTGCTATTTGTATACGAATAGGTGCCGTCGGGGCGCGTGGTTCCGTTGAGCATCCACACGGCAATCTGGGTGGCGGCACGGGCGAGATCGGGCGACAGGTTGTGGCCGCCAAAGGATGTACTGGAGGGGTATCCGTGACAGACGATGGCGGCAAATTCGTCATCGAGCCATGTCCAGCCCTGGTTATATGTGCGCCATGGCCCTCCCGGCTTGCTGGGGCCGGGGCAGTCTTGATTCATACAGTACGAAATCGATGTGTCCTGTGCCTCGTATTTACCGACACCGAAGGGGCCGCAACCGTCGCTTATAGTGCGGAAATTAAGGGCGTCGTTCCCGTCGACGGCGAGTGCGGCCCCTGGGGCCAGGCAGCCGATCAGAAAAAAGAGGAGCAGGAGCAGCGGACCTGTTGCGATTGCGCTGTGGACAGAGTGCGTGGGTGCGTTGGACATGGCTGCTCCTTATCCCTCGTGCGCCGCACGGGGAAGCCGCGGCGCTTGGGATGAGGCTACCGCCATGGTTCATGCGGGTAAGTACCGGAAGCTGACCAAAAGCTTGCCCGATTTCTGACAAATCGAGCTCAAATACAACAATCAGATAAAAGTGCAGGTAGAAGAAGGTAAGAAGAGAAAGACAAAGGTCCTCATCTCCACAATCGGAGTGGTTTTCAAACGATTCTCCACAGCTAAAACAAGCATCGACACCCTTGTATCAAACAAGACAACCGCGTTATACTAGCCAACACACAAGCGGGCATCGCCAAGTGGTAAGGCATCAGCTTCCCAAGCTGACACTCGCGGGTTCGAGTCCCGTTGCCCGCTCCAGTTAAAAGCACAAGCACGGCACCATCACGGTGCCGTGCTTTTTTCAATAAAGCGCCGGGACTCGAACCCGCCAGGGTGCGAGCGTAAAGCAAACGCGAAGCGTTTGTAGCGAGCAGGCGAAGGCACCGGAAGGCGCCTGAAGCCGGTGCGGATTTGCGAAGCAAATACGCGGACGTCCCGTTGCCCGCTCTATCGAGTGGAGCGGATTTTGGGAAAAGTGGATTCAACCGACGTTACTGCCGCTTCCCCGGACCGGGGCATGCCGCCCGCAGCCGGTGCGTATTTGCTTCGCAAATACGCAGGCGTCCCCATGGCCGCGTATGCGTCAAAATGTTAGGTTAATGCCTACTGCCCATACTCGCACCCGCGCACGGTACAATGGTTGAGTTACGACCAACGTGCCAATAACCAAAAAGGAGCCGCTATGATCGATCGCTATACCCGCCCGGAGATGGGACACATCTTCTCCCTCGAGAACAAGTACGCCATTTGGCAGGAGATTGAGGTCCTGGCCTGCGAGGCTCAGGCGGAGCTCGGCAAGATCGGTATTTCCAAAGAAGAGGCCCAGTGGATTCGCGACCACGCCAACTTTGAGAAGGCGAAGGTTGACGAGATCGAGGAGGTCACGCGCCACGATGTCATCGCCTTCCTGACCAACATGAAGGAATATATCGACGCCGATGTTCCCGAGGGCGAGCCCAAGCCTAGCCGCTGGGTTCACTACGGTATGACCAGCTCCGACCTGGGTGATACGGCTCTGTGCTATCAACTTACTCAGGCGTGTGACCTGATTATCGAGGACGTCAAGAAGCTCGGCGTGATCTGCAAGCGTCGTGCCTTCGAGGAGCGCAATACGCTCTGCGCCGGCCGCACCCATGGCATTCATGCCGAGCCGATGACCTTCGGTATGAAGTTTGGCTCTTGGGCATGGGAGCTCAAGCGCGATCTCGATCGTCTTGAGGATGCTCGCAAGAACGTTGCCTTCGGTGCCATCTCCGGTGCCGTCGGTACCTACAGCTCCATCGACCCGTTCGTCGAGGAGTACGTCTGCGAGCACCTGGGCCTGGTCCACGATCCGCTGTCCACGCAGGTCATCAGCCGCGATCACCACGCCTACCTTGCCGGCGTGCTTGCCACTACGGCGGCCACCTGCGAGCGCATCGCGACCGAGGTCCGCAACCTGCAGAAGACCGATACGCTCGAGGCCGAGGAGCCTTTCCGCAAGGGCCAAAAGGGCAGCTCCGCCATGCCGCACAAGCGCAACCCCATCACCATGGAGAAGGTCTGTGGCCTGTCGCGCGTCGTGAAGTCCAACGCTCAGGTCGCCTTTGACAACGTTGCCCTGTGGCACGAGCGCGACATTTCGCACTCTTCCGCCGAGCGCGTCGCCCAAGCCGATAGCTTCATCGCGCTCGACCACATGTTCCAGTGCCTCATCCGCGTTATCGACGGCCTGCAACTGTATCCCGCCCGCATGATGGCCAACCTCAATAAGACCCGCGGCCTCATCTTCTCTTCCAAGGTACTGCTCGCCCTCGTCGACACGGGCATCACCCGCGAGGACGCGTACGCCATTGTGCAGGAGAACGCTATGGCAACCTGGCACGAGGTACAGGATTGTGTCTCCGGCCCCACCTTTAAGGAGCGTCTCGAGGCCGACCCGCGCTGCACCGTCAGTCAGGAGAAGCTCGACGAGATCTTTGATCCGTGGGACTTCCTCACCCGTATCGACACGGTCTTTGATCGTCTGGAGCAGCTGAGCTTCGAGTAGGTTCGGGCATAACGTTAGCTTTTTAGGGCGCTTTGCTGGTAATGTGTGTTGCCGGCAAAGCGCCTCGTTGCATTTAGGGAAAGACGGGGATAATAGTCGTCTCGAATAACATTCTGAGAGGGGATCGCATGATTTCGTTTGATTACAAGCCTCAGGGCGTGTGTGCTCGCAATATTCACCTTGATCTTTCCGATGACGGCAACAAGGTGATGGGCGTTGAGTTTACCGGCGGCTGCGACGGCAATCTCAAGGCTATCTCCAAGCTGGTCGAGGGCGCTCCTGCCGATCGCGTAATCGAGGTTCTCGCCGGTAATACCTGCGGTATGAAAAAGACCTCCTGCGCCGACCAGCTTACACGCGCTATCGAGGCCGCTCGCACCGAGATCGCCTAATGGGTATCGCCGATCACATCAAGAACGGAATATCGCGTCGCGGCTTTGTACTCGGTGGGGCTGCCGCGGGCGCTGCCACGGTGCTTGCCGGATGCTCGAAAAAAACGGGCACCAGCGATGATGCCGCCGGCGAGCCGCAGGTTATCAAGGATGATTCCAAAATCATCTCGATTACGGATGAGTACGAGGCAGTCGACATCGATCTTGAGCCGGCGGCGTCGTGGACGCTGCCTCTGGGTACGCTGCTGTACTACTGCGACGGCGATTACGCCGCGGCAATGATGGCGCCCGCATCGGCACTGCACGCCAACACGCTCGGTGTGCTCAACCTGGGCGATGGCTCGCTTACCACATTAATCGAGGATCCTATCGAGGGCACGGGATATGCATTCTACGATGTCCGTGCCGGCGACGGCGTATTCGCGTGGGTTGAGATGAACTTTGCCAATTCATCGTGGAAGCTCTACGCTCAAAATCTGTCGGGCGCTTCGCTCTCTGGCGACGTGGTTGAGCTCGATCGAGGTGGCAAGGACTACGATCCGCCGCTGTTTACGGCGTTCGGGGCATCAGTCATCTGGTATAAAATGCCTTCGGCAGGCGGCAATAAAACGAGTAGTGATTCGTTTTGCTATCGTCGCTCGCTTGATGAATCCAAGGCCGAGGTAATTTGGAAATCGACGGGCCGCTTTGCATCGGCCCCGCGCGCGAGCGACGGCATTTTGACCATCTCGCCGCGTGTCCGCAACGACGAGGGCGTCTACTACGGCATAACGGCAATCGATCTGACCGACGGCAACAACACCAAACGTGCCCAGCTAGTCCTTCCCTCGTCAGTCTCGCCTTTCGAGGCCGTATATATGGGCGATACCTTCGTGTTTTCTATCGAGGCGGCCTATAGTGGCGTGGGCAGCCTGGGCAATATGGGCACATATATCGGTAATGAGGGAGGGCCGTACCTCTTCCTGTCCCGCGAGCCGCTCGCATGTGCGGCTGGCAAGAAGAATAAATACCTTGTTAAGGTACAGGCGTCGCATTTCCTGATCGACACCTCTGCCAAGACCTATGGCTCGCTGCTGTCGCCCGACCGCGCTTTGGAGTATGGCGATTATCCAGCTACGGCGGGAAAATCGGACTCATTCCTTACGTACGCCACGGTGCGCAACAGCCAGGGTATACCAGAGACGGTCACTGCACGTCTATTCTCTCTTTAAGCTTAGAGGGGTTAAAAAGGCGCCAACAGGGGAATAAACGCGTTGTAATTGTGAGTACCGCCCGCCGAGCTGCCGCGTCATAGCGGCATCCGGCGGGCTCAGGTGCGTTAAAATGGGCTTGTTCTTAGCTAATTGAGACAGGGGGGCCGTGTTATGGCTTCAGATGCAAAAAAGATTCTGCTGGTCGAGGATGAGAAGGCAATCCGTGACGCCGTCGCTGCCTATCTCGAGCGCGAAGGCTACTGGGTTGTGGGCGTCGGCGACGGCCAGTCCGCGATCGAGGAGTTCGAGAAGCATCAGTTCGACCTGGTCGTGCTCGACCTTATGCTCCCCAAGATCCCCGGCGAGCGCGTTTGCCGCACCATTCGCGATACCTCGGATGTCCCCATCATCATGCTGACGGCTAAGGGCGAGATCGAGGACCGTATTATCGGTCTTGAGCTCGGCGCCGACGACTATCTGATTAAGCCGTTCTCGCCGCGCGAGCTCGTCGCCCGCGTTCGCGCTCTGTTCCGCCGTGCCCATCAGGCCGACGAGCCCGCCGTCGAGGTACTCGACTTCGGCGATCTGGTCATCGATATCTCGGGCCACAAGATCTTGGTCGAGGGCAAGGAAGTCGATCTGACGGCTTCCGAGTTCAAGCTGCTCACCACGCTTGCCCGTCATCCCGGCCGTGTGTATAACCGCATGGAGCTGGTCGAGAAAGTGCTCGGGTATGACTTTGAGGGCTATGAGCGCACCATCGATAGCCACGTGAAGAATCTTCGCGCCAAGCTGGGCGATGATCCCAAGAAGCCCAAGTGGCTCTACACCGTCCATGGTGTCGGCTATCGCTTCGAGGCTCCGGCCAAGACCGATAAGTCGGACGAGAAATAGGGAAATCACATATGACACCTGCGCGCTTTGAAATCGGACAAAAGCACAAGCAGGAGAGCGAGGCGGGTTCCAAGGCTAGTTGGAACACGCCTCGTTCCGATTCACGGCCAACGATGAGCTATCCCTCGCGCATGGCACTTGCTTTTGCTCTGACATCGCTCATGACGGTATTGGTGCTGGTGGGCGTTGTCTCTGTTGTGTGGGGCACGGTCTTTTCGGATTACACACGCTCCAATATCGTCGAAATCGCAAATTCCGCTGCCGAGAAGTTGGCGACCTCATATGAGGAAAACGGTTCTTGGACCGCGGGAGAACTGCGCACGGTCGCAACGTCGAGTTTGGTTTCCGACGATCTGGGCATGCAGGTCGTCAATAAAAAGGGCGTGATCGTTTATGACGATTCCTGGCCCTCGGCAAGCGCCACCGCCGATGTACGCGAAAACCAGGCTACGATCGACGACACGAGCGGCAAGAGGGCATCGCATAGCCCGGTCTCGTCTGCTCCAACCGACTCCGATAGCGTTGCTAACGTCGAGATTGTAACGTCTTCCGGCGAGCATGTCGGACAGGTAAAGCTGTGGGCCATCGGCTCCGACGCTCTGCTCACCAAGGCGGACTCTGCGTTTAGGGAGAAGACCTTTAACGCCATGGCCCTCGCCGCGGTTGTTGCAATCTGCATTTCGGTCGTTATCGGATCGCTCGTGTCGCGCATGCTCACCAAACCGATTCATCGCATCACCAGTACCGCAAAGCAAATCCGTGACGGCGACCTGTCGGCTCGCACGGGGCTGCGCGGTGATGACGAGATCGATCAGCTGGGTGAGACCTTCGATGAGATGGCCACTTCGCTCGAGAAGGATATGAAACACGAGAAGCGCCTGACCTCAGACGTTGCACACGAGCTTCGCACGCCGCTTATGGCCATGCTCGCAACGGTCGAGGCCATGCAGGATGGCGTGTATCCCACCGACGATGAGCATTTGGAGACCGTTGCTTCCGAGACGCGTCGCCTGGCTCGTCTGGTGCAGCAGATGCTCGACCTATCGCGTATGGAAAACAGCACGGCTCCGCTCAATCTAGAACCGGTGGACATGGTTCCGTTCGTGCGATCGATTGTGAATGGCCAGGAGCGCCTGTTTGCCGACCGTGACCTGCGTTTGCGCTTTGCAGATGAGACGCAGGGCCACGATGACGTTGCCGAGGCAGATCCCGACATGATCACGCAATGTGTTATCAACCTCATGAGCAACGCCATGCGCTACACCCCCGAGGGCGGTTGGGTCGTGGTGTCGGTGCTCAGTGACCGCAGGCACGTCAGCATTGCCGTTTCTGATACCGGCATCGGTATTGCCAAGGACGATCTGTCGCGCATTTTCGGGCGGTTTTGGCGCGCCGATGCCAGCCGCGCCCGCGAAGCTGGCGGCCTGGGCGTCGGCCTCGCCGTGACCAAGCAGATCGTCGAGCGTCACCATGGCTACATATCCGTGGAGTCGGAGCTTGGAAAGGGTACGACTTTTACAATTCATCTGCCCCGCGAGCACACGGCGGACGCGGCATCTACTACAATGGAGCACTAGCTTTTCGCTATTCGGTGAAGGAGGGGCCGCGTCCCTGCCGCTCCGAGTTTGCGAAAACATGCGGGAAAGAACCCGCATTTCTGTCGTATTTAGGTAAGGAGTGACTCACGTGACAACGATGGAGCGTCGTCCGGATTCCCGTGGCAAGGTTCGTGATATTTACGATGCCGGTGAAAACCTGCTGATGGTCGCCACCGACCGCATTTCTGCGTTCGACTTCATTCTTCCCGACGAGATTCCGTTTAAGGGAGAGGTGCTCAATCGCATCTCGGCATTCTGGTTCGATAAGTTTGCCGACATCGTTCCCAACCATCTCGTTTCCATCGACCCGGCGGATTTCCCCGAGGAGTTTGCTGAGTATCGTGACTACCTCGCTGGCCGCGCCATGCTGGTTAAGAAGGCCCAGACGATTCCTATCGAGTGCATCGTCCGCGGCTATCTGACCGGTTCGGGCAAGAAGACCTACGACGAGAACGGCACCGTCTGCGGCATCCAGCTGCCTGAGGGCCTGACCGAGGCTTCCAAGCTTCCCGAGCCGTTGTTCACGCCGTCCACGAAGGCCGAGATCGGTGACCACGACGAGAACATCTCGTTCGAGCGTTGCTGCGAGATCGTGGGCGAGGACATCGCCACGCAGATTCGTGACCTTTCCCTCAAGATCTACAAGGCCGCTGCCGAGTACGCCGCGACCCGTGGCATCATCATTGCCGACACCAAGTTCGAGTTTGGTGTCATCGATGGCAAGGTCACGCTGATCGACGAGTGCCTCACGCCCGACTCCAGCCGTTTCTGGCCTGCTGCCAGCTACGAGGAGGGCAAGATCCAGCCTAGCTACGACAAGCAATTCGTCCGCAATTGGCTCAAGGCCAACTGGGATATGACGGGGGAGACCCCGCACCTGCCCGCCGAGGTCATCGATGGCACGTCCGAGCGCTATCGCGAGGCCTTCCAGATCATCACGGGCTCCCAGTTCACAAGCATGAAGGAGAACGCATAAGTGAGTACCCGTAGCGCCACGAACAAGCGCACGCAATCCCACGAAGTTACCGGGGTTGCGCGCAAGTCTGCCGCATCTGCTAAGCCCGCCCGCCAAGCAGCGAGCTCCGTTCGCGTCGTGCCGGCTTCGTCTAAGGCACGCCGCAAAGAGCTCGAGAAGGGCGAGAACCTCGAGGGCCTCTCTAAAGAGGAGAAGCGCGCCCGCAAGGCTAAGCAGCGCGCCAAGGAGGACCGCATCTATACGGTGTCGAATATCCTCCTCAAGCAGGACGAGGACTACACCAAGCGCCGTCGCATCTGGTGGACTGTGCTCGCCATTGGCATGGTGCTCGTCGTGGCAATTTGGGCCTCGCTGTACTTCGCTCCCGCTGGCATGGTGTCCAGCCCTGTCCAGATGGTCGGCATCGTTTTGTCCTATGTCATCATCCTAGGTGACTTTATCTACGACTTTGCTCGTATTCGTCCCTTGCGCAACATGTACCGCGCGCAGGCCGAGGGCATGTCCGAGAACAAGCTCAACGCTCTTATCGAGCGCGCAGCTGCCGAGGAGGACAAGAAGGACTCCAAGAAGAAGTAGCGTTTGCATACATACTTATCGCTAAGATATAAGGCGCGTCGTTTTTGCGGCGCGCCTTTTTACTGTTCTATAGATAGATGGAGTGGCACATGATTCGAGCTGCCCTGACGGTCGAAGAGGCCCTGGAGGGTATGAAGTCCCTGGAGCCCAAGATTAAAAACTATGCGCGCCTGGTTGTCCGCAAGGGCGTAAACGTTAAGCCCGGCCAGGAAGTCGTCGTTCAGTCTCCGGTTGAGTGCGCGCCGTTTGCGCGCGTGGTGGTCGCGGAGGCCTATGCTGCCGGCGCCGGCCACGTGACGGTCATCTGGGCCGATGATGCCGTGACGAGGCTCACGTACGAGCATGTCGAGAAAAGCTATTTTGAGCAGACGCCCGAGTGGAAGCGCCTGCAGCTGGATTCCCTGGCCCAGGACGGTGCCTGCTTTATCTTTATCGAGGGTGCGGACCCCGCCGCCCTTAAGGGCATCGATCCCGCTAAGCCCGCTGCAGCTTCTAAGGCAAAGAACACGCAGTGCAAAGTTTTCCGCCGTGGACTGGATTACAACATCAATCCGTGGTGCATCGCCGGCGCTCCGGTCGTGGCTTGGGCGCGCGAGGTGTTCCCGGGAGACGCCGATGAGGTTGCAATCTATAAGCTGTGGAATGCGATTCTGCACACCGCTCGCGCCGATGGCCAGGACCCAGAGAGCGACTGGGAGCTCCATGACGCCGCATTCGAAAAGAACCTGCGTTTCCTGAACGGCAATCGTTTCGACTGCCTGCATTACACCGCGGCAAATGGAACCGATCTGACGATTGGCATGACGAAGGGTCACGAGTGGGCCGGCGGCAAGGGCAAGACGCCCGATGGGCACCCCTTCTTCCCCAACATTCCCACCGAGGAAGTCTTCACTTCGCCCGATCGCATGCGCGCCGACGGTATCGTGTACTCGGCCATGCCGCTCATCCACCACGGCAATAAAGTCGACGATTTTTGGATTAAGTTCGAGGGCGGCCGCGTGGTGGACTACGACGCCCGCGTGGGCAAGGCAACGCTCGCAAGTATCATCGATACTGACGAGGGCGCTGCTCACCTGGGAGAGGTCGCGCTCATTTCCAAGAACACGCCGATCCGCGAAAGTGGTGTTCTGTTCTACGATACGCTCTATGACGAGAACGCTAGCTGCCATCTCGCGCTAGGTGTCGGTTTCCCCGAATGCATCGAGGGTGGGTACGACATGTCCAAGGAGGAGCTCCTGGAGCATGGTGTTAACGTCTCGAGCACGCACGTCGATTTTATGATCGGCACGGACGACATCGATATTACGGGCATTACGCCTGATGGACGTGAAGTTGTGATTTTCCAGAACGGCCAATGGAGTTGGGAATAGTCCCAGACCGTGGTACAATGCCACCCGCGGGCCGTTAGCTCAGCTGGCAGAGCAGGGGACTTTTAATCCCAAGGTCCAGGGTTCGAACCCCTGACGGCCCACCATGGAATAGAAAGCGATCAACTCCGGTTGGTCGCTTTTTTGTTGCCGGTGCACGGGTTCGAACCCGTCGGGGCGCGGAGCTGAGTAAACGCGTGAGCGTTTGCCAGCGCAGCGCGCAAGGCGCGAAAGCGCCGCAGCGTTCGCGTGCGAAGCAGGCTGAACCCCTGACGGCCCACCCAAAGAAAGGGAAACGAAATGAAAACAGATAGATACGGAATTAGCGGCAGCACATTAAAGATAATAGCGGCCATTTCGATGGTTCTCGATCATGTAAGCAGGATCGTCCTGACCAATGGAATCATGACTCACGCATCGCACAATCAGATATCAGACGAGCAGTGGGCGATTCTAAGCGAGGCTTCGGATGTGCTTCATGTTCTTGGCAGAATTGCATTTCCCTTATTTTGCTTTTTGATAGTTGAGGGATTTTTGCATACTCGTGACATAAAGAAGTACCTGCGAAATATGCTTGTCTTCGCAATCATTGCGGAGCCCATATACGATTTCGTTCAAACCGGGCAACTATTTGACCTTCGGCAACAAAATGTTATGTGTGAGCTCCTGCTTTCCTTGGTCTTTTTGATTATTCTGGAAAAGATACAAAGTCTTTCAAAATGGAAGAGGCACATCGCAGAAATTGCACTGATTGTTTTGACAGCACTGGCAGCTGAATACACTAAACTAGATGGCGGCGTGTATGGCATTCTGCTTGTGGCTGCATTCTATTTATTTCACGACAGCAAGGCCAAGATGTTCTTTGCTGCAGTATGCGCAGTGCTCCTTTCGTCATGCCATATAGTTGGCGGCGGATTTGAGTTTGCTACAGCTAATGTATTTAACCCTGATGTTGCTGCCGCGGTCGTTTCGTTGCTGCTTATCAATCTTTATAATGGCAAGCGAGGGCTGAAGCTGAAATACTTCTTCTACGTTTTCTATCCGGCACATCTTGCTCTGCTTTATGGTGTCTCACTTATTGTTTTGAACTGTCTTTAATAACTCTCAAACAAGTCTCTGAAAGCAGAAACAAACTGACCCTAAGACTGCTTGTGAATTTCCGGAAGACCTGAGAGATGCGAGGATAGACAACGAGGGCTGCAGAAAGATGCTTCTCAGTTCTCTGGCGGATCGCACGTATCTGTATGAGGATCACTTCCGCACACTCATTAATAGCAGTGATAAACACGGCAGATCCTCAAAACATGGGACTGCGGAGGTCGAACGATGCTTCGACAGCATGAATGGCAGCGAGAAAGTGAGTTCGGAAACATCCTTTGGATGCTCCACCATAGAACAGAAAGCGATCGACTCCGGTTGATCGCTTTTTTGTTGCCGGTGCATGGGTTCGAACCCGAACTTCTCTATATATAAGAACGCTTGGCGAACAAAACCTGCCTTTTACCGATGGGAAACAAATAGCTGATGCCTTTGGAGTAAAGTAGCGCTCCAGAGATGACCGATGTCTCAATACTCATAAAACAGCTGGTCATCGCCAATATCAGAAGCCAATGCTTCAGTTTTCACCTCAGTGATGCGACTGAGGGACCTATTCATTTGTGAACAAAATATGGAGTGCCAGATTCCCGCCCACGGGGCCCCTCCGGTCTGGCAATATATCTCCTTGCCGCGCGGCCCGGTGGAACCGGATCAGCCGCGGGGCGTGCACCTTGAGAACCGGATACTGCGAGGATGGACACATCGAGTGTCGCATCC
>CALFDJ010000052.1 GCA_937950325.1 uncultured Collinsella sp.
CGCGCCTCAATCGTAGCCCGAGACGGTCCCGGGCTGACAATTTCGACTGTAATGGGCGCTAGGGCCTGGGCGTTCCGCAGTTGCTGCAGAACTTGCCGCCGTTTTCGCTGCCGCAGTTGGGGCAGAACCACTTGGCAGGTGCCGGGGCGGGTGCGGGGCTGCCGCACTCGGAGCAGAACTTGCCGGTGTTGGTGGCGCCGCAGCTGCAGGTCCATGCGCCGGCCGCGGGGGCAGCGGCAGGAGCCGGTGCGGGGGCGGGTGCCGGAGCTGGCTGCGGGGCGGCCTGCTGCTGTGCCTGGCCGGCGGCGAACAGCTGACTGGCGTTCATGCCGCCCATGCCACCCGCCATGCCCATGCCCATAAAGCCGGCCATCGCACCGTTGGGGTTGGCGGCTGCCGCGCGCATCGCGTCGCTCTGGGCGCTGGCGATGTTGGCGGCTGCCATGGTGGGATCGCGCATGACTGCGGCCTTCTGCAGGTCCTTGATCATCTGCTCGTCTTCTTGCGAAGCGGCGATGGAGTTGACGCCAAAGCTCACGATCTCGACACCGCGCAGATCGCGCCAGTCGGCCGAGAGGACCTCGTTGAGCGCGCGGGCGAGCTCGGTGGTGTGACCGGGGATGGCACTGTAGCGGATTCCCATCTCCGAAATCTTGGCAAAGGCGGGCTGTAGGGCGGTGAGCAGCTCGGACTTAAGCTGGCTGTCGATCTTGTCGCGCGTATAGCTATCGGTCACGTTGCCGCACACATTGGTGTAGAACAGCAGCGGGTTGGTGATGCGGTACGAATACTCGCCGTTGCAGCGCACAGAGATGTCGACATCCAGGCCAATGTTGTTGTCGACCACGCGGAAGGGCACGGGCGAGGCGGTGCCGTACTTGTTGCCGATGATCTCCTTGGTGTTGATGAAGTAGACGCGCTGGTCCTTGCCCGCGTCGCCGCCAAAGGTAAAGCGGCTGCCGATATTGGCGAAGGTCTCCTTGATGGAATCGCCCAGGTTGCCGCTAAAGACGCTCGGCTCGCTGCCGGTGTCAAAGACGAACTCACCGGGCTCCAGCGCGACTTCGATGATCTTGCCGTTTTGCACCACGAGCATGCCCTGGCCGTCGTTGACGGCGATGACCGAGCCGTTGGAGATGACGTTGTCCTCGCCGCGCGTGTTGGAGCTGCGGCCGCCGGTGCGCTTGCTGCCCTTGCAGGCCAAGACGTCAGCGGGCATCGATTCGCAGTAGATAAATTCCTTCCACTGGTCGGCCATGACGCCGCCGGCAGCACCCAATCCAGCTTTCAAGAGTCCCATGGTGATCTTCCTTTCTCGTCAAAGGCCGGGTGGTATTGGTTGGATTGCTTAGTCGTCCTTGTCGTCTTTCATGACAACGGTGGTCTCGGTGTGGCTGAAGGTGTCGTGTTTCTCGGTCAGGTCGAGCTCGCCACAATACTCATCGGCATGGGTTGCTTCGTTGGCCGTCTTGAGCTGGCCTACCAGTAGCACGTCTCCGATAATCACGATGATCAGCGGCGCGATGATATTGATGAGGATGCCCTCGATATCAAAGGTGAGGTAATCCGGATCGAAGGCGTATTCCCCCATAAAGAGAATCTGGGAGAGGATAAATCCGATCATAAAGAACAGCACCGAGGCGATGGCGAGCTTGGGCTTGGAGCAGGGGGAGCTCGCCGACCAAGCGGCCGGTCTGGCCGTTCATGGCAAACAGGTAGCTCTTGCCGTTCCACGAGGTGGAGAGCATCCAGACGGGGAACAGGGCGTAGTCGCTGTCTTCCCAGGTGTAGTCGAGCTGCTTGCTTTCGACCGTGGCATCGTCGTATTCGTCGACGACGGTCTCGCGCAGGGCCGAGATCGTGCTTTCTTCCATACGGCGCTCGGCGCGCGCCTTGCAGGTCTCGCAGTCCTCGTCGTAACGGTTGGCGATGTAGCCGGGCATATATGCGACCGAGAACGGACGCAGCGCGTCGTAGTCAAACGGCTCGATGGCGTCCATGTGGCCGTCGGGCATCTTGGACGATCCGTCGACGGGCACGCGCTTAAACGAGATATTGCCCTTGCGATAGGCATCGTAGTGGTCGGCGGTCGTGACGGTGCGGTCGGATTCCTCGGTCACGGTCTCGTTGGTCGCGTCAAAGTGCACTTCGCCGTCAACGCGGGCGCCGTAGAGCCAAAACGGCACGTAGACGCCTTGGACCTCGTCGATGTGGTTGCCGGTGACAAAGCTCTTGGGCAGCAAGATCTTGCCCTTGTAGTGTTCCTTGAGTGCGGCCGTGACGTCGTCGTGCCCGAGCTTAAACGGAATTACCAGGTCGGGCGAGAAGTCGCCAGAGAGCTGGCCGGGCGCCACGGCGGAGTTGCCGCAGTACGGGCAGGTGGTGACGGCGACGGTGCCGTCGGACACGAGCTCGGCGCCGCACGACGAGCAGATGTAGCCGGCGTTTTGGGCCAGCTCCTGCACGGCATCGTCGACAGCAGGCTTGGGCGTTGCGGTTGCCGCATCGGCTTTGGCATCGGCCTTGTCCTGGCGCTCGCGATAGAGGGCCTCGACTTCTTCGACTTCAAAGCGCGAGTCACAGTAGTCGCAGACGAGCTTTTGCTCGGCGCTTGCAAAATGCAAGGGGCCGCCGCAGGCAGGGCACTGATAGTTAACGCTCTCGAAGGCCATGATCGGTCCTTTCCGTGCCGGGGGCTATGCGCCGATGGCGCCGCCGCAGTATTCGCAGCGCCCGCTGGCATCGGGAATGGTGGTGGCTCCGCAGAAGGGGCAGGTCACCGCGGTCTTGGGGGCCTTGGCGGCCACGACGCTGTCGCGCGTCTCCTGGCGCAGCTGCACCAGCGCATCGCGGACTTCGGTTGCCTGGCGCTTGGCCTCGCGGTATTCGATGGAGCCGCGCTGATCGATGGTGGAGTCGTTCACGCGCAGGTTGATCTCGGTGAAGTACGGCGTGTTGACGTGGATGGTCAGATTAAAGTCGTAATCCAGGTCGTAGCGCGGCGGGTTGTAGCTCTCGCGCTCGCCGTCCTTGGTCTCGCGATAGATCTCGGTGCGATGCTCGTCGATATCCATATCGCAGCCGAGTACCTGCGAGAACTCGATGATGTCGGGATTGGCGTCGCGCCAGCGGCTCTGCGAAGTGATGATCAGCAGGCCCGCGTCCTCATCGAGCATAATATTGGTGCGCCCGGCAGAAAGCGTACGCGTGGGGTTGAACGACGCCAGGCGCTCGGCATTGGCCTCGCGGTAGGCGAGTTGCTCACGGATATCGTCCGCGGTGCTGGAGCGATAGCCGCCAAAGAAGGGGGAGAGCTTGCCGGCGCACTCTTTGCACAGGTAGCCCTCATTGATTTTTGTCTTACCTAGAAGTCCCAGCTCGGTACCGCAAATCGCGCACTCTTTCTTCTCGAACATCTTGTCAAAGAAGCCCATGGCTGCCTCCCATCAACTGGTAGCGTGTGTCACTTTTGATGATGGGGGAGTGCGCGATCCTTCGCGATACCCAGACGGCTCAAGGAGTCTCCACAACTGGGACACATGGCCCATTTTTGACTAGTCGTTGGGGACGTTCTCAAACGACTAGTCGCGGGGGGCACTCTTCGGCCACTCATTGGGGACGTACTTAAATGAGTGGTAGTTGGAGACACTCCTGGCCGAGCTAGAGATCGCGCGCGTCCCCTCTGGTCCATGCGGCTCAAAATCGCGGCGTGATGTGGACGGCTGGGGTCGAATTGGCAGCATTTCGAGCCTGGCTTCGATATTGAGACTGGTTCTTTATTAAAATAGATTTCCAGACAATTGAACGGCTGGGGGGTTAACCATGAGGGGCATGGGAGACACAACCGCATATTTGCGTCGGGGCATTCGGGAGATTATATGCCTGGCGCTGTTCTTCTTCACGTTTTTGGCGTGCGAGTATCTCTTTGATGTGCGCATGGCCGAGTTCGTGCCATCGAGTGAGGTCGCCATCTACGAGAGCATCGTTGTCGGCGCGAGCGTGATTGGCTTTTTCGTGCGCCCATTTCTGTACTATCGCCTTCCCCAGACGATCGATGCGACGAGCGATATTACAGGCGTGCTGTTGGTATCGGCGTTGCTGCTGATGATTACGGCAGTGCGGTTTGAGGTAGTAATTGCCGGCGGTCTGGTGGCGTGCTGCGCCCTGGGCTATTGCGGATCGACCGCCCATGCCAATCTTGCGCGGCGTTTTGCGCAGACGCCCTGCCTGGCGCGCGCCGCCGCACTTTCCTATGCCATGGGCGTTCTGGTACAGGTGATCAACCACATGGTGATGCCTGTCGGTATTCCTCAGCAGGCTGTTCTGGTCGTCTGTGCGATCGCGCAGGTGGCGTTGCTCCACGGTGCCCGACGCGCCAAGCTGCGCGACGAGTCCGACCCCAACTTTGAACCCAGTGTTGCCGGGCTTTCGGTAGATGCTCTGGAATATGGCGCCAAGTGGCATGACGATCCCGAGGCAAAGGCGGCATTCCGTCGCGCCGTAGTTCGCCTGACCGTGGCGACGGCGTATCTTTCCAGCGTATTCGCCGCTCTCAACGCGGGCTTCACGACCTTGCATGCTGTCGGAGCCGTCGATTTGGGCGATTGGCCGCGCCTGCTGCTTGTCGTGAGCTCGTTGGTCGCTGGCGCACTATTTGACCTGCACGGCCGCTCGTATATGAATATCGGCATGACATGTGCCGCCATACTGTCCACGCTTTCGTTCTTTGTGCTCATCGTCGACGGCAATGGTGGCAACGAGCTCGCTGCCACGATCATCTTTTATCTGGGCTCGGGCTTTTTCGTGGTGTTCTTTACCACAAAAATATGCCGCCGTCTCGCTCTATGCGCGCTGGTCATATTTTTGGCCGTGCATGGGTCGCGTCGTCAACAACGTGTGCTCGATGCTCGTGACGGCGCCGGCGGTGGCGATTATCTCGAGTCAAAACGTGCTGGCTGCGGTCGGTGCGGCGCTCGTGATGTTTGTGGGCATTGCGATTACGCTGCTGGGGCAGTTGGGGCAACGAGCCGATGATGCCGTGATGCAGGATGGCCTGCCGCTTGCCACCGACGATCTTGGTGGGGATCTTGCGCCCACATGCTTCGACCCCGAGCCCGTGGAGGCAGCGGAGCTCACGTCCGATGAACGCCTCGATGCTTTCGTCGCCACCTTTGGGCTTACAGAGCGCGAGCGCGATATTCTTGAGGTCTTGGTCGCTTCGGACCAGAGCGTTCAGGACATCGCCACAACGCTCTTCCTTTCGCGCTCCACGCTCTATCGCCACATTTCCTCAATCAACAAGAAGACCGATACCGCCTCGCGTGTGGCCCTTATCAACTTCTTCTGGTCCTGGACGCCCAAGGACTAGCTAATCCTCCAATAAGTTGCGGTGGAATAGTCCCTAAATTAAAGTCACGAGGCTTTAAACAGGAACTATTTCACCGCAACTGCTGAGGGGATAGACTGCGGCGGCGGCAGAGGCAACGGCAGCGGCGTTGGCAGCTGTGGTAGTGGCAACGGCAGCTGGCAGGGTGTTTTCCGTCTACTTGCTACAGCAGCTCGCCGTGGCGGGCAATGTAGCGGCGCTTTGCCAGCTGGGTGAGCGCGATGTAGGCAGAGACGATGCCGATGAGCAGCGCGAAGAAGCTCGTCGGCAGCGGCATGAGGCCCAGTGCATCGGCGATGGGGCTTGCCGGCAGCCAGGTGACGAGCGCCAGGCCCAGTACGGTGAGAACGCACAGTGTGGGCGCGGCGTGGTCGCGCGGGCTCGGCAGATGCGGGGAACGCAGCATGTGGACCACGAGTGTCTGCGACCACATGGACTCGACAAACCAGCCGCTCTGGAAGAGCGCAGCAAAGGTCGCCATACCCGCGACGTCGCCCGCGGCGGCAAGCTCGGACCAGCTTGCGTCCACGGCGGCGGGGCACACGACAAAGAAGAGCGCGGCGAAGGTCACGATGTCAAACAGCGAGCTCACGGGGCCCAGCTCGAGCATAAAGCCCTTGATGGACGCGGCGTCCCAGGCACGCGGGCGGGCAGTCCAGGCGTCATCGACGGTGTCCCACGGCAGTGCGATGCACACGATCTCGTAGACCAGCGACAGCAGTACCAGCTGCAGGGCGCTCATGGGCAAAAACGGCAAGAACAGGCTCGCGACGGTCACGGACAGCACATTGCCAAAGTTGGAGCTCACCGTGGTCTTGAGGTACTTGAGCAGGTTGCCGTAAGTGCGGCGGCCTTCGATGATGCCGCGCTCGAGCACGCCCAGGTCCTTCTGAAGCAAGATGATATCGGCGGATTCCTTGGCAATATCGACGGCCGAATCGACCGAGATGCCGCAATCGCTCGCACGCATGGCGGCGGCGTCGTTGATGCCGTCGCCCATAAAGCCCACGGTGTGGCCGAGCATCTCGCGCATGACGCGCACTAGGCGCGCCTTCTGCAGCGGCGAGAGCTTGGCGAAGAGGTGGGTTTTCTCGGCGCGCTCGGCAAGTTCGGCGTCATCGAGCGCATCGATCTCGGAGCCGAGCAAGACGTTGCTCGCATCGATACCAATCTGCTCGCAGACGGTGGCGGCGACGCGGTCGTTGTCGCCGGTTAGGACCTTGACCGCCACGCCCTTGGCCTCGAGGGTGGCGATGGCGCCCGCAGCACTTGCTTTGGGCGGATCGAGGAAGGCCAAAAAGCCCATCAGCACCATGTCGCACTCGTCGGCGATGCCAAACTCGCCCACGCAGCGCGGATTGGTCTTCTGCGCCACAGCAATTACGCGTAGGCCCTCGGCGTTAAGTCTGGCGACCTGCTTGCGAATCTGGGCGAGCTTGTCTTTGGTGAGCGGCTGAGCGATGCCATCGACCTCGACAAAGGAGCAGATCTCGAGCATTTCCTCGGCAGCTCCCTTGGTAACCATCTGGGTTTTGCCCTGGGCGTCGGCTACAACTACGCTCAGGCGACGGCGCGAGAAATCGAAGGGCACCTCGTCGACCTTGGTATAGCGGTCGCGCAGGCTCTGGCCCAGCATGGAATCGGGTGCGACGGTCGAGGGTGTCACATCGGCACGGTCGATTACGGCCAGGTCGATAAGGTTCTTGAGGCCGGTCTGGAAGAAGCTGTTCAAAAACGCATGGCGCAGCACACGCGTGTCCTCGTCGCCATCGGTGTTGAGGTAGCGCTCGAGCACGATGCGGTCTTCGGTGAGGGTGCCGGTCTTGTCACAGCACAGGACGTCCATGGCACCCAGGTTTTGGATCGCCGGCAGTTCTTTGACGATAACCTGGCGACGGGCGAGATCCTTGGCGCCCTGCGACAGGCTCGTGGTCACGATGACGGGGAGCATCTGCGGCGTAATGCCCACGGCTACGCTCGTGGCGAACAGCAGCGCGTCGATGACGTTGCCCTTGGTGGCGGCGTTGATGGCAAAGACGGCCGGCGCCATAGCGAGCATGAGGCGTACGAGCAACATGGAGACGCTCGAGACGCCGCGGTCAAACGCGCTCTTCTCGCCGCGCCCGTTGAGCATCTTGGCGATGCCGCCCAGGTAGGTGTCCGAACCGGTGGCAACGACAAGCGCCATGGCAGCGCCGTTTTGCACGGAGGTGCCGGTAAAGACGATGTTCTTGCAGGCAGAGAGCGGCAGCGCGGAGTCGTCGGCGCCCTCGACGACGGTGATGGCAGCGGTCTTCTCGACGGCCTCGCTCTCGCCGGTGAGTGCGGATTCGATGACAAACACGTCGCGCGCGGTGATGATGCGGGCATCGGCTGGAACCATATCGCCGGCAGAGAGGCGGATCACATCGCCGGGGACGAGCTCGTCGAAGGGAATCTCGATGCGCTCGCCGTCGCGCAGGGCGGTGCAAGTGTTGGAGACCAGGTCCTTGAGGGCCTCTGCCGCATTGCCGCTACGGGCTTCCTGGATAAACTTCATGCCGCCCGATACCAGCAGCATGATGCCGATGACGATGACCGTGGAGGGGTCGCGCTGCGGCTTGGGTACGGCGAGCACGTCGATGTAGAGCGAGACCAGCGCGAGCGCGGCGAGGATGCCGGCGAAGGGATCGATGAACGCGTCGGCGATGCGGCGGGCGAGCGTTTTGGTCGTTGCCTCGATGGTGTTGGGGCCGACGGCGTTCAGGCGCTCAGTTGCCTGCTCGACGGTGAGGCCGTTTGCCGTGGCGTCAAGCAGTACGAGGGCGTCCTCGGCACTATGGGTGGCGGCGAATATGGTGTTCTTGGACAGGCCGGTATGAGCGGCAGGGCGCGCCGTGCGGCGGCGCTTGGAGATGGCTTCGAGTACCGTGACGGTTTTGAGCATCAGCATAGGGTCCTCCTTGTTGAAGGGAGTTAGCGTACGTGTCGTATTTGCTTCAAAAAACCTAGATGTCGCTCACGTCAAGCTCTTGAGCCCACAAAGGGTGCAGCGCGCCTTTGCGGTGGTTTTGGTGATCTGCCGGTGGCGTTTATGCGTGTGCGGAGTCCTCGCGGCGTGCCGAGGGCGACATGCAGGTTTTTCGACTAGGACTGCCTTCCATGGCACACCTCCTAAAGGCTGAGCGCAGCGCGCTTTGGGTATCTCGTACCCCTTTTTAATCCGCCCTTATTCTTGATGAGGGGGTTTGCCATGTCAACCCCATTGTTCGGAAAACCATTCCCCCTGACAAAGCCTTTACAGAATGCCGTGGCTCCAAAGCACGCCCACATCGACGCCTCGCCTGCGCTAAACTGAAGAGCACGTACGCAATTACGAGAGGAGCCCGCATGGAGGCTTACAAGCAAGAGTTCATCAAGTTTATGGTTGAGTCCGACGTTCTTAAGTTCGGCAGCTTTACGCTCAAGAGCGGCCGTCAGTCCCCGTTCTTTATGAACGCCGGCGCTTACGTGACGGGCTATCAGCTCAAGAAGCTGGGCGAGTATTACGCCCAGGCCATCCACGATAACTTTGGCGACGACTTTGATGTGCTGTTTGGACCGGCCTACAAGGGTATTCCGCTGGCCGTCGTGACCGCAATTGCCTACCACGAGCTGTACGGTAAGGAGGTCAAGTACTGCTGCGACCGCAAGGAGGCCAAGGACCACGGCGCCGACAAGGGCAACCTGCTAGGCTACGAGCCCCAGGACGGCGACCGCGTGGTCATGGTCGAGGACGTCACCACCAGCGGTAAGTCCATCGACGAGACCTATCCCAAGGTCAAGGCTGCTGCCGATGTCGAGATCAAGGGCCTGATCGTGTCCCTCAACCGCATGGAGGTCGGCAAGGGTGGCGTGACCACCGCCCAGAAGGAGATCGAGGCCAAGTACGGTTTCCCCGTCGCGAGCATCGTCTCCATGGCCGAGGTCGTCGAGACCCTCTATAACCACGAGATCGACGGCAAGGTCGTCATCGATGACGAGCTCAAGACCGCCATCGACGCCTACTACGAGCAGTACGGAGCACGTTAGTTACGGCGTTTTACCAAACGCCGTAACTGCTCGACGCTGCGCGGGCCGCATTTGGACAATCTGACGTTCAACTTCAAGGGCGC
>CALFDJ010000053.1 GCA_937950325.1 uncultured Collinsella sp.
TCGCGCCCTTGAAGTTGAACGTCAGATTGTCCAAATGCGGCCCGCGCAGCGTCGACCGGTCCGCCGTTCGGTAGAACGGCGGAACCAATAGGTTTGGTAAAACCGCGTAACTCTAAAGCTCCGTTACTTCAACACTGTTGTAGATCTCGTCCCAGCGGTCCATGACCAGGTGGCCGGTCTTAGGATCCATGGCGTTGAGCTTGCCGCAGGTATTGGCGGTCTTGAGCACCGTGACGTCGTCGGCACCAGCAGCAATGGCATGCGCAAAACCGGCGATGGTCGAGTCACCGGAACCCGTCGCGTTCACAGCCGCAATCGCGGGCGTCTTGGCGCGGAACGCGCGGCCCTCATGGAAGCCCACCGAACCGGCAGCGCCCATCGAAACGACAACCCAGGGGATACCGGCAAAACGGTCATCGGCGGCAAGCGCCTCGCGCAGGGCATCGACATCATCGGTCGTAAAGGACGTACCCAGCAGGCCGTTAATCTCGGTCAGGTTGGGCTTTACGAGCTCAGGCTTAGCGTCGGACTCCAGCGCGGCCTCCAGCGATGCGCCCGAGGTGTCGAGCAGCACCTTGGCGCCCGCCTCCTCGGCGATCTTGACGAGCTCGGCATAGTAGCCGGCATCGACGCCACGCGGCAGCGAGCCCGAAAGCGTCACAACGTCCGCCTTCGCTGCAAGCTCGGCGAACTTGGCCGTAAAGGCCTCGAGCTCGGCCGGGGCGATCTGCGGGCCGCTCTCCAGCAGCTCGGTCTGATTGCCCTCGTGCAGAATATTCAGGCAAATGCGCGTCTCACCGGCGATGGGCACAAAGTCATTCTTGACGCCATCGGCATCCATAAGCTCGGCCATATAGGCACCCATGTGGCCGCCGAGCAGACCGGTCGCGAGCACATCGTCGCCCAACTGCAGCAGCACACGGCTCACGTTGAGGCCCTTGCCGCCAGCGGTCTTTTCGGGCGTCACACGGTTAACATCGTCGATGATCAGCTTGTCGAGCTGATAGCGCGTATCAATCGACGGGTTCATGGTAACGGTCAGAATCATGTTGAACTCCTGTTCCGGGGCGGCATAACCCGCCCCAAACATACGATAACTCGTTAAAGGATCTCGATCTCAAAGCCGCGAGTGACGGTCTCTCCCGGCTTGGCCACCAGGCAGCCACGCTTGTGCTCCAGAATATCGTCCTCGTCGGAGCAGGTGGACAGGCCGCCCCACGGTTCAACAGCCACAAAGTCGCCCTCGGGCTTGCTCCACACAATCAGGTACGGCATATCGGGGAACGTCAGGCGCACGCCCTTGTCCTCGGTTTTCTTGGTCAACGTAACCACGCGGCTCTCGAGCACGTCAAAGATGGTCTCCGCGAAGTCGAAGAGTTCGTGGGTAAGCGGCAGGTTCTGGCCGATCATGGGGTTCTTGCTGCGATGCTCAACATCAATCAGGCCCGTCGAGGGAACGGCAGTACAGAGCTCGGTGGCCTCACGCTGCTCAAAACGAAGCTCATAATCGTCATAAGACTCGCCCTCGTCAAGCGGGCACTTAAAGCCAGGGTGACCGCCCACAAAGAACGGCATGTCCTCGGTGCCCTCATTGGTCACCTCGTACGACACGGCCACCTTTTCCGAATCGACTGTGTAACGAGCAACGATCTTAAACGGATACGGGTACTGCTCGAGCAACTCGGCATGGTCGGCAGAGCTTAAGCTCAGCGCAACCATGTTGTCGCTCTGCTCCTCAAGCTTCCACTCCTGTTTGCGCGCAAAGCCGTGGCGGGCGAGCTTTACCTCGCGATCACCCATGGTCATTGCGTGACCGTCACGAAGGCCACCGCAGATCGGGAAGCAAATGGGTGCCTGGCCCGACCAGACCGCCGGATCACCCTGCCACAGGTACTCACGGCCGTTGGCCGTAATAGAAGTGAACGACCCGCCCGCCGTGCTCAGTGCTACGCGGATAGAACCGTTATCAAGAACAAACTCCATAGGAGCCTTCCCTTTCTTACGACAGCCCGCCAAGCCAATTGGGCTGATAGAAAACTGGCCCGCGCCCCATTACAGAAACGCGAGCCGTCAATTGAAAAGCTGCAAATCGCCAAGTACAGCCAAGAGCGAAGCACTCAAGCCAAGCAAGCAAACGTGTTATCGGAGCAGCTCGCCGTACCAGAACACTTCGCAACAACAGGGGCGATCTCACAGGTCACTCAAACGTCAGCGAGCGGCGCTCAGGTGCCCCAGGTCGCCGCGAAAGAGGAGCGACGCGTACTTCATGTACGCGAGCGACGGTTTGAGCGGCGAGATGGGGTGCCTGGGCGGCGCGCAGCGTCGACCCGTTACGCGGTTTGGTAAAACCGCGTAACCTCCTTAGTCGTGGTACTCGCCGCGGTCCCACTTCTCCAGGAACTCGTCAAAGAAGTGCGGGTCAGCCTGAGCCTCGGCGTCGGCCTTATTGCAGGCATCGATCTTGGCGATCAGGGCATCGTGCTCGGGAGTCTTCTCGTAGGGCTCCTCAAGGAAGGCAAGCATGATATCGGCCATCAGGAACTCGCCGGTGATCTTGCCGCCAAAGCCCACGATGTTGGCGTTGAGCTCGCGACGGGCATACAGGGCAGAGGTCATGTCGCGGACCAGGGCGCAACGGGCGCCGGGAACCTTGTTGACGGCGTTGGTGATGCCAATGCCGGTGCCGCACAGGGCCACGCCAAAGTCGGCCTTGCCGCTGGCAACGGCCTCGCCCACGGCCTTGCCGTAGATGGGATAGTGCGTACGGGTGTGGCTGTAGGTGCCACAGTCGAGCACCTTGTAGCCAGCCTGCTCCAGGCGGTCGGCCAGATAGATCTTCTCGTCCGTAACGATATGGTCGCAACCGATTGCGATGGTCTTCTTCATCAGAACGTCCTTTCGTCTGAATTCACAAGTTGAGGTAGAAGTTCGAGTTCTCGGTGGCTCTCGTTAGGCCATCTTGTTGAGCATGTCGACACGGATCTGGTGACGGCCGCCGGCGTACTGTGCACGCAGGAACTCGCGGGCGATCTTCTTGGCGACCTCGGTGCCCACAACGCCCGGGCCCATGGTGACCATGCGCGAGCCGTTGTGCTCGCGGGTCATGTAGGCGGAACGCTCGTCGGAAATGTTGGCGACGACCATGCCCTTAATCTTGACGGCGGCCATATAGGAGCCGACGCCGTACTTATCGAATGCGAAGCCCTGGGAATCCTTGTGCTCCAGCAGGTCCTTGGCAACGGCGGTCGCGGAATCGACAAAGTCCGCGGCAGGGGTCTCGGAATAGTCGACGACCTCGTGACCGTCGGCGATGAGCATCTCCTTGATGGACTCCTTCATCGACATACCGTCGGCATCGGAAGCGATTACAACCCTCATGACATCCTCCTTGAGAGATACGCAGGTGCGTAGTTTCTGTTTGGAAGTGTTGAATCGCGTTCAGGTCCGGGCATCTGAATGTGCGGTTCTTCACTGTTCATGTTTATTTGAACACATTCGAACAGTAACTGCAACAACTATTTGTTTATCTTTGTTCTTTTTTGAACAAATACCGTTCACAGATGATTGCTGACCGTTTGGACCGGGCGCGGACATAGCGACCATGTGTTCAACAAGCAAAAGGGCGGCCGAGAACTCGTCTCGGCCGCCCTTCTCACGGTTGATCTTCCAAGGATCGCTTTGCCGCCTACTCAGACTGCCCGCTCTTCTTGGCATGTCTGGACGGAGCGCTCAAGAAACGACCCGTCAGATAGTTCGCGGGACCGGAGATATCGATCCCCAGTAGCACGTGTCCTAGCCATAGGAACGCCACGAGCACCAGTAGAGGAATCACACACGAGGTCACGATCATCACAATGACGCCTTCGATGAGGTCGGTCACCTGCTGCACGATCTCGTCGGTCATCTGCTTGGCACCACTGGTTACCGACGTAACAAGGCTCGATGCCCCATCGGTCAACTGCTCGAGCACGTTTTTGGACTCCGTGGCCTCAGATTTTTTCTTGTTCGATTTTGAGCTGGTCTCGGCTGACTTGTCCGTGGTATCGGTCTTTTCCGCAGCGTCCGCAGCCTTTTGCTCAGCTTGCTCAATACTTACGCGATACGTTTCATCGACCTTCTGCGACACCCATACGCTCGCAGGCACGAGCGCCATGCCGATCACGGCAACCACCAGCACGCGTGTCGCCACACGGCGCAGGACAGCGCTCGTGCTCCAGCGCCCGTGAATGCCGAGCGACACCGCAAAGAGCACTAACGCAAACGGGATTAAGATGCCCAGGCCAATCGACCACAAAATCGTGAGCAAATATTTCTCTAGGTATAGCACGGCAAGCACGATACCAAGGTTGCCTGAAAGCTGTGCGAGCTGCTCGGCAACCGGCGTTCCCGTATCACCCGGCAGCGCGGTAATGCCCGCAGACAGCGCCACGCACGAGGTCGTGAGCGCCAAAACATTGCCCTTCTTTTGATCGATGACCTCGATGGTGGAGTCCCAAGTCTTGGTATCGGCGAAATGCGGTCGCGCTACAAAGCCCGACAGCAGCGCCAGGACCACGAGCGCAACGATAAAGCCAATCTGCAGCTTTTTGTTTGCGCACACGACATCGGACAGACTGGGCTGCAGCTCGGTTACCGCCGTGTGCTCGGTTATCTGGACAGGACGCCCATGAGCCATCTCGTGCGCATCTTTCTTTTGAATCAATCCGTTGTCCGGCATTTGGATACCTCCTCATTCCGGCCTGTATTGCGGATGGAAGTATACCCACCGAGCAAAAATCGAACGGGAGGACGAACGGAGCGCACCAAGACTGTCCCCAATGACCAGTCGTTTAAGAACGTCCCCAATGACTATCTCGGGATGAGTTGAGGTGGAATAGGGATTGTTTTGCGCCCGCCGGCCCCTATTCAGTCCTTATTTCACCGCAACTTGGAGGAGGACAGAAAAAGCCCTGTCGCGGGTGCGGCAGGGCTTTTGGAAGGGAACTTGGTTGTGAGGGCTCGTTAGGCGAGCTTGGCCTCGAGCTCAGCGATGCGCTTGTAGGCATCGATGGTAAAGCGGGCCTGCTTCTCCAAGATCATAGTGGTCATGAGAGTGTCCTGAGCGTGAGCCATGATGAAGGTCATCTCCATCTCGCCACCGCCGGCCTCCTGCGAAAGCAGCTTGGTCTGCGTGTCGTGGGCGCCGATAAGTGCATCGCTGGCATCCTTGTGCAGCTGTTCGGCCTTCTCAAAGTCACCCTCGCGAGCAGCATCGAGCGCTGCAAGCAGATCGGTCTGGGCGTCACCTGCGTATGCGACAATCTCGAATCCAACCATCGAGATTTCTTCTTTGGTTGCCATATTGCGTTCCTTTCACATATGAACCAATGGAGAGCATCGCGTCCGGGCATACGCGCTGCGTTGTGTATGACAGAAACAATAACATTCAAACAAAAAAGAACAGCGCAAAACGTAATTTTGAGCTATGAACGGTCACTATTCGCCCGTGAACGGTTTTTAAACCAATCTGAACAATATCGAACACAATTAGCGGCAACCCAAACAGACCCGCGCCCTAGCGTACATCGCGCACCGTATCGCCCTCGACGAGCACGCCCGGAAACAGCATGTGCTCCACACCGGGTGCAGCGCCCTCGGCGCCGGCAATCTTGTCGACCGCCCACATGCCGACGCGTTTGTTGTCAAAGCGCACCGTGGTCAGGCGACGATCGGGCACGATATCGCCCAAACTATCGTCAACACCCACCACGCTTACGTCCTGGGGCACGCGCTTCCCGCGCGACTCGAGCCCACGGATGCAGCCATATGCCATGGCATCGTTGGAGGCATAAATGGCCGTACAGGTCGGATCGTCCGCCAGAGCCTGACCGGCAGCATACCCGCTCTGTGCCGTCCAATCGCCGCGCACGAGCTGCGGGGGCTCAATGCCATGCGCACGCAATGTCTCGCGCCAGCCTTCCTCGCGCCGCATGCCCGAAAGCGAGCGCTCGGGACACGAGATAAAGTGCACGGTTTTGTGCCCCCGCCCCAGCAAGTACTCGACCACCTGGCGCGAACAATCGAACTGGTCGTTATCGACCGTTGAACAGAGCGGGTGCTCCAACATCGTAACGAGCACCGTCTGCATGCCGGGCAGCGGCTCGAAGGTTCCAAAGTCCGCCGGCATGCGGTTCATAATCACAACCATGCCATCCACCGGCAGTGCGCTCATGCGCGACGATGCGCTCTCGAGGGTATACGGATGCCCGTCTACTTTAGTGAGGGTGATGGCATAGCCATGTTTGTCGGCCGCGGCGGCAAAGCCCTCCATACGGTCGAGGTTGCCGGTACCGGTAATGTTGAACATGGCGACGCCGACGGTCTTAAACCTGCCACGGCGCAGCGATCGACCGGCAAAATTGGGGCGATACCCCAGCTCGCGCATGGCGGCACGCACGCGTTCCTTGGTCTCGGGGCGCACGCTGGGCGAATCGTGCACGGTGCGCGAGACCGTCTGCTCCGAGACGCCCGCGAGGCGCGCTACGTCTTTGACGGATACCGATTTTTTAACAGCGGCCATAGATTGATCTTTCTATGTCAACGATGCCATTGGTGGCACCCTGCGCATTCAAATGAAACGCCTTCAAGTATATCCAACGCCTCCCCCACCATACGCTCACCACCCAAAACCTACCGTTCACCGACATTTTTGCTTCCCCGAACGGCTTTTGGTGCCCAAATGTTAACGTTGCCATTGTGCAAACACAGAGCCACCGGGCGGCTCAAACGTTTACGCGTAAGGAATCGACGGTTCGCAGGCACAGGAACCACCGGTTCGCGTCTTTTTTTGTGTCACAAAATGGCAACGTCAACATTTTGGCAACCGAACGCCAAAAGCTACCATCGTTGCTAACCCACCGACTCTTAGGAGCATTGCATGGAGCAACTCATCGCCATCATCGAAAAGGGCCAGCCCTTTTTCAACGCGATCGCCCGCAACAAGTACCTCAAGGCGATCCGCGACGGCTTTATCTCCGTCATCCCCATCATCATCTTCTCGTCCATCTTTTGCCTGGTAGCCTCGGTCCCCAACATCTGGGGTTTCTACTGGCCCGATGACATCAACAACGCCCTGTGAAAGTGCTACAACTACTCCATGGGCATCCTGGCCATCGCCTGCGCCGCCACCACGGCCAAGCACTTCGCCGACGCTCAGAACCGCGATCTGCCCAAGAACAACCAGATCAACTTCATCTCGTGCATGTGCGCGGCCATCATCGGCTTCTTGCTCCTTTCGAGCGACACGATCGCCACGGACGCCGCCAGCGGTTTCAACACCACCTACCTTGGTTCCAAGGGCCTGCTGACCGCTTTCATCGCTGCGTTTGTGACTGGCATCATCTACAAGTTCTTCATTAAGCGCAACATCACCGTCAAGATGCCCGAGCAGGTTCCGCCCAACATTTCGCAGACCTTTAAGGACATCATCCCCTTCTCCGTTTGCATCACCGTCTTTTGGGTCTTTGACATCGCCTTCCGCGCTGCTTTTGGCTTCTGCTTTGCCCAGGGCGTCATCCAGGTGTTCCAGCCCCTGTTCACCGCTGCCGATGGCTACATCGGCCTCGCTGTGATCTACGGCGCCATGAGCCTGTTCTGGTTCGTGGGCGTCCACGGCCCCTCGATCGTCGAGCCCGCCATCGCCGCCGCCCTCGTTGCCAACATGACCGACAACCTGGCTGCGTTCCAGGCTGGCCAGCACGCTTCCGCTGTCCTGACCCAGGGTGCCCAGTACTTCGTCGTCTGCATGGGCGGCACCGGCGCCACGCTCGTCCTGGTCTTTATGTTCTGCTTCCTGGCCAAGTCTCAGGAGATGCGCGCCGTCGGTAAGGCCGCCATCGTCCCCGTCTGCTTTGCCGTCAACGAGCCGCTGCTGTTCGCCGCGCCCATCGTGCTCAACCCCGTCTTCTTTGTCCCGTTTGTCTTTGCCCCGATCGCCAACATCTGGATCCTCAAGATCTTTATCGACTTCTTGGGCATGAACGGCTTTATGTACACCCTGCCCTGGACCGTCCCCGGCCCCATCGGCACTATCATGGGCCTGGGCTTCCAGCCGCTCGCCTTTGTGATGCTCGCCCTTATCCTGGTCGTCGACTTCGCTCTGTACTATCCGTTCTTCCGCGCCTATGATGCCCAGAAGTGCGCCGAGGAGGCCGAGATCTCCCAGGAGGAGCTCGCCGCCAAGAACGCCGAGAAGGCCGCCAAGCTCAACGACGCTTTCCAGGGCAAGGCCGATGCCAAGAGCGTTGCCGCCGGCGCCGCTGCCGAGGCTGTAAAGACCGATGCTCCCGCCGCTGTCGCCGTTGAGGCAACGACCGCCAGCGACCTCAACGGCAAGCGCGTGCTCGTGCTCTGCCAGGGTGGCGGAACCTCGGGCCTGCTCGCCAACGCGCTGGCCAAGGCCGCCAAGGAGCGCGGCATTGATCTTGAGACCGCTGCCGAGGCCTATGGCAACCACGTGGACATGCTCCCCGACTTTGATCTGGTCGTCCTGGCCCCGCAGGCCGCAAGCTACCTGGCCGACCTGCAGAAGGACTGCGAGCGCGTGGGCAACAAGTGCGTCGCCTGCCGTGGCAAGCAGTATATCGAGCTCTCCCAGAACGGCGATAAGTCTCTCGCCTTCGTCTCCGAGCAGCTTTCGAAGTAAGTAACGCTCAGGGCCAGCCGACCATCCAAGACCGGCTGGCCCTTCGATTTAGACGATTGGATCATCATGTCCGTTAACCCTGCTAGCGTCACCAACCCGCCTGCGCAGTTTCCCGAGGACTTTGTCTTTGGCGGCGCTACCGCTGCCTACCAGGTAGAGGGCGAGACCCGCACCCACGGTAAAGGCAAAGTCGCCTGGGACGACTTCCTGGAGGCCCAGGGGCGCTTCTCCCCCGATCCCGCTTCGGACTTCTACAACCAGTACCCCGTCGATTTGGAGCTGTGCGAGGAGTTTGGCATCAACGGCATTCGCCTCTCCATCGCCTGGAGCCGCATCTTTCCCAACGGCACCGGTGAGATTAACCCCGAGGGCGTCCAGTTCTATCACGATCTCTTCGCCGAGTGCCATAAGCACCACGTTGAGCCGTTCGTCACGCTGCACCACTTTGACACGCCGCTTGCCCTCTTTGAGAAGGGCGACTTCCTCAACCGCGAGACCATCGATGCCTTTGTGGACTTTGCCACCTTCTGCTTTAAGGAGTACGCCGACCAGGTGACCTACTGGTTCACCTTTAACGAGATTTGGGCCGATGCCTCCAACACCTACATCGAGGGCACCTTCCCCGGCGGCGTCAAGGCGCATCTGGCCGAGGCTTTCCAGTGCGAGCACAACATGATGCTCGCCCACGCCAAGGCCGTGCTGGCCTTCCACAACGGCGGCTTTAAGGGCAAGATCGGCGTCATTCAGTCGCTGGAGTTTAAGTATCCGCTCAACGAGAACGACCCCGCCGACATCAAGGCCGCCAACAACGAGCACGTGCTGCAAAACCAGTTCTTGCTCGACGCCACCTTCCGCGGCGACTACGCGCCCGACACCCTCGAGTGCGCCAACCGCCTGGCCGCCGTCTCGGGCGGCACCATCGAGATCCTAGACGAGGATCTGGAAATCATGCGCGAGGCCGCGCTCTACAACGATTACCTGGGCGTTAACAACTACCAGTGCCGCTTCTTGAAGGCTTACGACGGCGAGAACGACCTGCACCACAACGGTACGGGCGAGAAGGGCACTGGCCGCTGGCGCGTTAAGGGTATTGGCGAGCATGTGAACAAGCCTGGCATCCCCACCACCGACTGGGACTGGATCATCTATCCCGAGGGCCTGTTCGATCTGCTCGTCTACATTAAGCAGCGCTACCCCAACTACAAGCAGATCTTCATCACCGAAAACGGCATGGGCTACAAGGACCCCTACAAGGACGGTTTTGTGGACGACCAGCCGCGCATCGACTACATCGAGCAGCACCTGCGCTGGTTGCTCAAGGCCATGGAGGTGGGCGTCAACGTGGGCGGCTACTTCCTGTGGAGCCTGCAGGATCAGTTCTCCTGGACCAATGGCTACAACAAGCGTTACGGCTTCTTTTACGTTGACTTTGAAACCCAGAAGCGCACGCCCAAGGCAAGCGCCTACTGGTACAAGCACGTGGCGCAGACCCGTCGTCTGGACTAGTGGCTGGCGGGGTTGCCCGCTCACACAACCTGTCCCCATTTCTCAGCCGGGGGCGGCACGTCACACGGCGCGCCGCCCCCGGTCTTTTTGTTTTTGGGCTGGTCGGGAGCCGTTTGTCTCGATCTGTAACATCTAGCCGAGTTTTTTGGTCCTAGCTGTTACAGATTGAGACGAACAGGATTGCTCTTTCCGAAGAATCTAAATCTGTAACACGTAGCCCGCTTTTGACCGTCTACCTGTTACAAATCGAGACAAACGGAGTAGGACCTAACCCCGTATGTCCCTAACAGTCGAGCGTTCGACCAGCGTACTCGGCACATGAATCGCCTCGATAGACGAGCTCTCTCCAATCGCCGCCTCAAACGCAAGCTTACCGACACCGCGCAAATCAAATCGCAGCGTCGTCAGCCGATTGTGAGGAACAAGTCCCTCGAGTGCGTCGTCGATACCAACCACGCTCACGTCGTCGGGCACGGACAGGCCCGCGTTCTCGAGCGCGGCGATAACGCCCAGCGCCATCTGGTCATTTGCCGCAAGCACGGCAGTCGGCGCCTGCGACCCGCCGGCAAGCACCTCGGCCGCAATCCGCTCGCCCATGGCGTACCCACTGTCCGCACTCCAATCGCCACGCAGCATCGGAGCGGCATCGACATGAGCACGACCCAGCGTATCGCGCCAACCGGCCTCACGAAAACGCGAGGAAATCGAGTTTTCCGGACCCGCCACAAACCGCATATTCGAGTGACCATGTTCCAGCAGATAATTGGTCAACAGCTCGCACGAACCATACTGGTCGGAGTCGATCGTCGTGCAGCGCGGATGCGCATACATGGACAGGATGACCGTTCGCACTCCCGGCTGGGGAACAAACTCCTCAAAATCGGGAGCCATGCGGTTCATGTTGAGAATCATGCCGTCGACGGGTCGCTCGACCATGCGGCGCGAGGCATCGGCAAGTGTATAGGGCTTGTCGCCGCCCATCTCGATCATAGTGACGGCAAAATCGTGCTCGCGCGCCGCTTGCATGATACCCTCGAGCGTCGCCAGGTTACCGACACGTGTGATGTTGTACATGCACAGGCCAATAGAACGATACGACCCGCCGCGCAACGCCGCTCCAGCAAAATTGGGACGAAAGCCCAGCTCTTCCATGGCGGCCAGCACACGCTTGCGCGTCTTTTCCGTCACGTTGGGCATACCGTTGACCACGCGAGACACAGTCTGGCGGCTCACGCCAGCGAGCGCCGCAACCTCTGCCGCGCTCGCCGAATGACCATTCCTTGTCTGCTGAGCCATGCCTTCCACGCTAACCTGCTTCCCAACTATTCCCCGCGCCCATGGCGCATCGTACATACATTGATAACGTGCTCATGATACCCGAGCCATATACCACAACATGAAAACTTCTGTCAATCAAAACCGCTTACCGAACAAATACAACCGTTCGCGGCTGTTTGAAGTTGTTTTGTTTCTATACATCCCAGCCGGATGTTAACGTGCTCATTGTCAAATGTTCACGTGCTCATTTTGGTTCTAATCATTTTAAGATAGTGTTTATCGGGCTTTTTCACCGCTGAACGCTAACCAGGGAGCCTCCTGAGCGCAAACGCACAATATCGAACAGCGAGACGAGAGGGTGTATGCATATGTCTTTGCTAAACCGCGTACAGCAGCTGCCGAAGGGCTTTGTTTGGGGCGCCGCAACCGCCGCGTACCAAACGGAAGGTTCCACGAAGGTGGCAGGCAAGGGTAAGACCATGTGGGACGATTACCTTGTCGCCCAGGGTCGCTTTTTGCCCGACCCGGCCAGTGATTTCTACAACCGCTACGAGGAGGATATCCGCCTTTCTGCCGAGCATGGACTCAACGCCATTCGTGTGTCCATCGCCTGGACCCGCATCTTCCCCAACGGCGACGATGCCGAACCCCTCGCCGAGGGCGTTAAGCACTACCACGAGCTGTTCGCCTGCTGCAAAAAGTATGGCGTCGAGCCCTATGTGTCCCTGCATCACTTTGACTCCCCCGCCGCCCTGTTCAACCAGGGCGACTGGCTCAACCGCAAGACCGTCGACGCCTATGTGCGCTATGCCGAGTTCTGCTTCCGCGAGTTCCGCGAGGTCAAGAATTGGTTCACCATCAACGAGCTCATCAGCCTCTCGCACTCCCAATACATCCAAGGCAACTTCCCGCCCAACCATCACTTTGATGTGACGAGCGGCATCCAGAGCCAGCACAACGAGCTCGTTGCCCACGCCCGCGCCGTCAACCTGTATAAGGATCTTGACGAGACCGAGCACCTGGGCGGCCGCATTGGCATGGTCAACGTCCTGACGCCGGCATATCCTGCCACCGACTCGCCCGCCGACCAGCACGCCGCCGACCTGTACAACGCCTTCTACACCGACTTCATCATGGACGGCGCCTTCCTGGGCCACTACTCCGCGCGCACCCTCTCACTCATCAACGAGATTCTGCGTGCCAACAACGCCACGCTTACGGTTGAGGACAGCGACATGGAGGAGCTCGCCAAGGCGGCGCCCCGCAACGATATGTTCGGCCTCAACTACTATCAGTCGGCGTTTATCGCCGCCTACGATGGCGAGTCCACCAACAGCTTTAACGGCACCGGAGACAAGGGCACCTCGTGCTTTAAGTTTAAGGGCGTCGGGCAGCAGGTCGATATGCCGGGTATCCCCACCACCGACTGGGATTGGCTCATCTACCCGCAAGGCCTCTACGACACGCTCAAGCACATCAGCGCCACCTATCCCAACCTCCCCGTCATCTATATCACCGAAAACGGCCTGGGCCACAAGGACCCCGAGCCCGACGCAAACGGCATCGTCGCCGATCCCGAGCGCATCGACTTTGTCGACCAGCACATGGAGAAGGTGCTCCAGGCGCGCGCCGAGGGCGTCGACGTCCAGGGCTACTTTATCTGGAGCCTGCAGGACCAGTTCTCGTGGGCCAATGGCTATAACAAGCGCTACGGCCTGTTCTACATCGACTTCGACACGCAAAAACGCTACATCAAGCAGTCGGCACTCTGGTACAAGGAGCTCGCCGACACTATGGCGGACGCGCAGTAGCGCATCGCCTCGCTTTCCCCCGAGAAGGGAGCGGCCCTATGCGATACAAACCCAGCCGCTCCCCTCTCTCCCCCTGGGACCGACCCCGCCTGCACCCGGGCTTTTAGCAAGCGGGAGACCATATAGGTTTTCAACGTCCATGCCATTAAGATTTCATGCAAAGAGGAGCGTGAACTATGGAATCGATCGTTAAGTTCTTGGAGAAAGGTCAGCCGTACTTCGACAAGGTCTCTAAGAACATCTACCTTCAGGCCATTAAAGACGGCTTTTTGGCAGCAATGCCCATCATCCTGTCTTCTTCTGTCTTCCTGCTTATTTCGACCCTGCCGGGCGTTGTCGCCACGGTCGGCGGCTTTACGCTGCCCGACTGGTGGAACGTCGACGTCGTGAACTTCTGCAACAAGGTTTACAACTTCACGATGGGCGTCGTGGGCATCATGGTCGCCGGCACCACCGCAAGCGCGCTGACCGGCTCCAAGAACCGCCGCATGCCTGCCGGCAAGGCCATCAACGCCACGAGCACCATGGTCGCCGCCATGTGCGCTATGCTCATCTTGGCCGTTACCCAGACGAGTGCCAAGATCGACGGTGCCGATGTCTCGGTGTTCTTTACCGACAACATGGGCACCAAGGGCCTACTGAGCTCCTTTGTCGCCGCATTTGCCACGGTCAACATCTATGCCTTCTGCATTAAGCGAGACATCACCATCAAGCTGCCCAAAGAAGTCCCCGGCGCCATCGCCCAGAACTTCCGCGACATCTTCGCCTTCAGCTTCTCCATCCTGTTTGTCGCCGTCATCGACGTTATCTGCCGCACCTGCTTGGCCGTCCCGTTTGCCAACGTCATCTCCACGCTGGTGAGCCCGCTGTTCGCCGCTGCCGATTCCTACGCCGGCCTCGCCCTCATCTGGTTCATGATCCCGCTGTTCTGGTTCATGGGCATCCACGGCCCCTCGGTCGTTAAGCCTGCCCTCAACGCCGCGCTGTTTGGCAACATCACCACCAACCTCGCCACGCTGCAGGCCGGCGGTCACCCCGCCCTCGCCCTGACCGAGAACTTCGGTAACTACATCGGCGAACTCGGCGGCACCGGCGCCACGTTCATTGTCCCGATCATCTTCCTGCTCTTTATGCGCTCCAAGCAGCTCAAGGCCGTCGGCAAAGCCTCTGTCGTACCCGTGATGTTCGCCGTCAACGAACCGCTTCTGTTCGCCGCGCCCATCATCCTCAACCCGTACTTCCTGATCCCGTTCCTGTTTGCCCCCGTGGCCAACGTCCTCATTGGTAAGTTCTTCATCGACTTTTTGGGCATGAACGGCTTTATCTATGCCATGCCGTGGGCACTCCCCGGACCGATCGGCACCTTCATCGACACCAACTTCCAGCCGATCTCTCTGGTCCTGGTTGTCGTCCTGCTGGTCGTTGACTTCTTAATCTACTACCCGTTCTGCAAGGCCTACGACAACGTCCTGTGCAAGCAGGAGGCCGAGACCCTGGCCGAAGAAGAGGCCGAGGAGACCAAGGCCGTCAAGACCGCTGCCGCCCCCGCCGTTGAGGCTCCTGTTGTCGAGACCGCTTCTGCCACTGAGGCCTCCGCAGCTCCGTCCGCCCTTAAGGGCAAGGATCTGAGGGTTCTGGTTCTGTGCGCTGGCGCCGGCACCTCTGCACTGCTCGCCAACGCGCTTAAGGAAGGCGCCGACGAGCTGGGCATCGACATTACCGCCAACGCCGGTGCCTACGGCAGTCACTACGCCATCATGGACCAGTACAACGTCATCGTCCTGGCTCCGCAGGTTCGCACCTATTACAACGAGATGAAGGCCGACACCGACCGCCTGGGCATCACGCTGCTGTCGCCCAAGGGCAAACAGTACATCGACCTCACTAAGGACCCCAAGGGTGCCGTCGCCTGGATCGAGGAAAACCTCGAGGCATAAGACGCTGACGCCACCTGCCGCTCGCAGAAAAAAATGGCCCGTGCATCGATGCGTGATGCGCGGGCCATTTTGTTTAGACCGCACCCGTCCTCCTGTTCATCTCAATCTGTAACATCTAGCCGAGTTTTCGGGTCCCACCTGTTACAGATCGAGATGAACGCACAGGCCAAGCCGAAAATCTCAATCTGTAACATGTAGACCACTTTTGACCGTCTAGTTGTTACAGATCGAGACAAACGGAATAAGCCGGGCCAAAAATCTCGATCCGTAACATCTAGCCGAGTTTTTGGGTCCTAGCTGTTACAGATTGAGACAAACGGAATAGGCCGAGCACGTCTACGCCCGCAAGTCCTTTACGCTGGAACGCTCGACCAACACGCCCGAGACGAGCGTACGGCTTCTGGAACTCGGGGCTTCCAGACCTGCGACGACCTCGTTAAGCGCACGGATGCCCAGCTCGCGGTGGCGAAACTTCACCGACGTCAGAATCGAGTTGGGAATCGTCTTGTAAAGCTCGTCATCAAAGCCGATCACGGACACGTCGTCGGGCACACTGAGCCCTTTGTCACGTAGAGCCATCATCACGCCGTTTGCCATGCAGTCGTTAGCAGCGAGGACCGCCGTGCAATCGGGCTTATCGGCAAGCACAAGGCCCGCGGCATAGCCACTATCCGCATTCCAATCGCCTTGCAGAGGCTCGGGCGGCTCAATGCCATGCGCCTCGAGTGCCGATCGCCAACCTTTCATACGGCACTGGCTCGACAGCGCTTCTTTCTTACCAGAGACGAAGTACACGTTCTTGTGCCCGTGATTCAAGAAGTACTCGCACGCCATGCGCGCGCCGCCCTCTTGGTCGTCACTGACGGTGGAGCAGGTAGGATGTTCCATCGGTGTGATAATCACCGTCTTGAGGTCTTTCGGTGCCTCAAAAGTATCAAAGTCATCGACCATCTGACGCAGGTTGAAGATCATGCCATCAACAGGCAGCTGCGACATCCTACGCGCCGCTTCGGCAAGGGTCATCTTCTCCCCCGCCCGCTTTTTGATCATCGTGAGCGCAAAGCCGCGTTCTTCGGCGGCATCTGCGATACCGTCAATCATGTCCACGGCACCGCCCGACAAGTGGAACAGCACCACGCCGATGCACCCGTAACGGCCCAACTTGAGCGAACGCGCGGCAAAGTTGGTTCGAAACCCGAGCGCTTCCATTGCGGAATGGACCTTATCGCGTGTCGACTCTCGCACGCTACCGGGCTCGTTGATCACACGCGAAACCGTCTTGAGAGAAACACCCGCGGCAACTGCCACATCATTCATTGAGACATTTTTCTTGTCCATCGTTGCCACTACTTCTCCAGTCGGTCTTGCATCGCTTGTTTTTTGCTTTCTAGCATACACTACCTGCCTGACTGATAAATCAGCCGTTTATCGGACGATATCGACCGTTCACCTGCAAATCCTTGTTGCTCTTCCAAAGATGTCTTACGTTGTCATTTCGCAATGCCTTCCTTAAGCAGGAAGGTTTCCGGGCAGTCCTGACCATCCATCGACGACCAGTTCCATCCACATGCATCGCGCATCAAGTAGCAAAGGAGCTCTATGGACGCCATCGTAAAGATGCTCGAAAAGCATCAGCCGTTCTTTGAGAAGATCTCGAGGAACGTCTACCTCCAGGCCATTAAGGACGGATTCCTTGGGTGCATGCCCATCGTCCTCACCTCTTCAATCTTCCTGTTGATCGCCACCCTTCCCGGCGTCGTTGGCATCACGCTGCCCCAGCCGCTCATCGACTGGTGCAACAAGCTGTACAACTTCACCATGGGCGTCATGGGCATCATGGTTGCCGGCACCACCGCCAAGAACTTCACGGCTTCCATGAACCGTCGCATGCCCGCCGGTAAGGTGCTCAACGACGGCTCCACCATGGTGGCTGCCCAGTGCAGCATGCTGCTGCTCGCTGTTACGCAGTTCACCACCAAGTTCGACGGCTCCGAGCTTTCGGTCTTCGATTGCACCAGCATGGGTACGCGCGGTCTGTTCTCGGCCTATATCGCCGCGTTCATTACCGTGTGGGTTTATAAGTTCTGCGTCTCGCGCGATCTGACCATTAAGCTGCCCAAGGAGGTCCCGGGCGCCATCGCTCAGAACTTCCGCGACATCATCCCCTTTGGCGGCGCCGTCATCATCTGCGGCATCATCGATGTCGTCGTGCGCAACCTCATGGGCGTTCCGTTCTCCGAGCTGCTCATCAAACTGCTCTCCCCGCTCTTCACTGCGGCAGAGACCTACCCCGGACTCATCCTTATTCAGGCGGCCACCGCGTTCTTCTGGTTCATCGGTGTCCATGGTCCTTCGATTGTCCAGCCGGGCATCGACCCCATCCGTCTTGCCAACCAGGCCGAGAACCTGCAGGTTCTGCTGGCCGGTGGTCACCCCGCCCACTCCCTCACCTTTAACATGTCGCTCGTAGGTGAGTTCGGCGGCACCGGCGCCACGTTCATCGTGCCGCTTCTGCTGATTCTCTTTATGAAGTCCAAGCAGCTCAAAGCCGTCGGTAAGGCCTCGATTGTTCCTGTTGCCTTCGCCGTCAACGAACCGCTGCTCTTTGGCGCGCCGATGATCCTTAACCCCTACATGCTCATCCCCTTTGTTGCCGCCGGCTGCGTCAACGTGAGTGTTGCCAAGTTCTTTATCGACAACGTGGGCATGAACGGCTTCTCCTTCGTGGTGCCTTGGGCTACCCCTGCCCCCATCGGCATCTTCATCACCACAAACTTCCAGCTTATCGCCCTGGTGTTTGTCGCAATCATTATCTTGCTGGACGCCATCATCTACCTGCCGTTCTTGAAGGCATACGATAAGCTGCTCTGCGACCAGGAAGCCGAGCGCGCCGCCGAGCTGGGTCTCGAGTCCGATGGTGCTGCCACCATCGCCGCCAGCACCTCTGCGCCCGCTGTCGAGCAGGCCACCGCTGCCGTCGAGCCGACCGCCGCTGCCGCCGACAGCGAGCCTGTCGCCGATCAGCCCGAGCCCGCAGCCGACGCATCCGCTAAGAAGGATGTCGACGGTCTGAAGGTCCTCGTCCTGTGCGCCGGCGCCGGCACCTCTGCCATGCTTGCCAACGCCATCAAGGAAGGTGCTGCGCAGACCGGAGAGAACATCGCTTCCTCCGCAGGCGCCTATGGTCAGCACACTGCCATCATGGATCAGTACGACGTCATCGTGCTCGCCCCGCAGGTTCGTAGCTACTACAACGACATGAAGGCCGACACCGATCGTCTGGGCATTAAGCTGCTCGCCCCGCGCGGCAAGGAATATATCGACCTTACCCGCGACCCCGCTGGCGCCATCAAGTGGCTCCGCGAGAACCTCGACTAGTTCCTCCCTCTGTTGGTGCCCGGATCCCCAGTTCGGGCACCTCTCCCTATTCGTATCCCACAGAAAGGATGACTCATGACCAACCCCATGCAGTTCCCCGACGGCTTTGTGTTTGGCGGCGCCACCGCTGCTTACCAGGTTGAGGGCGAGACCCGTACGCACGGCAAGGGCAAAGTGCCCTGGGACGATTTCCTGGCTGCTCAGGGTCGCTTCTCCCCCGACCCCGCAAGCGATTTCTACAACAAGTACCCGGTCGATATCGACCTGTGCCAGCGCTTCGGCATCAACGGCATCCGTGTCTCCATCGCCTGGAGCCGCATCTTCCCCAACGGCACCGGTGAGATTAACCCCGAGGGTGTTGCCTTCTATCACGAGCTTTTTGCCACCTGCAACAAAGCTGGCGTTATCCCCTATGTCACGCTCGATCACTTTGATACGCCCGAGGCCTTCTACCAGGACGGCGGCGAGGGCTTCCTGACGCGCACGACGATCGACGCCTTTGTCGAGTACGCCAAGTTCTGCTTTGCCGAGTTCACCGAGGTCAAGCACTGGTTTACCTTTAACGAGATTCCCGCAACCGCCGAGGGCAGCTTTATCGTCGGCAACTGGCCGCACGGCGAGAAGTATCGCCTGGACAAGGCCTTCCAGCTCATGCACAACATGATGGTGGCCCATGCCAAGGCTGTCGTCGCCTTCCATGAGGGCGGCTTTGAGGGCGAGATCGGCATTGTCCAGAACCTGGAGCCCAAGTATCCCCTCGACCCCAACAACGCCGCCGACTGCGAGGCCGCCCGCATGGCCGACGTCATCAACAACCGGTGGGTACTCGACGCCACCTTCCGCGGCCACTATGCAGCCGACACCATGGAGGCTGCGACCAAGCTGGCCCATATCGCCGGCGGCGAGCTCGACGTCCGCGACGAGGACATCGCCGCGCTGACCGCCGCGCTCCCCTACAACGATTGCCTGGGCGTCAACACCTACAAGTGCCAGTTCCTGCGTGCCGCCGAGGGCGAAAACGACATCAACCATAATGGCACCGGCGACAAGGGCTCCTCGCGCTGGTTCCTCAAGGGCGTGGGCGAGTCATGCGTGCGCGAAGGCGTACCCACCACCGATTGGGACTGGATTATCTATCCCGAGGGCCTGTACGACCTACTGCTCCGCATTAAGAACGATTACCCCAACTACAAAAAGATCTACATCACCGAGAACGGCATGGGTTATAAGGACGACTTTGAGGACGGCTTTATCGACGACGCTCCTCGCATCGACTATATGCGTCAGCATCTCGCATGGATCCTCAAGGCAATCGACGGCGGCGTAAACGTCGACGGTTACTTTGTGTGGTCGCTCCAGGACCAGTTCTCCTGGACCAACGGCTATAACAAGCGCTACGGCCTGTTCTACATCGACTTTGAGACCCAGAAGCGCTATCCCAAGGCAAGCGCGTACTGGTACAAGAACGTCGCGGAGACCGGCCTGCTCATGGCCTAACTTTTGCCGCATACCCCCTGTCGGCCGCATGCGAATCCCTCCACGGGTTCGCATGCGGCCTTTTTGTTTTTGGTGAGCCCGAGCGGATCATTTGTCTCGATCTGTAACATCTAGCAGGGATTTTCAATCCTAACTGTTATAGATTTAGACGAACGGGCGACCAGGGCTGAAAGATCTCAATCTGTAACACGTAGCCCACTTTCGACCGCCTACCTGTTACAGATCAAGACAATAAGATAGTCAAATCCAAACTTTCCAAGCAGTTATGAACCATGGTTTCTAGTTTTCGGTATCACGAACATACTTTCGGTATCATTTAATGATATTATGATATCGAAAGTATGTTCGTGATACCGAAAGGAGCCGCATGCGCCAGTTCGATTACACCACAGTCCCAGCGGAACTCGAAGCAACTCCAATCACCAACCTCCTCCTCTCGATACGCGAGCATAAAGGCCGTCAGCTTGCCCTGAGTCAAGTCAAACCCGAGCTTCTATCGTCCCTAATGGAGGAGGCTAAGATCCAAAGCACCCGGTCCTCCAACGGACTTGAAGGAATTGTTACCACCCAAAAAAGACTCAAAGCGATCATGGCGTATTCCGCCAAGCCAAGCTCCCGCGCAGAGGAAGAAATTGCTGGATACCGAGATGTGCTGTCGCTTATTCACGAGCAACACGATTCCATTCCCGTAACGCCATCGGTCATTCTGCAGTTGCATCGTGACCTCATGGCGCACACGGCAATCTCGTATGGAGGCCATTGGAAAGATGGCGATAACGAAATCGTCTCCATTGACGATCAAGGAAATCGATTTGTGCGCTTTAGACCCCCTTCGGCCCTAGCAACCCCGGGACTTATTAAAGAAGCCTGCCAGTCCCTCAACGATGCTTTATCTCGCCAAGTTTGCGATCCCCTCCTTATATCGCTCCGCTTTATCTTCGATTTTGTTAGCATTCATCCCTTCAACGATGGCAATGGCAGGATGAGCCGGCTCCTTACAACGCTGCTGCTCGAAAAGACTGGATACGACGTTGCGCGTTACATCAGCATCGAACGACTTATTGAAGACAACAAAGCGCTTTACTACAACGCTCTCGCTGCAAGCTCCACTGGATGGAATGAAAATCAAAACAACGAAGTACCCTTTATCCGTTTCATGCTCGGAACAACCCTGGCCGCCTACCGACAGCTCGAGCAGCGTACCTTAATTGAATCAAGCACTCGTCCCATGTCGAAGCAAGCGCGCATCGCCGTTCTATTTCAACAGAGACCCGGCGTCATTAAGAAATCCGACATCCGATCCAACTGCCCCGATATCAGCGAGGTCACCGTTAAACGAACCCTCGGTCAGCTTGTTAGTTGCAGCGCAATCGAAAAAACAGGAGCGGGTCGTTCGACGGGCTACATACTCAAAGACGTCCATGCTCTAGAACTATTCTTGCAATCCACAATACCCGATAGCGAGGCCGCAATAACAAAAGAGGCTCCAAAGGATAAGCTCCTTGAACGTATAAACCACGCCGAGGATGAAAGCAGAGAGGAGCTCTATGAAGACTACGATTCATTCTCAAGGGACATAAAGACGAAATACGGAGTCTAGTCATATCCCAGAATAGCCTCATCCTTGTTGCCCAAAATTATTTGCGCGTCATTTTAAAGCGGTACCCCTGCGCCGGCTGGGGGGCAGAAGTATCGTCTGCCGATCCTGCTGGAGTCGGCAATCAGATAGCGCGCATCGGCCTTGCTAAAGGCGAGCTGCTGGATGCGGCCCTCGTCCATGTTGGACGTGGACACGTCGCCGTCCAGAATGCCGTTGGCACCGATAAACGCCGTGTCAATCCCTAGTGCGCGCAGGGCATCCTCGGCCATGGGGCCCACAAAGGCGGCGGTGCGGCGACGGTACATGCCGCCCACCAGGCACAGGTCGCAGCCCTCGCGCGCCTCGAGCAGGTTAAAGACCGAAAGCGAATTGGTCACATAGATGGAAGGCAGTTTGTCGGTGACTCGGAGAGCGCCAATGCGATCTCACGACGGTTGCGCTCATTGTCTCAATTAGATACTCAACGAAATACGGCCCCGCAGCTCAATAAGCTGCGGGGCCGCACCATACACCGACGAATCAACGACGAAGTGCATCCACTATTTGGCCAGCTCCTGAACGATCCAGTCAATTGCACCTTCGGGATCGTTGGTAAGGTCGATATACTCCTTGCCCCTTGTGGTGAGCAGTTTAATTCCAAGGCGATCGGTATCGGCCTTCATAGCGTCATAGTACATGCGTGCCTGGGGCGCCAGAACAATCACGTTGTACTGATCCATCGTCTCATAGTGGCTTCCGTACGCACCGGACTGAGAAACCAGATCGATACCCTTAGCAGCGGCACCTTCGCGAAGAGCATTTGCCAAGAGAGTCGAAGTGCCGGCACCCTGGCAAAGCACAAGCACGCGGATCTGCTCCGCCTTGTCCTTTACCGCCTCGAGAGCTTTTGCGACATTTTCCTGTGCGGCAATAGCATCTGCATCCGAGTTTCCTGCAGTCTCCTTTGCAGACTCTTCCAAACAAAGCTGATGGTCATACGCCTTGCAGAACGGATAGTAAATCACAAAGTCAACGACCAACAGCACTGCCATCAATACGAGAGAACGCAGATCGAGACCCGTGGTGAGGAACGCACCAATTGGGCCGGGAAGCGCCCACGGCATGGTATACATGGGGGCGTTCATTCCAATGACGTCAATGAAAAATTTACCGATAATGGCGTTGACCATAGGAGCCACTAGGAAGGGCACGAACATATAGGGATTGAGAACAATCGGCATACCGAAGATAACGGGCTCGTTAACTCCAAAAATCACCGGGATAATCGATGCCTTGCCCATAGCTTTAAGCTGCTTGGAGCGCATAAACATGATCAGGATAATAGGAACGATGAACGTGCAGCCAGAACCGCCCAGACCGCCGATGAAGCTTGTAAAGTCCTGCGTGAGAGCAATTGACGGGTGTCCACCTGCTTGGAAAACCTCAAGATTGGTAACGGTATTGCCGTAGAGCGCAGCATTGATCGGACTCATGACAACCGAAGCACCGTGGATACCCATAAATTGGAAAAGCGCGACCGCGCCTTCGATAAGCGCCATGCCAGGATAGGTGTCGACCGCGGAGAACAGCGGCGAGATGAGAGCGGATACCAAATTGGCGAACGGCACAGCAAGCAGCTTGCGGCTCGCAAGATCGATAAAAGCGCACGCAAGGATCGAAAACCCAAATGCAAAGATATCGCGAAAACTCTGCGCAATAGAGCCAGGGACCTCTTTGGGAAGCTTGATCGTCACATTATGGCTAATGCACACCTTATAGATATTAACAGTCAAGAATGCGGCTACGAACGCAGCGAGAAAACCCTTGGTTCCCATATAGCCGGTTTCAAAAACAGATGTATCTGCTCCGCCAATCGAGACAACATCGTTCGTCACCGATAGCAAGAGCATGCCGCACATGGCACAAACCATGCACGAGGTGGGGTTGAGAGATTTACCCGAAGGCATGCGACGGTTCATCGACATGGCAAGTGAGCTCGCCGTGGTGCCGGCCACCATAATGCCAAGAAGTCCCATGGTATATGCGTAGATTTTATTGAAGAAATCCAGCACCTCAGACGGAAGCGTGATGCCTACATAGGCAGGGAGCGTCGAAAGAAGAAGGAACAGGCTCGAGAACAGCACAATTGGCATATTCGAGAGAAAGCCATCCTTAATCGCCACCAGATAAATGTTCCTCGAGATTTTGTCGAAGAGGGGCTGGTGTTTTTCAAGGAATTTGACGATAGCGTCCATAACACATCCTTTCATGATTCCCGGGCACACAACGATTTATCCGGACTCAACCGTCGTCGTCCCCGTTTGTATCCACTTATGTAAGTGAATACGTTCTTGTGCGAAATGTAATATCATTTGCCCGATTTGTCATAACCAATTCTTTTTCCGCTTTGTCGATATGTCAAGAATTCAAATACTTATTCGGTGAACGGTAGTTGATTAATATAATGTTTTCCCAGCTAAAGGCTATTTTTTCCGAGCAGTACAATAAGTTTGCAACCGTTCACCGATTGGATATAACATATTTAATATATTGTTGTAACAATATTAGAGACAATGTCACAAGCCTGTCGTTCTAGTCAAAGGAAGTAACAATGCCCAAACGATTACTGAACATGTCCGCATCCGATTTTGCCGCCACGTCACCCATGGATCTAAAACAGGCAATTCTGGCTTCCGAGGGACGTACCATCATGGCGGAAAACGTACCCTCTTCCCAATTTCTCGGCGGCGTTACTAATGCAGAAATCGAACGTGCCGCAGGTGCCGACCTGCTTCTGTTTAACGCGCTCGATGTGTTCGATCCAGTTATTGCCGGTATTCCAGATGATCTCAATGAAAACCCGGTCACTTGGGTGAAGCGAGCATGCGGAAGGCCCATTGGCGTCAATCTGGAGCCAGTTGATAACGAGGCAGAGATGTCTGAATCCCGAACGGAAATCCCCATGGGTCGTCGCGTCTCTCCCAAGACCTTAGAAAAGGCTAACGAACTCGGATTTGATTTTATCTGCCTGACGGGCAACCCTGGAACCGGTGTCTCCAACGATGCAATCGCCCATTCGATTAAACTCTCCAAAGAGCATTTCAATGGCCTGGTCATAGCCGGAAAAATGCATGGAGCGGGCGTTGCGGAACCTGTCATGACGCTCGAAATTGCGCGCAAGTTTGTTGACCTCGGCGTCGATATCCTTCTCGTGCCAGCCCCCTACACCGTCCCTTGCTTCCAAGAAGCAGACCTGCGCGCCATCGTAGACTTTGTACGATCCCACAACGTAGGCAAGTCAATTGAAGAGAAGGTTCTCGTCATGGCGGCGAACGGGACGAGTCAAGACTCCTGCGACAGCGAGACCATTAAGAAAATAGGCCTTGCAGCAAAAGCAGCCGGCGCTGACCTCCAACATATCGGGGACTCCATGAACGGTATTTGCCTGCCCCAGAATATCTTCACGCTCGGACAAGCCCTTCGTGGATACAGGCATCAGATCGTCATGCTGAGCCGCTCTGTGATACGTTAAGGTTACCTTGCCCACGTTACATCCCGACTGAGGCAACCATCAGGTATAACCAACATGCAAACTGAGGCTCTAATGCTCGATACACACGAAAAACGGCCACTCTATTTACAGCTCACCGACGCGCTGCTCAAGCAGATCGTCGATGAATATCAAGCAGACGATAAACTTCCAACAGAAATGGAACTCTGCGACGAATACGCCGTAAGCAGAACAACCGTCCGACTTGCCATGAGTGAGCTGGAGCGTCGTGGAAGTATCTATCGAATCCAAGGTAAGGGATCGTTTGTTGCACCGAAACGCGTTAGCGAGCTCAATTCACTTTTAGACTTTGACTTTGCAAGCCATTGCGATGGCGTTGATCCGGATGCCATCACCAAACATTTCGGCGGCCTCACATCAGGTCGTCCAATTTCCGTAATGATGCTCCAACAATTTGGATGTCAAAGTCGCGATGAAATTCAGCGTCTTGAATTGACCTACGAACTTGAAGGCAGCTTCATAGGCGCTGATACGTTCTTCATTTCAAAGTCGCGCGTTCCGAATAACCAGTTAGATTTTCAGGCATTTAGCAGAATCATGGACGACTTGTCCAAGTCTATCCAATCTGTTAGGGAAAGCTATAGAGCACGTCAGCTTAGCGATTCCGAAGCCAGTAATTATGGTGTTGCAAAACTTCCGGTCATCGAACTGACTCATTATGCTTACGACTCCGGAGGCAAACTAATCTCAATTGTCTGCCGCACCGTCTTAACTGGGCGAATCCCTTATCAAAACTTTATTTTCAAGTCCTAATGTTCTTTTTCTTTTGTCTCGATCTGTAACACGTAGCCGAGTTTTTAAGTCCTAACCGTTACAGATCGAGACAAACAAGGTAGACCCCGCCGAATTGTCTCAATCTGTAACACTAAGACCGGTTTTGGACGTCTAGATGTTACAGATTGAGATGAATGCACAGGCCAATGTCCCCAATCTAAATCTGTAACAACTAGCTGAATTATTCGGTCCTAGCTGTTACAGATCGAGACAAACGGAATAGGCCGGGTCAAAAATCTCAATCTGCAACATCTGGTTGGTGGTTTCACCCCTACCTGTTACAGGTTGAGACGATTTGATAGTGGAATCCTCATTTGCGCGTCATATCGCGTAGCGCTGACGCGCTGGTTTCCACAATGACAGGAGGTAAAAGTCCTCCCGCATCGCCTGTTGGCAATCCCGTAGCGCTAGCTAGCAAATGACCTGCGTATGCTCCTCGATGGCGACACGATCCTCGGCGGCAATACTCGGCTCGCACACCACGGCGTCCAAATTGTCCAGACGACAGAAGGTGTAGAAGTCGCGCTTGCCGATCTTGCTGGAGTCGGCGATCAAGTAGCGTGAATCGGCCTTGCTAAAGGCGAGCTGCTGGATACGACCCTCATCCATATTAGACGTAGACACGTCGCCATCCAGAATGCCGTTGGCGCCGATAAACGCCGCATCGATACCCAGCGCACGCAGGGTATCCTCGGCCGTTGGCCCCACAAAAGCGGCGGTGCGGCGACGGTACATACCGCCCACGAGGCACAGGTCGCAGTCTTCGCGCGCCTCGAGCAGGTTAAACACCGAAAGCGAATTAGTCACGATGCGCAGGCGAAACGCCGGCAGCATCGAGGCCATCTGCTCCACCGTAGTGCCCGTGCCCAAAAAGATGGTCGAGCCCTCCTCGATGAGCTCCACGGCGCGGCGCGCGATCTGCAGCTTTTCCTCGGCATGCTTGGTGCGCTTTTCGCTGTGCGAATACTCGTGGCGCAACATAGCGTGGGGACGGCCCTGTGCACTACGGGCTCCTCCGTGCACGCGTTCAATCTCGCCCAGGCTCGCAAGTTCTTCGAGGTCGCGGCGGATCGTCATATCCGAGACACCTAACGCATCCGAAATCTCCTTGACCGAGACCGTGCCCTGCTCATCGAGCAGCTGACGAACCTTATCCTGTCGCTCTGCCTTAATCACGATGAATCCTCGCCGTTCTTTGCGCGCATATCATTCAAACAGTAACGAACAAATTGTATCAGACTCGTTCGCGTCAAAAATGAACGCCCGCACAGCTCCAATCATCACTTTTTTGAGAAAAATACCCCCTGCTTTAGTGGGGTGTAGTGATAATCTCGCCTGTTCGCGCTACAGTTTGTCGGAAATACCTCGATGTTAGGAACCAAATGATCACTTCCGAGCTTTTCGGCACCGCGCCGTGCGGTACCCCCGTTCATCGTTACACCCTCAACGGGCCCGAGATCTGCGTTCGCATTATGGACTATGGCGCCACCGTGCTTGGTATCGACGTGCCCGACATTCCCGGCAACGTGCGCGATGTGGTGCTGGGCTTCGATAAGCTCGAGGATTACTTTGACAACCCCGCCTGCTTTGGCGCGACCATCGGGCCTGTGGCCAACCGCACCGCGGGCGCCACGATCACCATCGACGGTACGGACTGGCATATGCCGGCCAACGAAGGCGCCAACAACCTGCACAGCGATCTTGAGCACGGTCTGCATAAACGCGTGTGGGACGTTGAGCTCGACGAGGCCCATAACGCCGTGCGCATGACCACCTCGCTTGAGGATGGCGAACTGGGCCTTCCCGGCAACCGCACCTTGACGGCCGTGTTTACCGTTACACGCACCGGCGTCTTTCGCATCGAGTATGGCTGCGAGAGCGACCGCGCCACCTACGTGTCCATGACCAACCACACGTACTTTAACCTTGCCGGCCATAACGCCGGCATGGACTGCGAGCACTTCTTTGTTGCCAACGCTGCCCACTACCTGCCCATCAACGAGCAGAATATCCCCACCGGCGAGATCGCTCCGGTCGAGGGCACGCCGTTTGACTTCCGTGAGCTGCGCCCCGTCGCGCCTGGCATGGAGGCCGACGATCCCCAGATTAAGCAGGCACGCGGCTACGACCACTGCCTGTGCATCGATGGCTATCAGTACGGCCGTAATCTGCGCCGCGCCCTGCACGTCGAGGAGATGTGGACCGGTCGTGAGTTGGATTACTACACCACCGCCCCGGGCGTGCAGCTCTACACCGGCAACTGGCTGGGCGACGAGCACGCCAAGGACGATGCCAACTATGGCTGGGGCGCTGGCTTTGCCCTCGAGGCAGAGATGTACCCCGACACACCGCACCAGCCGCTGTTCCCGCAGGGCATTGTGGGCCCGGGTCACCCCTACAGCAATGTGATCGAATACCACTTTATGAGGCACTAAGCCCACAACGCAACATATCGCACAGCAGCGCCCGCCGGCACCACTGCCGACGGGCGTTTTTCTACCTAGTCATTGGGGACGTTCTTAAATGACTAGTCATTGGGGACAGTCTTTAACGTTTGGCGAGAAGGACTGTCCCAATCTGCCGACACTTGGGGACGTTCCTAAAAGGCCGGCACATAAGGAACGTCCCCAAGTGCCAAGGGTGTCCCGTTTGACTAGTCATTTAAGAACGTCCCCAATGACTAGTTGGATGGGGTCGGGATTGGAGCTGGGGAGGTAACGGATTTCTAGCTCTATGCCGAGTTCTTGTAGCTCTTTGAAGGCAGCGATGTCCGTATCGTCTACGGCGACTGCGGGCGTTATGGGGTGCTTGCCCTCCCCCGCCTGCATATGGCCAATGCTGATCTTGGTGATCGGCACACCACCCTTAACCAGCGCGAGTGCATCCGTGGGCGACGCCACCATGATGAGAATCCTTTGGCGCGGCGTTGCGGTATGAATGATGTCGACAGTCCTTTGCACCGAGAAAAACCGCGTCCAGACACCCTCGGGTGTCGCCACCCTCATAGGGGCCCACTTGCGCGAATCAGCCGCAATCTCATCGTTGACGATTAAAACAAGGTTGGAACCCACGACTTCGTTCCACAGCTCAACGTCTTGCCCGTAAATAAACCGGTCATCGATGCGTGTGAGAAGAATCTTGGGTTGAGCCATCGCCACCCCATTCTGTTTGAGACCCGTAAGAGCAAGACATCACGTCTCCAATATTAGTGCATTTAAAGTGAGAAAAGCCGTCAGAACACTTGCGCGGATTTGCGATGTCCCGTATCATAGACAGCCGTTGACGCCTCAGTTGCGTCATCACATGGCCGCCAGCGTAGCTCAGTTGGTAGAGCACCGCTCTCGTAAAGCGGGGGTCACCGGTTCGAGCCCGGTCGCTGGCTCCATTGCACAAGATAGCCGCCTTCGGGCGGCTTTTTTGTTGCCGATTTCGAGCGCGCATCCGCCAATCCAAGCACAACGCCGTCGGCAACTCCCCTACTCAACAACAAGCCCCGCCAACCGCAATCCCCAAGGGGACCGCGATCAGCGGGGCTCAAACGCGTTCCCCAAGGGAAATCACGCTAGCTCACGAGCAGTGCGCTACTCCTCCCAGTAAGCGTCTGCAAGCAGCTTAAAGCAGATCTTCTTGACCGGCTGCGCGCCATCGCCCGGGAACTCGAGCGTGGGCATGTGAGGCTCGCCGGCAACGAACAGCGCAAACTTATCGTCAGCAAGATCGCCGGCAATCGAGGCGTCGGAATCGACCAGATCGTAGTCGTCCTTCTCGTCAAACTCCTGGACCAGCGTCAGGCTGCCCGTGGCAACCTTAAAGGCCTCGCGACCCTCAATGTCGATCTGCAGGTCGTGATAGCGCTGATGCGTCTCATAGTGAGCCTCGGCCTCGGGACGCGTCGTAGGAGCCATGACGTTCGCAAAGACCTTGTCGCCCAGAATCGGATGGCTGCCGACCTCGAGCTCCGCCGGATCGTTCTCCTCGAGCCAATCAATCAGCACGTCGAGGCCCTTGAGCATTCCGCGGTACTCCTCGATATCGCCCAGTGCACCGTAAATCATCTAAATCCCCTCTCGGATCGTTCCTTTGGCGGCTACTCGATAAACGCGTTACCGACGCTGTTGCCACCCACATACGTCTCGACCAGGGTAAGGTCGGGATTGAACACGACAAAGTCGGCGTCGCGCCCCGGCATAATGCTACCGCACTTGTCGTCAACATGAGCTAGCAAGCGATGCCGGAGCCGTCGCCCAAACTCTTACAGCTCAGTCACGACAACGCCGTTGTAGACCTCGTCCCAACGGTCCATGACCAGATGGCCGGTCATGGGATCCATGGCGTTGAGCTTGCCGCAGGTGTTGGCGGTACGCAGCACCGTCTCGTCGTCTGCGCCAGCAGCGATGGCATGTGCGAAGCCTGCGATAGTGGAGTCACCAGAGCCCGTGGCGTTAACGGCAGGGATATCGGGCGTCTTTGCGCGGAACGCACGGCCATTGTGGAAGCCAACGGAGCCGGCAGCGCCCATGGACACGACGACCCAGGGGATATCGGAGAAACGGGCGTCAGAGGCGAGCGCGGCACGGAGCTCGTCCACATCGTCGGTGGTAAAGCTCGTGCCCAGAAGGCCGTTGATCTCGGTCAGGTTAGGCTTGACCAGCTCGGGCTTAATTTCGGACTTAAGGGCGGCCTCGAGCGAAGCGCCCGAGGTATCGAGCAGCACCTTGGCGCCGGCGTTCTCGGCAATGCCCGTGATCTTGGCATAGTAGTCTGCCTCGACACCGCGGGGCAGAGAACCCGAAATGGTGACAACGTCGGCCTTGCCCGCAAGCTCAGTAAATTTGGCGGTAAAGGCATCGAGCTCCTCGGGGGCAATTGTCGGGCCGCTCTCGAGCAGCTCGGTCTGGTTGCCGGCGTGGAGAATGTTGAGGCAAATTCGAGTCTCGCCCTTGATGGGCACAAAGTCGTTGTTAATACCGTTGGCGTCCATGAGCTCAGCCATGTAGGCGCCCATGTGGCCGCCGAGTAGACCGGTTGCCACAACGTCGTCGCCCAGCTGACCCAGCACACGGGCCACGTTGAGGCCCTTGCCGCCGGCGGTCTTTTCGGGCGTCACGCGGTTGACGTCGTCGATAATGAGCTCATCGAGCTGATAGCGCGTATCGACAGACGGGTTCATCGTAACGGTGAGGATCATTTTTAGCTCCTTATCTCGCAGGCTCCTTGTGCCTCGCGATACGAGTCGACAAAACGGAATTACAGAATCTCAATCGTGAACGAGCGTACGATGGTCTCCTTGGGCTTGGCGACAAGGCAGCCGCGCTTATGCTCAAGTACGTCGTCCTCATCGGAGCAGGTCGAGAGGCCGCCCCAGGGTTCAACTGCAACAAAATCGCCCTCGGGCTTACTCCACACAATGAGATACGGGAAGCCCTCAAAGCTCAGGCGGACACCCTTGTCCTCCCCCTTCTTAGAAAGCGTAACCTGACGGCTCTCGAGCACGTCAAAGATGGTCTCCGCAAAATCGAAGAGCTCGTGCGACAGGGGCAGCGTCTTTCCCACCATGGGGTTCTTGGAGCGGTTTGCCACGTCAATCAAGCCAGTCGAGGGAACGGCGGTGCAGAGCTCCGCAGCCTCGTCTTTCTCAAAGCGCAACTCGTAGTCCGTATAGGCCTCGCCCTCATCGAGCGGACACCTAAAGCCGGGATGACCGCCGATAAAGAACGGCATGTCCTCGGTCCCCTCGTTGGTCACCTCATAGGAGACGCGCACGGCGGTATCCTCGAGCGTATAACGAGCGACAAGCTTAAACGGGTACGGATAATCGCTCAGCAGCGCGGCGTTATCCTCCGAAGCCAGGCACATCGCCAGCTCGTTCTCGCCTTGGCTCAGCAGCTTCCACTCCTGTTTGCGCGCAAACCCGTGGCGAGCGAGCTTTACATGATGCCCGGCAAACGTCATGGCGCTGTTGTCGCGCAAGCCTCCGCAAATCGGGAAGCAAATCGGTGCCTGGCCAGACCACACGGCGGGATCGCCCTGCCACAGATACTCGCGACCTCCGGCCTCAATCGAGGTAAACGAACCGCCAGCCGTGGACACCTTAATAGAAATCGAATCGTTGGAGAGAGCGTATTCCATTGCCCATCCTTTCGAACAACTGCTTTTTTGCTCGCAAGAACCCGTCTCGGCCCTGACCAAAGGACAAACCCGCACGTTCATCGACGCGTCCGGTATCCCAGCCATGTAACGGGGTACCATACAGACATTGATGCAATTACAGCTGAAAGGCCTTCTTATGCGAACCATCATCCTCTACGCCTCGCGCCATCACGGCAATACGAAAAAGCTCGTGGACGCCATCGTCGAGGCACACCCCGAGATCGATACCCTCGACGTCAAGGCGCTTGGCAAAAACGAGTATCCCAACCTGCACGAATATCATCTGATCGGTGTCGCCACGGGAATCTATTACTCCGAGATCGACAAGGACATGGCACGCGTGCTCACGAACGTGCTGCAGCCGCAGGACAAGGTGTTTGGCCTTATGACCTACGGTGGCAAAAACAAGTGGTACGGCAAGGATATCGATGGCATCTGCCGCATGAGGCAGGCCATCTTTATGGGTGTCTACGGCTGCCCCGGCTTTGATACGTGGGGGCCGTTCAAGCTCGCCGGCGGTGTCCAAAAGGGACACCCGACCGCCGAGGAAATTAAGGGCGCCGTCGACTTCTTCGACAAGATCGAAGACGAGTATGGCGACATCATCGTCGAAGAGTACGCCAAGCGTGAGAAGCGTCTAGCCTACGAAAAGGAGCATCCTGCGGGAGGTCTTGTGGCCGGCGTCAAGCGCACGGCAAAGAAGATCGCTAACAAGCTGTAACTGTGAAGGTGCTTTTGAGCGTTTAACCCATACGGCGGGTCCGAGCAGATTCGGGCCCGCCGTCTTTTTCTATCGTTACTCGGTAAAGGCGTTGCCGACGCTCTGGCCGCCAACATACGTCTCGACGAGGGTGAGCTCATGGTCGAACACGACAAAGTCGGCGTCGCGACCCGGCATGATGCTGCCGCACTTATCCTCGATGTGCGCGGAGCGTGCCGGCACCTCGGTTGCCATGCGAATGGCGATATCGGCGCTGGCGATGCCCCAGTCGACGATGTTCTTGACGCCCTGGGCAAGCGTGAGCACCGAGCCGGCAATGCTCTTGCCGTCAGCGAGCCAGCACAGGTTGTCCTTCATGATGACGTCCATGCCACCACTGGTGTAGCTGCCCTCGGGCATGCCGCCGCAACCCAGGCAGTCGGTGATGAGCACCGTGTGCTGCCAGCCCTTTGCCTGCAGCAGTGCCTTGATGGCGGCAGGGTTTACGTGCTTGCCGTCACAGATGATCTCGGCGTAGGTCTCGGGCGTGGACATGGCAGCGCCCACGACACCGGGCTCACGGTGATGCAGGCCGCGCTGACCGTTATAGGTATGCGTAAAGCAGCTGGCACCGGCGTTGATGGCGGCGATGCACTCATCGTAGGTGGCGTCGGAGTGACCGATGCTGGTCACCACACCCTTGGCGTTCAGAGCAGCCGCATAAGCAGCGGCACCGTCGCGCTCGGCCGCCATGGCGCTCTTAACGATGCGACCACCCGCAGCCTCCTGCCACTGATCGAAGACCTCCTCGGAGGGGTCGATAAGATAAGCGGGGTTCTGCGCGCCCACATGCTTCATGGTAAAGAAGGGGCCCTCCAGGTAGATGCCCTGAATGCGAGCACCGCAGAAGTCGGGGCCGCGACCCTCGTCCGCCTGGGCAATAGCGGCGCAGGCGTCCTTGATCTGCTCGACGCCATCGGTGAACGTCGTGGGCAGCCAGCTGGTGGTACCGCGACGGGCGAGCTCGGTCGAACTGATATCGATGCCCTCGGGATCGTTATCGGTAGTTGAGTGGTTGTAGAAGCCATGGATGTGAGTATCGACCATACCCGGTGCGATCCACGATCCCGTGTAGTCCTTAATCTCGCAAGAGGGCTCGTCGGCCTGCCAGGCGCCAAAGACGCCGTCCTCGACCATAAGATAGCCGCCCAGTTGCGGGCCTGCCGGCAAGAAGAACTTGTCAGCCTTAATTGCGTACGTGCTCATATGCACTCCTTGCTTCTAAAGCAGTTGACTGTGGTGATGCTTATACCCAGCTCACGTAAAACAAAAAGCGCCCGCCCGCCGTTATGAGCGGACGGGCGCCCTTACAGGGGGACGCGATTAAGCGGTGAAGGGGTGAATCGTCACGCCCTTAACCACGCGGTTGACCGTGCCGGTGGGGCTCGGCGTATCGGGCGTGTTGCCCACGCGCACGGAGTTGAGCAGGCTGATAGCCTGGGCAAACATCACGAACGGCAGAGCAAGGTAGCCCTCGGGAAGTGCCTCGTAACCCTTAAAGGTGAAGGACTCACCCTCATAGACGGTGGCACCTTCCTGCTGAACGGCGATGGTGTGCTGGGCGATCTCGTCGCCACCGATCTCGTTGAGGATGTCGATGTCGTACTGACGGGTGTAGGCGTCGTTGTTGACGAACACGAAGACGAGCGTCTTATCGTCAACGAAGGACTTAGGTCCATGACGATAGCCCATGGAGGTGTCGTAGGAAGTAGCGACCAGACCGTGAGCGAGCTCGAGGATCTTGAGCTGGCTCTCCTGGGCAAGGCCACCGAAGGAGCCAGAACCCAAGTAGGTCACGCGGTTGAAGTCGCCAGCCAGGTAATCGGCGATCTCGGGCTCACGGGAGATGACCTCCTCGCCCATCTTGGCGATGGTCTCGACCCACTCGGCCTTCTGCTCGTCAGAGGCAGTGTCGAAAATAAGGGTGGAGAGCAGGGTCATGCAGGAATAAGAACCGGTCATGGCGAAGCCCTTGTCGTTGGCGCGCGGAATGAGCAGCGTCAGCGCGTTGGGATCATCGGCAGACTCGACGGCGAGCTTGCCCTCGGGAGCGCAGGTGATGTTGAGGAACTTGACGTTGTGGACGAGCTCCTTGGCAACGGCAACGGCGGCAAGGCTCTCGGGGCTGTTGCCAGAGCGGGCAAAGGAAACCACGAGCGTGGGATCCTCGGCGCGCAGGAAGTCGCGCGGCGCGCTCACGATGTCGGTCGTGGCGATGGGCTTAAAGTCGTAGAGATCAGTGTTGCCAGCGTGACGCAGGTACGGGGCGCAGGTATCGCCAACGTAGTCGGACGTACCGGCACCGGTGAAGACAACGGACAGACGGCCCTCGCCCATAGCGCGAGCCTCGGCCAGGAAGGCCTCGATGGCCTCCTTGTTCTCGCGATAGATGTTGAGCGTATCACGCCAAAGCTCGGGCTGCTGAGCAATCTCGGCCGTGGTGATCTGGGCGCCGAGCTCGGTGAGCTCCTCGACACTCTTCTCGAACATTTTTAATACCTCTCTCTAGAAGTAATCCTCTGACGTGCAATTATACACTTCGGTTGGTTATCTGGTAGTAACCAGTTAAATGCAAAGAATCATCATATGGAAACGATGCGGACACTAATCGCTACGCTGGTGGTAAACCTTGTATTTAAACTGATCGGCACGAGCAACCGAGAGTGTGTACTCCACAACCTCGTTTGACTCGTTATACGTAGTCCTGACCAAATCGAGCACAGGCGAGCCCTCGACAATTCCCAAAAGGTGGGCGTCGGTGGGACGGGCTATGCTCGCATAGAACTCCTCTTCGGCCACGCGTATCTTTTGCTGAAAGTCTTGCTCAATCACATCGTAAAGCGGCTTACGCTCCAGCAGCGGTCGCTTTAGGGACAAAAATTGACGAACTGGTAGATAGCTGCGTTCGACCATCATGGGCATGTTGTCGGCAGAACGAAGGCGCTTAAGCTTAAAAATGCGATCACCGATACGCAATCCCATATGCTCGGCCAGATTTTTATCGGCCTCCATCTCGCAAAACTCGAGAATCGTGGTCTCGGGGTCGCGACCCATCGCGCGCATCTGCTCGGTAAAGCTGTAGGACTGCATAAGATTGGTTGCCTTTGCCGAACGGTCGGTCACAAAGGTACCGCGACCGTGCTGCCGAACCACCAGTCCTAAACGCTCCAGTTCCTGCAGAGCCAGGCGTACCGTAGTACGCGAGAGACCATAGCGCTCCGAAAGTTCGCGCTCGGAAGGAATCATGTCACCGGCGCGATATTCATGGTCGATCTTTTCGGTCAGAATATCGACCAGCTGATCGTACAGCGGTTGCTTACGCGCTCCGATCGCCATCCTATCCTCCCTTTTGCTCGAATTCGGCTAACTACCTAGGGTGTTTAGCATTATCTGTCTGCCACACCCGAATCATCAAGAAAACAAAAGCCGCGCGCTCTTTCGAGCGCGCGGCTTTTAACATACACATGGCTTAAGGGGTCGGGGTGTGAGCCGCGTAGGGACACACCCCTCAAGCTAGAGCCTTACCAGATGCTCGGCCAGAGACCAAGCGGGCCAGCGCCCAGGATGCCAAGGACGAAGAGCAGGAGAATGCCCTTGGTCGGGGTCCAGCTGTGCTTAGCGAACATGTAGTAAAGCAGCAGCGTAAGCATAAGCGGGACGAGCTTCGGGACGATGGTGTTGAGGGTGTCGGCAACAGAGAAGTTGACCGGATCCTCGGTGACGGTAGCGTAGGTCACGGACTCCATGCCGTTGCCCAGATCGGCGACGCCGCACTTGACCTCGTTGCCGTCTGCATCGGTGGCGGTGAGGGCGTTGCCGTCCTCATCGGTCATGGCGATGGTACCGGCCTCAGCGGTCTCGGTATCGATGCCCTCCATACCGGTGAAGTTCTCGGCCTCCTTCTCGGAGACGATCACGGTAGTAGGGGCAAGGCCACGGGTGGTGCCGTTGGGGATCTGGAGGTTGATCTGGGTGCCACCCATGGTGACGACCAGGCAACCGACGACGAAGACGCCCATGATGGAAGCGGCACGCGTGAAGGCCTGCATGTTGGCGGTCAGAGCGTCAATAGCGCTGGTGCCAAGCTTGTAGGACCAGTTCATGAGCCAGAAGCGCAGAGCGAACTGGACGGCGTTGAAGATCACCAGGAAGATGATCGGCGCAGCGGCGTTGCCGTTGATGGCCATGTTGGAGGTGATGCCGGCCGTGATAGGCACGAGCGTCAGCCAGAACAGGGCGTCACCGATACCACCGAGCGGGCCCATTGCGGCGACGCGGACGGCGCGGATCGTGGGGATGTCAACCTTGTTCTGCTCGAGCGAAAGCACGATGCCCATAACAAAGGTGACGAGGAACGGGTGGGTGTTGAAGAACTCCAGGTTGTGGCTCATGGAAGCCGCGAGGTCGTTCTTGTTGGTGTGGATCTTCTCCAGACCGGGGATGATGGAGTAGAGCCAGCCAGCGGCCTGCATACGCTCGTAGTTGAACGAGGCCTGCAGGAAGCAGGAGCGCCAAGCCATCTTGTTGAGGGTCTTCTGGTCGAGCTGCGGAGCAGGAGTGAGATCCTCGTAGTGCTCCGGGATCACATACTCATTAGATGCCATCTTCGAAGTCACCTCCGTCAGAAACAGCTGCACCCTTCAGCTCGGTCTGCTGCTGGAAGTCCCAGAAAGCGATGCCGAAGCCGATGAGAGCGAGGATGAGCAGAGCAGGGGTTGCCAGCGAATCGTTGGCAACGGTGATGAGCGCGAGGCCAAAGCCCATGAGGAAGAAGCCCCACATATCGCGGTTCATCATAACCTTGAGCAGGACGGCGAAGCCGACGAAGCGCATCATGCCGCCTGCAGCGGACAGACCGGTCTGCAGCCACGTCGGGATGGCAGAAGCGATGGTCTGACCGATGGTAGCGCCAGCGATGAAGAACAGGGTGACGACGACAGCGAAGATCAGGCCGAGCAGAGCCATGGCGAAGTAGTTCAGGCGCTCGATGCCCTTGGTGTCCGCGTTGTGAGCCATGTTATCGGCCGTGGACATAAGCGGGGACATAAGCGTGAAGACCAGGGTAACGCCAAGCTGGCCAAGCAGAGCGAACGGAATGGCGAGGCCGACTGCCGCGTTGGGCTCGAGGCCCGTGGCGATAGCGAGAATGGCTGCCATGATGCCGCCGATGACGGCGTTAGGCGGCTGAGCGCCTCCGATCGGCATGTTGCCGATCGTCATGAGCTGATAGGTACCACCCACGAGAAGACCGGTGTTGAGGTCGCCAAGGATAAGACCGATGACGGCGCCGGTGACGATGGGCTGATAGAGAGACTCGAGGAAGTCAAACTGGTCGATTGCCGCGATGAACGTGACAACGAAGACCAGAGCGATCTGGATGATCGAGTATTCCATCTTGCTCCTCCTTTCAAAATGTATGTACGCACTTTGGATATCACGTACAGAACGTCAGGGTTTCACTCCTGACAACGTGGATCACGAGGATTACGAGAAGAGCTTGCTCGTGTCCTCAACAGGCGTGCTCGGAACGCGCCTGATCTCCAACTCCACCCCCAATTCCTGCAGCTCTTTAAACGCAGCGACATCCTCGTCGTTAACTGCGACGGAGGTGGCGACTTGGCGCTTTCCTTCCGACATGTGCATGTTGCCGATGTTTACCTTCTTTATAGGCACACCGCCCTTGACGAGCGTAAGCACGTCTTCCGGTGTTTCGGCCACGATGAAGATCTTCTGGCGCGGGCTCGCCTTGCCAATGACGTCGATGGTCTTCTGCAGGGAGAAGAAACGCGTAGCGACGCCGGCGGGAGCGGCCATCTTCATGAGGTTCTGGCGCATGGTGTTGGACGCCACGTCGTCGTTGGCGACGAGGATGAGGTTGGAGCCCAGAGTGGAGTTCCACTGGGTGGCAACCTGACCATGAACCAGTCGGTTATCGATGCGGGTAAGAAGAATGTTGGGTTCTGCCATGTTGATCAGCTTCCTTTCGATATTTGCTGACGACAGTTACTTGATCTCCTGAATCGCGTAACGCGAAACATCTACGACGGCTCCGGATCGGACTTTGATCTGGACCTTCTCGCCTTCGAAGCCTTTGACGGTTCCGTAGATACCGCCGGCGAAAAGAACCTCCTGACCTGGCTTGAGCTCGGTGTGCAGCTCCTTGAAGTACTTCTGCTTCTTCTTCATGTTGATTTGCGACCAGATGGTGTAAATCAAGCCCATGATGACAAGCAGGCCTAAAAGGGCGACCGAGGAGCTCAGGACGTTGGCTCCGAAATCGGCCATTAAATGCCGTCCTCGTCGCCGAAGATATCCTCTTCCTCGGAGCCGGCAACGGATGCGACCGTCTGGGCGGTGACGCCCGTCTGGCCAACGGTCACGGCCTGCTCGCCAAGCTCGGCGAGCGTGGCATTGCCGCGGAGGAACAGAAGCTCAATAACCATGGGAAGGTTGGTGCCAGTCAGAACCTCGACGTTGTCGACATCCTGGGCAATCATCATCGACTGGTTGAACGGGGTGCCGCCAAGCAGGTCGGTAAAGACAAGCACGCCATCGCACTCCTCGCGCATGGCGGTAATAGCGGCGCGGAGATCCTCACCGTAGGATGCGGCCTGGTCGCCCTCAAAAGGAACGACGGTAAAAGCAGGCTGGTCGCCGGCAACCATAGCGATAGCGCTTGCAAGACCGGGTGCGAACTGTCCATGACCGGTAAGAATAAAGCCAACCATTCAAATTTCCCTTCCGAAGGTGTGTACGATCTGAGTCCGATGATTTTCGGAAGCCAGCGGGCGCTCGCCCTTAAAGCTTCTTAGAAAGCGTTCTTTGAAGACCAGTGGTTTCTAAACTGGTAGTAACCACGTGACGTGTTGTTGTCACTATATCACCCCAGAAGAGGTCGCTTTCGTTGATTCATACGGTAAAACGTTTTTGCACCGCTCACGGTGATAAATCGACCGTTTACCGGTCGTTAACACTTCTACCTGCGGTTTTGAAACCGTTTCGAAATGCTTTGGCAAAAAATCTGATCTTTTCCTGTGTCTAAACAACGTAGGGCGGCTAAAAATAGCGTGTAGAAAAATTGCAGGTCATTGTGAAGATATGTGAATTGGTCTTTTTGACTTAATACCAGTTAGAACCAGTTTTGAGATTATCGGTGAACGGTAGTTTTCGACCGTTCACCGGTTACTTGCAATCGTTTGCAGCTGTTTTCCCATATGAATTAGGGGAACCCGATGGAGCGCTTGCGCGATCACAGGAAATTTTGGCATTTGTCCTTATCCCCCACGCGCCAAACTCCGGCATCCAAAATGAGCTAATAGCTCACGCTAATCGTTTTCAATCATTACATACTCAGTATCCGTAATTATTTATCGTTTGTCATTAATTCTGATAAGATACAAGTATCATCCAAAACGCCGATTGGAGGGGTTATGGTCCATCGAAACGCATCTATATCGAATGAAACCATCAGCCGCGAACAGACGGTAGCCAAACTGAGGAAGCTCGCTCGCATCTGCAAATGGGCCACGATCTGCATTACCACCGCGCTCGCTCTGGGGCTCCTCGCAGTCATTGCGATTGACCTTCTACTCATATTGCCTGGCCTCTCCCAAGGCTCGTGTCTCCAATCCGTAGAACTTCAAGCCGGCGAAGGGCCGTGCCTTGCTATCGTCGGTACCGATGCGCAGGCCCCACTTATGCTCGTCGCACACGATGGTCACACTGCCATAGGGAGTCTCTTGATGACATGCCTCGCGCTTACCATCGCGATAAGCGTGCGCAGGCTTTTCCTCAACATTGAAAAGGAAGGCAGGCCCTTTGACCTTGAATGTAACCAGACACTTCGTCGAGTAGGACATTTATTCCTTATCGGCGGCGTTGCCGTGAGGCTTCTTGGCGCCGTAATCACGGGAATGATACTCTCAGGATTTGGCGGCAGCTTTACGGATGCGTTCGTCGGCCAGTTATTCGAGCCCTCCATGCTCTTTGCAGGCCTGATTATTTGCCTGATTGCCAGCATCTTCCGCTACGGGTATATCCTGCAAAAGCAAGATGACGAGTTGCTCTAGGGGAAATCCATGATTATTCTGCGGCTTGACCGCATGCTCGCCGAACGCAAGATCTCATCCAAAGAGCTTGCGGAACGCGTGGGCATCTCCCAGGTCAATATGTCACGCATTAAGACGGGCAAGGTTTCTGCCATACGTTTTTCAACTCTTGACGCGATATGCCGGGCACTCGACTGCCAACCAGGCGATGTACTGGAATATATATCCGACGATGAAGCCGATAGCCTTTTTGGGCTTAAAGATGAATAGTCATAATTAAGCCGTCAATCACGCCCTCAACGCAAAAAGCCCGCTAGAACGTTGTCCGTTCTAGCGGGCTCAATCAGGTAGATCGGTTAGCGCGCAGTAGTGCAGGCAAACCTTACGCAAACAGGCCGTAGATGCTGATGTTGGCCTTGGCGTAGAGGCCGTTCGCATACTCGGTCCACTTGGAGCTGGCGCTCGAAGCCTGCGAGGAATACTGCTGATAAGCAGTGTAATAGGCGGTCATGGCTTGCTTATAGGTAGCGCTATCGGCCGTAAAGGCATCGTCAGCGAAGGCCTTGGCATAGGTGCTGTCGGCATCCTTCCAGGCGCCCTTCTCGCTATCCCACTCGTCACCGGCAAGGTTGATGATGTAGTCAGCGTAGTCCTTGCTCGCGGTCTCCTCGTTGCCGTCAGCAGGCTCGGTCGGGGCGGTCGGCATGCTTGCGGAGCTGTCGCCGACCTTCTTCTTGTAGAGCTTCTGCAGCGTCGCGGACTGACGGACAATCTGCTTGGCCTGATCCTTGGACACGCCGTACTGCGTGGCCATGGTCTTGTAGTCGGAGGTGCCGATGGAATCCTCGGCGTACTTCTTCATCTCCTTGGAAGAGACGGTAATGCCCTCGTCCTCGGCAGCATCGAGCAGGATCTTGTTGCGCACGTAGGACAGGATAACGTCGGCAGACGGAGCGGTGTAGTTGCCATCGCTATCCTTGACGGTGTCGAGGCTGTACTGGCTCTCGATGGCCTCGCGCGCGGTGATGTCGCTCTTCTTGCCGTTGTAGCTGTAGCTTGCCACGGTCGAATCGAGCTGGTCCTCGGTGAGGGTCGCCGAGCCGACGCCCTTGCCGCCAAAGCCGCCATTGCCAATAAAGAAGCCGACCATCGCAGCGATCACGACTGCAACCACGAAGGCGGCAATCATCGTCTTCTTGTGCTTGGATGCATGGTCGTCTTCGTCGGAGTCGTCCTCGTCTTGCTCCTCGGGCATCAGGTTCTCGTCAGCGGCATCCGCGGCAATCTGAGCCTCCAGGCGGGCGTCCTCCTCCTCGGCGGTCGTGCCGGCAGCAATGTGCTCGGCAGACGTACCGGCGACCAGATCGATCTTCTCCTCCTCATCACCGTCGGGGCCTTCGCCGCGCTCGATGATCTGGATACCGTCGATCTCGTCCTTCTCGTCCTTCTTTTGAATCAGACCCATATCAGTTACTCCTTGTTAGGAAACATAGTCCGCAATAGAATACGCCCGACAGAGCGCCGGGCGTATTGATTCTTAGGTTATACGCAAACACTTAAGTACTATTTAGGCGTTTGCAGCGTGCATACCTTAGGCCAGGTGCGCGATAACGGCATCGGCAAAGGCTTGCGTGCCCACAGCACCCTCAACGGAGCCGGTCTGGGCACGACGAACGTCGCCGGTAACCTGCTCACCCTCGTCGAGCGTGGCAGAAACGGCGGCGCGAATGCGATTGGCCGCATCGTTCTCGCCCAGGTGATCGAGCATCATAGCCGCAGACAGAATCTCGGCCGTGGGGTTAGCGATATCCTGGCCAGCGATATCGGGCGCGGAGCCGTGCGTTGCCTCGAAGATGGCGCAGTCGGCACCGATGTTGGAGCCGGGGGCCATCCCTAAGCCGCCCACCAGGCCGGCGCACAGGTCGCTCACGATATCGCCGTACAGGTTGGGCAGCACCAGGACATCGAAGTCGTTGGGGTTCTGGACCAGACCCATGCAGGTGGCGTCGACGATCTTGTCGTTGAACTCGATATCGGGATAGTTGGCGGCCACCTCGCGCGCCACGCGCAGGAACAGGCCGTCGGTCGCCTTCATGATGTTGGCCTTATGCACGGCCGTCACCTTTTTGCGGCCGCAGCGGCGGGCATACTCAAAGGCATACTCCACAATGCGGCGGCTCTTGGCGATGGAGATCGGCTTGATTGAAATGGCGGAATCAGCGGCGAAGGTCTTCTGACCCGAGCGCTCGACAAGCTGCGAGAGCTCCTCAACCTCGGCAGCGCCCTCATCGAACTCGATGCCGGCGTAGAGGTCCTCGGTGTTCTCGCGCACGATGACCAGGTCGACGTCGCGGAAGCGCGAGCCGTCGCCCGGCTGCGACAGGCAGGGGCGCACGCAGGCGTACAGGTCGAAGTGCTTGCGCAGTGCCACGTTGACGCTGCGGAAACCCGTGCCGACCGGCGTGGTGATGGGCCCCTTGATGGCAACCTTGGTCTCGGCAACCGCGTCGAGCACGTGCTGGGGAAGCGGCGTGCCAAACTCGTCCATGACGCCGGCGCCGGCCTCCTGGACGTTCCAGTTGATCTGGACACCGGTGGCCTCGACCACGCGGCGCATGGCCTGCGTAATCTCGGGACCGATACCGTCACCGGGAATCAGGACTACATCGTGCGCCATAATCTGTTACTCCTCGTCTTCGGCGTCGTCAGATTTTTTAACGCTAGCACGCTTCTTCTTTTTGGAGAGATCCAGGCCAAAACGTTTAACAAGCATTTCGCAAATCTCGCTCGAACGGGCCTTGAGATAGCTGCCCTTGCCGTTCTCGGCGTCGAACTTAAGGCGCAGCGCGAGCTTCTCGGCGACCTCGGCGTCAATCTCGCCCTGGCCAAACTCGTACAGGCAACCGAGCATATCGCGATACTCGAGGTCGCCGTGGTAGCACTGGATGGCCTCGTCCAGGATGGGCCAAGCCTCGCGCGAGCGCTCGACGCTCGTGGCGCCCCACACGCACAGCAGACGGAAGGCGGCATAGCGCAGCGTGGAGGAAATCTCGTCGAACAGCGCGGTCTCGGCGCCCTCAAAGGCATCGCCCAGCTGCTCGGGGCAGGTGGTGGCGAGCGCCGCCAGGGCATCGAGGGCCTCCCAGCGGGTCTGAGCCTCGGGGCGGTCGAGTGCCTCGATCAGCGCGGGCACGCAGGGCACGACGCGCTGTGGATCGCGCTCGGCGAGCAGGTGCAGCACGCGGGCGGCAAACTGGCGGATACGGCGCGTGGGGCAGCCGAGCTCCTTGACCAGACGGTCGACGGCGTTCTCGTTCTCCTCTGCCAGCTGAAGCTGTGCCAGCTCCTCATCGGTGAGCTGTTCTTCCTTGTTTTCTGCCATAGTTACCTCTTCTTACTATTTCTTAGCGTGCTTGCCAGCACCCTTGCTGTCATCGGTGACCGAGATGAGCTGTCGGTCGGCCGCGCCATTGTGACGCGCACGGCGACGCTCCTCGGCGTCGCCCGCATCGGCAGCGGCGCGGTGTGCCTTGTTTACGTTAAAGACCTCGTCGTGCTTGCGCCACGGACCGACGGACTCGCCAAAGCTCATCTTAAGGCCGGCGATAAAGCCGCCGAGCCAGCCGATCGGCGCAAACTGCACCAGCGGGAACAGCGAGAACACCCAGGTCAGCAGGACGACTGCCGCCGCGCCTGCAAAATTGGCGATCCAGTAGTCGCGCTTGGTGATCACGCGCTTTTCGCAGGCCCACTGGCCGCACAAAAAGCCAATGTAGATCGCAAAGAGAAAGAGCACCAGCGCTAGTACCACGAACGTCCAGCTCATGGGCGCTACTCCCCGTGATGGTGGCCGCAGCAGCACTCATGGTCGTCGTCATGGCCGTGGCCGCCGCAGCACTCGTGGTCCTCGCCATGGTGGTGGCCGCAACCGCACTCGTGGTCGTCGCCGTGCTCGCCGCAACCGCAGCCTTCCTCGTGAGCACCGTGCTCCTCGGGACGATACTGCGACCAGTCCAGACCGGCGGCAATGGCGTCGGCCTCCTCCTTATAGAGTACCGTGATGGCCTGGGTACCCAGCTTGGCGCCACCGATGGCGTCGAGCATGTCGTAGAGCGTAAAGGCCACGTCGGCACCGGGCAGCGCGAGCTCGCGATCGTCGGCGTAAGCGAGCGCCAGGCGCAGGTCCTTAATGAAGTGCTCGACCATAAAGCCGGGCTTGTAGTCGCCGTCGAGCGCCTTGGGCGCCAGGCTCTCCATGGCGCCGGACTTACCGGTGCCGCCCAGGATCATCTGACGGGTCTTCTCCAGGTCAAGGCCGCTCAGCTCGGCAAATGCCATGGCGTCTGCCATGCCGACCATGCAGGCGCCCAGCGACACCTGGTTGGCGAGCTTGGCAGCCTGGCCCTTGCCGGCGCCGTCGAAGCAGCAGATGTTGGCCGCAAAGGTGGCAAGGATGTCGCGGACCGACGCGATGTCGTTCTCGGTAGCGCCCACGATAGCCGTAAGCGTGCCGGCGATAGCACCCGACTCGCCGCCGGTGACGGGGCAGTCAAACGCCATACGGCCCGTGACCTGGGCGGCCTCGGCAATATCGCGCGCGAGCTCGGGCGAGCTCGTGGTGAGGTCGATCAGAACCGCGCCGGGCTTGGTGCATGCAAGCAGGCCGTCGCCCGCCAGGTAGAGCTCCTCGACCTCGGAGGGATAGCCCACCATGGTAAAGACGACATCGGCGTTAGCCACGGCATCGGCCGGCGTATCGGCCCAGGCGGCACCACGCTCGATAAGCGCGGCGGCCTTGGACTTGGTGCGGTTGTTGACCGTGACGGGATAGCCGGCATCCAGGATGTGGCCGGCGATGGGGGCACCCATGATTCCGGTGCCGATAAATGCGACAGAGAGCTTGTTTGCCATGAAACCTTTCCTTTTGGGTTGGGTGTTGTTACCAGGTTGAATACTCAGTGCCAGCGTTTGGGCTGTGAGTCGAAGGCGATTACGGACGCAGCGCTTGCCTACTGGCCGCGCACGCGGCGGGCGATGCGGTCGGAAAGCGACGCCTTGTCGGCGCGGTTCTTACCCCAAAACGCGCAGGCCACCATGCCGGGGCCTACGTGCGAGCCGATGGTGGGGCCCACGGAGCTGCGAATGATCGTGACGTCGGCGCAGCCCTCCTCCTTGCGGATGGCGGCCTCGAGCCAGTCACCGTCCTTCTCGGCATCGGCCGTCATGATGGCGATGGGCATGGTGCGATCGGGCACGTAGTTCTCGCGGAACGACTTGAGGATGGACTTGAGCGCCTTCTTGCGGCCGCGGTTGACGCCGATCAGCGACAGCGAGCCGGCAAGGTCGTAGGAGAGCTCGGGCTTGACATCGAGTTTTGCCGTGAGCTGCGCCGCCGCGGGCGGAATGCGGCCGCCGGCAGCCAGTGCGTCGAAGCTCTCGAGCGTAAAGTAGCCGTGGACGTAGGTCTTTGCCTCATTTGCCCAATCGACCAGCTGCTTGGCGGTCAGTCCCGCCGAACGCTGGCGCACGGCCTCGAGCGCCAAGAGCGCGCCGGTCGCGCAGGGCAGAGCGTTGTCGACCACGTAGAGCTCAAAGTTGGGATACTCGGCGCGCACGGCGTCCGCCGCCTGGCACGCGGAGTTGTAGCTCGACGACAGCGCCGAGGTAAAGCACAGGTAGACCGTGGGCGTACCCTCTTTGGCGCACTCGGTAAAGAACTCGATATAGCGACCGAGCGACACGGCGGAGGTAGACACGCGGGCACCGGCGCGCATGCGGTCGTAGAACTCCTTAGGGCTCATGCTCGACCAGATATCGTCCGTGCGCTCCTCGCCATCGATAATGAAGGGGAAACCCAGGATATCGACATCGAGGTTCGCGGCGACCTCGGGGCTAAAGTCGCAGCAGGTATCGACGACGATGCGGCAGCGGTCAGAATGGCCGGTAGATGCAGCCTTGTCCATCAAAGCGACTCCTTACGTAAAAAGGCGGCCATCCGCATGGGATGGCCGCCAACCGTTAACTCATGCAAGTTAACGTATTTTACTCGTCAAGTGTTTCGATACGGGGCTTGATGATGCCATATCCACCATTCTTACGGTGATACACCACATTGATGAGGCCAGTCGTCGCGTTCTCGAACACGTAGAAGTCGTGGCCGAGCAGATCGGTCTGCACCAGCGCCTGCTCCTCAGTCATCGGGGTGACATCGATGACCTTCTCGCGGACGAGCAGGTCGTCCTCCTCCTCGGGCAGCAGCAGGTCGGCCAGATCCTCGACGCGCTCGACCGGTGCGACATCCGCCGCGCTGGCACCGCCCTGGCGGTTGTCCACGACCTTGGTCTTGAACTTGCGCAGCTGGCGGGTGACCTTATCGGCGGAGAGGTCGATGGCGGCGTACATATCTGCACCGTGCTCGGCAACGCGAATCACCGAACCGCGGGCACGAACCGTAACCTCGACGATTGCCGGGTTGGGGTTCGAGGGGTTCTTCTCATAGCGAAGTACAACGTCGACCGTCATGGGCTCGATATCGAAAACCTTGAGCGCCTCGCCGATCTTCTCATCCACATGCGCACGCAGAGCATCGGTTACCGTCGTCTTGCGTCCAGAAACCTTGATATCCATACGTGGCTCCAATCTGCCTCGGGGACTTACTGTACTGGCTATGTACCCATTGCCGTGCATTTAATCACGCGGATTCCCAAAGACCCGAATAACGATTGCTTGATACCGCATACCGAAGTCTCGCACTTTTCTGTGGCAAAGTGCGCTATGGGAGGGCGACGGCGACTTTGGTTTTGCACCTAAAAAACGTCTTTGACCTGCTGGTTTTATGGAAACGAAAAGGCCGGGCTCCCCTGTTGGGAGAACCCGGCAATGCGTGTTGAAACCATGAAGAGGCGTCTCTCCTTGCGCATAGGAGACTCCACCCCTAGCAATAACTAGCTATTGAGCTTGTTAATGTCGTCGTCGGTGATAGTGCCCTCCTGGCTGGACGTTTTATCCTCGGAGGTTGCACCCTCGCTGCTCGAATCGGAGGATGCGGACTCGCTGGATCCGGTGTCAGTCGACTGCACGTCGGCGCCCGAGACCGTCTTGGTGGTGAGGTCATAGGGCATCGTGCCGTACCAGACGGAGTGGACCGCCTCGAGCGTGCCATCGACCGTGATACCGTCGAGGGCATCGCTCACGGCACGGCATAGCTCATCGTTGGCCGCGAGGCCCGCGACGCCGAGCGTCGAGGGCGTCTCGAGCGCGCCGACGTAAGAGACCTGGCTCATCAGGCGCGCAAGGTAGCCGCCGGCCGTGGAGTCGCAAATCACGTAGTCGATCTCGCCGGACTCGAGCGCCTCAAAGCACTCGTTGATGTTGGAGAAGGTCTTTTGGTTGGCCGTGATGCTCTGCTTGGCGAGCGCTTCCTGCGAGGCCGAAGAGGTCTGAACGCCAAGGGTAGCGGTGTTAAGCGTTTCGGTGGAAACGCTCAGCGACTCGCCGTCGCTCGTCTTTCCGAACACTGCCGCAGCGTCGTACAGGCAAGTACCAAGCGTGCTGATATCACCATCCGTGGAATTGATATCGCCAATGAAGATGTCGGCCTTTTTGTCGCCAAGCGCGGAATCGGCAGAAGACGCATCGACGAAGGCAACCTTAAGGCCCATACGGCTTGCAAGGGCGCGGGCAGCATCGACCGCGTAGCCCGTGAGGTTACCGTCGGCGCCCTGCATGGCCTGCGGGGCATCGGAGGTATCGAGGGCAACCGTCAGGGTACCGGGAGTGACCAGGGCATCGTCCGACACCGCCGGCGTGACGGTCTCGCGCTCGATCTGGTCAATCGTGGGCGTCGTGAACGTGGACAGTGGGTTGAACGCGCATCCGCTCAAGCCCAATACGGCAATGACCGCCGCGGTCCCAGCACCTAACCGAGCCGCGTGCATCAAGCTGCCCCTCACCATGTCCACTACCCTGCCTTCTGTGTCGTATACAATCCGTGCGTTGCGCGGAATAACGGGTGTTCCCACCAGCTGACCTGGTATTTGACCCCACACTTGCGCACCGGGGTGTTTGCTCGGGAGGCCATAGCCACCTTCACGACTGGCCCGCTCGCCCGCGAGGCGGTATTGCCCCAAAGAAAGTAGAACGGACGGTGCGGCTTACATCTAGGACGCGCCATGATCGCGCCGCGCGCACGCGGTCGCTTACGTGGATCCCTTTGACCGCGTCTGTCTTGGACTAGGATGGACATTTCGTCCGTCCGCAACCACAGCCTGGCAGGAACGTAGCGCATTATAGCTAAGTTCAAGCTAAAGTTTAAGGTTAGGGGCGTCATTCGCACCGTGAGCACAGATTTTGCAGGTCGGAGCGGACTATTCGTGCCCCCCATGAAGCCCGGAGCCCCCTACGGGGAGCTCCGGGGCACCCGTCTCAGGGCGCCGTGTGCAAAAAACGGCAAATATGAGTACTGTCACCAATTTAGTAGCAGCGTTTTTCCGCCCCGCGAGCCCCTTTTGAGTTCCGCACAGTCTGCTTGGCGCCAAGATATTCCACATTCGTTTATTATCTCGGTAGCGCACAGAGATGTGGTGTAAGAGGCGGGGCATGCCCCGCCTCCGCCCTTT
>CALFDJ010000054.1 GCA_937950325.1 uncultured Collinsella sp.
GAAGATGACGGGGCGGAATGTCAATCCTGGTCTAACAGAGCCTTAAATAATCATTCGGCGCCCAATGATTTTTTAATCCCCGTCCCAGAAAAATCATTTGAGCGAATGTTTGGGCAAAAGTGGTCATAAGAGGCCCGTCCCAAATGGGCTGGTTTCAAAAGTATGGCGGATTACGGGGCTGGACCTGCATTCCTTGACCATGGGAAAAATCGCGAAATTAAAACCGCAGGTAGACGGCTTATCAAAAATCGAAAATCGTCGGTGTGGATGGGGGTCTCCGAATTAGCCCCGTAATCCGGCATAGTTTTAAAATGGCACTAACGTAGGCACAAGCTAAATACCAATTCCAAGGATAGTTGCGGTGGAATAGTTCCTGGATGCCGGGGTTTTGGCGGAAACCAGGAACTATTTCACCGCAATTGAGTAGGGGCGAGGTGGATGGCGGGGTAGCTAAAGAGCTCCATCCCAAATGAGCTACCTAGACAGGGTCGATGTCCATGCTGGCGATAAGGTCGGTACCGGTGTCTAGGAGGTTGGGGAGGACTACATCGCTCATTCGGACGGGGGCGTCGATGACCAGGCCGCGGATGAGGTCCATGGCTTGGGCGTGGAGTGCCAGCGGGATGGCTTCGGCCGTGCGCACGGGCAGCAGCGCTTCGTCGCCGCCGGATACGGCCACGGTGGTGGTAAGCACGCGCATGGGGCAGGTGAGCTCCTGATGCGCGAACGTATCGCCACGCGGGCAGTTGTTTCCTGCCACGGAGCGCACCTCTGCCACGGCGCCGTCCGCGTTATACTCTTCCTCCACGGTCAGGAGGCACTCGGATGGGCAGGTGGTGCAGTTGAACTGCATCGTTTCGATCGCGTTTATGCTCATGGTCTTACGCCTCCTCAACGGGGTCGACAGACAGGACAATCTCGCTAGCACCATGGTCGAGTGCGCGCTGAATCACCTTTGCTGGCAGCGGGAAGCTCTCCATGACGCTCGGTTTAAACGGGCGGACCTTGCCTGTAAACAGTTCCTCGTCGCCTGCCAGAATGCGCACGCGGGCGGCGTCGACGGGTCGGCGTACGCGGAAGTTGAGCTTAGTGAGCCCGACGGACGTAATGCGACCCGGCAGCGTGTAGCCTGCGATGCCGGCGGGGGAGACCGTGAGTTGGCAACCCGTGCCCGCAGCGCTCGCCCCGGCGTCGCCGCCCAACGCCCACGCCGCCGCAGCCGCACCGGCACGCTCAGACTCGGTCGTCACGTTGTCGGCCAGGTCGTGCACGTGCAGCACGTTGCCGCAGGCAAATATGCCCGGCACGCCCGTCTGCAGGCTCTGGTCCACTACGGCGCCGCGCGTGTGCGGGTCAAGCTCCACGCCTGCGGCAACCGAAAGCTCGTTCTCGGGAATCAATCCCACCGAAAGCAGCAGCGTATCGCACGGAACAACGCGTTCGGTCCCCGGAATGAGCGCAAGATGCTCGTCGACTTGGCTCACCTCGACGGCCTCCACGCGGTCGTGCCCGATCACGCGTGTGACGGTGGTGGACAGGTGCAGCGAAATGCCAAAGTCGTCCAGGCAGTTCTTGACGTTGCGGTGCAGGCCGTTGGCGTACGGCATGAGCTCGTACACGCCCTGGACGGAAATCCCCTCGAGCGTGCAGCGGCGCGGCATGATCAGCCCAATGTCACCCGAGCCCAAAATGACGGCGCGCGAGCCAGGCTTGAGGTTTTCGATATTGATGTATCGCTGCGCCAGGCCGGCTGTAAATACGCCGGCGGGTCGGCTGCCGGGAATTTTGATCTCGCTGCGTGTGCGCTCACGGCATCCCATGGCAAGGACGACCGCTCGCCCGGTGAGCTGCAGCATGCCGGCGGGGCTCATGAGCGTGACGGTGTGGAGTGCGGCGTCTTCCGTGGACTCGCCCATGCTCGACGCGCCCGCGCCCTCGCCCGAATCAATCCCAAGCACCATGCTGTCCAAGAACAGCGCAATGTCGGTCGCGCGCACCTGGTCGATAAAGCGCTGCGCATACTCGGGGCCGGTGAGCTCCTGCTTAAAGTGCGAAAGGCCAAAGCCGGGGTGAATGCACTGGCGCAGGATGCCGCCCAAGTGTTGCTCGCGCTCCACGATGGCCACGCGCGCGCCGGCCTTGTGCGCGGCAAGTGCGGCCGCCATGCCGGCAGGTCCGCCTCCTATGACGACCACGTCGAAGGCCTGCTTAGGTACTGCCTCAACGGCATCGCTATCAATTGCGCTCGATTTGAATTCCGCCATCCTAGCGTACCCCCTTCAGCGGTCCTTCGACCAGCCAAGATCCGGCATCCTCCAGCAGCACCTCGCTGGGGTCACAGCCCAGCTCGCGCGCTAGGATTGCCACCACGCGGCTCTGGCAAAATCCACTCTGGCACCGACCCATGCCGGCACGGCAGCGGCGCTTGACGCCCTCGACCGAAACCGGACCCGGGCGACGTCGGATCGCGCCCACGATCTCGGCCTCGGGCACCGTCTCGCAGCGGCAGACGATCTGCCCCCATGCAGGGTCGGACTCAATGAGCTCCTCCTTGCGCGCAAGCGACGCACGGTCGAAGTCGTCCGGCGCGCGGCGAATCGGGTCCCAGTCGGCCCGCTCGCGCAAAGCAACGCCCGCCTCGCGCATCACGTGCTCCATGCGCTCGGCAATGGCCGGCGCGCTCGCCACGCCCGGCGACTGAATGCCCGCCGCCTGGAACAGCCCCGGCACCACGGCCGACTGCCCAATAAAGAAGTCGTTGGTCCCCTGAATGACCGGACGTCCGCCGGCAAACGCGCGCACCACGCGGCGCGTGTCCAGATCGGGCACCAGCTTGCGCGCGCCCGCTAACAGCGCGTTGACATCGGCGGCGTAGGTCTGTGTGTCGCCCGGCTCGCGCACGGCGGCGGTCGCGGTGATCACGGTGTTGCCGTGGACCGTGCCCGTGACGATAACGCCCTTGGACACCGGCGTGGGCACGGGGTAGAGCGGCATGAGCGCGCGCGGCTCCTTGTCCAGCACCACGATGTTTCCCTGGCGCCAGACCATCTGAAACTCCTCGGCGCCGGCCATATGCGATATGTTCGCGGCACCGTTGCCCGCGGCGTTGATCAGATAGCGGCAGCGCACATCGCCGGCGGGCGTCACCAGCGTAAAGCACGCAGCCCCGTCGGTAGCCTCGCCGCCAGCAACCTCTATCGCTTCCACCGGAGCCGACCGCATAAACGTCACCCCGTTGGCCACGGCATTCTCCAGCGCGGCGATGGCCACTTCAAATGGGTCGACGTAACCGGTCGAGGGGCACCACAGCGCGCAGGTTGCCTCGGCACTCGCGCGCGGCTCCAGCTCGCGGATGCACTCGGGGCCGATAATCGACAGCTCGGGCACGCCGTTGGCAAGGCCATTCTGGCGCAGCTTCTCCAGGTGTGCACGGTCTTCGTCGTTGAAGCCCAGCACCATCGACCCGGTGCGGTGGAACAAAAAGCCCAGCTCTTGGGCCCAGGTACCATATAGCTCGCAACCACGGGCGTTGACCTGCGCCTTTACCGTGCCCGGCGCCGGATCGTAGCCGGCGTGCACCAGGCCGCCGTTGGCCTTCGAAGCGCCTAGGGCGATATCGTTGGCCGCTTCGACCACACAAATGGACAGGTCATAGCGCGCGAGCTGCCGCGCGATGGCGCACCCGGTAATGCCCGCGCCCACAATCGCGATATCAAACGTTTCCGTCACAGTGCCTCCCAGACGAGTTGACAGGCTGTCAATAAGACTATCCTACGGTCTGCACACCCCCAGTGCGGCGGCAATGCGGCGAACAGCCCCGCAACACCCGCCAACGGCAGGCGAGGGGAGACTCATGGCCATAGATGACCTCGTCTGCCGCCCTTGGTGTCAGAAGTTTGTCTCGTTCTGTAACAGTAAGCAGAAGAGTTGGCTTCCAGATGTTACAGATCGAGACGTTTGCCAGGCGGGTCCTCCGTTTGTCTCGATCTGTAACGGTAAGAGGGGAAAATCGGTCCTATGTGTTACAGATTGAGATTTAAAGTCAGGGAGAGATCTTCTGTCTCGTTCTGTAACATTTCCGGACCGTTTTGGGGTCTAGATGTTACAGATTTAGATGAACCTATCAGTCGGTTTCGAATGTCTAGATCTGTAACAGTTAGACCTGTTTTTGCCGAGTTGTTGTTACAGATTGAGATATTGAGATTGGACGTTTTCCTTTGTCTTGATCTGTAACAGATAGAAGGGTTTCTGGCCCCTAGTTGTTACAGATTGAGATATTTAACGGAGGACTCACCGTTCGTCTCGATCTGTAACAGTAAGAGGAGTTTTGGGGCCCAAGATGTTACAGATCGAGATTGAAGTCGGAGAGGGACCCCTATGTCTCGATCTGTAACATCTAGACCCGGATTCCGCTCCCACCTGTTACAGATTGAGATGTTTGTGTCCGCGCCGGCCCCGTGCCCAGCCGTGGTCCCATATAAACAAACCCCGTGGTAAACTTGACCGGACTGTAAATATTCCGAAAGGTACACCTCAATGTCCAAATACATCAACGAGCTCATGTCACCGCAGCTTATGGGCGTCATCTATGCCTTCGTGGGCTTTATCATCGCCCTGTACGTGCTGTCGGTCGTCTATGTGTTCATCGACGCTCGCCGCCGCGGCGCCAGCGCCTACGTGGCATTGGGCATCATCGCCCTCATCCCGTTTGTGGGCCTCATCGCCTACCTGGTCCTGCGCCCGCACTCCTATGCGGCCGACCGCGAGGAGCAGGAGCTGGACATGGCCCTGCGCGAGCGCCAGCTTGCCCAGTACGGCACCTGCCCGCAGTGCGGCGCCCCCATCGAGAAGGACTTTGTCGTCTGCCCCGTGTGCGACACCCAGGTTCGTAACGTGTGCCCCAGCTGCCATCGCCCGCTCGACGCGCACTGGAAGGTCTGCCCCTACTGCCGAACTCGCATCCAGTAACGCATCCATCGCCGGGCCGGCCGTAAGCCACGGGCACAGCGCACCACGGGCGCTGCGCGTCACGCGCAAGCCGCACGCGCGCCCCGCAGCCCCGCCCCCACACGATGAAGCATGCGTAGAAAATCGCCCGCCGTGCCATTAAGGTGCGGCGGGCGCTTGTATACCAAGGCAACCTGCCTATAATGATGCAAGTCAAAAACGCCGAGCGCATCGTACGCACTTGCATCAGGCATCCGAGAGGAGAAAACATACCCATGAAGGCACTCTACAATGACGGTTCGGTGGCCGAGCTCCCGCAGGACGAGGTCACGCACGTCATCCGCCACTCTGCCGCGCACATCATGGCGCAGGCCATCAAGCGCCTGTACCCCCAGGCCGACTTTGCCTATGGCCCCGCGACCGACAACGGTTTTTACTACGACGTCGACCTGCCCGAGGGCGTCAAGATTAGCGAGGACGATTTCCCCGCGATCGAGGCCGAGATGAAGAAGATCGTCAAGGAGAACCTCAAGTTCTCCGTGTACGAGAAGCCCCGCGCCGAGGCCATCGCCCTTATGGAGGAGCGCGGCGAGAAGTACAAGGTCGAGCACATCGGCGACCTGGACGACGACGCCCGCATCACCTTCTACCAGCAGGGCGACTACATCGACATGTGCGTCGGCCCCCACATCTGCTATACCAAGGCTCTGAAGGCCTTTAAGCTCACCGGCGTCTCGGGCGCCTACTGGAAGGGCGACAAGGACAACAAGATGCTCACCCGCATCAACGGCGTCGCCTTTGCCACCAAGGAAGAGCTCGACGAGCACATGCACATGCTGGAGGAGGCCAAGAAGCGCGACCACCGCAAGATCGGCCGTGAGATGGACCTCTTTATGATGCGCGACGAGGCCCCCGGCTTCCCGTTCTTCCTGCCCAACGGCATGATCCTTAAGAACACGCTGCTGGACTACTGGCGCGAGATCCACCACAAGGCCGGCTACGTGGAGATCTCCACGCCACTTATCATGAACAAGCAGCTGTGGAAGACCTCGGGCCACTGGGACCACTACAAGGACAACATGTACTCCACCGTCATTGACGACGAAGAGTACTGCATTAAGCCCATGAACTGCCCGGGCGGCGTGCTGGTGTACGCCTCCAAGCCGCACTCCTACCGCGAGCTGCCCATTCGTGCCGGCGAGATTGGCCTGGTGCATCGCCACGAGCTGCGCGGCGCCCTGCACGGCCTGTTCCGCGTGCGCTGCTTTAACCAGGACGACGCCCACCTGTTTGTGCGCCCCGACCAGCTGACCGACGAGATCGTGGGCGTGGTCAACCTCATCGACTCCGTGTACCAGAAGTTTGGCTTCAAGTATCACGTTGAGCTTTCCACCCGCCCCGAGGACTCCATGGGTTCGGACGAGGACTGGGCGCGCGCCGAGGAGGGCCTGCGCACCGCTCTGGAGAAGCTGGGCATGGACTACGAGGTCAACGAGGGCGACGGCGCCTTCTACGGCCCCAAGATCGACTTCCACCTGGAGGATTCGCTCGGCCGTACCTGGCAGTGCGGTACCGTGCAGCTCGACTTCCAGATGCCGCTCAACTTTGACCTGGAGTACGTGGATGCCGACGGCACCAAGAATCGCCCCATCATGCTGCACCGCGTGTGCTTTGGCTCCATCGAGCGCTTTATCGGTATTCTGATTGAGCACTTTGCGGGCAAGTTCCCCACCTGGCTGGCTCCCGTTCAGGTCAAGGCGCTTCCGGTTTCCGAGAAGAGCCGCGACTACGTTCACGAGGTGTGCGCCAAGCTGGAGGAGGCCGGCATTCGCGTGGTCTGCGACGACCGCGACGAGAAGATTGGTTACAAGATCCGCGAGGCCCGCAGCATCGACCGCGTGCCCTACATGCTCATCCTGGGCGAGAAGGAGGTCGAGGCCGGCAACATCTCCGTCCGCGATCGTTCCAACGAGACCGTTCAGATGAGCGTTGACGAGTTTGTGGCCAAGGTGACCGAGGAGATCAAGACTCGCGCCTAGCACAAACATCACAAGAATTAATAAAGGCGATCGTCCTCGCGGGCGGTCGCCTTTTTTGTTGTCTATAGAAGAAAAGCCGCTGGTTAGAGCGGCTTTTTTGTTGTGCAAAAAGGTACAGGTTTTTGTATCTTTCGACGTTGCTCATTATACGAGCAAACTGCTCGCGTTTGCCCAGATTGCACAAAATGCGCCGCGAATGGGTGCATCTCCATACGCCTCTACAAAAACCTGTACTTTTGCGACTGCGCCTAGCTGCGAGCGAGAAGCCTGTTCTTAACGCCCCTGCATCCGCGTGTGTCGCGGAGCAAGAAAAGGGGGCGAGAGATGGAACAGACAATGCGGCGACAAGAGCAGCTGCCCGGTGCTTTTAACGGCGCCACCACCAACAGCCAGCGCGGTCGCGTCCGCTGGTATCTGGTCCACACCCCCAACGGTAAAGAGCGCGAGACCTGCGAAAAGGTCCGCCGCATTATCCCGCACGAGCTGATGCAGGACGCTTTTGTGATGCAAAAGGAGTTCTGGTTTAAGCGGGACGGTGCCTGGTCGCTCCAAACCAAACCTATGTACAAGGAATACTTCTTCGTCGCCACGCGCGATGCTGCCCTGCTCGACAAGGCTTTGGCCCAGTTGAGCTTTGGCTGCCGCATTGCCGGCAGCAGGGAGCGGGCCTATGCGTCCATGCCGGACGATGCGCAGGACTGGTACCGCAGCGTGCTCGACGACGACGGCGTGGTGCGCAATAGCGTAGCCCGCATAGAAGACGGTGTGCTGCACATAGAGCAAGGCCCGTTGGTGGGTCAAGAGGCCCGCGTAAAGAAGATTGACCGTCATAAGCGCTGGTGCCTGGTAGACGTGGGCGAAGGCGACTCCGCTTTCAGGGAGCTGCTTCCGTTGGACGTGCCCAGTAAGACGTAAGGGGACTTCGCACTGGTAATTCATTCGCAATTTGAATTCATCGATTGGGGGACCCCTGGGGACAGGGACGTGGATTTGAACTTGACTACCAAAGAAGTGACAGGGCAAAACGCGCCGGTAGGGGCCGCGCTTGTTGCCCAGGCCATGAGCGGCAGCGATGCGAGCATGCGCTACAAGGCCATGCAGGCCGTGAAGGACTGGGACTGCACGCGCCTGGCCTACCGCACCGTCAAGCGCGCGTTCGACATCGTGTTCAGCGGCTGCGTGCTGGCCGTCATCGCCGTTCCAAGCCTTGTGCTCGCTGCGGCCATCCGCCTGGAGAGCGAGGGCAACCCGTTCTACAGCCAGATCCGCGTGGGCCAGACCCATCGCGACGGCAGGCTGTCCACCTTCCGCATGTGGAAGTTCCGCTCTATGTACAAAGACGCCGACGAGCGCCTCGCCGAGCTCAAGAGACAGAACGAGATCGCCGGCGCAATGTTCAAGATGAGGGACGACCCGCGCGTCACCAAGATCGGCAAGTTCATCCGCAAGCACTCCATCGACGAGTTCCCACAGTTCGTCAACGTGTTTCTGGGCCAGATGTCGGTCGTCGGCCCTCGCCCGCCGCTGCCCAACGAGGTTGCGGAGTACACGGAGTTCGACCTGCAGCGCCTGGCCGTGAAGCCCGGGATCACCGGCTGGTGGCAGGTGACGGAGCGCAACTCGACCGGGTTCGACGGCATGGTCCGCCGGGACCTGGAGTACATCGCCAACCGAGGCGTCATCACCGACCTCAAGATCGTCGTCCTCACGGTGATCGAGGTCATCACAGGCAAGGGTGCGTGCTAGATGCGCATCGCGATGATCGGACATAAGAGATACGGCTCCCGCGAGGGTGGCGTGGAGGTCGTCGTGACCGAGCTCGCCCGCCGCATGGCGGCGCTCGGCCACGAGGTCACCTGTTATGACCGTTCCGGTGCGGACGTCATGACCGGCGACGCCGCGGACTGCCACGAGCGCACCGTCGACGGCGTGCGCGTCGTCCCCGTGAGGACGATCGACAAGAAGGGGCTCGCCGCGCTGAGCTCCTCGTACTTCGCCACCCTGGCGGCCATCAAGAACAGGCCCGACGTGATCCACTACCACGCCGAGGGTCCCTGCGTGCCACTGCCTCTGGTCAGGCACGCCGGCATCCGCACCGTCGCCACCATCCACGGCCTGGACTGGCAGCGCGCCAAGTGGGGGAAGCTCGCCAGCACGTACATCAAGATGGGGGAGAGGGCGGCCGCCACCAAGGCCGACGGCCTCGTCGTGCTGTCCAAATCGGCCCAGTTCTATTTTCAGGACGCCTACGGCCGCACGGCGACGTTCATCCCCAACGGTATCGAGGTAAAACAGCCGAGACCGGTCAATCAGATAAAGGAGAAGTGGGGGCTCGATGCGGGCTCCTACCTGCTGTACCTGGGCCGGCTCGTTCCCGAGAAGCGCCCCGAGCTCCTGATCGATGCCTTCAAGGGACTTGATACAGATAAGAAACTTGTCATCGCCGGCGGCGGTTCGGACACCTCCGAGTACGAGGTGTCCCTTCGCGAGGCCGCGCAGGGCGACCCCCGCATCCTCTTCACCGGCTTCGTGAACGGCGAGCCCCTGGAGGAGCTTTACTCCAACTGCTACGCCTACGTACTGCCGTCCGATGTCGAGGGCATGCCCATGAGCCTGCTGGAGGCGATGGCATATGGCTGCTGCTGCGTGACGAGCGACATCCCCGAGTGCGCGGACGTCCTCGCCGGCAACGGCGTGACGTTCAAGAAGGGCAGTGCCGATTCCCTGCGGGCCACGCTGCAAGGCCTGCTCGCTGACAGTGGCCGCGGGAGAGTCCTCGGCGGCGCCGCCAAGGCACACGTCGAGAAATCCTACAACTGGGACTCCGTCGTCGAGCGGACCCTCGAATTGTATTCAGCTTGATTTTGAAAGGTTAAATAGATGGTCGAAAAGAAACTCAACGGTACCGTCATCGTCACCTACCGCTGCAACGCGCGCTGCACCATGTGCAACCGCTACAAGGCTCCCAGCCGTC
>CALFDJ010000055.1 GCA_937950325.1 uncultured Collinsella sp.
TCGAGCTTGCGGACAGGGTCGAGGCGGCATAGGATATCAACCGTATTCCAGATTCTAGGACGCCGGGCCGACTCGCTTCGGATGGGGCTCTACACCAAATTTCTCGACACTACCCGACAATCGACGATTCTGGGCAGGTGCTCAAAACGCCTGCCTGCCCGCTGGGCGGCAAACAGACGCTCGTATGCCCCGCCGATTTGAGCCGAAGCATCGATGCGTTTACGGACAAAGGGGCCGAGCGAACCACCGCCGGTTCCTTCAAAGTACACGAGCTCGGTTGTTTCAACGGACGAGCGCTTAAGTACACGCTCCACGCGATAGCTGTCGTCGCGATCGAGCGACGCCAGGTGCTCGGCAAGCGCTGCGGCCAGCTCGTCATTGGAATATGTTGGGGTCTGAGTATCCATAGCCTCCATCATAGCGCAGGGCGCAGACACCCCATGGCATCCGCGCCCCGTTCGTTTGCATCGTTGTTCGACAGCTCCGCCGGCTCAGATATCAGCCGCTAACTCACCGTCTCCTCGCCAAAGCGATACAGTTCCTCGTTGACCTTTTGGAGGCTGCACCCGCGATCGATGCAAAAGATGATAATCGCATCGCGGCGGTCCTTGCAGTTAAGGACGCTTACCCCGGCAGCCGTCAGCGCACGGTTGGTCTCTTTGAGCGTCAGCGCCATCGCAAAGGCAATCTGCAGCACCTTATTGCGACTCGGATGACACGCACCGGTAAAGATTTGATAGCCAAAGGTCTCATTGAGATCGGCCATACGAACCACGCGCGAGCGCTCCAAGCCCTTTTCCTGCAGCAGCCGCTTCAGGTAGTCCGAAAGCGACGGGGCGGCAAAGTCGTGTTCTTTGATATAGCCATCGATGTTTGGCGCGTCGAGAAGTTCATTGAGTAACTCGTCAGTCAACTTTTTATCGGGCATACGACCTCACCTCCCATACGGCGCAACGGTAGCGGCATGCTAGGCCAGCACCCAGCTTGCAGTGGCAGACTTATCAAACATGTTGGCAAAATACAGTGCCTTCTTGATATCGCCATCAAAGTAGATATTGCCCGCCACGGAGCCACCGGCGGAAAGGGTACCAGACTGCAGCTCATCGGAGCCCTCGCTGTAGTAACCCTGATTCTGTTGAGCGCCGTTGGCGTCCTCGCCCTTCCAGTCGTAGATATTGTAATCTGCGCCCTCATCGCCATTGTTAACGTACGTGACGTGAATGCCCGTCATGGTCGAACCGTCATAATTTGTGAGGCCGGGCTGGACGGAATCGACAACGACGGAAAGACCGGCAGCCGTGGTCACCGTCGCACCAACCGCCAGGTCAGTCGTAGACTGCTCTTCCTTCTTCGCCTCTTCCTTCTTGTCGCCATCGCCAGCGTCCTCGGTGACGGTCGCCTTATCGCTACTACAACCGGCAAGAAGACCGGCAGTCCCCAAGGCGACGGTGGCGAATGCGCTCAGTGCAGCGCGACGGCTCAGCAGCACTTCGTTTTCAAGCTTTTTCATCATGCATCCTTCCTACGATCCGGCTACCGTGCCGGCACACAGCACATCGTAGGAAGGATTAAACTTGAATTCATTAGCTGAGAGCTAAGGTTGCCATATAGAAGAGCATGAAGCGCGTGTCCATCGCCGATGACACCTCGAGGCTTGCCAGCATCGTTCTCAATTTTAAAACTGGAATTGTTACACTTAAAAAAGCGGAATTTCACCATCATAGTTTTCCGCTTTTTCCAATAGCGGTCCTTTAGCTCCCATCGTAAACGCGATGTCGCTACTGCGGATAGAGAGCAGCTCCATTCCGGGTCTCACCTTCAAAAAATCCATCATTTTCTTCGTAAGAAGAATTTGCCCCTCCCGTGAAGTCTCTACCCAGCAGTAGGAACGCCCCTTGTATTTGATAAATTCGCCAGAACCTGCTGAGTAGTCAAGCAACGGTGGAGTATCGTCCAAAATGTGACCAAGTTTTGACGGATGCAAAAGGCCTTTCCGGGTGACGCAGAAGCCACCGGTAATCTTACTTCCGGTAAAAAGATATACTTTTCCTTCATCTGCAATGTGATACTCTTCCATTGCCTGCGGTGGAATCCGCAATGTTCCATCCGTCCGAATGAGTGATTTCCCGAAAATAAATTTTCCTCCCTTATTCATTTGTGGCATAAAAACACCTCCTGAAATTCCGATTTTTCAACAATACAAGCAGGAAATTATTTATCATCTGTATTGTTTTCCCTTTTCTTATGAGTCGAACCCAAGCAAAGAAATGAAGAACCAAGACATAACCATGCTATAGCCATAGAACTTTCATTTCCACTCGTAAAGCCAATAGCTGACGCTATGAAAAACAGAACTGATGCAATGTAAAATAATCGAGCGAGCCTACAAACTCGAGCAGGAAATGGCTGTGGTCAGGCGCGACGTTGACGCGCCTTTGCGATGAGCCGGAACGGGGACTGGCGATCGCGGCCTGCATCCCTGTGTTGCTGGCGGTGGTGCTCTCACGCCAAACAATTGTACATTCGGATTGCTACACAACGAATGAAACTTGTTGATGCGGGGCGCGGTTCATTCAGAGTCGGCCCCCTCGCTTCATCCTCATGAAGCTCGTCGAATCACGACCCCACCGTAACGGATTCGCCAGTAAAGGTGCTGATCAGCAGCAAGATAAAGAACGCCAGGTAACTGATGCTCAGCAGATAGGCGATAACCAAAAAGACAATCCATCCGACATTGGTCTTGCCCTTAGCGCGGCGTTGTTCGCGAGAACGGTACAGCCAAATCGTCACGCCGATAGCGGCAATCAGCAACACGAATGCCGCCGCAGCCAGCCCGGCAAGTGCAAACATCACGCCTATACTCACAGCAATAACCGGGAGCAGCAGCAAGCCGCACCCGCAACCGCCCGGACTATATACAGCAGACTGTCGTCGTCGCTTCATCGCCGCGCCACCCCATCATCTCTGAGCACTACAGTGCGATGGCCTGCTGAACAGGGACGATCTTATCGAGTTCCGGTTCGATCCGCCTTTTCTCGACCTCAAGGTCAAACGCCACCTGAGCGCGCAGCCAATAACCATCCGTCAGGCCAAAATAACGGCAAAGACGGAGGTCGGTGTCGGCCGTCACGCGACGTTTTCCCAAGACAATCTGCCCGATACGCTGAGCCGGAATCCCGGTCTCTTTCGCAAGGCGATATTGAGAAATGCCCATGGGAACAAGAAACTCCTCTTTGAGAAGCTCACCAGGGGTCACCGGCGACAGCAAATCGGCCGAGGTCTCATCACTTGTGATAATCGACGATTTCGACATTCCAAGCCATCTCCTGTCTCCACTCAAAACAGACCCGATAGCGCTCATTACGATGCAATCATAGTATCGCCTTACGTTAGTAACGTCAAACGTTTCTATAGACTTACATCTCTATTATATCGTACGTTTGTTCGTGTTTTCTAGAACAAATAGTCCTTCACACCTTAGTCAAGCAAAAGCAATCGTTTGTAGACATCGAGGCCCTTGAGTAGAATTTCCTCGTCAAAGAGCATGCTATCGGTATGCAGAGCGCTTGTGGCATAGGCGGGGCAGCCATCCGAATCACTCGGGTTGTCTTGGTCCTCTGGCATACCCGTGCCCAGCAGGAAAAACACGCCCGGCAGATGGCGCTGATAGAACGCGAAATCCTCGGCGATTAGCAGCGGCTCGTCCACGAGCTGCAATTCGGGCAGAGCGGGCGCGATTCGGGCAAACAACTCAGGGTCGTTATCGACCGGTGGATAGCCCTCGGCAAAGTCAAGATCATACGTGCAGCCCGTTGCGGTGCACGCCTCGTCGAGCACACGGCGTACGCCTTCGCGCGCACGGTCGAACATGTCGTCCGTAAACACACGTAGGCTGCCGGCAACATGGGCCTCCCCCGCCACCGCGTTGCAGACGGTACCGGCCTGCAGCAGACCAAACTTACCGATACAGGGCTCGTCGGTGCCCAGCTCGTCCATCAGCTCGCGCTCGGCAACCAAAAACTTCGCTGCCGCCAACGCGGCATCGTGCGACTCCCCAACCGGCACACCATAGGTCTTAGCGATGTGGATGCTTGTACCGTGAATATGGATATGCGTCTCGCTCGAACGCGCCAGCAGCGGACCGGAACAACTCGCCAACGTGCCGGCAGGCAGATCGGGCCACACATGGAAGCCGAAGATGCGATCCACCCCGTAGCGCTCGAACACGCCGCTCTCGCATACCGTCTTGGCACCACCGGTCGTTTCCTCGGCCGGCTGGAACACAAAGAGAACGTTGCGCCTAATGGCGCCCGGCTGTTCGCGAATCGTACGGTCGACATACGTCGCGGCGGCAAGCGCCATGGCCATATGTCCGTCATGTCCGCAAGCGTGCATCTTGCCGGGATGGGTCGAGGCAAAGGCCGCTCCCGTCGCCTCCGCGATGGGCAGCGCATCCATATCGGCGCGAATCGCCGTGGCATGCGCGGCATCAACGCCGGCGTCGAAGAAAGCACAGACGCAGTTGGGGCACGGATGGGTCACTTCGCAGGTGAGCGGTGCCAACACGCCCTCGATATAGGCAATGGTTTGCGGAAGATCGAAATCGAGCTCCGGAATGCGATGGAGATCGCGGCGATAGCGACGGAGTTCTTGGAGCTCGGTCATAGAGGATCCCTTCGTGAGGCACATCTGTTGCAACTTATTGTGATACAGGATTGTGGCGCACATGTTTCCAGCATATCCCTGCATTTTTTAAACGTTATATACGAATACTCTTGTTTGGTAAAGTGCAACGTGATAGGGTCTTTACCACTTGATAGAGGCGCGGGCACGAAGAGCCGCGGGCGAGCCGGCAGGCTTTGACCCCGTGGGGAGGCGAAACCCGCCGAACTGGGTTTTACGGGCACGAACAACCTGGTGGGCCTGTGGGAAACACCCACAGGACTGTCTGCAGCAATGCGGGAGCGCTATCCGGACATTGGGTCCACGTTATGCGGATTCGATGCGCAGATGGCGCCGTCTGGATAGCGAGGTTTACGGGACATGGCATTGACCCCCAACGAGGCATATGCGGCCAAGCAGCCGTTTGTGGACAAAGAGACACTCGAGCATATCGTCAAGCAGTTCCCCACGCCGTTTCATCTATACGACGAGGCGGGCATCCGCCGCAACATGCAAGAAGTGCGCGACGCCTTTGCATGGAACCCGGGCTTTAAGGAATACTTTGCCGTCAAGGCCAACCCCAACCCGGCGCTCATCTCCATTCTCAACGAATACGGCTGCGGCTGCGATTGCTCGAGCTATACCGAGCTCATGATCGCCCGTTCGCTGGGTATCACGGGACACGACATCATGTTCTCGTCCAACGACACGCCGGCTGCCGACTTTGAGCTCGCCGACAAGCTGGGTGCCATCGTCAACTTTGACGACATCAGCCACATCGAGTTCTTTGAGCGCGTTGCGGGGCCCATCCCCAAGACGGTCAGCTGCCGCTTTAATCCAGGCGGCCTGTTCCAGCTCTCCAACGGCATCATGGACAACCCGGGCGACTCCAAATATGGCATGACCACCGAGCAGCTCTTCGAGGCCTTCCGCATGCTCAAGGCCAAGGGCGCCGAGGACTTTGGCATCCACGCATTCCTTGCCAGCAACACTGTCACCAACGACTACTACCCCAAGCTCGCGCGCATCCTCTTTGAGCTTGCCGTACGCCTGGAGCGCGAGACCGGCGCACACGTCGCCTTCATCAACCTGTCCGGCGGAGTCGGCATCCCCTACCTGCCCGAGCAGCAGGCCAACGACATTCACGCCATCGGCGAGGGGGTGCACGCGGCATACGACGAGATCCTGGTTCCCGCCGGCATGGGCGATGTGGCCATCTGCACCGAGATGGGCCGCTTTATGATGGGCCCCTACGGCTGCCTGGTCACCAAGGCCATCCACGAGAAGCAGATCTACAAGGACTATATCGGTGTCGATGCAAGCGCCGTCGATTTGATTCGCCCTGCCATGTATGGCGCCTACCACCACATTACGGTGATGGGTCAGCCGGGCGGCGCCGACAAGGCCACAGCGCCCGTCACGAACACCTATGACATCACGGGCAACCTATGCGAGAACAACGACAAGTTCGCTATCGATCGCAAGCTGCCGCATATCGACATGGGTGACCTGCTTGTAATCCACGATACCGGTGCGCATGGCTACTCCATGGGCTACAACTACAACGGCCGCCTGCGCTCGGCCGAGGTCCTGCTGCGCTCCGATGGCTCGGCCGACCTCATCCGCCGTGCCGAGCGCCCGGACGATTACTTTGCCACGCTCGACGTGTTGCCGAGCGGCCGAGAGCTGCTGGCCAAGTCGCGCGCCGAAAGCGCCCGCCGTCGCGCTCAAGACGAGCGCCTGGCCGTCGCCGCCCAATGGAACAAACGCATCCAGATCGCGGACGCGAAGGAGAAGAACATGGACATCCGCAATCTCGAGGGCTCAATCGTCGCCCTGGTTACGCCGTTTAAAAAGGACGGCAGTGTCGACTTTGACGCGCTCGAGCACCTTATCGATTTCCACCTGCAAAACGGCACCGACGCCATCCTCACCCTGGGTACCACCGGAGAGAGTGCCACGATGACCGACGACGAGGACAACTCCGTTGTCGCCGCAGTGGTCAAGCATGTTGCAGGACGCGTCCCCGTCATCGCCGGCTCGGGCTCTAACTCCACGCAGACCATGCTCACCAAGTCGCTCACTTACCAGGGCCTGGGCGCCGATGGTCTGCTGCTCATTACCCCCTACTACAACAAGTCTAACGAAGAGGGCATCTACCAGCACTTTAAGACCGTGGCCGACGCCGTGGACATCCCTTGCATTCTGTACAACATCCCCGGCCGCTGTGGCTGCGGCATCAGCGAGCGCAACGTAGAGCGTTTGGCCGCGCACCCCAACATCATGGGCATCAAGGAGGCCTCGGGCAACGTCGCCTACGCGGCCAAGATCGCCCACCTGCTATCCGATGACTTTCGCATGTACTCGGGCGAGGACGCGCTTACCGTGCCGCTCATGAGCCTGGGCGCCTCGGGCACCATCAGCGTGTGGGCCGACGTGCAGCCGCAGCTCGTGCATGACATGTGCCGCGCCTATTTGGACGGTGACGTGGCGCGTGCCCGCGATATCCAAATTGCCGGCCAGCCACTCATCAATGCCCTCTTTAGTGAGGTCAACCCCATCCCCGTCAAAGAGGCGCTCGCTCAGATGGGTATGATCGAGGCAAACTACCGCATGCCGCTGTGCCCCATGGCAGACGACACGCGCTCTGCACTTACCGATGCCCTGAAGGGAGCTGGTCTGCTTGATTAAGACCATCATTATGGGAACGGGCCGCATGGGCTCGCTCATCCGCACTACCGCCGAAGGCATTGTCGACGCCGCCGGGCAGCCCGTTTTTGATATCGTCGCCCAGATCGGTTTTGATCTGTCCGAGCTCGAGAGCGCCCCGGCGGCCGATGTGATTATCGACTTCTCGAACGTCGCGACCTTCGATGCCGTCGTCGCCTATGTCGAGCGCACGGGCGCGGCGTTGGTCTCGGGCACCACAGGCTACACCCCCGAGCAGATGGACCGTCTGCGCGAGCTGGGCCAGAACACCCGCGTTATGCACTCGGGCAATTACTCCATCGGCATCGCAGCCCTGCGTCATCTAGTAGCCCAGGCCACGCGTGAGCTGCCCGGCTTTGACTGCGAGATTGTCGAGACTCACCACAACCAAAAGGTCGACGCCCCCAGCGGCACCGCCAAGCTGCTGCTCGACGCCGTAGTCGAGGCCGAGCCCGAAGCAGGCTACCACCCCGTCTACGGTCGCGAGGGCATGTGCGGCGCGCGCGACCCCAAGGAAATCGGTATGCACTCGCTGCGCGGCGGCACCGTCGCCGGCGTGCACGAGGTGAGTTTCTTTGGCCAGGACGAGGAGGTCACGCTCACGCACCGCGCCACAAGCCGTCAGATCTTTGTCAACGGCGCCCTGGCAGCCGCGCAGAAGCTCGTCGCCCGCGAACCCGGCTTCTATACGTTCGACCAGGTCATGTTTGCCTAACCAAGTATCAACCGAATCCACCCAAAGGAGAGATAGCAAATGAGCAACGCCGCCGAGATGGATGCCCAGGAGATTATCAATTACATCGCCACCGCGCCTAAAAAGACGCCTGTCAAGCTGTATGTGCGCGAGAAACCCGGCATGAAGGTTGCCTGGGGTGACGCACATGTCTACGGCGGCCGTCGCGGCAAGACCGTCTTTGGCGACTGGGACGAGCTCAAAGCCATCCTTGATGCCAATGCCGATTCCATCGATTACTACGACGTTGAAAACGATTGCCGCAACTCCGCCGTGCCCATGCTCGACCTTAAGGGCATCAACGCCCGCATCGAGCCGGGCGCGATCATCCGCGACCGCGTCGAGATTGGCGACCGTGCCGTCATCATGATGGGCGCCATCATCAACATCGGCTCCGTTATCGGCGAGGGTTCCATGATCGATATGGGCGCCGTGCTGGGCGGTCGCGCCACCGTGGGCAAGAACTGCCACATCGGCGCCGGCACCGTACTGGCAGGCGTCGTTGAGCCCGCGAGCGCCACGCCCGTCATCATCGAGGATGATGTCATGATTGGCGCCAACGCCGTGGTCCTGGAGGGCGTGCACGTGGGCAAGGGCGCTGTCGTTGCCGCCGGCGCCGTGTGCGTCGAGGACGTCCCCGCCGGTGCCGTCGTGGCCGGTGTCCCCGCCCGCGTTATCAAGATGCGCGACGAGAAGACCGACAGCAAGACCGGCCTGGAAGAGGGCCTGCGTCAGCTTTAATAGTTACGGCGTTTTACCAAACGCCGTAACGACTCGACGCTGCAAACGCCCCTAAGCGGCAATCTGACGTTCAATCCTCGGTCGCGTACCGAAGTACGCTTCCCTCCTCTTTCACGTCACCTTGCTCGCCTAGGGGCATTTTCGCTGACGTATGCTCAACCTCCGACGCAATGTCAGCAACCAAGCCGAAAACAAAAAAGGCCGAAGCACCATCGGGGCTTCGGCCTTCATCATCTCAGGGTTCCGTCGTATTCAACCATGGCGGGTCGCTTTGACAGGCGCCCTGCGGCCGTCTTATAGACCTCGGAACGGTCGCGCCGCCCTATTGCCACGATCTCGGCAATCTCAACCGTTCCGTCCTCCCGGATTCGAAAAACCATTCGGAGTCCTGCATTCCGCCATTTGATCTTTTTGCAGCCGGCAAGCTCACCGTGAAGCGGCGTTCCAATTTCATCAGCGCGCGTCTTTAATTTCGCGACTGCAATACGGACGAGTCTTCGCTGAGATCCATCTAGTTTTTGATATTCCTTCTCGACGTCTCGATTCAAAAAGCCGACGACAAAATGCCCACTCATTCGAAAAGATCTTCATCGGGGATCGCGTCCGGATCCATCGATTCAAACTCCGCGAGCTCCTCGGTAGTTAGGGCGTCCTCAAACGGAACAAATTCATGCGGACCATGCTTGACTCGATCCGCAGCGATGCGATTTATCTCAAGTTCACGCAGATACTGCAGCGCGCCGTACATTTCCTCATAGGCGGCATAGTCGATAATCACGGTATCGATATCGTTATGATCGGCAATGAACTGTGGTGCGCGTTTTGCGCGTTTACGAATGGCAGATAAAGACTTGCTTGCTTCGGTAGCCGAAACAACCTGGTCCTTTGTAAACACCGGTTTTTCCAGAACAAGTGGGGACATTTTGACCTCCAAAATATAATCTGGATTATATTTCAAAGTATACTTCAAAATATAATCCAGACTTTTATTCGAAAGAAAAAAGCCCTATCGATTCTCGATGCTGCCGATATTCTTGAGCTCGATGGAGATGAGGCCGTTGGGCTCGTTGACAAACTCGATGTACTCGGAGTTGGAACCCATCTCGGCCGGGAAGCTGATCTCGATACCCGTGTCGGTACGGATCTTATGATTGCGCACCGCCGCGCGTTCGACCTGCTTGCGCTCCACGGGCACACGCTCAGGCACCTTCTCCTCGGTCAGTGCCGCGCGCACGCTCTCCTTGATGACCGGCTCGTCCTCAAAGACCTCGTCGACGATATCCCAAGGCGGCAGCTCCTCGTCATCCTCGACCTTCTCGGCAACAGCAGCCTTAACCTTGGCGAGCGCTACGGCCGTATTGGCACCGTGCTCCTCGGCGACTTCCTCGACCACACGCGTCACGGTGTCGATGACCTCCTTGCCCGATACGCCCGTGTCGCACTGCAGCAGGCCATCGGGGATAAGCATACGGTCCTCGCCGGCGATCTTGCGTTTCTTGTCCACATAGCCGATCTCCATGGTGCTTGCACGCACGATTGCATAGCTCGGCACCTTTTGCGAGGGATTCGGCAGAATGGCGTAGTGGCGCGCAATGTCGTTGCGCACCTCGCCCTCTTCGCGACCTACCTCGTGCATAAAAGCCTGCTTGGAGCCCAGCAGCATCACGGCAAACCAGCGGGCATCCTCATCGTCATCAAAGTCCGCCACAAGCACGTCAGTGGACTCGACTTTCTCGGCCTTGGTAAGTTCGGAAGAGATGAACTCCGCAATCTGCTGAGACAGGTCCACGAACTCACGCTCACCAAAGAAATAGCCCTTGAGCTCGCCGCCGAATGCGGAGTTCTCGGCAAACGTGGCGCGTTTATTGTCGGCCGAGGTGCGTGCGCGGCGCAGATGCGTGGTCACGAAGTTGCGCACGGTACGGCTCTCGATATCGAGCTCTCGCTGGCTCATGACGTTGACGGCAGAGTCAAAGTCCAGGATATGCAGAATCGCGTGATTGATTTTCATATACGGCATTCCGTTCTAGATCGATTTCGGCACGAACCAGTATAGCGGTCGAGCCCGCCCCAGGCGCATCGAAGATTGGCGCATCGGGGACAGGTTGCTTTGTATCAATGGCTAGCGCAGGAGCTCGGACTGCCAAGCCTCGAGCTGTTCTGCCAAACTCTTGCCGGCAGCGGGCACGTCGATCTGGGGTCGTTTGGGCAACAGTGCGCATTTAAGGATCGCCACGATGGTCTGCGAGATAAAGTGTCGCGTATCTTTGTCAAAGCCTTGCGCAGCCTGGAGCATCACGGGCAGACTCTCACGCAGATTTCCTGCGATATCCGCAAACCGTTCGGCGTCCGTAGCCTCAAACACGGAGAACAACGCATCTACAAAACGCTCGCGCTCGCTAGGTGACACTGCAAGCAGCATCTCGCGAATGGAGCCATCAACGTATCGAGCACCGGCGGACAGGCGCTCACAGTATACGAAGTCGCAACCATCAACCACCCAGCTAAAGGGATTGTGCTGCAGCAGGCTGAACTCGGTGCTCTCAACGATGGCATAGTCCTCTTGTGTCTCGAACATCATGCCGAAGATCGACGACCGAGGTAGCGTCTTGTCGATTCGACCGGAAAGATCGGCAAAGGCGTTGCCGTTCAGAAACTCCTCGACGAACCCTGGACCATCATGGGAATACGCCCGTTCGATTCGCTCACGGGCGACATCGGAGCACATCGCCGCACCGTACACCGCAAGGTTTCCGCCCTTGGAATGACCTCCGCACAAAAGCGGCCCGTCGATCGCATCCGCCGCCTCGTCCACATAACGCGCCGCGGATTCCTGGGCCGGCACAGGACACCGGAACGCCATGTTAAAGTCCTCTTTCCAGCCCACAATCGTGCTGTCGGTCCCCCGGAAGGCAAGATAGCTAAACCCCGCCGGAAATCGGAACGTCATGGCCGCAAACTGCTCCGTTGTCTCGGCATCACTCACGCTACGATAGCCGCAAACACGAACGCCACGGTAGCGAGGGCTTGCTGCCACAGCCTCCAACAGGGCACGACTCCCCTCCGGATCCCACAGGTCGCCAATCATGTCTTGGTAGCACTCGGCGCGCAGCAGCTCGCGTACGTCTAGGCCCTGCCAGTTCGTCAGCTCCGCCATATCACCCGGCAAACGCAAATAGGACAACCACGCAAAGACCAGGCTATCCACCGCGCAGAACGGCCGTTCCTCAAACGGATCAAACGCTGTCTGGGCATAGGTCAAAAAATTAGGCGAATCCGACATGGCCCTCCCATCAACTATGGTGCATTGGGGTCAGGTTACTTTGCACCAAAAAGGCGCCCGGGCCGTGTGGACCCGGACGCCTTCATTGTAGCTTTTCGCTCTAGCGAGCTTGATTTAGCAGGAGAAGTCGACGCTGTCGATGATGTCCTTGAGGGCCTTGGCGGAGACGGTGAGCTCATGCTGCTCGTCATCGTTCAGCGGCACGGGGACGCGGCAGACAACGCCGTCGCGGCCAACGACGGTCGGCATGGAGATGGCAAGATCGGACAGGCCATACTCGCCCACCATGAGCGAAGAGACAGGCAGAACGGTCTGCTCATCGCGCATGACGGCGGTGCAGATGCGCTTGACGGCCATGGCGACGCCATAGTAGGTGGCGTGCTTCTTCTCGATGATGGTGTAGGCGGAGTTCTTGACGTCCTCGGCGATGCGCTTCTCGGCAGCCTCATGCTCCAGGTGGCCGTGAAGCTCGCAGAAGGTGTTCAGCGGAACGCCAGCAACCTGAGCGCTGGACCAAGCGACAAACTCGGAGTCGCCGTGCTCACCCATGACGTAGGCCTGGACATCGCGCGGGTCAACCTCGACGTGAGCGCCAAGCATCTGTTGCAGACGGCCGGTGTCGAGCACGGTGCCGGAGCCGATGACGTGGCCCTCAGGCAGGCCGGACATCTTGATGGCGGCGTAGGTCAGAACATCGACCGGGTTGGAGACGATGAGCAGAATGCCGTCGAAGCCGGACTTCTTAATCTCGGGGATAATGGACTTAAAGATGCTGACGTTCTTGTTGACCAAGTCCAGGCGGGTCTCACCGGGCTTCTGGGCAGCGCCAGCGGTGACGACGATCATGGCGGCGTCGGCGACATCGGAATAATCGCCGGCGTAGATCTTCATCGGCTCGGCAAACGTCATGCCGTGCGCGATATCCAGGGCCTCACCCTCGGCGCGGTTCTTGTCCACGTCGATGAGGACCATCTCGGAGAACAGACCGCTCTGCATCAGAGCGAACGCCGAAGACGAACCGACGAAACCGCAGCCGACAATAGCGACCTTCTTCTCGTTAACCATTAGAAACTCCCATCTCTCTCCACAAACAAGCCGCCCGGGAACGACCCGAGCGGCTTGCCGTAATCCCAATACATCCAATCGGGACTTTGATTATGCTCCTATTCGCAGCCAAAAATCGACCGTTTACCGAAATTGTTTGCAGAATTCGTAAAATAACTGCACGAAATCGGTTTCGAGCTATTGACGAGTCGAAATAGGTTTCTAATACAGGCCCGCCTCGCGAATGGCCTCGACAGCCAAAGCGATCTGATCGGGCGGCAGGACCAGTGCCATACGCACGTGCCCCTCGCCCGAAGGGCCAAAGCTCGCGCCCGGCGTCACCACAACGCCGGCCTTCTCCATAAGCTCCTCGCAAAACGCCATGGAATCGGTGCGACCACCGGGAAGCTTGGCCCACACAAACATAGAGCCATGCGCGTTGGGACGCTCCCAGCCCAGGCCCTCAAGACCGTCGCACAGGGCATCGCGACGTTCCTGGTACTTCAGGCGCTGCGCCTCGACCTCATCGCGCGGACCGTTCAGGCAGGCGATAGCAGCCTTCTGGATCGGGAAAAACATACCGAAGTCGATCTGGCCGCGCAGCTTGGCAAAGGCCGAGACCACGTCCTCGCGACCGACCAAAAAGCCGATGCGGGCACCGGTGACGTTAAACGACTTGGAAAGCGAGAAGAACTCCACGCCCACCTCAAGCGCACCGGGATACTGCAAGAAGCTGCCGCCGGGCTCGCCGTCAAACACGATGTCGGAGTACGCGTTGTCGTGAACGATGAGCAGATCATGCTCGCGGGCGAAAGCGATAATCTCCTCGTAGACCTCGGGTGTGCCCACCGAGCCCACCGGGTTCGCAGGCAGCGACACGATCATATACTTGGCACGATCGGCCACCTCGGGATCGATACCCGCCACATAGGGCAGGTAATTATGCTCGGCAACCAGCGGATAGTATTCGAGCTTGGCATCGGCGATCTTGGCACCCGCCTCAAAGACCGGGTAGCACGGATCGGGAACCAGAATGGTGTCACCCGGATCGAGCAGGGCCAGGCCCAAATGGCCCACGCCCTCCTGCGTGCCGTTGCACGACTGCACCATAGACGGCGTAATGCCCGAAACGCCAAAGCGACGCTCATAGTAATCGCACACGGCCTGCTTGAGTTCGGGCAGGTCGCGCAGGGCATACTTCCACATCTCGGGATCTTGGGCTGCCTGCGTAAGCGCCTCGACCACGTGGTCGTACGGCTTAAAGTCGGGCGTGCCCACGCTCATGTTGTAAATGGTCTTGCCCTGAGCCTTCAGCGCGAGAAGCTTGTTGTTGAGCGAGGCGAAGACCTCCGCGCCAAAGCGGTCGAGACGCTGCGATGCCTGCATGGTGCCACCTTTCGATATGAAAAACGCGGCGCTCCGACAAGAGCGCCGCGCGATACGGGCCATCAGATTGCAAAAGTGTAACGCTTGCAACCCCCGTATTGGTTCAATTTAGCCGACCTTAGTCAACTGGATTGAGCGCGTCGATCTGCGCAAGCCACAGACGCGAGCTAGCGTCACTTGGCATACGCCAATCGCCGCGCGGACTGAGCGTCACCGAGCCCACCTTGGGACCATCGGGCAGGCAGCTGCGCTTAAACTGCTGGGCAAAGAAGCGACGGTAGAACGTACGTAGCCACGTGTGGACGGTCTTGGCGTCGTAGACGCCCTCGAAGCTCTTGAGCGCCATGCGGTAGATCTTGCCCGGCTCAAAGCCAAAACGCAGCAGGTAGTAGAGGAAGTAGTCGTGCAGCTCGTACGGGCCCACCAAATCCTCGGTCTTCTGCGCAATCTCGCCGTCGCCCGTGGGCGGCAGAAGCTCGGGGGACACCGGCGTATCGAGGATATCGAGCAAGACCTCGGCAATGCGCCCGCCAAAGACATCGGCGGCATAGCGTACCAGATGGCGCACAAGCGTCTTGGGCACGCTCGCGTTGACGGCGTACATGCTCATGTGGTCGCCGTTATAGGTAGCCCAGCCGAGCGCCAGCTCCGACAGGTCGCCCGTGCCGATGACAAAACCGCCAGCCTGGTTGGCCAGGTCCATCAGAATCTGCGTACGCTCGCGCGCCTGGCTGTTCTCGTAGGTCACGTCTTGGACGGCCGGATCGTGCTCAATGTCCTTGAAGTGCTGCTCCACAGCCGCGTGGATCGAAACCTCGCGGAAGCTCACACCCAGGTCGCGAGCGAGCGACTCGGCATTCGACTTGGTGCGATGCGTCGTGCCGAAGCCGGGCATGGACATGGCTGTGATACCAGTGCGCGGCAGCCCCAGTGCATCGAAGGCACGCACGGTCACAAGCAGCGCTAGCGTGGAGTCCAAGCCGCCCGAAAGGCCGATAACCGCAGCCTTGGTACCCGTGTGGGCAAGGCGGGTCTTGAGGCCCGCAGTCTGCAGATCGAGGATCGTCTCGCAGCGCTCGGCCAAGTCGCCGTGGTCGGCCGGCACAAAGGGCGCGCGCGGGAAAACGCGGTCGATATCGCAGGCATCGCGCAGGACAGGTTCTTCGGCCAGCACGCCCTCAAACGAAAACTCAACGGTCGTGGCCTCCGGCGCATCGTCCGCGCGCGTCCACGTCGTCGAGCGACGGCGCTCGGCAACCAGACGGTCAAGATCGACATCGGCGACGGCCATATCGCAGGTAAGCAGTTTGGTCGCGGCGAGCTTCGAACCGTTTTCGTAGACGAGGTTCTCGCCTGCAAAGACCATGTCGGTCGTGGACTCGCCCTCGCTCGCGTCCGCATAGGCATAGGCGCAGTACAGGCGTGCGCTCTGGTTAGAGATGAGGCTGCGGCGATAGTCTGCCTTACCGATGATTTCGTCCGAAGCCGACGGGTTGAGAATCACCGTCGCACCGGCAAGCGCCATCTCGGTCGAAGGCGGCGCCGGCACCCACAGGTCCTCACAGACCTCAACGCCCAGCACCATATCCTCGGCACCCTCATCACAGCAACGGTAGATAAGCCCCGAACCCAGCGGAACCGGACCCTGACCGGCAAATTCAACCCACACGGGATCCGCAGGCGCCGGAGCAAACCAGCGACGCTCATAGAACTCGCCATAGTTGGGCAGATACTTCTTGGCCGTGAGGCCCAAAAGCTCGCCCGCACAGCACACGGCCGCGCAGTTGTAGATGTTTTCAGCCACCGCAACGGGCAAGCCAACGGTAAAGACGATCGGCAGCTCACGGGTTTCATCGAGGATGTGCACCAGCGCTGCCTCACAGGCATGCAGCAGCGTGCGGTTATGGAACAGATCGGCCGCGGTATAGCCGCACAAGTTAAGCTCGGGCAGCACCAGCGCGCGAACGCCGCACTCGGTAGCCTCGCGAACAGCCGCCAGCGCAACCTCGGCATTGCCCTCGACATCGGCCACGCGAATCTGCGGCGACGCCGCCGCCACACGCAAAAAGCCATCGTTCTTATTAGCCGAAACGCAGCATTGCCTTGTTGATCTGGACACTGGAGGCCCCTTCTACCCTGAGATTCAGTCTAACGAACGTTCACATACCTCTAACTAGCCAAAGCAACCTCCCAGTTTACTGAGAGGCCAACCTGTGCTAAGAGCATGTATTTCAAAAATATCTTTAATTAAAAAAGGAGAAATCGATAATCGACTTCTCCTTTAAGCGAGGCGAGTAAATTCCGAAACTAATGGCAGAATTTATCCATGTAGTCCTCAAAGTCGAACACTTCTACCACGACGCCCTCTTCCTGAAACTCTTTCAGTTGCTCCAAGAGATCTTTGTTAATAACGTCCATGCAGAAACCTCCTCTATCTAATCAATTGTAGTATATCTGCTTTCATGCAATTATCAACCAACTTGTTTAATTGCTCCTCGTTTGCCGATAGTCCCTCTTTTTTCAAAATGTCGCGCACCTCGTTCTTAGTAATCGGCTTTTCAAACAACGAAAGCAAAGCGAACGAAAAATCATTAACCGCACACATTCTATGGGTGGCACAACTCAGCAGTACTCTTAACCCCTCTTTTGAGCGTCCGACTTCTTTCACAAACGAACTTTTAACCAATTGAAAACCATTATCGTGCATTACATAATCGGCATCGATATTTGTATTCAGCAATCCATAATGCAACAGTTCTTCTATCGCCCTTGTCAGCTCGAGATCGCCCTGATCAAGGATAAGAGAAATGCTACAATCAGCCTCCAATAAACGGGCCAACTTAAGGTATACCAACTGGGAAACAGCATAGACATGATGGTATTCAGAATTATAGAAGTAGGCAAATGGCTCAACGAGCACGACAGAGGTCTTGGAATCCAGCCAGATTCGATCAGCTGGATTTAGACTAGTTAGCCGTCGCTTTACTTTGGTCAAATGTCCCTTATACCTGACAGCGTGAATAGAATCTAGGATCCAGGTCACCTCTGAAATATGAAGCCGCTGGGGCAAGTCAATTGTGTCGCTACCGTTTATGACCTCTTGCATATAAAAATCAATATGATGCTCATCAGATAAGGATTTTGCTTCATTTAAAGTTAAACCAGTGCCTGAAACATAATCCACTTCGAGGCGCAAATCCTCATATTGGGACTTCGGCATTACAGAGACACCATACTTATCGGGATGATTCCAAACATCCGACCCCATAACGAGACCAAAATTCGTAAATCCTCTCGTGGAATATGGAACACCACATACCTGTTTTGAATAATTCAAAACATTCTCTGTATAAGCTAAGGTGTTCAGAGCCTCTTCTTTAGTTTCGGTCGGAAAGCCAATCATAAAGAATAGATGAACAGGAATACCCGCATTGAGACAATCATGGATATTGCGATCAATCCAATCAACTCTCGTGTTCTTCTTCATTAGATCAAGAACTCTTTGGTTGTATGACTCGAGGCCAAACTGAATCTGCCTACATCCACTTTGGTATATCTTGTTGAAAACGTCTGTACTTAGGGTTGGAGAGAACCTCGTTTCTCCATGCCAGAAAAACGTTTTTCCCGATGCGTTTATTTCATCCGCGAGTTGCTCCATTCTTTTGCCTTCGAATGTTTCATCCACAAAAGAGAAAACTCTCGTGCCGTATTTTTCATTTAACCGACACATTATTTCAAATACTCTCGATATGGGCATCTTTCGGTAACAGATCGCGTCGAAAATGTTGGTGTAAGGGTGACGCCCTAGCGCCCGTTTAACGAAG
>CALFDJ010000056.1 GCA_937950325.1 uncultured Collinsella sp.
GGATGCGACACTCGATGTGTCCATCCTCGCAGTATCCGGTTCTCAAGGTGCACGCTTTGCGGCTCATCCGGTTCCACCGGGCCGCGCGGCAAGGAGATATATTGCCAGACCGCGAAGCTCTGTGGGACGTCAATTCCACTCTTCACAAGTCATACACAACATATTGCTTTCTATAGGTAATAGAAAGACTGGTGCGGATCTTCCGCACGTATCAGATGATGACCCTTTGGTTCAGGAATATATAGAGATCGGTCACCTGTAAGTGTTTATCTACCCGCGCTTTTAGCAATGTAAACCGCGCTTCAGATAAAAAGAGGGAGCGCCGCGCACAACGCGACACTCCCCTAGCGATTCAAGAGAATCTATTAGGCCTCGAGAGCCTTCTTGGCGATGGTAGCCAGCTCGTTGAAGGACTCGATGTCCTCGTAAGCCATTTGAGCCAGGACCTTGCGGTCGAGCTCGATGCCGGCAACCTTCAGGCCGTGCATGAACTGAGAGTAAGAGATGTCGTTCAGGCGAGCAGCAGCGTTGATACGAGTGATCCAGAGAGAACGGATCTCGCGCTTCTTGTTGCGGCGATCACGATACTGATACTGCAGGGAGTGCTGGACCTGCTCTTTAGCATGCTTGTAAGTACGCGAAGCGGCACCGTAGTAACCCTTCGCACGATGCATAACGGTACGGCGCTTCTTCTTGGCGGCAACAGCGCGCTTAATACGTGCCATGTTCTATCAACTCCTAGACGGTAAAACGAAAAACGGGAACGCGAACTTAGGCGAGACGCGACTTGATGACCTTGCGGTCGGCAGCGGCGATCTCGGTCTCCTGACGGAAGCCACGCTTACGCTTGGTGGACTTCTTGCTCAGGATGTGGCTCTTGAAAGCCTTGGCGCGCATAAGCTTGCCGGTACCAGTCTTGCGGAAACGCTTCTTGGTGCCGCTGTGGGACTTCATCTTAGGCATGAAATACTCCTTAATCGGTTACAGAACACTAGTTACTTGGTATCGCTTGCCGCTTTATCCTCATCGAAGGCGCCCTTAATCGGGGCGAGCAGCATAAGCATGTTACGGCCTTCCATCTTAGGCTTGGACTCGACCGTAGCGTAAGGCTTGAGATCCTCGGCGAGTCGCTCGAGAACGTTAAGGCCCTGCTCCGGGTGAGCCATCTCACGGCCGCGGAACATGATGGTGATCTTAACGCGTGCGCCCTTCTTGAGGAAACGCAGAACGTGGCCCTTCTTGGTCTCGTAGTCGCCAACGTCGATCTTGGGTCGGAACTTCATTTCCTTGACCTCGACCTTGGACTGGTTCTTACGAGCAGCCTTGGCCTTCATGGCCTGCTGGTACTTGAACTTACCGTAGTCCATGACCTTGCAGACCGGCGGCTCCGCGTTGGGAGCGATCTCGACTAGGTCGAGACCCTGATCGTCGGCGACGCGCTGGGCATCGCGGATGGCGAACAGGCCGAGCTGAGAGCCATCGACGCCAATCAAACGGCACGAAGATGCAGTGATCTCGTCGTTGATGCGGGTGTCATCAGACTTAGCTATTTTCCCTACCTCCATTCATAAAAAAATAACCCGGCGCTTCTCAGCAACCAGGTCGTACACATAGAGTTCCTCGATTTGAGGAAGGGAATCTAAGTTGTATGACCAGTCAGCTGCTCATTGGCGCCAAAAGGTGGGAACCCTCGGGTTCCTCTTTAGGGCATTGCGGGAACAACGCCTTGCGAATAATAACACGTACAGCGCGTTATCACATTACGTACACGAAAAAGGAGGCCGCAACCCCCTTGAACGTTCACTTGCATGTATGGTGCCCGAGGCGAGACTCGAACTCGCACGTTGTTGCCAACGGTGGATTTTGAGTCCACTGCGTCTGCCAATTCCGCCACTCGGGCACGTAATGCGTGAGTTAGTTTATCACAGCTTTCTACCGATTAGTCCGAAAATGGAACTTCGAGCATTTCGATGAGTTCGACTGTGCGGAGCATCTCGCGCTGACGGCATCCGCGACCGTCGACCGAAGCCTCACCCATCTGGTTATCGTAAGGGTCCTCGCGCATGCCGTCGAAAGAGGGCTCAAACTCTGCCTGGAATCGATTGTTGGCCACCATACGCCACGGGTCGAGATTGCCAAAGTAGTGACGGCGGCGCCACTCCTCCCCCATCCTGCGAGCAGAAGATCCAAATGACACGTCGGCGTTGAGCCAACCGGTCTGCGGCGTATAGAACTCTGCCCAGTCGTGCGACCCCACCGAATCGGGCGCAACGTACAGGCCGCTCTGCCAACGGGCAGGCACGCCCGCGATACGGCACATGGTGATAAACGTGAGCGCCATAACGCCGCAATCGCCGCGGAGCGAATGCGCGCAGTCATCGGCAATAGATCCCAAAAGCAAGTACGGCGGCTGATAGCGATAGTCGATATGCTGCGTCAGATAATCATAGATAGCACGGGCGCGATCGAGCGGATCCACGAGTCCGTCAACAACACCGGCCGTCAGCTGCTGCAGATACGGCGTGAATGCAATGTGCGGACGGTCCTCGGAAATATCCTCGGGCAGAGGCGCGTCCATACGCGGATGAACCGGAAGTGCGCCACCGTAGACATCACAATAAGCAGCATCGATGTGATAACGATAAGTCACCGAGAATGAGCGCTCACTCGAAGAAGACCACGAGGCGGTACGCGCCGAAGCGTTCGCGGGAGCAACAGCACCCTCCGGCGTCATGTCGAGAATCTCGACCTGAGACTGTTGGCGGCAGGTGGCGGCTACGGGAAGCCAAGCGCGAACGGTCTCCCCCTCTAGAGCGCCGGGGACAGACAAGGACGCCTTAAGCGTAATAACGCGAGTCAATCCGTTTTGTGACTCCATCTCCTTGAGCATCTCGTTGCGCAGTGCAATTCCGTCCGTAGGATCGGGACGCATGCCGGGAACCTCTTTGGGATATACGCGAAGCGAATCGAGGAAGTTGTCGAGAACGAACAGCTCACCATCGATAAAGCGCCAGTCAATACGCTTACGGTCAATCAGATCGTCAAACTGCTCCTCGGTAAACTCAGGCCACTCCTCGCGAATCATCGCAATAGCTCGATCGCGCGACACCGAAAAATGAAGCGGCGTCTCAAGCATGCGATACCGCTCGGCACGAACGCAGGCAGCAAGCGAGGGATCGGGATCTTGGGCAAGTAGGCGGTCGCAAGCCTCAATAGCCTGCGAAAGATACCCCGCGTCCTTTAAACGCAGAATCTCGGGTGGCAAGCCAACATCTAGAAAACGGAAGTCATCATTGCAAACATCAACAGAGCAACCAACAGGACCCTCGTCAATAACCTTCCCATCCGAAGGCAGCACCTTAACAACAGCCATACTAAAACTCCAACTCACTAGAACGCTTGAAGTCCATTGTAGCGAGATAAAAAAGAAAGCCCCAACAAGGGAGCCATCAACACCGCCGAACGGTAGTCAAAAAAAATGAATTCAGCCCAGTAACCCTGCGGCGTTAAACGAAGGAAGCCCCGTCCCCCGGAACTGTTTCCTTGGCGCGACTTCTGGCGAAGCCAGGTGAGCGCAAAGGAAACAGTGTAGGGGGACGGGGCTTCCGACGGGAAGTTTAGCGACGCTTACGCCTTGTTGACGGAGCCAAACTCCTCCATGAGCTCCTTGGTGCGGGCAACGATGTTGTCGCGACCAGGCTTGAGGAGCTTGCGGGGGTCAAAGCCCTTGCCCTGCTGATCCTTGCCAGCCTCGATGTACTCGCGAACGCCCTTGGCGAAGACGAGCTGCAGATCGGTGTTGACGTTGATCTTGGAGATACCCAGGGAGATGGCTTTCTTGATCTGATCCTCGGGGATGCCGGTGCCACCGTGCAGGACGAGGGGCAGGTCGCCGGTCTGAGCCTTGATCTCGCCCAGGCGCTCGAAGGAAAGGCCAGCCCAGTCGGCAGGGTACACGCCGTGGATGTTGCCGATACCGCAGGCGAGGAAGTCGACGCCCAGGTCAGCAATCTGCTTGCACTCAGCAGGATCAGCGAGCTCGCCGCTGGAGGTCACGCCGTCCTCGGTGCCGCCGATGCCGCCGACCTCGGCCTCGATGGACATGCCCTTGGAGTGGGCAAGCTCAACGAGCTCCTTGGTGCGGTCGAGGTTAAGCTGGAAGGTCTCCTCGTGAGAGCCGTCATACATGATGGACGTGAAGCCGGCCTCGATGCACTTGAAGCAGTCCTCGTAAGAACCGTGATCGAGGTGAAGGGCGACGGGAACGGTAACGGCCGTGGCCTCGACGGCAGCCTTGACCATGTCGGCGCAGACCTTGAAACCGCCCATCCACTTAGCGGCACCAGCGGTGCACTGAAGGATCAGCGGAGACTTGGCCTCCTCGGCGGCCTGGAGAATAGCCAGGGTCCACTCGAGGTTGTTGGTGTTGAAGGCACCGAGACCGTACTTGCCGGCCTCGGCCTTCTTGAGCATGTCTGCTGCGTTGACGAGCATAAAAGAAACCTCCTGTAAGGTTGCTCCGATAACGCCTGAGATTTTACCACGACATACCCGAGCATAAACGTTCGTTTGTTCACGAATACCATCCGATTGGACAAATTTTGACCGTTTGCCCCACAGAATCGACCCACTGGGGAAAATAGCTTGACGATTGAGCGGTCTTCGTGGTTCGAAAGACGGCTTCGAGCCTACATCTGCATAAACGGGTTCTGCATAAGTTCGCGCGCCATCGTGGTCGAATCGCCATGGCCCGTCAAGCAAACGGTATCGGGCGGAAGCATCTTGGCAAGTTTGGAGAGCGAGCGCATAATCGCCGCCTCGTCACCGCCGGAAAGATCGGTACGACCGTGGCTGCCCGGGAAAAGCGTGTCGCCCACAAAGGCGATGTTCCCCTGCTCGGTCGCGGCAAACAGGACGATGCCGCCCGGCGTATGCCCCGGCGCCTCGATCACCTGCAGGCAGACGTCGCCCACCTCGATTGTATCGCCCTCGGCAAGCAAACGCGTCGGCTCACCCGGATCGGGCGTCTCGATACCCCACATGGCGCGCTGCTCCTCGATATTTGCGCGAGGTACCGTCACGTCCTTAGCGCACAACTCATATAGTGCGCTGTCGCCAACGACAGCTCGAACCCCGGCAACCCCGCCAACATGGTCGGCATGACCGTGCGTGCAGACAGAGCCGAGTACGCGCACCTCGGGATGCGCGGTGCGGATATGCTCCACAAGACGCTCGCCCTCCCACGCCGGATCGACGATTAAGCACTCGTCATTCGAAATCACGGCGTAGCTGTTGGTCTGAATCGGGCCGTTGACGAGCGCCTCAATCGAAGCCGCGCCTCGGGGTGTCAGGTCCAAAGTCATATCGTCCACGCGCATACCCTCCTTCTAAAATACGCTCGAGGCACCAAACGATGCCTCGAGCGTAACCAATATCTATGATGCTGAGAGGCTCTCGCACCTACACACGGCGCTTGAGTTGCGCTCCGCCCTCGCCGGGCATAAGACGGCGAGCGTCGTAGACCGAATCGACACTGCTGATGGAAGCCAGCAGCGGATCCAGGCCGCTCGCATCCGAAATCTCGACCATAAAGCGCAGGGTCGCAATACCCTCGCGGTTGGTCGACGTGGCGGCAGAAAGGATATTGCCGCCTGCATCGCCAATGGCAATGGTGACGTCCTTGAGCAGGCCCATGCGGTCCAGGCACTCGACCACGATCTCGACCTGGAAGAGAGTGTCGGCAGCACCATCCCACTCTACGTCAATCATGCGCTCGGGGTGCTCCATGAGGCCCTTGACGTTGGGGCAGTTGGCGCGATGCACCGAGACACCTCGGCCACGCGTGATGAAGCCGACGATATCGTCGCCCGTCACCGGATTGCAGCAATGCGCTAGACGGACTAGCAGGCCGCTGTTGCTCTCGCCCTTGACGATAATGCCGTTACTGGCGCTCTTGCCGCGCTTTTGCGGCTTGCGGTTGGAGCCGCGAGCAGGCTGTTTCACGACCTCGGCGATAGCCTCGGCCTTGGTGAGCTGTTCCTCGGGCTTGGGGTCCAAGATTTGCTCGACCTTATTGCCCACAGCGCGCGGGGCAACCTTGCCGGCGCCGACGGCGGCAAACAGGTCCTCGAGCTGCTTGAAGTTAAACTGCTCCGCCACGGCGTTGAGCGCACGCGTCGAACGCGGCGTAGAGATGCCATATCCGCGCTTGCGCAGGTCCTTGGCCAATATATCGCGGCCGGCAGCAGCGTCATCGTCTTTGGTCGCGGCGGCGAAGTAACGGCGGATCTTTGACTTGGCGGAAGGCGTCTTAACGATCTTGAGCCAATCACGCGACGGCTTGGAACTCTTGTTCGTCAGGATCTCGACACGGTCACCCGTCTTAATCTCGTGCGTGAGCGGAGCCACCGCACCGTTGATTTTGGCACCGACGCAATGGTTTCCGACCTCGGTATGAACGGCGTAGGCAAAGTCGAGCGGTGTGGAGCCGGCACGAAGCGCCATGACCTCGCCCTTGGGCGTAAAGACAAATATTTCCTGGTCAAACAAGTCGACCTTCAGCGAGTGCAGGTATTCCTTGGCATCGGTGATCTCGTCAGACGCCGCCCAGTCGAGCGAGTGCTTGAGCCAGTTAATCTGATCGTCCAGACGCTGCGCATCGTTGGTCTTGGAGGCAGACGATCCGCCCGACTTCTTGTACAGCCAGTGGGCGGCGATGCCGTACTCTGCCTGCTCGTGCATCTCGTAGGTTCGAATCTGAATCTCGAGCGGACGGGCCGTAGGGCCGATAACCGTCGTATGGAGCGACTGGTAGTTATTGACCTTGGGCATGGCGATATAGTCTTTAAAGCGACCGGGCATGGGGTGCCACAGCGTATGTACCGCGCCGAGCGTGGAGTAGCAATCGCGCACCGAATGGGTAATAACACGCAGTGCCACCAGGTCGTAGATCTCGGAGAATTCCTTGCCCTTGCGCTTCATCTTTTGGTAGATGGACCAATAGTGCTTGGAACGGCCGTTGATTTGGAAGCCCTCCAGACCAATGCGGTTGAGCTCGTCGGTGAGCGTCTTGATGGTCTCGGCCAGATAGCGCTCGCGGACCTCGCGCGACTCCGCCACCATGCGCGCGATACGCTGGTAGGCATCGGGCTCAAGGTAGAAGAAGGACAGGTCCTCGAGCTCCCATTTAATGGAGCTCATGCCCAGACGGTCGGCCAGGGGCGCATACACGTCCATGGTCTCGCGAGCCTTAAACAGGCGACGGTCCTCACGCAGGGCTGCAAGGGTGCGCATGTTGTGCAGACGGTCGGCAAGCTTAACGATGATGACGCGGATGTCCTTGGACATGGCGAGAAACATCTTGCGCAGCGTGAGGGCCTGTTTCTCGTCCATGCTGTCGACTTCGATGTTGGTGAGCTTGGTCACGCCATCGACGAGCTCGGCCACCGTATCGCCAAACAGGCCGGAAACATCGGCAAGCGAAGTCTCGGTATCCTCGACGGTATCGTGCAGCAACGCGGCGCACACCACGTCGCAGTCCATCTTGAGGTCGGCCAAAATGATGGCAACTTCGACGGGATGGTTAATGTACATCTCACCCGAACGCCGCTTTTGGTTGCAGTGCTTCTCGGCAGCAAAGCAGTAGGCCTGCTCCACCATGGAGAAGTCGTCCTCATTCATATATTTGAGGCACAGGTGCTCTAGCTTGTCGTAGCTGTCCGCCATAATCTCGGGCGGCAGCTCATCGGCATGCTTATAGTGCTCCATCTCCGAGAACGGCTGGAGGGTGGAATCATGGGCGGTACGGGCTGCGGCATCCATCGAGGTCCCCTTCCCCTAGGCCCGCGGAACGATCGGGCGGTTAACTTTGGCTAGCATATCAGAAGCGCACGAATCGAGTGCCCAGCTCCGAAAAGCCGAGAACTCCATGCGCGAGCGCAAGCCCTCCAAATAGCGAATTGACCTGCTCAATTGCACGCGGCCGGGGTTTTCGACCATCGCGATGCGACGGGTGTCGTCAAACCCCGAAACGCGACAGAAACCAAGCTCTTCAAAGATTCCCAGGCCGCTTTCCACCGAGCGCTCGTCGACCGGGGTGCGGGCATCGATGGCAAGGCACATCTGCGCGATGTCGATATCGCTTGCGCTAAAGGAATCGTCCCCCGTCTTGCCGCGGTTGGAGCGCCACATGGTCTGCAGCGCGCGATAGAGCGTGACGAGCTCGTCGCGCTCGGGCGCATAGCAGTCGAGTAGGCGCTCGTTAATGCGGGCGTCGCGCGACGAATAGAGCAGATGGATCACGGCGGGCTGGCCATCGCGACCGGCGCGGCCGCTCATCTGGTTAAACTCAATGCCGCCAAACGGCATGTGATAGAGCACGACATGGCGGATATCGGGCAGGTTGACGCCCTCGCCAAAGGCAGATGTCGAGACGATGCAGCTGAGGCTGCCGTCTCGGAATGCTTCCTCCACGCGGCGGCGATCGGAACGCGCAAGCCCCGCGTTATAGAACGCGATATGGGTTGCGCAATCGGGCACACGCTTGCGCAACGTCTTGGCGAGCGCCACGGACTGGTCGCGCGAATTGACGTAGATGACGGTCTTTTCCCCCGTCGCCACAATCGACACCAAACGGTTCTCGCGACTTGCAAGATCACGGTCGTCCTCGAGCTGCAGGTTCTCGCGCACCGTCTCGTCGACCACCGTGCGAGTGATCGGCAGCATGCGGGCAAGCTCGGCCACGACCGGAGCCGTCGCGGTGGCCGTCGCCGCCATAACGACCGGGTCGCCCAGGGCTTTGAGGATATCGGGCATGTCGAGATAGGCGCTGCGGTCGCCGCCCTTGGCAAGGCCGGCGTGGTGCGCCTCATCGATAACGACAAAGCCGATGCGGCCCGAACGCGCGAAGCGGTCACGGTGGATAGATAGGAACTCGGGCGTCGTGAGCACGATACCGGTGCGGCCCGAAGCTAGGCCGGCTAACACGTCATCGCGTGCGGCCTCCACGGTCTCGCCGGTCAGCACGCCAACGCCAATGCCAAGCGATGCCATCGTCGACGAGAGGTGATAGGCCTGGTCGGCAACGAGTGCACGCAGCGGATAGACAAAGATGCTCGCACGTCCGCGAAGCACCGCCTCACGCGCGGCATGTACATGGAAAATCAGAGACTTGCCGCGACCCGTTCCCATAACGGCCAAAACGCTCTGGTGGTCGGCCAGGGCGTCAAGCGCCTCGACCTGTGCGCGGTGCGGCTGGTTCGATCCGATAAAACTGTGAATGAGCGAGCGCGTGAGCTCGGTATAGGAAAGCTGGGCGAGTGTTTGGCGTTTGCGGGACTCCAGACGAAGACCGGCGTCCGCAGGCTCCACGCCGCGGCGAAGCTCACATGCCGGGTCGTCAACGCTGGGCGCCGTGGTATCGCGGACCAAGACATCTTTGATCATGAGCTTGGGCTTCACACGTCCCTGCCAATGCTCGGCAACGGCCTCGAACACCATGTCGACGGCGCTGTCGCAATTGATAAGCCTGTCGATCTGCGGTACACGAAACATGATGGCCGGCACACTCGCAGCGCCATCCGTCGCCACGAAGCGCATATGCTCGCCGGTCTTACCCACCACGGCGCGATCACACATCGTCACGCCCTCGGCAGCCAGCAGCGGCACCTTATTACCCTGGCCAAACGGCTCAAGGCGGGAAATCTGCTCGATGGTCTCGATATTCAATTCGGAAAGGTCGACCGTGGCGGCAACCTCGTCGGTGTCCTCAAAGTCCTCGGCGGGAAGCTCGGACAACACGGCGGAAAGGCGACGGCGGAACTCATCGAGCTTGGATGCCTCGATGGTCACACCCACCGCACCAGCATGTCCGCCGCGACGAATCATCAGGTCGGAACAGCGCTCGATGGCGTCAAACAGGTTAACTTTGCCCACCGAGCGACCAGAGCCGCGCGCGATACCGTCCTCGATCGAGAACAGCAGCGCCGGCACGTGGTAGCGGTTGGTCAGACGGCTTGCCACGATGCCCTTGACGCCCTCGTGCCAGCCTTCGCCGCCCACGACGATCACGCGTCCACCGTCATAGGTCTCCTCGACCCTTGCCATGGCATCGCGCGTGAGCTCCGCCTCGATCTCACGGCGCTGGCGGTTGATTTCCTCGAGCTCAGCCGCCAGCGCGCTTGCTTCGATGGGATTGCGGGCAAGCAGCAGGTCGAGCGCCAGCTTGGGATCAGCCATGCGACCGGCAGCGTTTAAGCGGGGAATGAGCGAGAATGACAGGCCATCCGCCGTAATGCTCGAAAGGTCCGCCTTGGCGAGCGCGGCAAGCGCGATATAGCCCGGGCGAGCGGTTACGCGCATCTGCTGGATGCCCTCGGCAACCAGCGCGCGGTTCTCGGGCGTGAGCGGCATCATGTCGGACACGGTGCCCAGCGCCGCGACCTCGATTAGCGAACGCCAATACGACGGCTTGCCCAGACGCTCGCCCAGGACTTGCACCAACTTGAGTGCCACGCCGGCACCGGCAAGCTCACGCGAAGGACCATCGTCATCGAGCTTAGGGTCGGTCAGGGGTACGCCCTGCGGCACCTGATCGGAGGGCTCGTGATGGTCCGTGACCACCAAATCGATCCCCAGGCTCTTCAGATAGGAAACCTCTTCCTTGGCGGCAATGCCGTTATCGACGGTCACGATCAGCTGGGGGCGAGCGAGCTCGTTAACGCGGTCGAGCGCCGCGCGCGAAAGACCGTAGCCCTCATCAAAGCGATGCGGAATAAACGGCGTGACATCGGCGCCAAACGTGCGCAGCGCCTCGATCAACAGGCAGGTCGACGTAATACCGTCAACGTCAAAATCGCCAAAGACTGCAATGTGCTCGTGGTTGCGAATAGCACGCTCGACGCGGTCGGCAACGACCGACATGCCCGGGATAATGAGTGGGTCGGCCCAGTCGCGATCGAGCGAAGGCGTCAAAAACAATTGGCCCTCTTTGATGGAGCCAATGCCGTGCGCGACCATAATGCGCGCCACCAGCCCGGGAATGCCCAGACCAGCCGAAAGCTCCTTTTCGAGCTCGGGGTTTTGCTGAGCGACCGCCCAGCGATGCGTCGTCTTAAGCGATGACATAGGCACCCACCCCCGATAGGGGCAGGTCGCCGCGATACCTCTCACGGTTCATAGCGATGAGTCCTCTGTGTATGCCCGCTTCGGCAGGCAGATCTGTTGAACGGATTTATTATACCGTGCGGCGCGGACGCAAATCGCCGCAGCATGCCGCGGTTTCGGTAAACGATGCCGGTAATAGCCTCGAAATAATCGAGCGTTTCTGACGCACGGACACATGTGAGCGTCTAGCATATCCAGTCAAAACGGATTCACGAGCAAAGGGAGTCACAAGAGCATATGAAGCAATGGGTTGGACTGGGCAAGTTTCTCGCGGGGCACATGCAAATCATCGTTCCGATTTGTGTGGCGCTCGGCGTGCTCTTTCCCCAGCAGATCGGCGTGCTCAAGCCCATCGTTCCCGCCCTCTTCGCCTTTATGACGTTCCAAGGTGCGCTCAGCAACACCTTCCACCAGGTAGCCGAGGTGTTCCGCCGTCCGCTGCACCTGATTTTGGCGCTGCTCGTCTCGGCGGTGCTCATTCCCATAGCAGCCTATGCCATGGGATCGCTGTTCTTTGGCTCCAATCCCAACCTTGTCTGCGGCATCGTGCTCGAGTACAGCGTACCCGTGGCGGTCACTGCCTTTATGTGGATCAGCATGTTCGGCGGCAACGGCCCGCTCGCGCTCACCATCATCCTGACGTCCTCGGTTATCTCCCCTGTGACGATTCCGCTCACGCTTAAGCTCTTGCTGGGTGCCACCGTCTCGATCGATGTGCCGAGCATGATGCAGGACATGGCCTTTATGATCGCCATCCCCGCCGTGCTCGGCATCGTGATCAACGAGCTCACGCGTGGATGGGGACACGAGAAGCTCTCCCCCGCGCTCTCGCCCGCCTGCAAATTCATGATGATGGGCGTTATCGCCTCCAATTCCACCGCCATGAGCGAGTACGTGCTGCACATGAACGCGGTGCACCTGGAAGTCGCCCTCTTTATTTTGGTCTTCGCCATCAGCGGCTTTGTCATCGGTTTTCTGGTCGCCCGCGCGCTGCATCTGCCATATAGCGAGACGACTACCATGTGCTTTACCTGCGGCATGCGTAACATCTCTTCGGGCGCCGTCATCGCCACGCAGTACTTTCCGGGCGAAGTCGTGTTTCCCGTCATGTGCGGAACGCTGTTTCAGCAGGTGCTCGCCTCGTTTATCGGACACCTCTTTGAGCGTCTGACCGGCGAGGAGCGCGCCGCCCAACGCAAGCGGGTCGAGGCCGGCCGCGACGCCATGGGGCGCTAGACTGTCCGCATTACGCGGGTGTTAGTCTTACTATACGAGCGTTTCCAGATGCGCACGCAGGCGCTCAGCATCGACATCGAGCGTGGTCTCAGCATTGACCTGAGCCAGCCGATACCCGACAAAGTAGGGCGAAACCACCCAACGCGGCAGCGCCTTGGCAATGGTCCGACCGTCCATGTGGTAGAAGAACAAGTTGTACGACTCTGCGCGACCACCATGGTGCTCGTTCAGGATATAGCGCAGAGCTACCTGAATCGCATCGGCGAAGAGGTCCGTCTCGGCTTGGTCTCTCGTGTCATCGCTGGCGGCGATTCTCTGCGGGGCTGAAACGTTGACCTCAAAGAACCCCATGATCGGTTCGGTTGAGATGTCGACCGAGATTCTCCCCTGTTGCCAGACACTGATGCCTTCAAAGTTGGCTGAGGTCAGCGCCGCATAGCCGTCCTCCTGTTCCAGGCCCACAATCTGCATGTGTGGATGGACGAGGCTGCCGCCCGAAAGTGGGCCTTTGTTCTTGTACATGAGCACACTACGGTACTGTTGGGAATCGATCATCTGCTGCCAACAGCCCAGGGCAAACCGCATCACATGATGCAGCTCATCCGGTTCATAGGTCACCAGGTCGGCGTCGTGATTGGCAGACTCGATCAATACGGTCTGACGTGTGGCCCGCAAGGTCTTGAACTTATTCTCGAGCCAGATACAGTCACCATCGCGCTGGATGATGTTGGCAAGTCCCTCCGTGTCGCAAAAGGGGCACGCGGTGCCAGGGCGACGATTATCGTCGGGCTTACCGCTCGCCTGCTGAACGTCAAATACCAGCGCCACGGGTTATACCTCCAGCGGCACGATCTTGGTGCCATGGAGCTCGGAGACGCCTAGCGCCGCCGCGACCGCGTCGCGATTTGCCGTAGTGATGCCGCCGCCGGGAAGGATGGTCAAACGATCGCCCGCATACTCGATTAAACGAGCCAGGTAATCGAAATTATCCTCGATCGACGTACCGGCAGCGCCGCCATGCGTGAGGATGCGCGTAACGCCGCAGTCGGCAAGTGTATCAATCGCATCGAGCTGAGCCTCGGGCGAGAGCTGGTCAAATGACATGTGGAAGGTGATGTCGATGGGATCACGCTTACATTCCTCGGTCGCGCAGCCCGCAGCCATCACGAGGGCGCCAAGCGTAAGTTCGTCGAGCGCCCATCCGCCAGCGCAGGGTTTGCAGCAGCCAAAGACCAAGCCGTCAACGCCCGCACTCACGGCAAGGCCCAAGTCCATCTCCATCATGCGCAGCTCATCCTGGTTGTAATGAAAGTCACCGCCACGCGGACGGATCATGCACATCACCCGTGCATCGTGTTCGTGGGCATAGTTGGTCGTAGCGCTGATAACGCCGGCCGAGGGCGTGGTACCACCGACGGCAAGGTTATCGCACAGCTCGATGCGCCTTGCACCGGCCTCGATAGCCGCCGGCACCCGCTCAAAGTTCTCGGCACAAAACTCGTACAGCATAGATAGACCCCCAAAGACAGCAGATGTTTTCCGACGGGCATTGTCACACATCCCCATGAAGTTGCGGTGGAATAGGGACTGTTTTGGCCTCTGAGACTCCCATTTAGCCCCTATTCCACCGCAACTAAAAAGGGGGCGCTGACTGGGATAGTCAGCGCCCCCTTTATTTTATGGACTAGCCTCCGAGGTAAGCCTTGCGGACGTTATCGTCGTGCAGGAGTTCTTGGCCCGTGCCGGTCATGGTGATCTTGCCGGTCTCGAGCACGTAGCCGCGCGTGGCGATGGAAAGAGCCATCTGCGCGTTTTGCTCGACCAGAAGCACCGTGGTGCCGGCCTTGTGCAGGTCCTCGACAATCTGGAAGATCTGTTCGATCAGAATCGGTGCCAGACCCATGGAAGGTTCGTCGAGCATAAGCAGTTTGGGGTTACTCATAAGGGCGCGCCCCATAACGAGCATCTGCTGCTCGCCGCCCGAAAGAGTGCCGGCGACCTGGCGACGGCGCTCCTTCAGGCGCGGAAACTGCTCGTAGACGCGCTCAAGGCCCGGAGCCACCGTTGACTTGGCCTGCGTATAGGCGCCCATCTCCAAGTTCTCCTCGACCGTCATCTGCAAAAAGGCGCGACGTCCCTCGGGTACCTGAGCCAGGCCCTTGCCAACCAGCTTGTCGGCGGGCGTATGGGTAATGTCCTCGCCCATAAACTTGATGGAGCCGGTCTTGGAGCGTAGCAGGCCCGAGACAGTCTTGAGCGTCGTGGACTTGCCGGCGCCGTTAGCGCCAATCAGGGCCACGATCTCGCCCTCGTTAACGTTAAAGGAGATGTCCTTGATGGCGTGGATGGCGCCGTACCAGACGTTGATGTTGTAGACGGAAAGCATCGGCTCTGCCATTTAGTTCTCCCCCTTATCCTGCTTGCCCAGATACGCCTCAATAACGGCATCGTTATTCTGGATTTCCTCTGCCGTGCCCTTGGCGATGACCTTACCAAAGTTGAGCACGCAGATGCCCTCGCAGATGTTCATAACGAGCGACATATCATGCTCGATAAGCATGATGGCAATGCCAAAGGTGTCGCGAATCTTGACGATGTTCTCCATGAGCTCCGCGGTCTCGGACGGGTTCATGCCGGCAGCAGGCTCGTCGAGCAGCAGTAGCTTGGGGTTGGTAGCAAGCGCGCGGACGATCTCCAGACGACGCTGAGCGCCGTAAGGCAGCGATCCGGCCTGCTCGTTTGCCAGATGCTCCATATCAAAGATGGACAGCAGCTCCATGGCGCGCTCGTGAGCAGCCTTCTCGTGCTTCCAATACGTCGGCAGGCGCAGCACGCCCTCAAAGCCGGAGTAACGCTCCTGGTTATGCAGGCCGACCTTGACGTTATCCTCCACCGTCATGGTGTTGAATAGGCGAATGTTCTGGAAGGTACGGGCAATACCCATGCGGTTGACCTGGTAGACCGACTTGCCCGAGGTGTCCTCGCCGTCGAGCAGGATGGTGCCATGCGTGGGCTGGTACACCTTGGTGAGCAGGTTGAAGACCGTGGTCTTGCCGGCGCCGTTGGGGCCGATGAGACCGGCGATCTCGGTCTTGCCGATAGTCAGGCTAAAGTCGTCGACTGCCTTAAGGCCACCGAACTCAATGCCCAGGTGGATGCACTCGAGTGCAGGGCGCTCGCCCAGGTCACGATCGGGAACGATGGCACCAGAAGGATACGGGACCATCTTGCCCTTCTTGAACTCAAATTTACTGGGCATCGGCTGCCACCTCCTTCTTGGAAGCAAAGCGGTCCTTGACGCGACCGAAGAACGCCTTGAGCTGCGGGTTGTTGGTAAAGATCATGACCAGGATCAGCACGATGGCGTAGATGAGCATACGGTAGTCCGAGAACTGACGGAGCAGCTCGGGAAGCACCGTGAGCAACGCCGCCGCGATGACGGAACCGCGCATGTTGCCCAGGCCGCCCAGGACCACGAACACCAGGATGAGAATGGACGTGTTGAAGTCGAACTTGGTGGCGGAGAGCTGCGAGAAGTTACCGCCGAAGAGAGCTCCGGCAGCACCGGCGAGGGCAGCGGAAACCACGAAGGCGATCATGCGGTACTCGGTGACGGAGATGCCTACGGACTCGGCTGCAATCTTGTTATCGCGCACGGCCATAATGGCACGGCCGGTACGGCTGCGAACCAGGTTGAGCACGATCACGAGTGCGACCATGACCAGGATGGCACCGGCGAGGAAGGTCGAGTACGTCGACACGCCCGAGGCACCCTGGGCGCCCTTGATGATGGCGGTGCCGTCCTCGAGCAGGTGCAGGTCGTCGATCGTAGAGTTGCCCGTGATGTTAAAGATCACGTGCAGGCCGCGGGAGTCGACGCCCACAATGAGGCAGGTGACGATCTCTTTGATGATCTCGCCAAAGGCCAGCGTCACGATAGCCAGATAGTCGCCGCTCAGGCGCAGGACCGGGATGCCAATCAAGAAGCCCAGGATAGCGGCAGCGATGGCGCCGACCACGATGCTGATGACAAGACGTAGTGGATCGGAGGGAACGGCGCTCTCGAGGGCGACCGCAGTAACGATGCCCGTATAGGCGCCGACGCTCATAAAGCCCGCGTGGCCCAGCGACAAGTCGCCCGCGATGCCGACGACGAGGTTGAGGGAAATGGCCATGACGATGTAGGCCGTGATGGGAACCAGCTGACCGGCGATCATGCGCGGAATCATGTGGTTAGACTGCATAAAGAACACGATGGCGAAGGCCACGATGCACATGGCGTACGTGACAAAGTCGTGACGCGTCTGCTTGTCTTTAAAAAACTTCATAACGCTCACCTACACCTTCTCGGGGACGTACTTGCCCAAGAGGCCGGCAGGCTTGACGAGCAGGACGATGATCAAAACACCAAAGACGATGGAGTTGGCAAGGCTCGTGGAAATGTAAGCCTGCGCCATCGCCTCGATGATGCCGATGAGAATGCCGCCGACAAAGGCACCGGGAATGGAGCCGATGCCGCCGAAAACGGCAGCGTCGAAGGCCTTGATGCCAGGCATGGCGCCCGTCGTGGGCTGCAGCACCGGCGAGTAGGAGCACAGGAGCACGCCGGCGATGGCGGCAAGCGCCGAGCCGATAGCGAACGTCATCGAGATGGTGCGGTTGACGTTGATGCCCATGAGCTGAGCGGCGGCCTTGTCCTCGGACACGGCGCGCATGGCCTTGCCCATCTTGGTCTTACCTGTAAAGAACATCAGGCCGGCCATGATAACCAGGCAGGCGACGATGGTGACGAGCGAGACGGCGCTTACGTTGAACTTGGCCAAGAACTCCGGCACCGGAAAGGTGACGAGCGAAGTGAAGTTCTTGGGCGTGGCGCCCCACAGAAGCTGCGCGGCGTTCTGCAGGAAGTAAGACACGCCGATGGCCGTGATCAGAACGGCCAGCGGGCCCGCCTGGCGCAGCGGCTTATAGGCCAAACCCTCAATGAGAACACCGAGAACCGTGCAGACCACACAAGAGAGAACTACAGATGCCCAGCCCGGGAGGCCGAGATACGACGTGGCGCAGAACGAGACATAGGCACCGACCATGATGACATCGCCGTGAGCGAAATTCAGCATCTTGGCGATACCGTAGACCATGGTGTAGCCCAACGCGATGATGGCGTAGACGCTGCCCATGGACAGGCCGTTGACCAGGTATTGGATAAAGACCGTCATGTTCCACATCCCCCTTTCGAATAGGTTTCCAGCTAATGTATGAAACAGGGACGTTACACTGTCCCTAGATACCAAGCAAGCAGGGAAGGCCAAAACCTCCCCTGCTTGGGATCAAAACCGCTCTATGTAAGGCGGCCAATTAGGCCTGTACGTACTTGCCGTCGGTGATGACGTACGCCGTGGGCTCCTTCTGGACTTGGCCCTTATCATTCCAGGTGAGCTTGCCGGTCAGACCGTCAACGGTAATCTTGAGCATAGCCTTGGACAGCTTCTCGGCGACCTCGGTCGGATCAGCGTCGACACCAAGATCGGCCTCCTTGAGGGCCTCGGCCACCGCGTGCACGCCGTCGTAGGCGTCGGCGGCAAACTGGTCGGGGGTATCGCCGTACTTATCCTTGTAAGCGTTAACGAAGTCGGCGTTCTTCTCGTCGTCGGCGGAGAACGGGGTCATGAGCAGCAGACCCTCGGCAAGAGAGGTATCGAAGCCCTCAACGCCCAGGATGCCGTCCATACCGTCGCAGCCCATCATCTTGACGTCGTAGCCCATGTCCTTGGCGTTCTTGAGCAGGACGGACGCCGGCGTGTAGTAGATCGGCGCAAAGATCATGGTGGCGCCGGCCTGCTTGGCCTTGGTCAGCTGGTTGGTAAAGCTCGTGGCGGAGTCGTCCTTAAAGGTCTCCTCGTCAACAATCTCGAGCTTGGACTCAGCGGCCTGGGCCTTAAAGGAATCTGCGATGCCCGAAGAATAGGCGTCGCCGGAGTTATAGAACAGCACGAACTTCTCGTCCGCATACTTCTGCGCCAGGAACTTGGCAGCGTTGACACCCTGGTTGGGGTCGGTGAAGCAAACCTGGAAGACGCAATCCTTGCCGTCGGTGACGTCCTCGGAGGACGCGGACGGGGTGATCATGAACGTCTTGGGGTCGTTACCGCACTCTGCGGCAACGGCAACCGACGCACCCGTGGTGGTCGGGCCGACGAGGGCCTGCATGCCCCAGTCGAGCAGGGTGTTGAAGGCGTTGACGGCCTTCTCGCCATCGGCCTGGTCATCCTCGGCCTTGCTGGCAAGCGGCAGCTCCTTGGTCGAGAAATCCTTGCAGCCAAGCTCGACACCCTGGGAAACGGACTTGCCGTAGGACGCGTTGGCGCCGGTCAGCGGGCCGATGGTGCCGATCTTAAACGAAGCATCGCCCGAAGCGGAACCGCTGTCGCCGCCGTTGGAGGAGCAGCCAGCTAGAATGGACATCGCCCCCAGACCTGCTGCGCTCGCGATAACGCTCCTGCGATTCATAACAGGGTTCAATGACTTACCGGTGAGGCTCGACATGCGGCTCTCCTCTCAAATCTCGTCGGGTTTCGGTTACCCGACAGGCCATCCTTCGCCGTGTTCGGCGTTCGCAAAATAGTAGACGCTTTAGTTGAGAAAAGTGGCGATTATTTCAACTTTTCTTTGGATTTGTTCATTTATCCATAATTATGCGTATTTCTATTGTTTTATGCAGTTTAGCCACTTTATTATGTAAAAGTAATGTTTCCATTCTGTTACAGGCGTCCCTGCCCTGAATAAAACAGCCTCACCGGTCGCGCTTTATGCGCACTTAGGCGGCGATGTACTTGCCGTCCTGAATCACATAGGCTGTGGCGGGCTTTTCGACCTGGCCCTCGTCATTCCACGTCAGCTCGCCTGTCAGGGCCTCGATCTTGATCTTGCGCATGGCCTTGGCAAGGTCGCCGGCAATGTCGGCACCGTCGGCCGAAATGTCAATCCCCGCCCTATCGATAGCCTCGACGATTGCGTGGACGCAATCGTAAGCGTCGGCGGCAAACTGGTTGGGCGTCTCGTCGTAGGCATCCTTATAGGCCTTGACGAAGTCGGCATTCTTCTCATCGTCAGCCGAAAACGGGGTCATGAGCAGTACGCCCTCGGCAAGAGAGGTATCGAAGCCTTCCGCAGAGAGCAGGCCGTCCATGCCGTCGGTACCCATGAGGGCCATGTCGTAGCCCATGTCCTTGGCGTTCTTGAGCAAAACGGACGCCGGCGTGTAGTAGATCGGCGCAAAGATGAGCGTGGCGCCGGCCTCCTTGGCCTTGGTGAGCTGGTTGGTAAAGCTTGTGGAAGAGTCGTCCTTAAAGGTCTCGGTATCGACGATGTCGAGCTTGGACGCCTTGGCCTGCTCGGCAAAAGCGTCGGCAACGCCCGAGCTATACGTATCGCCGGAGTTGTAGAACAGGGCGATCTTGGCATCCGCGTACTTCTCGGCCAAGAACTTCGCGGCGCTGGCGCCCATGGTGGGATCGGTGAAGCAAACCTGGAAAACCGTGGTCTTATCCTTGGTAACGTCGAGCGACGAGGCCGAGGGCGTGACCATGAGCATATCGTCGGCGATATCGCCCGAGACAGCGACGGCGGCACCGGTGGTGACGGGGCCGACAAGCGCCTGCATGCCCCAGTCGCACAAGGTATTGAAGGCGTTGATGGCCTTCTCGCCGTCAGCGACGTCGTCCTCGGACTTAAGCGAGAGTTTGAGGTCCTTGGTCGAAAAATCCTTGGCGGCGAGCTTGGCACCCTTCTCGGCCGAAACGCCATAGGTTGCCGCGGCGCCGGTCAGAGGGCCGATGACACCGATCTTGAAGGTCTTGCCGTCATCGGCGGAGCCGCCGTCCGAGCCACCCGACGAGCAACCAGCGAGTGCCGCGGTGCTACCGAACGCCGCGGCGCCAGCCAAGAAACTCCTGCGGTTAAGTACGTTGTTGATGCTAAACATGGTGTCCCCCTTTTCGCTGGCCGCGGTGCGGCCGTCTTGCGGTACAGGGCAAACCTTATGGTGCAAACGTTGACAGTTTGTTACGGAAGTTCGTTTGTAGCGAGCATGTTTCCAATGTTTCCGCAGCGTTTCGGGGGTGCCGTTTTGTGCGACTCCTGTTGCCTGGCGAGCACGCACCCTCGGTTCACGCTAGAATGCACTCAACCTTTAAGCGGTTAATCCATCCATAAGATGCACGAAGGAGCTATCTATGAGCGAACCCCTGCGCACCGTGAACGTCGGTCTGATCGGTCTGGGAACCGTCGGCGGCGGCGTGGCCCGTCTGATCAAGAGCCACCACGATGAGTACCTGGCAGCCTACGGCATCGACCTTAAGCTGACCCGCGCCTGCGCGCTTGCCTGGGAGCAGGCCGAAGCCGCCGGTATTGAGCGCGAGGCCTTTACGAGCGACTGGCACGACGTCGTCACCGACCCCGCCGTCGATATCGTCGTCGAGCTCATCGGCGGCGAGCACCCCGCGACCGAAATCTTCACCACCGCCTTCGAGAACGGCAAGCACGTCGTCTCTGCCAACAAGGCCCTGCTGGGCCGTCATGTCGAGACGCTCGCCGAGAAGGCGCGCGCGTGCGGCGTGCAGATTAAGTGCGAGGCCAGCTGCGGCGGTGGCATCCCCATTGTCAGCACGCTCGAGCACGACCTGGTGGGCAACAAGATCCTGACCATCGCTGGCATTCTCAACGGCACCACCAACTACATCCTGTCGCGCATGGACGCCGAGGGCGCCGATTACGCTGACGTGCTCGCCGACGCCCAGGCAAAGGGCTATGCCGAGGCCGACCCGTCCGCCGACGTCGACGGCTTCGATGCCGCCAGCAAGACGGCGATCCTCGCCTCCATCGGCTTTGGCACCCGCGTTACCACCGACGATGTGTACCAACAGGGTATCCGTACCATCGGCGCCGAGGACATCGCCCAGGCCCGCGAGCTCGGCTACACCATTAAGCTGTTGGGTATCGCACGCAACACCGAAGCCGGCGTCGACGTCCGCGTGCATCCCACGCTGATCCCCGCCGACCACATGCTTGCCAAGGTCAACGGCGCCATGAACGCTGTCTACGTAGTAGGCGACGCCGTGGGCGAGACCATGTTCTACGGTGCCGGCGCAGGCTCCTTCCCCACCGCGAGCGCCGTCGTGGGCGATATCCTGTCGCTCTCCGAGCAGATCAGCCGCGGCGTGGCTCCGCTGCCCGAGATTGAGCCCTATGGTCACAACCTCGCCTTTAAGCCCATGGACGAGCTCCAGACCAAGTACTATGTGCGCCTGAAGGTCGCCGACCGCGTGGGCGCCCTGTCCGAGACGGTCGACATCTTTGCCAAGCACAACATCTCGATCTCGCTCATCAACCAGGTCGAGGACGGCAAGTCGGGCGTCAGCGATGCCTGCTCGGTCATCTTCCTGACGCACCGCGCGCTCGAGAAGGACGTCCAGGCTGCCGCCGCCGAGCTTGCCAGCGTCGACTGCGTGGCCGAGGTCGCCAACGTCCTGCGCATCGAGGACGTTGAGGCCTGGACCGAAGGCGTCATGGCCAACTAGTCCAGTCCTTGGCACACAACATAGCACCTGAGGGGCTCCCGTCCGTTTGGATGGGAGCCCCTTTGTTTGACGTTCATCAAGCAAAAGTTTGAACAACTTGGCCATTCGCTGACAACCGAGGGTGCCGTTTACCGATATGCGAACGAAGTTGATTTTGCGCGCCGTTATGCTGTGCTGCGTATGTCCACCCCCTAAGAATGGAGGCACCATGTTGCTCGAGGGTAAGAAAGCAATCATCACCGGAGGCACGCGCGGCATCGGCTATGCCATCGCCTGCCGTTTTATCGAGGAGGGCGCCGCCGTCACCGTCTTTGGCTCGCGTCAAGAGACCGCCGATGCGACCGTTGAGAAGCTGACAGCCGCCTATCCCGACGCCAAGGTCTGGGGCCGCTCCTGCGACCTCACCTCACTCGAAGCCGTGACTGAGGCCTTTACCCAGGCTGCAGCCGACATGGGCGGCTTGGACACGGTCGTCAACAATGCCGGTATTTCCCAGCGTTCACCCCTCTTGGACTACACGGCCGAGGAGTTCGCCAAAGTTATGGACCTCAACGTCGTCGCCGTCTTTAACGGCCACCGGGCAGCCGCTAAGATTATGACCGAGGCTGGCCACGGCGGCACCATCACCACCACGAGCTCAATGGTCGCCAAGTACGGTCAGCCCTCTGGCGTCGGTTACCCCACGTCCAAGTTTGCCGTCAACGGCATGGTCCAGTCGCTCTCGCGCGAGCTCGCCCCCATGGGTATTCGCGTCAATGCTGTCGCACCTGGCGTAACCAAAACCGATATGGTCGCCAACCTGCCCGAAGAGGTTATTAAGCCCATCGTCGCCACCATTCCGCTGGGTCGCATGGGCGAGCCCGAGGATGTCGCCAACGCCTTTGTTTTCCTGGCGAGCGACATGTCCTCCTACGTCACGGGCGCCGTGCTCCCCGTCGACGGAGCCGCCCGCTCCTAGGGAGCCACAAGCTTTGGCTTCAAGCCTCAACATAGCTCAACCAAAAAGGCGCGCCGTCTGCATCAACTGCAGGCAGCGCGCCTTCTTCTGTTATGAAAGGGAAACTATGTCCCAGTATTTCGGATCAGAACGGGGCACGGTTTCCCCAGGACCTCCTTGCGGAAACTGCGTCCCGCTTTGAACGCCGATTCTGGGATACCGTTTCCGCAACGGGTCTCTCGCGGAAACTGCATCCCACTCTGAGCGCCCATTCCGGGACACAGTTTCCCAACGGCCCCCGTTTCGGAAACCACATCCCGTTCCGGGCCTTCAAAGCGGGACGCGGCTTCCTCGAGAGAGTATCGACTACTTGCCGTCGTCGTCCTGGGCTTCTTCTCTTGCATAGAACTCCAGCATGCGGCGGCGGTATTCGCGCACGGCGAGCTTGGCGCGCTCCAGGCGGCGGCGCTCGCGCGGAGTCAGCTCGGACGGGTCGACCTCGTCTCCATAGGTCTTATCGGCAAGCAGGTGCGCCGCGTCCACGATGCGGGCATCGATGTGGCCGCTCGCCGCCTCGGCGGAAAGACGCTCGGCAATCGTATCGAGCGTAGGCAGGCCCTCGAATACGCGACCATGGCCATGCGAAGTCAGCAGCTCATGCTCGCGCGCGAGCAAGCTCGCTAGGTCGTGATGGGCGCGCAGGATGTCGAGCGCATCGGATGGATGCTCGGCAACCTCTGCCACGGCGGCAACCGGCGCAGCATCCACCACGCGGTAGAAGAGCTGCGCGAGCAGCGGCATCAAGAACACCGTGATGGCGCCGGCGGCAACCATAACCGACGCGATGTCTTGCGACAGCGCGCCCGCGTTGACGGCAACGCTCGTAACGGCAACGATGATCGGTAGCGCCGTGGTGCAGTACAGGGCCACGGTAATGCGGCCATACGCCGACACATCGCGCGTCGCGGGACAAATGCCCATAGAGATGAGAATGGGCACGGCACGAATAATCAGCAACGCCACGATAAAACCCGCGAGCAAGCCCGGGCGCGACACCACGGCCGTCAGGTTGATCTTTGCGCCCGATACGGTAAAGAACACCGGAATCAAAAAGCCGTAGGCCAGGCCGTCGAGCTTGGTCTCGAGCGTATGGTTACCCTCGGGGATGATATAGCGCAGGACAAAGCCGGCGGCAAAAGAACCCAACACGATGTCGAGGTCAAAGATGGCCGAGAACGCCACGAGCGTGACCAGGATGAGCACCGTCAGGCGCACGAAGGTCTGCGACGTGGTGTCGGCGCGTTCCTCGACAAACGAAAAGAAGCGGCTGCCGACGCGCCTGGAACGACTTGGAACCGCGGCCAGCAGCACGCAGACCACAGCAAACAGGCCAAGAATTACAAGCGTCTGGATGCCGGTGCGGGCAGACAGCAGCACCGACATGGCGAGCACGGGACCGAGCTCGCCCCAAGTGCCATACGCGAGAATCGAGTCGCCCACACGCGTGCCGGTGAGCGAGCGCTCACGCATGATGGGCACGAGCGTGCCGAGCGCCGTAGAAGTGAGAGCAAGCGTCACGGCGATACCGTCGAAATGACTGACCGAGAACCACGGGGTAAAGCGCACGGCAAGCCAGGCGATACCAAACGTGACGACCCACGTCGCCAAGCCGTAGCGTCCCTCGACGCCCGTGATGCTCTTGGGGTCGATCTCAAAGCCGGCAAGCAAGAACAAAAAGGCCAGGCCCAGCTCGGACACGAGCGAGACCTCGGCGTCTACATGGATGACACCGAGCATATGAGGTCCCAACACCGCGCCGAACACGAGCAAAAAGACCGTCTCGGGAACGGGTTTTCCGGGAATCGCCGAGGCGATGAAGGGGCTTGCAAAGGCCACGAGTGCGATGATGGCGAGCGAAACGAATGCCATGTGATGCCTTTCTCTTGTTTGCGCTTCACTGTAGCACCCTCGCCGTCCTCAACGCGCCGCGAGCTGTCGTATCATAGTGACGTTTACAAACATGTGGCTCAAGGCGACCCGAGGCTTGCCCCGTAAACCGACCGCTGCCGCATACCGTACCGTACGCCCAACCGATCAGGAAGGCAGGAACCAATGGTCTCTCGTATCTACGTGGAGAAGAAACCCGGGTTCGACGTCGAGGCTCAGCAGCTCAAGGGCGAGCTGACCGAAATTCTCGGCATCAAGGGCATCGAGGCCCTGAGGATCATCAATCGCTACGACGTCGAGGGCATCGACGAGGAGCTTTTCCGCTCCTGCGTGCCGACCGTCTTTAGCGAGCCCCAGGTCGATGTGACCTACGACGAACTCCCCGCAAGCGATGGCGCCGTCTTTGCCGTCGAATTCCTGCCTGGCCAGTTTGACCAGCGCGCCGACTCCGCCAGCGAGTGCGTGCAGCTCATCAGCCAGGGCGAGCGCCCCGCCGTGCGCTCCGCCAAGGTCTATATGATCTCGGGCACTCTGGACGAAGCCGCCATCGAGGCCATCAAGCACTACGTGGTGAACCCCGTCGAGGCGCGCATCGCCTCGCTCGACCTGCCCGAGACGCTGCACATTGAGACACCCGAGCCGCAGCCTGTCGAAGTGCTCGACGGTTTCCGCGAGCTCGACGAGGCCGGCCTTGCCGCCTTTATCACCGAGCGCGGCCTTGCCATGGACGAGGCGGACATCGCCTTCTGCCAGCAGTACTTCCGCGATGAGGATCGCGACCCCACCATCACCGAGATCCGCGTGATCGACACCTATTGGTCCGACCACTGCCGCCACACCACCTTCGGCACCGTCCTGGACGACGTGACAATCGACGACGCCGTGGTGCAGCAAGCCTTCAACCGCTACATGGAGATGCGCCACGAACTCGGCCGCGACGCCAAGCCCGTCTGTCTCATGGACATGGGCACCATCGGCGCCAAGTATCTTAAGAAGACCGGCGTCATGACCGATGTCGACGAATCCGAGGAGATCAACGCCTGCACCGTCAAGGTAAAGGTCGATGTCGATGGCGAGGACCAGGACTGGCTGTTCCTGTTTAAGAACGAGACCCACAACCACCCGACCGAGATCGAGCCCTTCGGCGGTGCCGCCACCTGCGTGGGCGGTGCCATCCGCGACCCGCTCTCGGGCCGCAGCTACGTGTACCAGGCCATGCGTGTCACCGGCGCCGGCGACCCCACCGTCCCCGTCTCCGAGACGCTCGAGGGCAAGCTGCCGCAGCGCAAGCTCGTAACCACCGCTGCCGCCGGCTACTCCAGCTACGGCAACCAGATTGGCCTTGCCACCGGCCAGGTCAACGAGCTCT
>CALFDJ010000057.1 GCA_937950325.1 uncultured Collinsella sp.
ATGTCAATCCTGGTCTAACAGAGCCTTTTTTAATCCCCGTCCCAGAAAAATCATCCTTACAAAACGAGGCCCTGGCCAAACGGCCAGGGCCTCGCAAACTTTTAGTCCGTTCTAAATGACGGGCTGATCGCGCGCAGGAGGGGGCCCCGGGGTGGCGGGGTATTTCCTCCGCGCGCATTTCGCAGCGCAGCGAGAATGTTTGAGCACGGAGGAATTACCCCGCCACCCCGGGGCTCCCTCCGTCAGTAACCGGTTCTACTCCAGCTCAAACGCTCCGGTGTAGAGCTGATAGTAGTATCCGCGCTTGGCGATCAGCTCGTCGTGGTTGCCGCGCTCGATGATGCGGCCGTGGTCCAGACAGATGATTGCGTCGGAGTTGCGCACGGTGGACAGGCGGTGCGCGATGACAAACGTCGTGCGGCCCTCCATGAGCTTGTCCATGCCCGCCTGCACGATGGCCTCGGTGCGGGTGTCAATGCTCGACGTGGCCTCGTCCAGAATCATCGCCGGCGGATCGGCGACGGCAGCGCGTGCAATCGAGATCAGCTGGCGCTGGCCTTGCGACAGCTGGGCGCCGTTGCCGGTGAGCATCGTGTCGTAGCCGTCGGGCAGGCGGGTGATAAAGTCGTCCGCGCCCGCGAGCTTGGCCGCTGCGATGCACTCCTCGTCGGTGGCATCCAAGTTGCCGTAGCGGATGTTATCCATCACGGTGCCGGTGAACAGGTTCACGTCCTGCAGCACCACGCCCAGCGAGCGGCGCAGATCGGCCTTGCGAATCTTATTGACGTTGATGCCGTCGTAGCGAATCTTGCCGTCGGCGATGTCATAGAAGCGGTTGATGAGGTTGGTGATGGTCGTCTTACCGGCACCGGTGGCGCCGACAAACGCGACCTTCTGACCCGGCTTGGCGTACACGGACACGCCGTGCAGCACCTCGTGGTCGGGCGTGTAGCCAAAGTCCACGTTGTCCATGACCAGGTCGCCGCGCAGCGGCACGTACTCGATCTCGCCGGTTGCGCGGTGCGGATGTTTCCACGCCCACATGCCGGTGTGGTGGTCGGCCTCCTCGAGCTGCCAAGTGTCGGGGTTGACCTGCGCGTTGACAAGTGTCACGTAGCCCTCGTCGGCCTCGGGCTCCTCGTCGAGCAGCTCAAAGATGCGCTCGGCGCCGGCAAGGCCCATGACCACGGCGTTGATCTGCTGCGAGATCTGGCCGATCTGGCCGCAGAACTGCTTGGTCATGTTGAGGAACGGTACCACGACGGCGATGGAAAGCGCCATGCCCGAGATGCTCAGGTTAGGCACGCCCAGCGCCAGGAAGATGCCGCCGGCTAACGCGACCAGCACGTAGAGCAGGTTGCCCAGGTTCATAAGGACGGGCATGAGGATGTTGGCGTACATGTTGGCCTTCTGCGAGACCTCGAAGAGCTTCTCGTTGCGCTCATCGAAATCGGCCTCGGCGGCGGACTCGTGGCAGAATGCCTTGACGACCTTCTGACCGTTCATGACCTCCTCGATATGACCTTCGACCACACCGAGCTCGGTCTGCTGCGCAATGAAGAAGCGCGCGGAGTTGGATCCGAGGAGCTTGGTCATAAAGGTCATAAAGGCGACGCCGGCAATGATGACCAGGCACATCCAGACGCTGTAGTACAGCATGATAAAGAACACCGTGACGATGACGATGATCGTCATGAGCAGGTTGGGCAGCGACTGGCTGATCATTTGGCGCAGCGTGTCGATGTCGTTGGTGTAGTGGCTCATGATGTCGCCGCGCTGATGCGTGTCGAAGTAGCGGATCGGCAGGTCCTGCATGCGGTTGAACATCTTCTCGCGCAGCTTCTCGAGCGAGCCCTGCGTGATGACGGCCATGGCGCGGTTCCAGAAGAGCGAAGACGCGACGCCCACGGCGTAGATGCAGCCGAGAGTAGTCACAAGCTTCAGAATTTTGGGCTGCGCGGCCGTCCAGTCGCCCGACTGCCATGATTCGCTGATGACCTGCAGCGCGCTCTGGAGAAACGTCGCGCCGATGGAGTTGATGACGGCGCAGAGCACCACGCCGGCGACGACGAGGGGCAAAAGCACCGGGTAGAAGCCAAAGAGCATCTTGATGAGGCGCGTCATGGTGCCGCCCTTGCGGTTGCGTGCGTGCTCGGCGGTAGCGGCCTTACTCATGTGCCTCGCCTCCTTCCTGGGTCTGGATTTGCGATGCAGATGCCTCGGTGCCGGCTGCAGCGGTCTCGCCTGCGTCCTCGCCCTCGGCGCTCATCTTGTTCTGCGAGGTAAAAGTCTCGCGGTAGATCTCGCTCGTCTTGAGCAGCTCGTCGTGGTTGCCGATGTCCTTGATGCGGCCGCCCTCCATGACGATGATGCGATCGGCATCCTGCACGGAGCTAATACGCTGGGCAATGATGAGCTTGGTCGTGTTGGGCAGATAACTCGCCAGGCCCTCGCGGATCTTGGCGTCGGTCTTGGTGTCGACGGCGCTCGTGGAGTCATCCAGGATCAAGATCTTGGGGCGACGCAGCAGGGCACGCGCAATGCACAGGCGCTGCTTCTGGCCGCCGGAAACGTTGGAGCCGCCCTGCTCAATCCAGGTGTCGTAGCCCTTGGGGAAGCCGTCGACAAACTCGTCGGCGCAGGCCAGATGTGCTGCCTCGCGGACTTCCTCGTCGGTGGCGTTCGGGTCGCCCCAGCGCAGGTTTTCGGCGATGGTGCCGCTAAACAGCACGTTTTTCTGCAGCACCATGGCTACCTGGTGGCGCAGCGCGTCCAGATCGTAGTTGCGTACGTTCACGCCGCCGACGCGCACGGTGCCCTCGGTGACATCGTACAGGCGGGCGATCAGATTCACGAGCGTCGACTTGGCCGAGCCGGTACCGCCGATGATGCCGATGGTCTCGCCGCTCTTAATGTGCAGGTCGATATCGTCGAGCGCCTGGCGCTTCGCATGCGCGGAATACTTAAAGCTCACGTGGTCAAAGTCGATGGAACCGTCGGCAACCTCGAGCACGGGCTCGGCGGGATCGGCGATCGTGGGCTCGGCGGCCAGCACCTCGGTAATGCGGTGCGCCGATTCGTCGGCCATGGTCACCATGACAAAGATCATCGACAGCTGCATCAGGCTCATGAGGATCGCGAAGCCATAGGTAAAGATCGAGGAGAGCTGGCCCACGTCGAACAGCGTGCCCTGGCTCGTGATGATGAGCTTGGATCCCAGGTAGATGATGACGACAAATGCGCCGTTGACGCAGATATTCATCATGGGGTTGTTAAAGGCGAGCAGCTTCTCGGCGCGGGTGAAGTCCATCTGGACGTCGCGCGCGGCGGTCGCGAACTTCTCCTTCTCAAAGTCTTCGCGCACGTAGCTCTTAACCACGCGCATGCCGGTGACGTTTTCCTCGACGGACTCGTTAAGGGCATCGTACTTGTGGAACACGCGCGAGAAGATGGGGCGCACCTTAAAGATGATAAAGAACAGTCCAAAGCCCAGCAGCGGAATGATGACCAGGTAGACCATGGCAACGCTGCCGCCCATGATAAATGCCATGGTAAAGGCGAAGATCAATACCAGCGGCGCGCGCACGGCGATGCGGATGATCATCATAAAGGCCTGCTGCACGTTGTTGATGTCGGTGGTCAGGCGCGTGACGAGCGAGGAGCTCGAGAACTCATCGATGTTGGCAAAGCTGAACGTCTGGATCTTGTAGAACAGGTCGTGACGCAGGTTCTTGGCGAAGCCGCAACTCGCATGGCTGCAGGTGACGCCGGCAGCGGCACCGAAAGCAAGCGACGTCAGCGCGATGAGCACCAAAAAGCCTGCGGTGGGAAGCATCTCGGCTACGGTGGCGCCGTCTTTGATGGCGTCGATCAGGTTGGCGGTGATAAATGGAATCAGCATCTCGCAGAGTACCTCGCCAAGTACGAGCAACGGCGTGGCAACGGTGACTTTCATATAGTCGCGGATGCTGCCCATGAGGGTTTTAATCATCCAGTTCCTCCCAAGTTTTGCGGATTTTCTCGAGCATTTCGGCGAGCTGCTCACGCTCGTCGTGGGTGAGGGCGCTAAAGGCCTGCTCTCTAAAGCGAATGCGGGCGGCCTGGTCGATGCGGGCGTTTTCCCGGCCGGTTTCGGTCAGGCGAATGGTGAGTTGCCGTCGATCCTTGGGGTTACGGCTGCGCTCAATGAGGCCGTTGACCTCGAGCTTGGACAGGATCTCGGAAAGCGACCCCGGCTTGAGGTCAAAGTGCATGCCGAGTTCCTGCTGCGACATCTCGCTGCCGGGCTGCTTGGCCAGCAGGCAGATGATGGGCGCCTTGCCGGATACGCCTCCGCCATGAAAGTGCATGTAATGGCCGCAAAAGCCCAGACCGCTCAGGATGCGCTTGGCGAGTTTGTCTTCGGCGCTGACCGCTTCGGGTATGTCTACCGGTTGCGACGGGTCACCGCCGGGCTCATGTGGAAGGACGAGTGGTTCAACACACATATCTAAGCTTCGCTCCTTTCTTTAGTTAGGTAGTGGAATTGTTTTGTGCCTAACTAATCTAGGAGCATAAGAAATCAATGTCAAGGTACCAAACTTATTAAGTTACGGAGTTTTGCCAAACGCCGTAACCGCTCGACGCTGCAAACGCTCCCTGCGCTACACTTAGTCGCACTGTGGCGCCGTTGCGCCGCGCCCGATCCAAGGGGGACACTCATGAAGAATACTCAGCTGCTGCTGATCAACGATATGTGCGGCTACGGCAAGGTCGCGCTTTCCGCCATGCTGCCGGTGCTGTCGCACATGGGCTACCGTATCCATAACCTGCCGACGGCGCTCGTTTCCGACACGCTTAACTACCCCAAGTTCTACATCCACGACACCACCGAGTACGTGCGCCAAAGCCTCGCTATCTGGGAGGAGCTCGGCTTTGAGTTCGACGCCATCTCGACCGGCTTTATCGTGACCGAGGAAGAGACACGCATCATCTCGGACTTTTGCCACCGCCGTGCGCAAAAAGGCACCAAGGTATTCGTCGACCCCATCATGGGCGATAACGGCAAGCTCTATGCCGGCGTGCCCGAGTCGACCATCGGACTCATGCGCAGCCTGGTCGAGTGCGCCGACTACGCGGTGCCCAACTATACCGAGGCGTGCCTGCTCACCGATACGCCTATCGCCGAAGAGATTACGGCCGATGAGGCCCGCGCGCTCGTGGACGCTATGCTCGCGTTGGGCACCAAGTCGGTTGTCATTACGAGTGCAAAGGTCGATGGGGCGAGTGCCGTCGTCGGTTACGATCATGTGGCGGGGGAGTACTTTGAGATTCCGTTTGAGCTGATCCCGGTGTACTTCCCGGGCACGGGCGATACGTTCTCGGCCGTGTTGATGGGTCGCGTGATGAGCGGTTGGAGTCTGCAGCGCGCGACGGCCGATGCCATGCGTGTGGTGGCTGAGCTTATCGAGCGCAATGCCGACCAAGAGGACAAATCGGCCGGCCTTCCCATCGAGGCCTGCCTGGATGTGATCGACCATGAGTAATGCTGGCGAGGGCGGCATCAAGCCTGCGGGCGATAACAAGCCGCTCGGCGCGCCGCGTGGCAAGCGTCCGCGTATCCGCGTGAGCTGCGTGGACCAGCTGGGTGCGTGCCGCTGCCACCATGGTCACAAGCCGGGCGACGTTTTTGACTTCGACCGAGACCGCGGCAAGATGTGCGCCATGGCCTGCCATGTGGGCTTTCCCTATATCGATATCCTGCGCTATGGCGGAACCGTGCCTGGCAACGAGCCCGGCACGGCAAAGTTCTGCTGCCCCGAGGTCGATACACTGAACGTCTGGCTTGCCGAGATCGTTGACGAGTAGTCGAGCGCAATGTGGCAAAGGGACAGCCCCTTTGCCACATTCGCCGGTGGCGCCCCTTCTTTTGCTTATAATCTCAAATCTCTGCATTTCATTTGATTTTAAGTTCTATAAATTCTGCGTTTCATCGATAATCAAGCGTATAAAACTTTGCATTTCATTCGATGACGCTGAGGGGAGAGCCTATGCTGCGCAGGAAAATAGCGGCAGAGCTGGAGCGTTGGCTGAAGTCTGCCGAGCAAAAGGCCTTATTCATTACGGGTTCTCGCCAGATTGGCAAAAGCTATTCGATTCGCGCATTTGGCAAAGCCAACCATGCAACCTACATCGAGCTTAACCTCATGGAAAATCGTCAGGCAAAAGATGCTCTTCTCGAGGCGCGGGATGCCGATGATTTCATCAGCAGGGTGACGCTTCTTTCGGGAAAGTCGATTGCACCAGGCAAAACGCTCGTGTTTATCGATGAGGTCCAAGAGGCCCCCGACATCATGACGATGGCAAAGTTCCTTGTTGAGGACGGGAGGTGCCGTTGGGCGTTTTCGGGGTCAATGCTCGGGACCCAGCTCAAGGGCGTCAGGTCCTATCCCGTGGGGTATGTCCACGAGCTTAGGATGTTCCCGCTCGATTTTGAGGAGTTTTGCTGGGCAATCGGGGTGAGCGAGGGGGCTCGCCAAACGATACGTGACGCGTGTATCAGCGAGAGGCCCATTCCTGATTACATTCATGACGCGATGATGGCAAACTTCAGGACCTATACCGTTGTCGGCGGAATGCCGGAGGTTGTGCAGCGTTTCCTTGACACGCAGGGCGACCTTGCCTCTGTTCGTCGGCTACAGTCAGAGCTCAACGAACAGTACCGGCGGGATATCTCCAAGTATGCAAACGGGCGAGCCCTGCAGGTGCAGAGCATCTACGATCAGCTCCCTATTATGCTCGAGGGCGAAAACAAGCGCTTCGTGCTCAATTCCATTGACCCCAAGGCTTACTACGAGAAGTATCAGCGAGATTTTGTATGGCTTGTCGATGCCGGCGTTGCTCTCAAAGCCGATATCGTAACCGAGCCAAAATCGCCCCTGCTCAAGACGGCGCGGCCATCGCAGTTCAAGCTATATCAATCGGATACGGGCATGTTGATGGCGCGCTACCCCGTTGGAGTCGCCCAAGCGGCGTATCTTGATAGCAAGGAGCCCAATCTGGGCGGCATTTACGAAAACGTGGTGGCCCAGCAGCTGGCTGCCCAAAATCGCCAGCTTTACTACTATCAGACAAAAAAGCGCGGTGAAGTGGACTTTGCGGTCGATGGACCGGATGGGACGGCTGTTCCGATCGAGGTTAAATCGGGCTCCTATTACCACGCGCACGCTGCGCTCGGTCATGTGCTTGATACGGCTGAATATGGCGTAAGGCTCGGGATTGTTTTCTCGAGAGGCAACGTTGAGCGCAACGGAGCGGTTCTCTATTTGCCTCTATATGCGACCTGGGCCCTTTCGGATGTTTTGGGCGACTCCTGTGCCAAGGGGATTAAGCTGGAGGTCAAGCCGGTCTAGGGCCAGTCCCTTTGTCACATTCATGAGTGTGGATTTTCTCCCGTATAGAGCGCACTTGAACGCTCAAAGTGGGAGAAAATCTACGCTCGATTTATGCCGTGGGCGCGGTTCGTGCGCCCACGAACCTACAGCTGCTCGAGCATAGCGGTGCAACCGGCGAGCACATCGCGGTAGGTGGCATCGAAATTGCCGGTGTACCAGGGGTCGGCCACGTCGCCGGGACACTCGGTCCAATCGAGCAAGCGCGTAATCTTTCCGTCGGGGCCTGCGTCGCCAAAGATGCGACGCAGGCCCCGCGCGTTCTCGTCGTCCATATAGACAATGTGGTCCCAGTCGTCATACTCCGCGCGACGCACCTGACGTGCACGATGTGCGACGACGGGAATCCCGACTTCACGCAGCTTGGCGACGGTGCCACGATGCGGCGAGTTGCCGATTTCCTCGGTCGACGTTGCAGCGGAATCAATGACAAACTCGCCCGCGCGCCCGGCGCGCCGCACCAGCTCGGTAAACACGGACTCAGCCATCGTCGAGCGACAGATATTTCCATAGCAGATAAAAAGAATGCGTTGCATGAGCGGCTTCCTTTCTAGGCGGTCGCGCAGGGCTTACAGACTGCTCTTGAGGCAGTTTGCTCCAATAAAGCCCGCTGCGTACAAGGGGAGGTGGCGCAGCTCGCGCCCGTCATCGGTTTCGCTGCGGGAAAAATTGTTCTCGGACAAAATGTAGGCATATGGCGATCGGGCTTTGTCCATAAACGACCCGAGGGTTCTCGCGCGCACGTTACGTGCGGACTTTACTTCGACGGGCACAATTTCCATACGGTCGGTCTGAAGTAAAAAATCGAGCTCGCCGGTCGTCTTCCAAGACGACGGCGGCACCCAGTAATACGTCTGCAAGCTATTGCCCGAAAATGCTTGCATGACCGAGTTTTCCGCCAGGGCGCCTCGGAAGTCGGAAGATAGCGCTATGGCGGAATCCTCTTTGAGGTCGAGCCAGAGCCGCGGGTTGATGCCGAGTTTGTAGAACATGAGGCCGGTATCGAGAAGATAGACCTTAAAGAAACTTCCATCTTCGTCGTCGAAGGGAACGAGGGGAGGCTCGATGCCTTCGGTCAGGTTGTTGACCGATATGATGCCGGCGCCTTCGAGCCAGTCGAGCGGCTCGATAAGCTTGGCGCGACGGCCTCCGCGTTCGACCTCGGAGTACTTGAATTTTTTTGTGGACGATCTCAGCAGCTGGGACGGAATGGAGCGCCAGACCTTGCGCGCCGCCACGCCGCTGATCCCGTTTTCGGGGTCGGTCATATCGGCGGTATAGGTCTCGTCGATTTCGCGCTGCTCGACGCGCGCATCCTCGATGGATAACGTCTTGCGATATGCGTTGACGGCGGCGGGCATGCCGCCCACGATCTGGTATCGATGAAACAGGCTGAGCGCGGCTTGGTGCGCGGCGTAGGTCTCGAGCGTGCCGGCGTGGGTACGAATGGCATTGGCCATCTGCTCCTCGTCGAGCGCCCAGAGAAACTCCTCGAACGACATAGGATGCATGGTCTCTTGACGAACGCCGCTGGGAAAAGGCAACTTGCGCTTGCGCGTGGCGACGCCGAGCTGACTGCCGGTCGCGCATATGCGCCAGCCCGAACCCGAAAAAAAGCGAAGCGAGTTGAGCGCCCGTTCGCAGAGCTGCACCTCGTCAAACAGGATGAAGGCGGTTTCTTTGCGAATGGGGGTGCGTTTATAGTCTGAGATTCGCGCCACGATGGCGTTAACGTCGTCGGTGGGACAGTCGAACAGCGGAGCGATCAGCTCAAGATCGGTCTGAAAGTCGAGTTTGACAAACGCATCGCCGGCGATTCGTCTGCCGATTTCCTCGGCAACGTACGTTTTGCCTACGCGTCGCGCACCACGGATGAGGAGGGGGCGCGACGCGTCCTTTGTCGCCCATGATTCGATAACGGATTCGATTGATCTGCGCATGGGGCCGCCTTTCCAATTTCGTGTACTTCAGATACATAGTTTAGTACGATTTCATGTACTTGGAATACACGAAATAGTAGAAAAGTGTGTATCTGAAGTACACGAAATTGCACTGCTGGAGCTTGCAGGCGGATAAACACTACTCGTATGGGACGGTTTTCACCGGTTGCTCGCCACCTTGGGCTATGTTCGCCCCTATGCCTGCATCCGGGGCTGTGCAGATTGACGACGGCGCTCCCAGCGAGCTAACTTAATCGTCACCAGCGTGAGCGCCCAGGCCACAAGCGAGAACGCGGCGCCCACTGCACCCACGTACGCAATGCCAATGCTGCTTACCACGGCGCCGCCCACTGCGGTGCCAAACGAGATGCCGACGTTAAACGCCATGGGCTCAACCGAACTTGCGAGTACCATCGACTTGGGATGGCGGCTGCGTGCCACGTCCATAAAGTGCGTGATGCATGAGACCGAGAACAGGTACATGAGCATCGCCAGGCTAAAGACAAAGACCAGCGCGAGCGGCATGGCGGCGCCCACGGCAAACAGCCCGAGCAGTGCCGCCGCCTGCAGCACAAACGTAACCAGCAGCGCCTTCATGCCAAAACGCGCATCGATCCATCCGCCCAGGATGTTCGAGATCAGGCAGAACACGCCATAGGCCATAAGTGTGGTGCTCGCCTGAACGGTATCCATGCCCAGCATCTGCTCCAGATAAGGCGTCACGTAGCCGTAGAATACGTAGACCGAGCCCACGCCAAACAAGAAGATGAGCATGCCGGTGATGATACTCGGCTCGCGTAGTAGCCCCGCCTGCTCGCGGAAGGTGGCGGGCTCATCGGTCTGCCCGGCGCGAGGCATAAACGCCACGAGCGCGCTACAGATCAAAACGGCAAAGGTCAGCGTGCCGTACATGGCCACGTGCCAATCGAGTGTGTCGGCCACAAACTTGCCAATCGAGGTCACAAAGACCATCGCCACGGAAAACGCGCCGTACACGACCGAGATGGCAAGTGAGGTTTGCTGCGGGGATAGCAGCTCAGGGATGTACGTCACGCCCACGGCGAGCAGCGCACCCGAGACAGAGCCCAGGACAATGCGTGAGATAAACAGCACCTGGAAGTTGGGAGCCAACGCCATGACCAGGTTGCCGAGCACAAAGACGACGCTATAGCACACGAGCAGCTGGTAGCGGCGAAAACGCCCCGTGCTGAGCGCAAGCACCGGCGTCGCGATAGCGTAGACCAGTGCGAACACGCTAATAAGTTGGCCTGCGGTGGCAAGCGATACGCCGAGTTCCGTTGCCAAGTCACTTTCGATGCCGATGACCACGAACTCGGAGCAGCCGAGCGAGAATCCCAACAGCACGAGCAGCGCCAGGCAGAGCTTGGTGCGCGCGGGGGAGAGCGCGGCGGCGGTTGACTTACTTTTAGGCGTGGTTGCGGCGGTCAAGGTTGTCACTCCAATGTCGCATGAATAAGCGGGATTCAATCCCTGCAACTCTAACAGAATGTGACGAAGGGGCAGTCCCTTTGTCACATGGAAAGCTTGCCTGTATAGTCGCAATACAGGTGAAGATGGTCTCAGGTACATTGCGGGCGACAGGAGATCCCATGGGTATGCACACGACAAAGGTTGCAGTGGGCGAGGGCAAGTTTGCGCTCGAGGCCCAGCTGACGGTGACGCCGCGAGGCATGGCGGTGTACGCCTGCTCGCCGGAGTTTGCGCACCTGGGCGCCACGGCGCAGGCCATTCCGCGCCCCGAGCCCGGCCGTACGGCAACGGTGAGCATCCTGGCCGTTCCGTGCCATCGAGACGAGATCCCGGCGCACGATATCGCGGCGGCGCTGGCCACGCGCTTTGGCGTGCCGGTAGTTGCAAGCACGGGTTTTCATGTTGAACAAGCGAGCGGTGACGACCTGCAGCGCGTGCTCGACACCACCAAGGAGCTCATCGCCGCGCTCGAGGAAGCCGCAGCCCGCATTCTGCGCGCCGGCTGGGATGAGGGCGGTGCGGGCGCCGAGGTCGTGGCGGTCGATGCTGCGACCGGCGAGGCGCTTGGCCCCGTCGACCGCATCGAGGCCCATGCTGGTGAGGGCATCCTGCATCAGGCATTTCTGACGCTTTTGGTCGAGGGCCGGGGCGAAGACGCGCGCCTGCTGCTCTGTCGCCGCAGTCCGCTCAAGCGCCTGTGGGGCGGGGTGCTGGCCGATAGCTGCGCCGGCCATCCGCTCCCCGGGGAAGACGTCGCGGCCGCCACGGCGCGCCGCATCAACGAAGAGCTCGGCATTACGCGCGAGCCCGATCAGCTCAAGCACCTCGGACACGTGGTGTACCGCGAGGACCACGGCGACGGTCGCTGCGAGTGCGAATGGTGCGAGGTCTACCTTGCCCATGTTGAGCCGGGCGAGCTGCATATCAACCAAGAGGAGATCTCGGAAGTGCGTCGCGTGGCTCCGTCCGAGCTCAAAGGCTACCTGCAGGGTCACCCCGAACAGCTGGCCCCCTGGCTCCGCGAGGCCCTCGGCGACCCATTCATCCGCACGGCCCTCGCTATGTAAAAAAGACAGTCCCTTTGCCACATCCAAACCGTCACAACATTCGGCGAAAATCTCGAAAACGAGGAAAAGCGTCGAATGTTGTGACGGTTTTTGTCTAGGGAATCGCTTCTCATCCAAAAAATCCGCTTGACTGTATTGCCGCAACACAGCGCAACGTAAGGGGTGTCCGATAACGGGCGCCCCTTTTTAAGCGGCAACATGGCTGCGAATTCGGAGCGCCCCCAACAAGAAAGGTGGGGAGATGGAAGCGGAAAAGAAGGCGTTTAAGATCACCAAGCGCGAAATTGGCTTTGTGCTGGGTATCGTTGTCTTTTTGCTGGTGAAGTTTCTTCCTTTGGCGGAGCTGAGCTCGACGGTCGAGCTCACGGTCGGCGGTCAGACCTGTCTGGCACTGACGCTCGCCACGGTGGTGTTCTGGGCATGCGGCGTGGCACAGCCGGGCTTTGTGGGCCTGCTCTACTGCGCACTGCTCGTCCTGTTCAAGGTGTGCGTGGACGACACGGGCGCCGCGAGCATCTCGGCGACGGTCGCCTCCACGTTTAGCTCGTGGACCAAGGCCACCATGTGGCTCGTCATCGGCGCCTACCTCATCGCCAGCGCGGTCAAGGAGTCGGGCCTGGGCGAGCGTATCGCCTACGCGTTCATGCTCAAGTTCGTGCGCGACGCCAAGTCGCTCATCATCTCGATTTTCGCGCTCACCTTTGTGCTGTCGCTGCTGATCCCGCATCCGTTCCCCCGCGCCTTCCTCATCCTCGCCGTCGTCTCGGTCATCGCCGAGTCCGCCGGCTACGGTGACGACGACAAGGGCAAGCTCGGCTTCCTCGTGTTTGCCGCTGCCGCCCCGGGCTCCATGTTCTTCCTGACGGGCGACTCCACGCTCAACCCCCTCGTTGCACAGTACAGTGCCGAGGCCGGCGGCATGAGCCCGTCCTTCGTCGACTGGTTCCTGTACATGAGCGTGCCTATGCTGGTCGCGCTGCTGTGCACCCTGTTCTTGGGCCTCTTCCTCTTTAAGCCCAGCAAGGAGCTCGTCTACGATCGCGAGCAGATCGTGGCCAAGCAGGCCGCGCTCGGCAAGCTCTCCGTCAAAGAGATCCGCACCATCGTGTGGCTTGTCATCGCCATCGCGCTGTGGCTCACCGTTTCGGGCGATTACATCGGCTGGGTCACCCTGGCCATTGGTGTCGCTCTCGCCATGCCCATCATTGGCGAAGTCCTCACCCCCGCCAGCTGGAACGCTGTCGATATCAAGTCCCTCATGTTCCTGACGGCCGCCATGGCCGTGGGCTCCGTGGGCGGTGCCACCGGCATGAACGCCTGGATCGCCGACGTCGTGCTCCCCAGCTCCGTGCCCGAGAACATCTTCCTGTTCGCCCTGCTCGTCGCCGCGCTTTCCATGATCATCCACATGTTCATGGGCTCGGTCATGGCCGTGCTCGGCGTGTGCGTGCCGGCATTTATCAGCTTTGCCGCCGGCTCCAGCGTGAGCCCACTCGCCGTGGCGCTCATCGTCTTCACGTCCATCAACATCCACTACATCCTGCCGTTCCATAACCTGCCGATCCTTATCGGCGAAGGCAAGGACGCCGGCGGCTACACCTCCAAAGAGGCTATGCGCATGGGCATCCCCCTCACCGCGGTCGTCTTTGTCGTCGTGCTGGTCGAGGCCGCCTGGTTCCACCTCTTTGGCCTGATGTAAGCGGTCGAGCGCCCCGGCTGTAAGCAGCCAAGCGCTTGAACTTCGAGTGGTCGAGCGCTCCATTTGTGAGCGCCGCGGCCCCATTACGTTACCCCGTCCGGCGGCACCCCGTCGCCGGACACTCTCCCGAAAGGAGTACGCCATGTCCACTACCGATGCTTCCCAGATCCACGACCTGCGTTCCGCGCTCGACTTTTTGCGTGAGATGCCGGGCCAGCTGCTCGAGACCGACACCCAGGTCGATCCCGATGCCGAGGTCTCGGGCGTCTACCGTCACGTCGGTGCTGGCGGCACCGTCATGCGCCCGACCAAAGAGGGTCCGGCGATGGTCTTCAACAACGTCAAGGGCTTTGACGACGCCAAGGTCTGCATCGGTATGCTTGCCAGCCGCAAGCGCGTTGCCGCCCTGCTCGACCTGGACGAGGAGCACCTGGGCCTCGAGATCGGCAAGCGCTTCGAGAACCTGATCGCCCCCGAGCAGATCGCCGAGGGCAAGCACGTCGACTGCCAGGAGGTCGTGTACAAGGCGACCGACGAGGGCTTTGACCTGCGCAAGATCGTTCCCGCTCCCACCAACACGCCCGTTGACGGCGGCCCCTACATCACCATGGGCCTCGCCTATGGCACGAGCCCCGATGGCACCCAGTCCGACGTAACCATCCACCGCTTCTCCTGCGTCGACAAGGACAAGCTCGCCATGTGGATCACCCCGGGCAGCCGTCACCTGGGTGCGTTCTTTGACGAGTACTGCCAGCGCGGCGAGGATATGCCCATCTCCATCTCCATCGGCCTGGACCCCGCCGTGTACATGTGCTGCGGCTTCGAGGCTCCCACCACGCCGCTCGGCTTCAACGAGCTGCAGATCGCCGGCGCCCTGCGCGGCCGCGCCGTCGAGCTTGCCGACTGCGTCACCGTTCCGCAGAAGTGCATTGCCAATGCCGAGTACGTGCTCGAGGGCTACCTCATGCACGACGAGACCATCAACGAGGATGTCAACGGCCACGGCTACGCCATGCCCGAGTTCCCCGGCTACACCGGTGGCGCCAAGGTCTGCCCGGTGATCAAGATCACCGCCGTCACCACGCGCGTCAACCCCATTATGGAGAGCTGCATCGGCCCTTCGCACGAGCACGTGTCCATGGCCGGTATCCCCACCGAGGCCTCCATCTACAAGATGGTCGAGACCGCTATCCCGGGCCGCCTGCTCAACGTTCACGCCGCTCCCTGCGGTGGCGGCAAGTTCGTTGCCATCATGCAGTTCAAGAAGTCGAGCAAAAATGACGAGGGCCGTCAGCGCAACGCCGCCATGCTCGCCTTCTCGGCGTTCTCCGAGCTCAAGCACGTCATCCTTGTCGACGAGGATGTCGACATCTTCGATATGAGCGACGTGATGTGGGCCATGACCACGCGCTTCCAGGCCGACGTGGACCTCATCACCATCCCCGGTTGCCACTGCCACGTGCTCGATCCGTCCAACGACCCCGCGTTCGATCCTTCGATCCGCGAGCACGGTATCGCCTGCAAGGCCATCTTCGACTGCACGGTTCCGTTTAACCTCAAGAAGAACTTCATCCGCTCGCAGTTCATGGAGATCGACAAGGACAAGTGGGCCGCCGAGCTCGCCTTCTAGTAAGTAGCCCTACCAAGTAGTTAAGGAGTTGTCATGCCTGAGTCTTCTGTTCGTCCCCGTCGCATTGTCGTTGGCGTGTCTGGCGCCAGCGGTGCGGCACTGGGCCTTGAATGCCTCAAATGCCTGCGCCAGGCCGGCGCTGAGTCGGCGCTTGTCGTCACGCGCGGGGGAGAGATCACCATCGAGCAGGAGCTCGGCATGACGCTCGACGAGTTTGCGTGCTATGCCGATGTGGTCTACGACAACAAGAACATTGGCGCTGCCATCGCAAGCGGCACCTATCCGGTCGACGGCATGATCGTGGCTCCCTGCTCCATGAAGACGCTCGCCGGCATCGCGAGCGGCTACAGCGAAAACCTGTTGCTGCGTGCGGCCGATGTGCAGATGAAAGAGCAGCGCCGCCTGGTGCTTATGGTGCGCGAGACGCCCTTCAGTGCGATCCATGTCGACAACATGGCACGCCTGGCGCGCGCGCCGGGTGTCATGCTCATGCCGCCCATGCTCACGTTTTACAACGGCCCCGCCACGCTCGATGAGGCGGTGCATCACATCGCCGCCAAGGCACTCGAGGCCGTCGGCGTGTCGTGCGCCAACTATAAGCGCTGGTCATAGGCATCTTTAGGGTAGGATACGAGTAGTGTTTGAGCCCGCTGCCCCTGTGGGCGGCGGGCTTTTCGTGTCAAAGGGTGTGTCGGGAGGACCTATGCAGACGGGTATGTATGCGATTAGCGAGATGGCGAGCTTGTTTAACGTTTCGCGCCAAACGCTCATCTACTACGACAAGATCGGTCTGTTTAAACCCGCCGTGGTTAACGAAAAAGGCTACCGTTTCTATTCGCCCACGCAGATCCCGCTCATGCGTCTGATCTGCATGCTGCGCGACTTGGGACTGGAACTCGATGAGATCGATCGCCTGACCTCGACGTTCGACATTGGAGAGATGACCGATCACCTGCGCTCGCGGGTGCAGGCGCTCGACGAGCAGATTGCCGGGCTCAAAGCCGAGCGCGCGAGCGTGCAGGAGCGGCTGAGTTTTTACGACGAGGCGGTCTATTGGCGCGAGCGCGAGGGCAAACCGGAGCTCAAGCAATTCGAGCGCCGCTACGTGGTCTTTGAGGAGTTCCCGAGCGATATCGAGCGTGGCCGCTCGATGCTGCACCCCACGCTCATGCGGGCGATTCTGCGCATGCGTGCGCTCACGGGCACACGCCCCATGCGCGGTTGGGGCGCCATGCTGCGTCGCGAGGCGCTGCATTCCGACGACCCCATCGCCGGTGCCGGTTCCTTTGCCGTGTTGCCGCGTGGTGCCGAGGAAATACTGCCGAGCGATCCTGCCGAGCTGGCGGAGATTGGCGTCGAGGTGCTGCCCGAGGGCACGTACCTGTGCATGAGTCGCTGGGGCATGCCGTACGAGCCCGAGGGTATCCGCGCCATCGTGGCCTGCATGGACAGGCACGCGCTCCAGCCCATCGGCAATGCTTTCGATTTTTGCTACCTGGACACCACGAGCTACGACGAGTCTCACCAAGAGGACTTCTGCTGTATCCAAATCCCCGTCGCCCTCAAATAACTTGCGGTGAAATAGTCCCTAAATAGCTCGAGTGGGCGTGCAAACAGGAACTATTCCACCGCAACTTCGATGCGACAAAGGAGCAGTCCCTTTATCGCATTCCGTGCGAGCTCCAGCGCCATCTGCGGGTATAAGGCTAACAAGTGTTTATTTGCGAGGCCTAAGGGGCGCCCCGTATGGATATCGATAACTTTGAATGGTGGTATAGCGAGGGTGAGGCTCCGGACGAGGAGTGGGACGAGCCCACGCCGCGTGACGTGTCGAGCGACGAGGACGAGACCGGCACCGTCGTCGCCGCCGACTCGGACGCCGCCCTCGACCCTGTCGAGCCCCTGACCTTCGAACAAGCTTGGGCCCAAGCTGAGGCAGACGAGGCCAAGGCCGACGCTACGGCCACGCTCAGCGAGCCAGCCGACATGTCGATCTCGCCGGCAAAGACCCCGCAGCCGCGTCACACCATCGATCCCGACAGCACGGCATCCTTCAGTATTCTCGACGTGCCCTCGCAGGGTGCCCAGGCGCCCGCGCCCACACGTCGCCCCAATCTGTCTCGCGAGGAAGATGCAGGACGTCGCTCTCCGCTCGGCCCCATCCTTATCGCCTTCATGGCCGGCGTTATCGCATGCTCGGTAATTGGAAACGTCTGGAGCCATGTTGAGCAACAGCGAAAAGACGCCGCCAAGGTCGAGATGTCTGTCGAGCAATCGCTCAGTCGTACGCGCTCGGTACATGTGTCGGTCGAGGTCAAGGACGGCGCGACGTGGGACACCGCGCGCGGCGACAGCCAAATGCTCATCCACATCGTGGGGCGCACGCTCAAAGGGCAGGCGATTGACGAGTATCAATACGTCAATTCCGCTGGTGACGGCATCGAACTTAAGCCCGGCGACTACGAGCTCACCGTCGATGAACCGCCCGTCGCCACCGACGGCACGCGCTTCCGTGCCTCAAAGCGCATGGTCCCCGTGAGCTTTAACTCACAGGCGCCCGATACGGTCGACACCACACCGCAGGGCGGGTTCGACCTTTACGTGGATACCCAGTAGGCGCTCGCTACTCATTCCGCTATGGCTACTCAATAATCGCCTGCCGTCCCGTCCCGCCGCCAAGAGTGGGACAATAGCCCTCGACACTATTGTTTACTTTTGGAGGAAGTAGCATGTCTACCGTCACTACCATCAAGCGCGGTGGCCTCACCGCGGCCATCGATTCCATGGGCGCCCAGCTCACGAGCCTTGCTCTCAACGGCAACGAGTATCTGTGGCAGGGCGACCCCGCCTTTTGGGGCAAGCATGCGCCCATCCTGTTCCCCATTGTGGGTTCGCTGCGCAACAACACGGCAACGTCTGCGGCCGGCACCTGCGAGATGCCGCGCCACGGACTCGCGCGCATCGTCGAGCACAAGCTGGTCGAGGTTTCGGAGGACGGCTCCTCGGTAACGTACGAGATCACCGACACGTCCGAGTCGCTCAAGGCCTTTCCGTTCCACTTTAAGCTCAACATGACCTATGCCCTGACCGGCGACGCCACCCTCACGCAGACCTTTGCCGTCACCAATACCGGCGACGTGGACCTGCCGTTCTCGGTGGGCGGCCACCCCGCATTTAACGTGCCCGCCCCCGGTGCCGAGGACGAGGCGTTCGAGGATTACGAGCTGGCGTTTACCGAGGCTTGGACTAACGAGGCTCCTATCATCACGCCCGACGGTCTTATGACGTTCGAGGGCAGCTACAAGGCTCCCAATAACTCGGACGTGCTGCCCATCACGCACCGCAGCTTCGATAACGATGCCATCATGTTCACCGATACTCCGGGCTCCACGCTCACGCTGCGCGGCCGCAAGTCGGGCCACGGCGTCAAGATCGACTTTGAGGGCTTTAAGTACATTGGCGTGTGGTCTGCCGCCAACGACGCTCCGTTTGTGGCGCTCGAGCCCTGGACCGGTCATACCACCATGGACACCGAGGACGATGTCTTTGAGCACAAGGTCAACACCATCACCCTGGCCCCGGGCGAGACGGACAAGCGCAGTTTTAGCGTTACCTTGCTCTAGAGGTTCCGCCGCTCGGTCGATGCTGCGCGTCGTCCAGAGCGACAAGTTGTCATTCAAAAGGCAAGGCATAGACCTTCTGGTCATGCCTTGCCTTTTTCATGCCACTTGTTTGCTCTGGACGTCGCTCGCCGGCATTGCCAAAACATCGACGTCCCCAATGACTACCATGTGTCTATTAATTTTTCGAGCTTGTGCTGCGCTGCTGGTTGCTGGCGTATATCCTGTTAAGTCGTCAGCATACGATTCAACAGGGAAGGCAGATTATGCATTCTCCCCATCAACGCGACGCGCATCCACAGCCGGTATGCAGCCGTCGCATCTTCTTGGGTAGTGCTCTCGCTGCGAGCGCTTCCGTCGTCGCCGGCGCGCTTGCCGGCTGTCAGCGCCCCTCCACGCTGGAAGTAGTTCAGCCCACGACGGGTGGCGGTCGCGACGACCTGTCCGATTCCGTTATCGGCAAGGATAAGATCCGCATTGGCATGGAGGCGGCCTACGCCCCGTACAACTGGCAGGTTTCCGAAGCCAGCGAGTACACCATCCCCATCGACAACGTGCAGGGCGCCTATGCCGATGGCTACGACGTGCAGATCGCCAAGATCGTCTGCAAGGCCCTCGGTGGCGAGCCCGTTGCCGTCAAGCAGAGCTTTTCGGGCCTTATCGATTCGCTCAACAACGGCCAAATCGACCTCATCATCGCCGGCATGAGCGCCACGCCCGAGCGCGAGGAGTCCGTCGGCTTTTCCGATCCGTACTTCATTGGCTACTTTGGCCTGTTCGTAAAAGAGGGCTCGCCCTACCAAAATGCGACCAAGCTCAGCGACTTTAGCGGCGCTACGGTCCTCGGCCAAAAGGACACCATGCTCGATACCGTCATCGACGAGATCCCGGGCGTTGTCCACAAGAACCCGGTCGACTCCGTCCCCACGGTGTTCTCGAACCTGCTGCAGGGCACCTGCGACGCCGTGACCTACAACACCGAGAACGAGAAGGGCTATATGGCTCAAAACCCGGGCATCGTTCCCATTCATTTTGCCGAAGGCGAGGGCTTTAAGCAGGAGGTCGCGGCAAACGTCGGCTGCCGCAAGGGCTCGGACAAACTGCTTAAGCTCATCGACAAGACACTCAAGGGCATTAGCCAAGAGGAGCGCGACCAAATGTGGGACGCGTGCCTCGACCGTCAGCCGGCATAGGGAGGCAGCATGAAAACCGTCAATCGCCTGGCCTCCTTTATTAAGGCCGACCACCGTTATGTATACCTGGGCACGAGCGTTATCGCGGCGCTCGGTCTGGCGTTTAGCCAGCGCAACCCAACGCCGCTGAGCTTCTTGGCGCCTACGGGCGTGTTCCAGGACTGCCTTTGGGCGATTCTTTGGGCCTGGCTCGTCGTGTCGGCGGCGGCGCTGGTCACCAAGCTCATGCACTGGAACGACTATCGCGAGGCGTCGCCGTTCGCATCCGAGCGTTTCCGTCGTGGCGCACGCTTAGGCAGCTACGTCGTGGTCGCCATCGCGGCGATCTTTTTCGTGGACCGCTGCGTCATGTCATTTATCGACCTGGTGCAGGTGAGCATTGTCTCGGATTCCAACCCCAGCGACTTTTTGTCGAGCCTGGTCTACATGACCTACAAGAGCGGGGACTTCTTTATCCGCGGCATCGAGATCACCATCGCACTTGCCACCTTCGGTACCGTCATCGCCTTTTTCCTGGCACTGCTCTTTGTGTTCCTGCGTATTCAGACGTTCGACCGCGTGGATAACGACCTGGTGCGCTTCTTTAAGAGCATCGGCCGCGGCTTTACGACTGTCTACTCCACCATCGTGCGCGGTACGCCCATGATGGTCCAGGGCCTGCTCATCTATTACGCGGGCTTCACCGTTTTGCGTGGCATGGGCTTCGAGACCGCCCAGGCCAACCAAATCTGGAGTACCTTCACCGCCGGCCTCGTCACCATCTCGCTCAACTCCACCGCCTACATGATGGAGGTCCTGCGCGGCGGCATCGAGTCCATCGATCCCGGTCAGGCCGAGGCGGCGCGCTCGCTGGGTCTGTCACAGTGGCAGGCTATGCGTAAAGTCGTGTTTCCCCAGGGCATTAAAAATGCGATTCCGGCGCTCACCAACGAACTCATCATCAACATCAAGGATTCGTCGGTGCTTTCGGTTATCGGCGTGTTCGACCTCATGTACGCCACCACCACCGTCGCCGGCGTGTACTACCGCCAGATGGAGGTCTACTGCGTGGCGCTCGTGGTCTACCTGATCCTGACGCTCGTGGCGAGCCGCCTGCTCGAGGCCTTTGGCAAAAAGCTCGGCGCCGAGGCTCCGGTCACGCTGCCCAGCTCCAACTAGGCTCAAGACGAGGAGAATCATCATGGCAGATACCACTACCACCGGCGCTGTGGCCGCCGCACAAACTAAAGAGCCGCTCATTCGCGTCGAGGGCCTGCGCAAGAGCTTCGGCTCGCTCGAGGTACTCAAGGGTATCGACCTGTCCGTCAATCCCGGCGAGGTCGTTACCATTATCGGCGCTTCGGGTTCGGGCAAATCGACCTTTCTGCGCTGCCTCAACCTGCTCGAGACCCCGGACGCGGGCCATATTTGGTTCCATGGCCAAGACCTCACGGCCGAGCGCTGCAACATTAACAAGCTGCGTGAGGACATCGGCATGGTGTTCCAGGGCTTTAACCTGTTCAACAACATGGACGTGCTCGACAACTGCACGCTCGCGCCCGTCACGCTCAAAAAGATGGGCAAGGCCGAGGCTGAAAAAATTGCGATGGAGCATCTGACGAGCGTGGGACTCGAAAAGTTCGCGCACGCCGCCGTGGGTCGCCTGTCCGGTGGCCAAAAGCAGCGCGTGGCCATCGCTCGTGCCCTATGCATGAATCCGCAGATCATGCTGTTCGACGAGCCGACCTCCGCACTCGACCCCGAGATCGTGGGCGAGGTGCTCGAGGTCATGCGCAAGCTCGCTGCCGACGGCATGACCATGGTCGTCGTCACGCACGAGATGGCCTTTGCCCGCACGGTTTCCGACCGCGTGGTCTTTATGGACAAGGGCGTGGTGCTCGAGGATGCTGCGCCGGCCGAGCTCTTCGGCAACCCCCAGCACCAGCGCACCCGCGAGTTCCTCTCGCGTTATCTCGAGGACAAATAACCGACCGCAAACGTTTATGTGGCAGGGCCGCTCCGGTGGGGCGGCCCTCGTCATCGCAATCGAAAGGATGTCATGGCCGAGGTTTGGCGCTTCTTTGCGCATGAGGATGATTTTGCCGATTTGGACGAGGCCGGCGCATGCGAGCGCCTGGGCCGCGTGCTGTCGTTTCCGACCATTTCGAGCATGGATGCCGAGGCGGTGGACTGGCAGCCGTTTGACGACCTGCGCGCGTATATGCAGCAGGCCTGGCCGCACGTATTTACGGCGGGTAAGGTCGAGGTCATCGACCATTCGCTGCTCGTGACGTTTGCCGGCTCCGACCCTGCCCTTAAGCCCGTCATGCTCATGGGTCACATGGACGTGGTCCCCGTGGTGCCGGGCACCGAGGACGATTGGACGCACGCCCCCTTTAGCGGACAGGTGGACGACACCTACATTTGGGGCCGCGGCGCCATCGACATGAAAGACCAGGTCGCAGGTATTCTCGAGGCGGTTGAGTATGCGTTGGCCCACGGCTGGGAGCACGAGCGCACCCTGCTGCTGGCTTTTGGCCAGGATGAGGAAACCACGCAGTTCGGTGCGGGTGCCATCGGCCGCGTGCTCGAGGAGCGCGGTGTTGAGCTCGAGTTCCTGATCGACGAGGGCGACTACCGCATCGTTCCGGCTGCTGAGTACAGCGCGGGCGAGGGCTGGATTATGCATGCCGATCTCGCGGAGAAGGGCTACGCCGATATCGTGTTGAGGGCGCGTAGCGAGGGCGGGCATTCCTCCAACCCCTACGGTGGCACCTCGCTCGAGGTACTGAGCCGTGCCATCGCCGCAATCTGCGATATCGAATGGCCGACGCGCGTCACGGACCTGCTTGCCGCACAGCTCGTCGAGCTGGGGCTCTACACGGCCGACGAGATCGCCTCCAACAAGGACGCCATCGTGCGTGAGTGCCTCGCCAGCAAGAGGCTCTATCCGCTCGTGACCACCACCTGTGCACCGACTCAAATCGAGGGCGGTAGCACCGGTGCCAACGTGATGTCGCAGGATATGTGGGCCAATATCAATTTCCGCATGCTCGAGGGCACGAGCGTGGCCGATGTCGTAGTCCGCTGCCGTGAGGCGGTTGCCGAGGCGGGGCTCGCCGACCGTGTCGAGATCGAGCTCGGTCCTGGCAGCTCCGAACCCTCGCCGTCTCCGCGCATCGGCGGACCGGGACTCGAGGCCGTCCGCGCCATCGCCGCCCGCTATTTCCGTGATCCCAAGCCGACGGAGGAAAACGGATCGTCTGCGGTGGGCCAAGAGCCGATGAGCATCGTGCCCTCGACCGTGATTGGTGCAACCGATGCCGCCAACTACCAGCGCATTTGCCACGAGTGCATCCGCTTCTCCGCCTTTGTGGTCGACGATGACGAATGCGACCGCGGCGTCCACGGCACCAACGAGCGCATCACCCGTCGCGCCTACCTCCAAGGCATCCGCTTCCTCATCGCCCTGCTCCACACGCTCTAGCATGCGACAAAGGGACTGAGCCGATTTCATCGGTAATGAGACAAAAACTGTCATAGAATAAGACTAAGATATCTTAAGAGACATATGCTGGGGTTGGTATTCCTTGAACGACTGCGGGCATGTGCCAGACTGCCTCGGCCCCCGGGGAGCACCCGGGCAGGTCGCCGTGTGACTGGGGAGGAAATTATGCAGGAGCTCAGAGAGACGACGTCTCGACTCGTGAATAATGCTACCGGGGGGGTGTCTAAGCAGGGAACTTCCTGGTGAACACCGGCCGCGCGAGCGGTGGTCCGTCATGTCTTATGGCCGTCGTCGCGGGCTGCGCCCGGTCTCGCCATATGCGATTGTTCTGGCCCTCGCCATCGCGCTGACGGCGAGTTTCTTCCTGCCGGCCCGTGCGGAAGCGGCGATTTCTGACCACACGGTCACGACGATTTCGCCTTCGGGGACAACGATCAACCTGTTTGATTACTGGGTGAATCCCGATGACCATCTGTCGGTTTCCGGCAACGGCGGCATCAACGCAAACCACCAGTTCCAGTTCAAGGATCAAGGAGCCAGCGAGGAACTTAACCAGTATACGGGCGGCTCCTCTCCTCGCTCCGGTATCGTGAACAACGTTCTTACCGGCGGTTACCCGAAACTCACCGACAGCTGGGGCGGAGAATCCCTCGGCTACCTGTTTGATTCCTCCGCCCAGACGGGCAAGATATCCCATATGGGTGTGACGGGTCTGTTGCAGGCCAAGGGCGGCTACTACGAGTATGACAGCTCGAAGAACTACGCGGCGTACAACGTCAATAAGAATGCATTTGATGTCTACGAAGTCGCCGGCGTTGGGCAAGCGGGGGCTGGCTCTCAAAATGGAGGCCAGTTCTTCCCCTTCGATGCGGCCGATAAGGTATTCAAGGAGGAGAACGGCTGCCTCGTCCGGAACGGCATTACGTCGTCGAACAACGGCGACTCGAATTATAACGATGGCAAACCCCTCAACCATTATTTCGGCCTCTCCATGTCATCGCGCTTCGTGCAGCCGACGGATGGCAAAACGAACGCTGGCGATCCCATGACCTTTGAGTTCGCCGGCGACGACGACGTCTGGGTGTTCATTGACGATGTCCTCGTGGGCGACATTGGCGGCATCCACACCAGTGCTAAGCTGACCATTGACTTCCAAACGGGCGAGATTAAGGTTAACGATTCCCCAAACGGCACGCTGTTAAGAAAGTTCCAGGAAGCGGGGCGGGGCACTTCGGGCTTCACTGGCAAGACCTTCGCTAACGACACCAGCCACACGCTCAAGTTCTTCTACTTGGAGCGTGGCGCCACCGACTCCAACATGAAGCTCAAGTACAACCTCGTGACGGTTCCCGAGTCCGACATTATCAAGTTCGACCAGGATGGCGGTCTGGTGGAGGGCGCTCAGTTCGAGCTGTACAAGACAAACAAGAGCTTCGCTGACACGACTACTAATTCGGAAAAACTACTTGGCTCCGGCACCACGGACGCGAATGGACAACTGACGCTCACGAATAAAGTGGACAACGGCGTTATCAACTTCGATGACCTTTATAGTAAAGACCATAATTGCCGGTACTACCTCCTGAAGGAAACAAAGGTGCCCGAAGGTCACCGCTCGAGCCTCACGGCAACGGACGGTAGCATGCAGTTCGAGTACGTGCCCGCGAGCGACGAGAACGGCGCGGGCGGCGTCATCATCAACCGCGGCGGTATGGACGCGGACAGCTCCGTTTGGCAGAGCGGTGCGTTCGCCGGCTCGAAGGAGACCATCACCGCGCCGTCGACCGTGTACCAGGCGGACGATGACTCGATGAAGCCAGGCAATACTGTTGATATGAAGCGCGGCACCCTGTTCGCAGTAGTTTTCAAGCGCGATAAAAGCAAGAACGCCTGGCACGCCGTGTCGGGCGACCCGACGAAGGGGTATACCCTCGCCGGCGCCCAGGGCATGGCCGGCGCCATCGAGGCGGCGAAGAAGGACCTGTACGCCTTTACGCTCAACACTAGCGGCCAGTACCAGGTAGAGATTCCGTATCTGCCCGGTGACATCTCCAAGTACTACTACTTGCTGAGCGGTGATGCCCGCAAGAATGCCGAGTACGCGGTGGCCATCTACTACACAACGGCGAGCTCCATCGCCGACGCGAATACGGACAACACGGTCCATGTGTTCAGTGATGACCTCCCCGGTGACCAGGTGAACTTTAAGCGGCAGTTCGCCACGAGCCTGCTCGTCACGAACATCCAGAACCGCCTGTTCGTGCAGAAGACCGATACCGAGGGCAACCCCGTAGACGGCGCGAAGTTCGGCTTGTACACGGACGGTCAGGTGACAACAGACGCGAACGGCAAAGTCGTGCTCAACGGCGACCAGATCCCCTACGACACCTTGACGACGGGGCAGGTCAGCAACCCGATCCAGCTCGAAGGGGCGGGCATATTCCCGTGTACGAGCGACGGCAACAAGCCGCTCGTGAAGGGCGCCTACTTCCTAAAGGAGGTCTCGGCGCCCAAGGGCTTCCTGCTTAACGACACGCTCACCAAGGTGATTGTGGACGATTACGGCGTCCATGCCGATGCTGGTACGGCCGATGACGGCGTCTCGACGTTCGTGGGGCCGGGCACGCTTATGAAGAGTCTGGGCCAGTTTGGCGCAGAGGGCGACATCGACAACACACTCACGTGGATCAAGGGTATGCGGCAGACATCGGATGGCGTGACCGATGGCGGTAATCTTTCGTGGAGCGATGTCGATTCCGCCGGTGCCGGCGACACGGTACACCTCAAGTACTGCGCCAACGGACGTATCTACCAGTATGGGCCCACCAAGGCGGGCGAACCCTACCGCCTGGAGACCGAGACGGGCTGGATACGTATGGGCATCACGCAGGATGAACCTGGTGTCACTAATGCGAAGGGCGCCCGCGCCGATCTGGGCGACATGAACCTGAATGCCCTGTTCACGGGCGCCACCTGCGTGCGCGTGGCGAACGAACGCGAGGCGAGCCTCGAGGTGACGAAGAAGGTTGACGTGCCCGATGGCCTGACGGGCAATAAGGACGCAAAGTTCACCTTCAAGTTCACCGTGCCTGATGGGAAGACCTACAAGGCTGCAGTGTTCAAGAACGCTGGGGCCGCAAGCGAGAAGCAGGTCGGCGATATGTTCGACCTGACGAACGGTCGCGAGCAGACCATCACGGCCGGCCAGACGATCCGCGTGTACGGCCTCGCCGAGCACGACGCCTACACGGTGCAGGAGCTGACCGGTACGGACAAGATGCCGGCCGGCTTCACGCTGACCAAGCGCGAGCAGGGCGGCAACGCCCTGAGTGGCGAGGGCGACAGCATCTCCGGCACGATCGCAAAGCAGAACGCCGACGGCACACTGGCCGACGCCAACAAGCTGGTATTCACGAACACCTACAGCGTAAAGTCGCCGGTGACGCTCACCAATGCGTTCTGGGCGCAGAAGGTGCTCCAGGGCCGTGACTGGAAAGATGGCGATAGCTTCAAGATTTACCTGCGCGCGGACAAGGGCACGCCGATGCCCGACGGTGCCGAGAATGCACCCGTGAGTGGTATGAAGCAGGTTGTGAAGACCGTTGAGAACGGGGACAAGTTCGACTTCGGCGAGATTGAGTACACCAAGCCCGGCACCTACACCTATCTCATCGCCGAGGCCACGCCGTCTCAAAACGACGCTAGCTGGCTGCCCGGGTTCGGGTATTCAAGCGCTTCCTACCGCGTCACGGTGACGGTGAGCGATAACGGCGACGGCACGCTGTCGCAGCCGGCAGTCAAGATGGAGCAGACCTACACCGACGACGGCGTGAGCCATGAGGACAACCCGATCAAGGTCGCTGACAAAATCGCCAAGATCACGAACACGTACCGACCGAAGGGGACCTCGGTAACGCTCAAGGCGAAGAAGCGCTTCACAGGTGGTGAGCTCGCAGGGAACGACTTCACGTTCCAGCTGCTCGACAACGACGGCAAAGAGCTCCAGGCTGTCCAAAACGACAAGGACGGCAAGGTCGCCTTTGCAGCCATCGACTACGCTACGCCGGGCGACCACGACTACACCATCAAGGAGGTGAAGGGCGCCGACTCGACCGTCGTCTACGACGCGAAGGGCGTGAAGGTCCACGTCAAGGTCACCGACGAGAAGGGCGAGCTGAAGGCGGTCGCCACCTACGACGGCGAGAAGGCCGTGCCGACCTTCACCAACTCGAAGCCGACGGCCGACGCCGCCATCGAGGCGACGAAGACCCTCACGGGCAAGGACCTGACGGCTGGTGCGTTCACTTTCGGCCTATATCAAGGCGACACGACTACGGTTGATCCCATCCAGACTGTCCAGAACGACAAGGACGGCAAGATAAAGCTCATCCTCACCGGTCTGACCATAGGCGAGTACGACTACACGCTCAAGGAGGTCGCTGGCGGCGATTCGACCATCACCTACGATTCCACGGCGGTGAAGGTCCACGTCTCGGTGAAGGCGGACGGTGACAAGGCAAAGGCGACTGTCACTTATGACGACAGGAATGACGCCCCGACCTTCACCAACAAGTACCAGCCTGCCGAGACCTCGGCTACGCTCACGGCGAAGAAATCGTACGTGAAGTCCGACAACACGCAGGCCACGCTCAAGGGCGGCGAGTTCACCTTCGACCTGTACGAGGGTGATCTGACGGCTGAGCAGCTGAAGGGCAAGCAGCCCATCCAGACCGCTGAGAACGGCGAGGACGGCACCGTTGCCTTCCCGACCATCGACTACACCAAGGCCGGCGAGTACAAATACACCATCGCGGAGCAGAAGGGCAACCTGTCCCACGTGACTTACGACGCTACGGTGCACCATGCCGTGGTGACGGTCGTGGACAACGCCGGCCAGCTGGAGGCGAGCGTCACCTACGACGACGGCAAGACGGATGCCCCCACCTTCAAGAACACTTACGACGCAACCGGCTCCGTGGAGCTGACGGCGACCAAGGTCGTTGCGGTCGCGCCGTGCTTCACGCACGACACTAAGCTGAAGGGCGGCGAGTACACGTTCGAGCTGAAGGACGCCGACGGCAAGGTGCTCGACACCGCGAAGAACGACGCCGACGGCAAGGTCAGCTTCACGCGCGAGTTCCAGCTCTCCGACTTGGGCGGCGCCGCGAGCAAGAACTTCACCTACACCATCGTGGAGCAGCCGGGCGCGGAGCCGGGCATGGACTACGACGGCCATGCTCTCATCTACAAGGTGACGGTCGCGGACGATGACGCCGGCGCGCTGACGGCCACACCGCAGGTCGCGAGTGGAGACAACTCGCAGACCTTCACGAACACGTACCGACCGAAGGGGACCTCGGTAACGCTCAAGGCGAAGAAGCGCTTCACAGGTGGTGAGCTCGCAGGGAACGACTTCACGTTCCAGCTGCTCGACAACGACGGCAAAGAGCTCCAGGCTGTCCAAAACGACAAGGACGGCAAGGTCGCCTTTGCAGCCATCGACTACGCTACGCCGGGCGACCACGACTACACCATCAAGGAGGTGAAGGGCGCCGACTCGACCGTCGTCTACGACGCGAAGGGCGTGAAGGTCCACGTCAAGGTCACCGACGAGAAGGGCGAGCTGAAGGCGGTCGCCACCTACGACGGCGAGAAGGCCGTGCCGACCTTCACCAACTCGAAGCCGACGACGGACGTTACCGTCGAGGCCATGAAAGTTCTCGCGGGCAAGGACCTGACGTCCGACGCGTTTACCTTCGGCCTGTACAACCAGGCTGGCAACGAGGTTGCCCGCGGCACCAACGACCAGGGCGGCAAGGTCAAGCTGACCGTCAAGGGCCTGAACCTGGGCGAGTACGACTACACGCTCAAGGAGGAGAAAGCGGGCCAAACCGTCGACGGCGTGGTCTACGACGCCAAGGAAGTCAAGGTCCACGTCAAGGTAGAGCAGAACCAGGACGACAACAATAAGACGAAGGTGACCGTCACCTATGACGGTGCCGCTACGGCTCCCGCCTTCAACAACACCTACGACGCAAAGGGTTCCGTAACCCTGACGGCGACCAAGACCATCAAGGTTGCGGACGGCTTCGACCACACGACGAAGCCCGCGGACGGCGAGTTCACCTTCGACCTGAAGGACGCTGCCGGCAACGTGATCGGCACCGCGAAGAACGACGCCGACGGCAAGATCAGCTTCACGCGCGAGTTCCAGCTCTCCGACTTGGGCGGCGCCGCGAGCAAGGACTTCACATACACCATCGTGGAGCAGCCGGGCACGGAGCCGGCCATGGTCTACGACACCCATCCGCTCACCTACAAAGTAACGGTCACAGACGGCGGGACCGGAGCGCTGAACGCGAAGGCGATCGTGACGAGCGCATCCGGCTCGGATACCTTCACCAACACCTACCAGCCGGCTGCGACCGGCCTGGCCCTCGGTGCGCGGAAGAGCTACGTGAAGAAGGACGACAACACGCCGATCGCGCTCAAGGGCGGCGAGTTCACCTTCGGTGTGTACGAGGGCAACCTGACGGCTAAGCAGCTTGCCAGCGCCAAGCCCGTCCGGACCGCGATCAACGGCGCGAACGGAAGCGTCAGCTTCGACGCCTTCTCCTACGCGAAGCCGGGCACGCACGAGTACACCATCGTGGAGCAGAAGGGCAACCTGTCTCACGTGACCTACGACGCTACGGTGCACCATGCCGTGGTGACGGTTGCGGACAACGCCGGCACGCTGCAGGCGAGCGTCGCCTACGACGGCGCGGACGCCACGAAGCCCACCTTCACCAACACCTACAAGGCACAGGCGACGGTCTCCGGCGCGATTGCCCTCACCAAGAGCGTTGACGTGCACGACGGCAGCTACCAGATGAAGGCGGGAGACTTCGCCTTCGAGTTGGTGGGGCCCGACGGCATGGTGCTTCAGACCCAGAAGAACGACGCCGACGGCAAGGTTGCCTTCGACAAGCTGACCTTCGACCATGCGGGCACCTTTATCTACACGGTCCGCGAGGTGCAGCCGACGGACGACGCGCCGGGCGTGCCGGGCGTGACCTACACCGGCAAGACGTACACCCTGACCTATGTGGTGGCAGACAACAACGACGGCAAGCTGGTGGTGGAGAGCTCCACGGCGAAGCCGAGCGAGGGCACCGAGAACGGCGTAACCCCCAACACCATGACGTTTGCGAACAGCTACCAGCCGCGCGCGATCTCCTACCAGATCTCCGGCACCAAGGTGCTTAAGAACGCCGACCCGGCCACCACGCGGACGCCCGCCAATGGCGAGTTCACGTTCGCGCTGATTGACGTGGCCACCGGGCAGGAGATTGACCGGACCACGAACGTGGGTAGCGCGTTTACCTTCAAGGCCATCTCGTACACTGCGACTGGTTCGCATGCGTACCAGGTGAAGGAGGTTGCGGGCCAAGATGGCACCATCACTTACAGCGATGCGGTGTTGGATGTGACGGTGAGCGTGACCGACGACGGCAGCGGCCAGCTGACCGCGACGGCGAACAAGACGGCTGCAGATCTGACCTTCACCAACGCCTACACGCCGACGGCAACGACGGCGACGATTACCGGAACGAAGGCTCTGACCGGCCGCGACCTGGCCAAGGGTGAGTTCTCCTTCGACCTGAAGGACGCCGACGGTAACGTGGTGCAGACGGTGCAGAACGGCGCCGACGGTACGTTCGGCTTCGCGCCGCTGCAGCTGGACAAGGTGGGGACGTACGTCTACACCGTGTCCGAGCGGGCAGGGGCGACGGCGAACGGCGTCACCTACGACACGACGGTCTTTACCGCGACGGTGACGGTGACGGAGGATGCGGAGACGCACGCGCTGGAGGCGCAGGTTGCCTACAGCACGGGCGGCAAGGCTGCGGATGCGGTGACGTTCAGCAACAGCTACGCGCCGGCCGCGACTGAGGTGAAGCTGGGGGCTTCCAAGGTGCTGAGCGGTGAGGACCTGAAGGAAGGGCAGTTCTCCTTCCAGCTGAAGGGTGCCGACGGCAAGGTGTTGCAGACCGCCAAGAATGCGGCGGACGGCACGGTGGGCTTCAAGGCGATCTCGTACGACAAGCCCGGGGCGTATCGCTACAGCATCTCCGAGGTGAACGACGCTCAGAAGAACGTGACGTACGACGCGGCCGAGCACCGGGTAACGGTGACGGTGACGGACGACGGCGCGGGCCATCTGGTGGCGACGGTAACCTATGACGGTGACGTGGCGCCGGTGTTCAAGAACACGTACACGCCGCCGACCACCCCGCCGGTCAACCCGCCGACGGAGCCGCCCACCAACCCACCGGTGTCGAAGGAGGAGAAGCCGGGTCTGCCGAACATGGGCGATACCAGCTTGTCGCCGATGGCCCTGGGTGGCATCGCGGGCGGCGCGGTGGTGCTGATCGCCGCAGGCGTGATTCTGCGGCGCCGGAACCGGTAACTGCGGCGGCCGAGAAGGGCTTTGATTGAGGGCGGGTGGTCGCAGGGCGCGGCCACCCGCCCTTTTCGGTGAAAGGCTATGTTAACCCGCCGTTTGCACGTCCGGCTCCGGATGGAACTCGTACTCCGGCTCCATCATCTTCTTCCAGGTCTTCCTGTAGCGCCCGTCCTCGAGCTGCTCGCGCATGAGCGGCGTCCTGTTCCCGTCGCGCCTACCTCCAAGGCATCCGCTTCCTCATCGCCCTGCTCCACACGCTCTAGAAGCCCGGAAAAGCTGCACGAAGCAGCCATCTGGACCCGGAAAAGCTGCAAATCTAGGCCAAATACACCCGGAAAAGCTGCAAACCGCAGGTGAAGGAGTTACATTCCGTGCGGGTTATATGCAGGTATGCCTGCGCACGCTATCATGTATGGGTTAGACCGCAACTATGTACCCCATACGCGAAGGGATGCGCATGTATCTGAAGATCGACATGTTCTAGCTGGGCTTACCCCCGCAGTGGCGCCGCGCGCCCCATCAACTCTGCCGATTTTCACCTTCACGCACATAAAGGAGTCCCGCCATGCGCGACAAGCTCGAAAAGATTATTAAGGCCTACGAGGAGCTCGAGAAGAAGCTCTCCGACCCGGCCGTCGCCTCCGATATTAAGGAGTTCACGCGTCTCAACAAGGAGTACGCGCACCAGTCCGACCTCATCGCCGCCTCGCGTGAGTACATCGGCGCGCTCGATGACATCGAGGCCGCCAAGGAAATGCTCCACGATACCACCGATGCCGATGAGAAAGAGATGCTCCAGATGGACATCTCCGAAAACGAGGCCAAGCTTCCCCAGCTCGAGGAAGACATTAAGTACATGCTCATCCCGAGCGACCCCAACGACGACAAGAACACCATCGTCGAGATCCGCTCCGCCGCCGGTGGCGACGAGGCGGCCATCTTTGCCGGCGATCTGTACAAGATGTACCAGCGCTTCTGCGAGTCGCGCGGCTGGAAGACCACCGTACTCGACTCCAGCCCCAGCGAGGCCGGCGGCTTTAAGTCCATCGAGTTCAAGGTTGAGGGCGACCGCGTCTACTCCGTCATGAAGTTCGAGTCCGGCGTGCATCGCGTACAGCGCGTCCCCAAGACCGAGTCCCAGGGTCGCATCCAGACCTCCACGGCAACCGTCGCCGTGCTTCCCGAGGCCGAGGAGATCGACGTTCAGATCAACCAGTCCGACCTGCGCATCGATACCTACTGTGCCTCCGGCCCTGGCGGTCAGTGCGTTAACACCACCTACTCCGCCGTGCGCATCACCCACCTGCCCACCAACACCGTGGTGCAGTCGCAGGAGCAGCGTTCCCAGATCCAGAACCGCGAGGTCTGCATGCAGATGCTGCGTGCCCGTCTGTACGAGATGGAACTCGAGAAGCAGCAGGCCGAGCTCGGCGCCGAGCGCCAGAGCCAGATTGGCCACGGCAACCGTTCCGAGAAGATTCGTACTTACAACCAGCCCCAGGACCGCGTGACCGATCACCGTATCGGTTTCAACTCCACCTACAACGGCGTCCTTCTGGGCGATCAGCTCGGCACCGTCATCGAGGCACTTGCCGCCGCCGAGCGAGCCGAGAAGCTGGCACAGGCTGTGTAGGTTCCGCCGTTCTACCGAACGGCGGACCAGCCGACGCTGCGCGGGCCGCATTTGGACAATCTGACGTTCAACTTCAAGGGCGCGAC
>CALFDJ010000058.1 GCA_937950325.1 uncultured Collinsella sp.
CGCCGGGCCGACTCGCTTCGGATGGGGCTCTACACCAACTTTCTCGACACTACCCCTGACATTTGATTATCGAAGGCTAAGTCGGTTGGTTTTATTACTCGGTGCCAGGAAAAATGAGCGATGGCAACAGGGCGATTAGCTCAAGACTTTCAGTATCAATAGTTTTAGCTGTTCACAACAGCGTATTACTACTCGAGATAACAAATAGTGCTTATTCTTTGCCGCAAGGAACAGTAAATAGCTGTCAGGCCTGTAGGTGCTGCAAGGGACATCAGCTTTAATTGAGGGATTAAATAAGGCCTCTGAAATTGAAACAAAGTTACGTTTTTTGGTCTCATTATTGTCACTGAGCTCGTTGATCGATAGGAGATAAAGATACTGTTCCGTTCTTGTTTTCCATGCCAGCCTTTCTGTTTCTTCTCCCCAACGAGCAGCGATTTTCACTAGGCTTGAGGTGACGAAGGTTAAATCTGAAAGCTGTTTTTCCTTATAGCTGTGTGTTGCACTTTGTCCGTTTTGACAATTGTAATAATACAGCGCATCACTTATTTGTAAAACCGATCTGGCTGAATCGACTATGGGTATCATTTGCAGAAAATCTTCTGCAAAATCGATTCTCTTTGTATCGGTATTGCTTAAATCGTCAATCAGACAGTTTCTTTTGATTGCCTTTCCCCAAATTGAATTGAGTTTCCCTCGTGCCAAACATTTTCTGACTTCGGCGAGATCGTCACCTTCATAGATGCCAGACGGAAGGGCGGGATTGATAAACGGATCGTTTGAATAGTCTGGGTTTCTTGTATAGCTGAAACAGATTATGTCTGGATTGCACTTATCGATTTCGCGAGCAAGAATAGATAGGGTATCGAAGCGCAAAGAATCATCTGCATCAACAAAGACCAGGTAATCTCCGGCGCTTATCTCCGCGCCTTTTCGCCTGGCCTCATATACGCCCATATTATTTTGTCTAACGTAATGAGTATTGTTGTGAGATTCACAAAACACTTTGCAGACACTTTCAGTAGCGTCCGCTGATCCATCATTGATGAGAATAATTTCATAGCCGTCATATGTTTGTTGGTAGATGGATGATAGCGTTTCCGGCAAACTGGATGCCGCATTATATGCAGGGATAATAATTGAAAACAGCATTTAGTTCCTTTCCGTATTGGAAGAACAAGATGGTTAGTTAGAAAGCCCGTTTACAATGTCCCTGTATAAAATAAATTGACGCTTGGCAATGGCCTTCCATTGAAAGTGTTCAATTGCATACTTTCTAGCTGCATTTGCAAGTTTACAACGAAGTTCATCGTCATTGAACAGGGTGAGAATTGCGTTAGAAATGGCTTCGAGATCAGATTCTACACCGATTCCAATTCCTTTATTGTTCGCTGTTTCTTTCCATGTGGTTCCCTCGGTAACAATAATTGGGAGGCCATATGCTAGCGCTTCCAAAACAGACGTCGGGAAACCTTCAGTGCGTGAAAGCTGGATATAAAACTGCGATTTGAGAAAAGCGTCCGCTTTAGATTGACCATTAACTGGACCATTTAATAAAACAATATCGGATACTTGATTGTCGGCAATAAGTAGTTCCAGTTTGGCCATAGACCCATCTTCGTCTGGACCGTAGATGTAGATTTTAGCTCCGAGCCCTCTTAGCTCATCAGCAATTAGCGGCAGACTTTTGATCAGTAGATCAAGACCTTTGACCTCTATATCTAGGCGGCCAATAAAAAGCGCGATGCGGCTGTCTAAGTTTGAGGCTTTGGCTTTTGGGATGCTAACACCATTTGGAATAATGCTTGCTTTCCTATGTTTAAAGCCGTTTGAACTCATCGCCTCTTTTTTCGATAGAAAATGGATACAATCAGCATTGCGAATAAAGGCGTTATAGAAGAAAACATTAAGCAATTGTTTAGCTAAATGATGCTGTTCTTGCGCCACATATGTTAGAGACCCATGTGGTGTGATGATGTATGGGATCGCACGTCTTCTGAGCCAATGGCTTAGTTTAATGTGATCCGGCCTATATATCTCATGAAATATTACGAGTGACGGATTGCAAAACGGTTCAGGAAGTTTTTCTATGCATGACTGAAAGAAGACGGGATATTTCGCATCTTTAGGTCTGTAGTTTGTAAGATTTAATAGAGCTATATTCATTTCCTTTATTTCTGACTGCTCATTTAGGTATTGAGGCACCACTGTAGACACGCCAGAAGCGAAATCACTTGTAATATATGCCACATGAAGGACTATTAAACTATCGGTAGTTTTCATTAGCGTTTGCTCCCGCAGCGGTGTTGGAGGTTTTAGTTGACAGATTCACAGTTGGTTTCAGTGCTCATGCCTTGTTATAGGGAGAGCGCCAAAGATTTTACTGAGGCACTAGCGTCTATTTTAAAGCAGACCTATCATCGAATCGAGGTGGTTGTTGTTTTTGATAATCCAGATGACAACACACTTTACGATATTGCTCAAAACTATAGCTCTCATGACAGCAGGATTTGCCTCGTGAGAAATGAACGCAATCTTGGTCTTGCTGCATCTTTGGAAAGGGCGTTCAAGGTCTCACGCGGTCAGTATATCTGCCGAATGGACTCAGATGACATTTCTGAGGCGCAGCGCATTGAACGGCAGTTGTCGTATCTTGAAGAACATGAGCTTGACCTAGTGGGTTCTTATTTGAACGCCATTGACGAAGACGGTAGTCAATTATATCTCGTTGATTCAATTCCAAGTTCGAGTGAAGGCGTTAGGCGTTCTCTTATGATTAGAAATTGCGTACCTCATCCGAGTTGGTTTGGAAGAAGGTCTGTATTTGAAATGGGGTATCGGTCTGTTCCGCTAGCAGAAGATTATGACTTACTGTTGCGTGCCGAGCTGGAAGGGTTCACTATTGGAAATGTTCCAGAGCCGCTCATTCGATACAGAATGACTGTTAATAGCATTTCGCGTAGCAATTTGTATAAACAGTTCGTTGTTTCTCAGTGTTTACGTTCAGCTTTCAAAGAGGGTCGATCACTGGATGTCGATAAGATTGATACAATCGTCGCCGAGCGGTTCGATCGGCGCCGAGCTGAGAACTATCTAAAGGCAAATGCATTATTTAATAATGGGTTGAGAAATATTCATTCTGGTAATCGAGCAAAAGGTATTTTCCAATTGCTTCAAATCCCATTTTGCTCTAAGTCGTATTTAATGAATGTCATTAATATGGCGCGTGTGGTTGCAATTAAAACTTTTGAGAAAACCTCGTAGTTGTGCACCTACGCTTAGAGAGACATGGCGTAACCATGCCGTTCGACACTCGTAAGATTGCTAGCTTTGAAATCTAGGGCGAGGTTTGTTGCGGGGTTCTCGATGCCGTGTGCACCATTCGTGGTTGATTTCCGATCTCAGCCGAACACGCTGCGCAGATAGTTCGTATCCGCGGCTAGCCGAACGCCCCCGCGGCCCCCATGGACCCCGGGGGCTCCGTTTCCCCAGTTGAAGGAACGGTGGATATGTGTTCGATAGGTCCGGGGGCCATTCTCCGCCCTCAGTCTGGCACCTCTTTCCAGACTCAGCTGGACGGTCGGTCCGCCTATTCCGTTTTGCCTTTGGGCTAGGCCAGCGGGGCGACGCGCCTCTCTGCGCGTGCCCTCTCGATGAGGCTCGGCGTCAGGTCGAGTCTTCCGATGGGCACGTCCTCCAAGCTGTAGGCGTCTAGCAGCGCCTCCGCATCGCCGCCGAGCATCGCCTTGGAGGCGCGCGGGCGTCCAGCTCCAGCATCTTCTGGCCCGTGTCCCTTTCGTGTCTGGTGAGCCTGCCGTAGACACTCGGGGTTGCCTTCTCGGAACCCTTTTTCTTTTTTCCGGACATGCTGTCCTTCGAGTCCCCGGGGCCAACCGGTTCGGCTCTCAGGGTAACGGGTTCCCACATTCATCCGTCCATGTACGGATGAATGTGGGAAGTGTTCTGATTAAGTTGATAATCAAGGGTGCACCATTCGTTGTGTCTATTTAACCATTTGTATATCTCTCGCTATAATAATGAGAAAAACTAGAGATCGGTTTATGTGTATATGACACCCAAAACTCTTATCGCTATTCCTGCTTATAATGAGGAGGAATGCATAGAAAAGACGATATGCGAGCTCAGGCAAATTGCACCTGAGTTTGATTTTGTTGTTATCAATGATGGGTCTCGAGATCGAACGCTAGCTATCTGCAAGGATCTTGGTTGTGACATCATTGATATGCCCATTAACTGTGGTTTGACCGTTGGGTTTCAGACGGCTGCGCGTTATGCGGTTGATCATGGATATGACTATATGGTTCAGTTTGATGCTGACGGCCAGCATTGTCCGGAATATATAAAGGTCCTTGTTGATAGGGCTCAATCTGATGGATCAGATATTGTCATTGGCTCTAGGTTTGTAAGCGTGCGCAAAGACAAGACGCTTCGCATGATCGGCTCGCGTATGATTACGGTGCTAATAAAGATTCTGACAGGCAAGAGGATCAGTGACCCAACGTCTGGATTTAGGCTATTTGGGCGGGATATTCTTAAGAAATACTATTACGACAATACCTTAAATCCGGAACCAGAATCTCTCGCTCTCTTTTTGAAGCAAGGGTATTCCATTTCAGAGGTACAGGTTAAGATGCGCGAGCGCCAAGGTGGCGAGAGCTATCTTAACCCTGTTAGGTCTATGCAGTATATGGTTCGTGTTTTCGTTACGCTCCTTGTCGTTCAGTGGTTTAGGTGATCCATTTGCCGGTCTCTCTTCGTATTTTGCTTCTTGTTTGCGCTGTTTTGGTATTCGTGTTCGTATTGCGCAAATTAAAAAAATCCCAAATGCAAGTTTTGGATTCTCTGTTTTGGCTGCTATTCAGCGTCAGTTTTGTAATTTTGGGCGTTTTTCCACAAGTTGCAATGTGGCTTTCAAGTCTATTTGGTTTCATGTCGGCTTCTAACTTCGTGTTCCTTTACGTTATTGCCGTTCTTGTGGTCCGTGATTTCTGTAATTCTCTTCGCCTCTCTCGACAGGAAGAGCGTTTAAACTCGCTTGTTCAGGCTGTTGCGTTAAGTAGGGAGAAGGAAAAGTAGGCTATGCGTTTCGCTTTAGCGTATAAATCATCTCGATGCGAATGTCCCTACTTATATTACTTTCAACAGTTGTGAACAGTGCTTGGTGCCCATACTTGTCATCCAGACGACTGGGAACGATTCTTCTAGGGCCCTTGCAGCTTGATTTGGATAAAGGTGAATTAGCTCCGTGTTGTCTCGATGCGTAAACCAAAAGCAAATAATGAAAGCCGTCTTCGTTGCTCTTCTCTTTATTGTCGAGCTTCTGTGCATGAAGCACTTTTATGCGAACCACTCTGTCTCACAGCTGTTTGTTTTAGCGCTCTATTGCGTCGTTGTAGATGTTGCCATTTGGCAATCATATTGTGTCTTCCTTTCCTCAGATGATGAAAAAAAGCGTGACAACTGTTCTGGTCGCTGCGCTCAATTATTAGTCCTGTTGCTTGCGGCATTTGCTGTGGCGGTCATCTGGGAGGGCTGTACCGTTCTTGGCTCGCCGGCTTCTCATTTCTCGAATATTGCTGACTGGAATAAAAAGCGGCTCATATTCTTTTTTCTGATTTCCTATTGCGCAATACTCTATTTATTCCAAAGCGGCTTTTCTCTGAAAGCGTTGTTCCATTCTGCTTCGGCGAGGGTCAAGGCTACCGACTATGTTTCCCTGCTGATTATCGCATTCTTTATTGTTTTTGGCTGCTCTACGATTGCATTCGTGAATGGGTTCATTAATGCTGTTGTTTATTTCCTGCTGGTAGTCATAACTTCGGTTTTCACGGCTTGCTCGGGCATTCGAAAGAGAAACTCTGCCCTTCCTGTTGCTTTCTTTATCGCTGCATTCTCAATTGGTGTTTTCCTTGTGGTGAGCACTCCGATAACGACGGGTATTTCATGGGATGATCAAATTCACTATTCCAATGCCCTTTCGACATCTTATTTATTTGAAACTCAAAAAACTGATACGGATATTAAATTTACTGACGAAGCGGTCCGTCGTGCACAGGGCTATGAAGAGCCCTCTCTTTCCCATTTTGATCGAGCGGAAATTCTTGAGCATGCTAGGCAGTTGAATGGCTCCTATAGATCTGGTATCGCTTCTGGTCATGTGCAAGTTAACAAGCATGAAGAATTCGTTTATACGCTTAGCAGCATTGGGTATATTCCATCGGCAATTGGCCTTTGGCTCGCTCGCCTTCTGCATTTCGATTTTTCTTCTATGATTCAATTCGCTCGGATTTGCAATTTATTTAGTTACTGTCTTGCAATTGCCATTGCAATCAAGGTTACGCCCTCAAAAAAGGGACTATTTGCTTTTGTGGGAATGCTGCCAACTTCGATCTTTCTTGCGTCATGTTTCTCTTATGATGCATGGCTCATTTCGTTTATCATTCTCGGTTTTGCTTATTTTTTGAGGTATGCATGGGGTGATTTAAATGAATTTACAGTTCGCAATATAGCACTCGCATTTTTATTTACCTTTTTAGGACTCGCAGTCAAAGCTGTGTATTTTCCGATAATCGGTCTATTCTTTATGGTTCCGCGTAATCGTTTTGCGGGCTCGAAGCAACGAGTTCATTACTATGCCGCCGTGTTTGTTTTGGGCTTGATTGCTTTTGCCTCATTTGCGCTTCCGTTCTTGTTTTCAACGGCCAGCGGATCTAACGTTGGCGATATGCGAGGCGGCTCCGATGTTAACTCTGGTCAGCAAATCGCTTTCATTCTCGCCGATCCATTGCGCTACGCGGAAATACTCGCCAATTATTTTTCAACTTATTATTTAAATCCGATAACCTCTTCTGGATATGCATTGAACTTTGCATACCTTGGATCGCTTGCTGCTCAGATTTCTGTAAATGCAATCCGTGGGTTGGTTCAGGTGCTTCCAGCTGTTTGCCTATTGTTGTTTGGGCTTTTTTCAGCCGATTCGATTAGCGTGAATCATATTGGTCTCGCACAATTTCTTTGGGCCTCATTTGTGTTTTTGTTTACGGTGATTTTGGTCGCTACAGCACTTTATGTATCGTTTACCCCCGTTGGCTTGGGGACGGTTAATGGTTGTCAGAGTCGTTACCTTTTGCCACTCCTGGTTCCTTGCCTCTCGTTTATTCTTAACCAGGATCGCTTGGTCTATGGGGATGGTAAACGATTCGTTTTAGTGTGCCTCGTATTGCCGTTTGTTCTGGCTGCGATTTGCGAGTTTGTATTAATTGTTGGAAAGTGTTGCTGATATGGGCATAGTTTTTAATACCGAATTTAACAATAAGCTAAATTGCCGTGGCGACGGCAAGCTATATCTACTGTATGAAGCCGCATCCGTTTTTCCTGATGCTGTTGAGTCGAAATCACCCAATGGGCAAATTCTGCCCGCAAGAATCATTCCTTTTTCAGAGACTGAATTTGTTGTTGTTCTTGCCGATTTTGGTGTCGACCAATCGCTGTCTTTCTTTAGCGGAGATAATGTAATTTACCAGCGCCGCATCAATCCTGGCAAGTTTTCGATTGAGTCGAAAGTTAACGGCTTGCTGCGCGCGGTGCATTGTGGACAATTTCGCAATATTGACCGTTCTGGCGTGCATGCGCTCGCTTCTATCCAAATTGAGAGCTTTATTCCCTGCGTTGATGGCGTAATCGTTAGAGGTGTTCTTTCAGGTACTGATTGCCTTGAGGGTGATCGTATTGTCGCTTTTAATGAAGAAGCCTGCGTTATTGGCGAATCTTTGTTATTTAATAACTTAATAGCCGATGCGAATCCTGGTTTAATAAATTTCTCTCTTCATATTCCTAAGGTCGGGGATAGCCTGTGCATTTGCATGCACAGGGCTTCTGGTCATCTAGATACGTTTATCAATCTAAAGAAAGATATGCTTAAGGAGCTTTTGGATGAGGCTGATCGGGACCATGCGTGCGCATTCGATCAACCCCGTTATTTGTCCTGGTTTTCTGGGCGCAGATTGACTGGATCCGATTCGCGGGCACAAGCACAAATAAAACTTGCATACCAGCCCTTGTTTTCAATCATCGTTCCTCTATATAAGACTCCCTTGAATTTCTTCAGGGATATGGCTGATTCTGTGATTGCTCAGACGTATTCGAATTGGGAACTCATCCTGGTTAACTCTACGCCAGATTACGATGGCCTTAGCGATTTGGTCTCCGAGTATGTGACTGCAGACTCTAGAATTAAAGTTACTGATCTTGAGGGCAATCTAGGTATCACTGAGAACACCAATGTCGGAATCAAGATGGCCAAGGGAGACTACCTTTGCTTTTTCGATCATGATGATGTTCTCGAACCGAATATCTTGTTTGAGTATGTACACGCTCTAAATCAAAATTCGGATATTAATCTTCTCTACTGTGATGAAGATAAGCTATTGCCTGACGGGTCCTTGGCTCATCCTACTTTTAAGCCCGATTTTAGTCTTGATATGGCTCGTGACAACAATTATATTTGCCACCTTCTTACTGTTAAAAGGGCATGTTTAGACAGAATTGATCTTTCTAACAGCGAGCTGGATGGCGCCCAAGACCATGCCATGGTGTTGAAGATTGCCGAACTTGGTGGGACGATCCATCACGTTCCTAAAATCTTGTATCACTGGAGAATAAGCGAGAATTCGACTGCGGGTAATTCCGATAGTAAACCCTATGCAACACTTGCTGGAATAAAAGCAGTTCAGGAGCACCTTGATAGATGCGGTATCAAGGCGACTGTGGTCAACTCTCATAAACGTGCTTTTAGATATAGCCCTATTTATGATGTTCCTTCATCTGAGTCCTGTTCATTAATCGTTACCACCCGCGGCAATCCTTCGGTTCTTTCGACTCTTGTATCTTCAATCAATGACACCGATTTTGATGATCTTGAAGTTGTTTTCGTGTGCTCACAGGATGCGGAAGCCGTTGTTCAGCAATCGAGTTCTGGACTTCGTTGTCGCTATATCGTTCACGCGCTTGATGACCCGTTTAATATATCTGCATGGAGAAATGCCGGAGTTCTCGCCGCGCATGGCGAGCAACTCGTCTTTGTTCATGACGATATTCAGGCACTAGACTCCTTGTGGCTAAAGACTCTCGTTGGTTTTTCCCAGCGAGAGGATGTTGGCGTTGTTGGAACAATGACGTGCGATCTTGACGGTATTGTGCAGCAGGCAGGCCTGTCTTATGTTGGAGAATCAATCGTCAACCTATCGCAAGGCATTCATCGCTCTTCTCCTGGCTATATCTATATGCCATTGACCGTGAGGGATGTATCGGCGGTGAGTGGTGTCTGTTTAGCTATTTCACGCGAACATTTTAATCGTCTGGGTGGTTTTGACGAGTCGTATCTTCTTGACTATTCGGATGTTGATATTTGCTTCAAGTCTTCTCAAGCTGGGTTAAAAGTGATCTATACACCAGAGGCATGTCTCTACCATTTGGCATGTGTTGACAAATCCCTTGATAGTAAATCTCGCTCTCATAAGCATTTTGAGGATAAGGCACGATTGCTGCATAACTGGTCCGAGCGATTCTCTGAGGGGGATCCATGGTTCTCCGTTAACTTTTCTCGAGATCCCAAGCGCGCAGCGTTATATAAGTTCGATCCTTTTGACTACGAAGCGATTTGAGTGCTTTAAATGAAACAAATTGCCTGGATAATATCTCCGCCGGCAAAGGGTTCTGGCGGCTTTCGAACCATCTGCAGCAAGGCTTCCTTTCTAGATTCTCGCGGATATGAGAACTACTTTTACATTATGCCGGGCTGTGAAGCATACAAAAGTGCTCATAGAGTTCAGACCGAAATAAAGGATTGGTTTGGTTATTCGCCTAAAGAAGTTCTTGTGGCTCCGAGTGTGCCCGAGGATTTTTTTTGCAGTAATCGCCACCGCTTGGAATACGGCGCACTTTGCATCTATGCAGAAGTGCACCCATAAGTTCTACTTCATTCAGGATTTTGAACCTTGGTTCTATCCGATGGGGGAGATGTATCTAAATGCCGAAGCAAGTTATCGTTATGAACTAAACCCCATAACGATAGGCAGATGGCTTTCTAAAAAAGTTGAACCCTATTATTCGCATGAAGTCCCATATTGTGATTTTGGCGTAAGCGATATATATACTGCGCAGGAACAAAATCTAAGCAGAGAGTATGCCGTCTGTGCTATTTATCAATCCAATAAGGATCGGCGTTTGTCTGGCATGTTGCTTGATGCAATTAAATTGCTTCTCAAGCTCGACGATGCGGTTGTCGTATATTTATACGGCGAAGACGCAATGCCTCCCATTCGTGATCCACGTGTACGCAGCCTCGGCATCTTGACCGCTGATGAATGCGCCTCGCTTTATGCCAAGTGTGTTGCCGGCGTATCGTTGAGCGTGACTAATCCCTCTCGCCTGCCTTTCGAAATGCTTGCATCGAAGCTCTCGGTAATTGAAATAAACCGTGAGAATAATCTACTCGACTTTCCGGAGGGCACCATCCACCTCGCTGAGCCCTCTGCTTGCGGCATTGCTTCTTCTATTCTTGAGGCTCTTTCAGGCTCAAAATGCGATTCGCCTAATCGATTTAGCTGCACGTCGATTGAGCGTGAAAATGAAATGTTCTTCGAGGCCTTTACACGTTATCTGAATGAAGAGCCATCCTTGGTTAGCGGGAAGTCCGCCTTCGGGAATGTGCTAAAAACCGAAGAACTAAGTAAGGTCTTCTTGCTCAGCGATCATCTCGCTGATGCTCGATTGCGATCGTCTGCCATGTCTCAAACGCTCATTCAAGCTTCTTCTGTTGATTTGACTGTGCGTTTTGAGTCGTCTTTGATGCCTGTGGATGTTCGCGCGGCAGTTTGGCGTGCCCTTGATCAGTCTGATATTCGCTGGATTAGTCTTGAATCTAGGGACGGTCTTTTTGCGGGACATGTTCCGCTGTTTTTAAATGATGATGAAGAGGCCTATCTTCGCATTCATATATACTCTTTAGCGGAAGACGGCAAGAATCCGCTTTGTGTCGCCGAGCTAAGCCAACTAGTCTGTCTTTCGCCTTCTCGCAACGCTCATCCTGTTGTTCGTTCGGTTGAAAGTGGCGCATGCAGCATGTCTGCCGTTTTTAACCTATCTGATGATTATTGTGAACCGTTTCAGCCTTCTGCTTCGACGGGCGTCGAAGGCGGTCACGTTGCTCTACTCAAACGTTTATTTCGGAGAAACTAATGGCGCGCTTTAACCAATGGACTCAGCTACTTAAAGCCTCTGCGACATCGCGCAGGCACGATGAAAAATCCGATGGTGTTAAGCAAGAACGCTATCTCCTTTTGGATACGGCTATGGGAAGCGAGGACTCTGGTGACCATGTGATCATGGATGCCTGTGGCTGTATCGCGGATCAAATCTTTGGCGGTGCGTTGCCCCATGTGGCAACGCACTATTATTCCAAAGAGCTTGAAATGTATCCTGAATACGTAAAGCTGTTGTGCGGCACCAATATTCTGTATACGCATATGGCTGATCAGCAGCAATGGGCGCTTGCCAAGCGGTTGGGCAATAATAGAAATGTTGTTTTGTTCGGCGTGGGCATGTCTGATATTGGGGTGGACGATGCTATCGACGCCTATACAAAGAAGTTCTATAAAACCTTGCTATCCGATGAATATCTTCATAGTGTTCGAGATGAAATGACTAAGAAGAGGCTTAACTCTATTGGCATAGAGAATGTTCTTAATACCGCATGTCCGACCATGTGGTCGTTAACCCCATCTAGGCAACTCGAGATATCCTCTAAGCGTTCTAAAAACGTTGTTACGTCAATTACCGATTACTGTTTCGATGCGGAACGTGACCGTAAGATGCTGGAATTGCTGTCGTCGGAATACGAAAAGGTAACGATTTGGATTCAAGGAAGCCATGATGTTGATTGGTGTCTTGATCAAATAGTCGATCTGAAGCAATTTAATGTCATAGGCCCCAATATCGAAGAGCTTAATCGTGTAATTGAAACCGAGGAGTTTGATTATGTGGGGACGCGTCTCCATGCGGGCATCCGCTGTTTAAATGGAGGACATCGCTCTCTAATTATTGCAATTGATAATCGAGCCCGCCAGATCGGTGAAGATACGGGACTTCCCGTTCTTGAACGCGAGGACGGCTATCTCCATAAATTAGCTGATTGGGTAAACCATCCCGTTAAAACTGAGATTAATCTTCCCTGGACGAGCATCGATAAATGGAAGAAACAGTTTAATTAGCTGTATTCCTTGGCTATTGCTTTCCCTATTTCTTATCGTGTGGTGCCTTTGGCGTTTCTCCGATTATCCAACCCATATTTGTGGCTCGAATTAGATTCGTCAACATATAGGCGACTGATCCAAATCCAATCAGGTTAATTGCTGCCATCGCCATTGGGGCTATGTTGGGCCAGTAGGTAAAAGAAATGTAAACCAGTGGAGAATGAAAAAGATATATTCCCATACTGTTTTTGCTAATCATTTCGGTTAGTAGGTTTGCCTTTTGGGGGATGACACAATAAATTGATGCAAGCGCCATGCAAGTAAGGGCGGTGGAAGCAATGGGGGGCTCCACTTGTTTTAGTAAGTTTACAAGGAATAATAGTATTAGGACTATTGATATGCTTTTACGCCTTTTATAGCTCTCGAACCATTTGTTTGCTTCCAAGTAGTGGATTGTTAGGCCAAGCGCAAACCATATTGCATTTGCTTCTGCCAAATTGATATATCTGTTCGCTGATGGTATTCCAAAATGGTAAAGATAAATTGAAGCGCCGAAAACTATCGGAACCTTAAAACTTGTTAGAGGGCTCTTTTCGAGTATTTGAAAGATGCACGACGTGGCTGCTGTAATGAAAAAAAGAGTCGGGAGAAACCAAAGGTGACCGTTGTCTTCGCCCAACAGAATTGATTTAAAGATGATGTGCGGTATAGTTAGGCCATTGTAATAGGGATAGATCGCGTCGAAAATGTTGGTGTAAGGGTGACGCCCTAGCGCCCGTTTAACGAA
>CALFDJ010000059.1 GCA_937950325.1 uncultured Collinsella sp.
AGATGATGACCAGCGTGCGATGGGGATCGCAGATGGTGAGCATCTCGCGCACGCGCACGGGCGAGTCGGAGTCCAACGTGCGGAACTTCACGCGGTTGGAATCGTGCTTGTTGTACTTCGTGATGGTCATGGGCGCCTGAGTGGAGCCGCCCTGACCGATAAGCAGAATCGTATCGAGACCCGCTTCCACCACTTCGTCGGCAAAAGCCTGGATGGCGTCCATGTCGCACAGCGGACTCGTGGCCAGATCGGCCCATCCCATGTAGTCGCTCGCGCAAGCTTGCGCCTCGGGGGAGAAATCGTACAGCGTGGCGTCCTTGGCGTGAATGCGGCTTGCTGCACGAGCTTTCACCAGGGTCTTTGCCGCCGGATACAGCTTCTCAACGTCAACGGAGAGCATGGCGCTCCTCTTCTCTCTGGGCAATTTCCGCCAGCCAGCAGAATTGCAAACGAGCCCCGTACGCGCTGCACTGGGGCTCCTCCTCGTTAATCTAGTGGAAATATTCTAGCAAACGCCACCAAAACGCGCCCACATCCCCACAACCCTATGGCGGTTCTGTGAACGAAACGAGCCCCTGGGCGGGGCTCGTCAGCGCATCATTCAGAGCGAAGCGTCCTACAGGTTCAGCGCCTTTTTCAGGGAGCTGACGCGGCGGCGCGAAACGGGAATCTTCTCCTCCACGCCGTTCAAGGTCAGCAGCAGCGTACCGCCGGAAACGGATTCGATCTCCTCCACCATGGACAGGTTCACCAAATAGCCGCGGTGTACGCGGAAGAACCCGTGGCCATCGAGACGCTTCTCCAGCTGGGCCAGACTCACCGTGGAGAAGTAACGGTCGGTATCGGTCTGCAGGTAAGCGTAGTCATCGCGAGCCATGACGAAACGGATCTTATCGATGCCGATGAGAATCTTCTTGCCGCCCTTTTCCACCGGGATACGCTCGATGGTCACCTTGCTGTCCGTAACCGGCTTGGTGCGTTGCGTGACCTTCTCGATCGCGCGATCCAAGCGAGCTTCCTCGACCGGCTTCATCAGATAATCGACGGCATCCACGTCGAATGCCTCGACCGCATGGTCACTATACGCAGTCACAAACACGATCGCCGGCGGATTTTTGAGCTTATGCAGCGCCTCGGCAAGTTGCAGGCCCGAGGCACCGGGCATCGAGATATCGAGAAACACGACATCCACGCGACTTTCCATAAGCATCTCGATGGCGGAGCGGACGCTCGACGCCTCCGTGATCGTGCCGATCTTGCCCGTTTGCTCGAGCAGGAAGCGAAGCTCCGAGCGAGCCGGCGCCTCATCATCCACAATCATCGCACGCAGCATAGGGATAAAACCTTTCGTCAACTAACTACGCCGGGCATCCGTCGCATGACGTTGAGCCCGTAGCCTTTTATTTTACTCTTGAATGTCGAAGATGCTCTCTGACAAATCAAGATGAAGGAGCACTTTGGTGCCCTTGCCCGGCGCCGATTCGACACGCGTATAGGAGTGCGGCCCATAAAAGCGATGGATGCGCTCCGAAATATTGTGCATGGCCACACCGGCGCCGCCACCCTGGGGAGAGCTGGCGTCGGGACGGGCAGAACGCTCGTCAAACAGTCTGGCGGCGGTACCCTCATCCATGCCCACGCCATTATCGGCCACGGCAATCAAGATTGCATCCTCGCCGTCTTGGTGAACGGTCACGTCGATCCTCAGGGCGTCGTCATCGCCCATACCATAACGTACGGCGTTCTCGACAATCGGCTGGATCACGAACGCCGGCACCAGCGTATCTTCCACGTCCTCGGACACATCGAACGTCGCAAGCACGCGGTCCTCGCCAAAGCGGGCCTTCTCAAAGGTAAGGTAGCGCTTGGTCTGTGCGACCTCGCGCGAGACCGGAATAAGCGATCCCGAGTTGTCGAGCGTGGCACGATAGAACGATGAGAACTCACGAAGCAGTTCGCGGGCCCGCAGCGGGTCGGTGCGCGTAAACGATGCAATGGTGTTCAGCGTGTTGAACAGGAAGTGCGGGTTAATCTGCGCCTGCAGCGCACGCACCTCGGCGCGCGCCGTGAGTTCCTTTTGCACCTCGAGCTCGTGGATGGCGAGCTGCGTGGACAAGATCTCGGCAAAGCCCGAGGCAAGCGCGTACTGGGTACGGTCGACGGCGCGCGGGGTCTTGTAGTAGAACTTGAGCGTGCCGACGGTACGATCGCCCACCTTGATGGGGGCGATAATGCCGGCGGGAACTTGGTTGTGCGAGCCGTCCGAGCCCACGACATCCACCATACGGTTGAACGACTGCACGATGCCATGTTCGATAACGTAGCGTGTGGCAAGCGTGTGGATGGGAGAATCTGGCAGTAGTTTTTCCTCAAACTCTCCCGCACAGGCAAGCACGTTGTCCTCGTCGGTGATGGCCACCGTCATGGCGCGCGTCTCGGGCAAAATGCGCCGGCACACCAAACGCGCCGACTCCTGCGTCAGACCGCCCTTAATGTCCTCGAGCATGGCCGAGGCCACCGAGAGCGTCTCCTCGGTGTACTGGGAGCGCACCGAATCGGGATTGAGCGTCAAAAAGATAAAGATGCACAGCAGCGCGCAGGCAATCACCGTGGCGATCGGCTCGATACCGGTCACCAAGGCAAAAATAAAGTACACCAGCACGCAAATGGCGCAGGCAACGGCAATGATGCGAAAGATTGATATTGAACTATCGCGCTGGGCGCGGCGGTCGATCATTCGGCCCCCTCCAGGATACTGATCAGTTGTGCGTCACGCCAAAGCCCGTCCATGATCTTGGGCCAAAAGCTCTGGAAACGCAGGTAGCTTGCAGCGTTTTGGCGCGCATAGGCCTTTGCCTCGCCGATACCATGGCGCCAGATGCGCAGGTAGCCCTCATGCTCGCGGGTAAACACGCTGCGGACCATAGCGGTCTTGCGCACGCGGTCGTCGAGCTCGCGCGAAATCCACGGGCCCGGGTAGGGCATGAGCGATGCCGCCGTAACGGGAATGAGCTCCTTTTGATGCGCGGCGAATGTCAACTTGGCCCGCTCGTAGTACCAACGGTATACATCCTGCATAAAGCGCGGTGAGCGCTTTTCGGACTCCGGAGGCAGATGGCGCACGGTCCACTCGTTATCGAACCACACGTCGTAGCCAAACATGCGCATGTTAAAGAGGTAATCCAAGTCCTCGCCGCGGGTGATAAACGGGTCAAAGGCCACACGCGTAAAGGCGCGGGCATGCAGGGCCATCAGGCCGCCGCACACGTAGTTGGAGCGCGAGATGCGGGTGCCCGAGAGCGCCTTTTTCATCCAACGGTTGAACTCGATGCGCTTGGTCCACCAACGATGGCAGATGCCCGCCTTGTCCGTGGGAGCCAGCGGCGAGCCGTCGCGATCGTAGAAATAGCCGCTCTTGACCAAGATCGGCAAGCCCTGACGCGTCTGCTGCCCCAACGCATAGGTCGCGCGCTTCATAAAGTCGGCGTCGATGACAGTCTCATCGTCATCCAAAAAGATAACCGCGTCATGCCCCAGCACAGCGGCGCAGGCTAGCCCCATATTGCGGATGGCACCGTAGCCTCGCAGGCTCACGCACTCGCCCGAACCCTTGGGCGCGATCTGAGCAACCCGGTCTGCGATGCGCGAGGCCTGGGTGTTGGTGACAACGGTGACCTTGAGCGTGGGATGCGCGTCGACAATCTCGTGCACGCGCAGCGACACATCGGCTGTGGCAGAAACGGGACAGACCACCAAAAGGATGATGCGCGGGATGTCACGTACCTGCTCAAGCGAGGCCAGGCAGCGGTCGAGTTCGGGATTGTCGGCGTTGAGTCGCGTCGAATGGTCATAGGTGCCAGGGGCGTTTGCGCAAGCGTCATCGCCCGCCCAATACGTTGGAATCACGACCGTGGCGTTCATGCCTTACCCTCCCTGCAACACAAAAACGGGGCGCCGCCAAACACAGGCGACGCCCCGCGACCTAGCTGATTCCATCATACCCACTTGGGCAAATCATTGCTCGCAAGTCGCAATGTTTATTGCGGATAACCCCAAAAGAGTACCGTGGACAGGCACAATAGCCGCTCGCTCCTATGCGGCATGCTCTGCCGCCCGAGTCATGCGGGACAGGCGGACCAGCAGCATAAAGCCAACGATCAGCAGCACGCCAATGGAAAGGACGCCCAGCGACGGGTTGCCGGTCAGCGAGGTGACGACCGACACCAGGAAGGTGCCCATAACGCTTGCATAACGACCAAAGATGTCAAAGAAGCCGTAGTACTCGTTGGACTTTTCCTTGGGGATAATGCGGCCAAAGTAGCTACGGCTGAGCGCCTGCACGCCGCCCTGGAACAGGCCGACCATAATGGCAAGCACCCAAAACTCAAAGGCGGTCTTTAGGAAGAACGCGGCGAACAGCACAATGCCCATATAGGCGGCGACTGCCACCAAGATCATGTTGAGCGTGCCCACGCGGCCGGCGAGCTTGCCGTAGATGATGGCGGACGGAAAGGCCACGAACTGCGTAACGAGCAGCGCCAGGACCAACTGGGTCGAATCGATGCCCAAGGCCGATCCGTAGCTGGTTGCCATGGAAATGACCGTGTGCACACCGTCGATATAGAAGAAGAACGCGATCATGTAGACCAGCACGGTCTTGTTGTGGGCGATCTCGCGCATGGTGTGTCCGACCTCGGAGAACACACCGCCCACGATGCGGCCGATAGTGTCCTCAGGACCGCGCTCGCGACCGTACTTTTGCTTATAGGTGCGAATGAGCGGCAGGGTAAAGATGAGCCACCAGGCACCAGTGATGATAAACGACAGACGCGTTGCCAGCATGGTAGGGACGCCAAGAGCGGGGCCACCCATGATGAGCGCCAGGCAGATGACGAACGGCACGGTGGAACCGATGTAGCCCCAGGCATAGCCCGAGCTGGACACGGCGTCCATGCGCTCGTCGGTGGTAATGTCGGGCAGCATGGCGTCGTAGAACGTCATAGAAGAGTTAAGGCCGATGGTGCACAGCACGTACACGGTCAAAAATGCCATGGCGGACATTGGGATAGCCTGCGCCAGGCAAAGCACCAGGCCCGTGAGGAAGAAGCCCAAGAAGAACTTGATCTTGTTGCCGGCATAGTCGGCAAGCGCGCCCAGAATGGGCATGAGCATGGCGATGACCAGCGAGGCGATCGTCTGCGCATTGCCCCAGGCGACCACCAGGTCGGCCGAGGAAGCACCGGTATTGATGGCGTTAAAGTAAATGGGCACCACCGAGGTATTGAGCAGCACGAGGGCCGAATTGCCCACATCATACATAACCCAGTTACGCTCGAGCTTGGTGTATTTCATGGACAGGGACCCTTCGTATTCGCCCGATATGCAGTTAGTTCATCGTACCCTAATTGTCCAGAACCGCCGGTAAGGATTCGGCAAAGGGGCACGCACGGGCCCTATTCCTCGCGGTCGAACTCCTCATCGGCTTCGAGCACGCGACCGCTGTAGTTGACGTGACTGGTCACGGCATCCATGTCACCGGTCTCGATAAAACGTGCGACCGTGCACTCGTAATCGACCAGCGCGCGATCAAAGACCTCGGGGAAACTCTCGTTCGAGACCTCGTCGGTAAAGGGATTCTTCCATGTCAGATAGCCCAAGTTACCGGTGCGCTCGGGCAGCTCCGTCGTCACGCGATGGGCAAGGCCGTCGAGCAGCGAGTAGTCGTGCACCAAGCCCTCAACCAGCGAGATCGCGCGCGTCTTTACGGAGCCGGCCGGCTCAATCGCGCGGTAAAGTCGCTGCATATTGGCAACGGCAGCACCGTACTCCCCCGCCGGAATGTCAATGCCGTACACGCGTCCGGCAACATAGCTCATCAGCACGCCGGCCACGCGATTGATGCGATCGGTGGTGACGATCTCGCCCGCCGGCGGGTAATCGTCGACCGTAGCGCCGGCGCGTTTAAGCTGCAGCATCAGTACATCCAGGTCGCTCTCGATCACGGCATGAACTTGACTGCTCGAATCCTCAAGCTCTGAGTCGGATTCCACAATGCCAAACTGCTGCTCATAGACAAAAGGATGGGCGTTGCGGTCGAGCACGTAATGAGACAGCAGGCCCAGCGCAAAGGCACGACCCAAGCTGGCGTCGCGCGGCAGCAGATGCGACACGCCGTCGCGCAGGCACGCAAACTGACGAGACATGCGCGACCGATGCATGACCTGCGCCAGCAGCGTGCAGTCGGAAACACGCGGTGTCAGAATGTGAAAGAAAAACGGGTCGGGGCCTTGGTTGCCCAAGATAAAGGCAATGCGCTCTTCATCGGACGTGATGACGCCCTGTGGAAGACGGTCGATGCTTTCCTCGCCAAACAGATGATGGGTGATAAGCGCGGGCATAATGATCCTTTCGATTTCATTCGATGCCACCCATTATGCCCACCGCGCGCCCATGCCAAACCTGCGATGGTAAACGACGGCACGCAGACCGTCTACGCAAGCCCCAAGTGTGCTTTAACCTCGGCAGCGCGACGGCGGGACACGGGCACCGTCGAGGTTACGCGATCGAGTCTGAGCTCCATAAGACCCGTGGAACCGATCTCGACATTGTGCACGTCTTCCAAATTGACCAGATAGCTGCGATGAACGCGAATAAAGCCCTCGGAGACCAAGCGACGCTCGAGCGAAGAGATCGACTCATTGATCAGGTACGTTCCCTCGGCGCAGATGGCGTTGCAAAAATCGGCGCGCGCCTCAAAGTAGCAGACGTCTGCGGCGGGAATGAACACCTTTTTGCCCCCGCGGTCCACCGTCAGACGCAAAGGCTGGCGCGGAGCGTGGATAACACGACGGGCACCCAAGGCTGCCTCGATCTTGTCGAGTGCCTTTGACAGGCGTGCGTCCTCGACCGGCTTGACGACATAGTCGACCGCATCGAGGTTATACGCATCGGCGGCAAACTCGGCAAACGCCGTCACAAACACAACCACCGGCGGCGTCTTTAGGTTCTGCAGCGTCTCGGCAAGCTCAATTCCCGAGCGGCCGGGCATCGTGATGTCCAAAAACAACACGTTGGGCTTGTTCGAGAGAATCGACTCCACGGCCTCGGTGACATTGCCCGCCTCGGCAATCTGGCCCACACGCGTATCCTTTTCCAACAGATAGCGTAGCTCAGCCCTAATGGGAGGTTCGTCATCAACCACCAAGATGTTCCAGCCTTCGGACATATGTGCTTCCCCTCTTTTTCTCTCAATCCAACCGCGTGCTACGCCGTCAACGGCGCCGGCTCATGCGGCTCGCCGTTCAGCTCGACGATGACCTGCGTTCCCACGCCCTCCTGGGACTTCACGCGCATGCCGGAATCTTCTCCGTAAAAGAAATGGATGCGCTGAAGCACGTTGAAGAGCGCCAGGCCGCAACCTCGCTTGACGGAGCCGTCGGCGGTAATGCTCTCGGGCTCCTCCAGGCGATGTTGCTCAAACAGATGCGCGCAGACTTCTTCGCTCATACCGATGCCGTCGTCCTCGACGATGATCTCCAAACCGTCATCGGTCTCGAAAGCCCTAACATGAATAGAAAGCGGCTCGGTCTCGCGCTGCGCGTGCTTGATGCAGTTTTCGAGCAACGGCTGCAAGATAAACGGCGGCACCATGCAATCGCGCACCTCAAAGTCGATATCGACCGAGACGCGCAGACGGCCGTCGCCATAACGAGCCTGCATAAGATTGATATAGCGAGTGCCCTGTTCCACCTCGTGCTCGAGCGTTGTGAGGGTATCGGAATCAGAAAGCGTCTGACGGTAGTAGTTGGAGAAGTCGATCAGCAGCGATCGCGCCTTGTCGGGCTCGGTTCGAACGAGCGACACGATGGTGCTGATGGTGTTAAACAGAAAATGAGGATCGACCTGCGATTGCAAGGCGCGCAGCTCCACGCGGGCCGTAAGCTCGTCCTGGCGCTCGAGCTCAAAGCTCGCAAGCTGCGTGGAAATGAGGTCGGCAAAGCCCGAGGCAAGCGCCGTCTGGCGCATATCGATGCTGCTCAGACGGGGATAATACAGCTCGAGCGTGCCCACGCAATGCCCGCGCACGGTAAGCGGTGCGACAATACCGGCGCGCAGGCGCGGAAAGTAGCCACCCGTCTCGGTCGAGGCATCGCGCGAGAACACGCTTTGCTCACCGCTGGTAATCACATTGAGCGTGGTCCGCAGCACCACCGGGGTGCCCGCGGGGCATTTTGCCGAGTCCTCGCCCCAGCTTGCCAACACCTGCTTGCCGTCGGTAAAGCAGATGGCAGAGGCGATAGTTTCGGACAGGATGATCTTAGAGGCGCCCAGAGCAGCTTCGGGCGTAAGGCCGCGCGACGTGTAGGCGAATATTTTCGACGCGATGGCGAGCGTGCGGTCGGTAGCGCTCGATGTGAGGTCGTCGGGAACGACAAAGACGTACGAGAAGAAGAAGCACAGCATGACCAAGCCGGCAATGACGACAACGGCCGGAACGGGATTGGGATTATCGGTTAGATCCCAGATGAGCAGCAGGATAAGCAGCGGAACGACAATACCGAGCAAGATGGCTTGAACCACGTGCTGGGCCGTACGAAAGACCTTGGTAGAGTTGTAGCTCTTGCCCAGAATCAGCCTGTTTAAATCCACCGTCATCCCCTCTTGTCCATAGCACCCATAGCAACAAAGAGGGCCGCAAGCGACCCTCTCCATTGCATTATGCAATCAAAAACTGTGTTTTACATCCAGCCATCGACAAACGGTATCTTAGGCGCTGTATTTGTTGGCCTCGCCAAAGGTGCCAGCCTCGACAATCCAGCCGTCCTTCATGATGACGTCCATGTTGTCGGTGTTGAGCACGTGGATGTCGGCGGCGACGTCACCGTTGACGACCAGCAGGTCGGCGCACTTGCCGGCCTCGATAGAACCGGTCTCGTCCTCGATGTGGCACATCTTGGCACCGTTGAGGGTAGCGCAGGTGATGGTCTCGACCGGGGTGAAGCCGATCTTGTCGACGAACTCGTACATCTCCTCGATGGAGCAGGTGCCGTACGGGGTGACGAAGGAGAAGGAGTCGGAGCCGATCGTCATGACGACGCCGCGCTTCTTGGCCTCGCGCAGGCAGTCGTAGTTGCGCTGCAGCTCCTTCTCGACCAGGGTGCCCTCGTACTTGTCGTGCAGCTCGGGGACGTAGACGGGCGGATAGGTGGCGTACCAGGTGGGCAGGAAGGCGATCGTCGGAGTGAAGAAGGTGCCCTGCTCGGCCATGAGGTCCATGGTGCGCTCATCGATATCAAAGCCGTGAATCAGCTGCTCGCAGCCAAAGCGAACGGAATCGTAGGCAGCGGCGTGGTTGTTGTAGCAGTGGCTCCACACGGGGATACCGACCATCTTTGCCTCTTCGACCACAGCCTGGATCTCCTCGGAGCAATAGTGCTGGTCGCGACCGGAGTCCCAGCGCCAGATGCCGCCACCGGTAGCCCAGATCTTGATGGCATCGGGGTTCTCGCGCAGGCGACGACGGACGGCCTTGCGCAGATCCCAGGGACCATCGACCTGGTCGCCCCAGGGGTGGGATTCCTTGTTGAGCTCCTGGGTGCAGTGGTGGGAGTCACCGTGGCCGGCAACACGGCAGAAGCCCAGGCCGGTGGCCAGAACGCGCGGGCCCTTAAAGACGCCCTTGTCGATGCAGTCGCGAATCTGGATACCAAAGCGGCCGATCTCGCAGACGGTGGTGAGGCCGTGGGTGAGGCAGTCGTAGGCCTGCTTGACGGCAACGGCCTGCTTCTCGAGGAGCGGCTGCATAACCCAATCGGTGTCATCGTCGGTCAGGTTGCCCGAGAAGTGCAGGTGGGTGTCGATCAGGCCGGGAAGGACGGTCTTGCCGGCGGCGTCGATAACCTCAACGCCCTCGGGAAGGTCCTGCATAGCACCGGCGTACTCGATCTTGCCGCTGTCGTCGACGAGTACGAGGGAATTCTCGACCGGCTCGGCGCCGGTACCGTCGATGAGCTTACCGCCAACGATTGCATACTTAGTGGACATGGTTCCTCCTTATGGATCCATATAGTGGGCGAGGCCATGTTGGGTTAAGGCCTCACAAAGCTACCCAAGTGGCGCCGGGTTCGGTGCGCGGGAGAGAGGGTCCCGCGCACCCGATCCGCCCCGGCTAGGCGTTACTTTTTGCGGGAATTGGTGAAAGCCATGAGGGCCAGGCCAATAGCCAACCAGCCGATCACGATGCTCCACTCCACCATGTTGAGGGAGGCGGGAGAGAACGGGATCACGAGCAGGCCGATGATGATGGCGCAGGCGGCGATAGCGAGGCCGATGCCAAACTTGCCGCCGGGCACCTCGTAGGGACGAGGCAGGTCGGGCTCGGTGAAGCGCATGCGCAGGCAGGCGAGCGCGACCATGCCGCAGGAGAAGATGAAGGCGAGAGCCGACACGTTGGTCAGGGGGATGAGCATGTTCTTGCCCAGGAACGGACCGATGACGGTGATGACGCCCAGAACGACGCAGGCAAGCTTGGGAGCGCCGGACTTGGGGTCGACCTCGGCGAATTTCTCGGGCAGCTGGCCCTTGCGGCCCATGGCGAGCATGATACGGCTCGTGGCGCCGTAGAAGGAGTTCATCGGGCCCATGGGTCCAAGCGTGGCGATGACGAGCATGGCCAGGTACAGAAGCATGTTGATGCCCTTGAGGCAGGCAAGCGCGGGAACCGGGCTCTTAACAAACTCATGCCAGTCGAGGATGGTGCCGAACGAGTAGATGCAGACCATGTAGAAGCCGCCGGCGGCCAGCAGGGCCAGGGAGATGATCTTGCCGAATTTGTTCCAGTTGAGGCCCTCGGCTGCTTCCTCAGCCTGCTGAGGAATGGTGTCGAAACCGGCGTAGAAGAACGGGGTCAGAACCAGGACCGACACGATGCCGGCGAACAGGCTGGTGCTCTCGGTAGCGGCCTTACCGCCGCCAGCGCCGGCGACCTGGGAGAACACGGGCATGGCGTTGTCCGGCGAGCCGGTGAACAGCGATACGCCCATGGCGAGCAGCATGCCGCAGAGCAGGGCCTTGGTCAGGAAGGCCTGAAGCTTGGCGGCCGAGCTGGCACCGCGGAAGTTGAGGAAGATAACGTAGACTGCAAAGCCGAGCGCAATCAGCGTCGGGAACAGATAAACGTCAGCGCCCAGGATGGTGTAGAGCTTGACGGCGCGCAGCCACTCAAGACCGGGCAGACTACCGAACATCTCGGACACGAGGGTCGAGATGGCGATGGCCTCCCACGGGCACAGGATGCCGTTGCCCAGGGCCAGGAGCCAACCGGTGATGTAGCTCAGCGTACGGCCAAAGCTACGATCGACATACTCGACAATGCCACCCGAGATGGGGATAGCAGCCGTGAGCTCACCGAAAACAGCTCCGACGGGCACGAGAAAGATTGCACCCAAGAGGAATGCGATCATAGCGGGAACGGGACCGCCGCCCACGACCATCCAGTCGCCGACCTGCAGAACCCAACCGGTACCGATAATGGCACCGAAACCGATGGTGAAGAAGTTCCAGAGCGAAAGCGTTTTCTTCATGCCGCCGTCACCCTCGACTGCAACTTCTGCGTTCTTGTCCGTCATTGTTCCCCTCCTTTCCTTTTTGACGCCCCTTGGCGTCACCCCTTGCGCGGTCTGTTTTGCCGCGCGCTTTTATTTCGTGGCTTTAAGATACGGCCTTGGCACAGCAGTGCCACTTGTAGCTCGACCGAAGGCAGAACTGCAAAACGAGCGGCGCCGTTTTTGGGACGAACGGCACAGTTTGCAGCTCATTGTTGCCGCCCGCCCGACGGGCGTACGCTCATCGGACGCATATAGAGATGTTTTTGAGGCCGTGTGTTTTGCGCCTTTCGTACCGTTTACCGAGCTTTTGACGCGCAGACCCCTTTGTTGCACATCTTTTTTGTAGGATAGACAGGTTATACATGAGACAAGGCGGTACGAATGGCATACGGATACAACGACGGTGATCAACGGCGACAAAGTGTTCGCCTTGCTGGCCGTACCACGCCGACGCCCAGAAGGGCCACGAGCAGCAATCTGCAACGCCCTCAAGAGCAACCCAGACCTTCGTCTCGGCAGCAGACAAGCAGAACACGGCAGAGTGGCCGTCCGATCACGGCCACAAGCGCGCAGCAAGATAGCCGCTTGGGCGCGCGCACTCGACAGCGTCAGGCCGAGGTTCCGCAACTGCGCCGCAACGGCCGTCGTCAGCCCGGCATCCATATCAACTGCTTCTTTTCGCATCCCCAAGGCGGACGCGACGGCAAGCCTTACCGCTCGACATCGTACGTGAATGCCCCCGCCCTGTCAGCTCGTCGACTTCACCTCGCACTGTGCTCTATCCTCACCTGTCTGGTCTTTGTGCTTATGAGCTCCTGCATGTCCCACGGCTCGGCCGGCCTCGATCCAACCGCCGAGGATAAGCTGCTCAAGGCTCCGGTCGCGCCCGGCTACTCGTTTGCGTTTTCGACCCCGCGTTCGCAGTGGCAAGCCGGCACCATGCCCCATATCTATCAGATCGACCCGGCATGGTCGGAGCTGCCCTACGCCGGCGGCACCATCCGCCAAAATGCCTGCGGCCCTACCTGCCTTACCATGGTTTACATCTATAAGACCGGCCATACCGATATGACACCGGTCGATATGTGCGCTCTTTCCGAGGCGGGCAACTATGCGCCCACCGGTGCCACCGAGTGGTCGTTTATGACAAGCGGCGCATGGCAGCTGGGCCTTAACGGAACTGAGCTCCATATCGATCGTAGCTCTATCACCCAGGCGCTGCGCTCGGGTGCGCCCATCATCGCATCGGTTCGTCCCGGCACTTTTACCAACGTTGGACACTATATCGTGCTCTGGGGAATCGACGGCGCCGATCAAGTGGGAGTCTACGACCCCAACTCGCAAAGCCGCAGCGCTCGCCGCTGGGGCGTCGTAGAAGTCCTCAACGAAATCGAAGCCATGTGGGCATACTACTAGTCATTTAAGAACGTCCATTACAGTCGAAATTGTCAGCCCGGGACCGTCTCGGGCTACG
>CALFDJ010000060.1 GCA_937950325.1 uncultured Collinsella sp.
AAAGGGCGGAGGCGGGGCATGCCCCGCCTCTTACACCACATCTCTGTGCGCTACCTAAATCGCCTTCTGATGGCATGAAATCGCTGTAACTAAAATGGTAACAGTACTCATATTTGCCATTTTTTGACCACAGGCCTTGCGATGATGCCGGGATCCGCACCCTGCCGGGTTCGAATCCCGGCGCATGGGTAGCAAAAAGCCCGTTACCGCGGGGGTAACGGGCTTCTTAATTTAAATGGTGCCCCCAGCGGGATTCGAACCCGCGATATCCACCTTGAAAGGGTGGCGTCCTTGGCCGCTAGACGATGGGGACAGCGGGAAAGAGTATAGCAGACTTTTTTAGCCGTTCACATATCGTTGGCAAACTGAAAAACCACCACATAGGAGCTGGCTCTCTATCCCGATCTTCAAACATCTCAACCTGTAACATCTGGGCTGATAAATCGGCTCTATGTGTTACAGATCGAGACAAAAGGCAGGCGTCGGGACGAACATCTCATTCTGTAACAGTAAGACGACTTTTAACGGTCTAGATGTTACAGATTGAGACAAACCGCTGGGACGGGTCAAACCACCACAAAGGTGTCTATCCCTTTGTGGCGGTTGGGGCGTTAGGGGAGGAGCTTCATGGCGGCGTCGTGGGCGGTGTGCTCGTAGGTGTCGTCGAGGGGCTTGAGCGGCAGCAGGGCCGTGGCCTGCGCATCGCCGCGGCGCTCGAGGGCGTGCGCGATCAGCCAGTCGGCGAGTTCGGGGTTCTTGGGCAGTGCCGGTCCGTGTAGGTACGTGCCGATGACGCCCTTGTAGATGAGACCCTCAAAGCCATCGTCGCCGTTGTTGCCGGTGCCCGTGACGACGGACGTTCCGAGCGGCGTGGCCTCGGCGTCCAAAAGCGTGCGGCCACCGTGGTTCTCGAATCCCACAAAGGGCTCAGGTGCCAGATCGGTTTTGACGGCTACGTTGCCGATCAGGCGATCGGAGCCACGTACGGTTTCGGCGGCAATGACGCCCAGGCCCTCAATGCGATCGTCGCCCATGTAGTACGAACGGCCGAGCAGCTGATAGCTGCCACAGATGGCAAGCAGTGTGCCGCCGTCCTCAACATAGGCCGCGACCTTGTCTTTTTGGGCGAGCAGCTCGTGTGCCACGGCTAGCTGGTCGCGGTCGGAGCCGCCACCCATCATGACGATATCGGCATCGGTGAGATCGAGTGACTCGCCCATACGGACCTCGTCCACGCGCACGGGAATGCCGCGCCAGGCGCAACGGCGCTCGAGCGCGATAACGTTGCCGCCGTCGCCGTAGAGGTTAAGGGCATCGGGATACAGGTAGACGATGCGCAGCGGGCGCGAAAGCTCGACCGGCGCAATATCCGTGGGGACAGCGCTGCCGTCGGCACGGGCTACGGCGCGCCCGGCAACAGCGTCGGCGGTGGCGCCTTTCAGCCCGTCGAGTTCTTTGACCAGCGGCGGGAAGGCCGTGTAGTTGGCGACGGCATAGAAAGTGTCGCCTGCGGCTTCATCCGCAACGGCGCCAATTGCCTGCGCGACGTCCGAGATAATCGCGGCATCGATGCCGGCGTACTTGAGGCGTACCTGCATGTCGTGCGCGCGCGTGCCTCCGGCAAAGGCGACAAGACCCGGCGTGTCGGCGATGCGCTCAAAGTCGACGTCGTAGATCCACGATACATCGTGGCCGTCGGCATCGTTGTCGTTGAGGAAGAAAGCGCAGAGCCTGCCGCCCGCCGTCTTAATGGACTGGATCTGGCGATCGAAGCCCACGGGATTCTTAGTCAGGTTGGCCTCGACGGTGCGGCCGGCGATATCCCAGCGGCCCATGCGTCCGCCGGCGGGCACATAGGCATCGAGCGTAGGCTGTAGAAGCGCCGTTCCCACGCCCAACTCGTGCGCGGCAAAGAAGGCGGCGGCAACGTTATAGACCATGTACAGGCCGTTGTAGCGTGTGGCGATGTGTACGGCAGCCGCGTCGGGCGCAGATCCAAAGACCAGGTCAAAGCCGTAGCCGTCGCAGCCGAGCTCCACGCCCGTCACGCGACGGACAAGCGCAGGGCGGGCCCAGCCGCACGAGGGGCAATGGTAGGCGCCGAGCTGGCCGTATTGCACGTAGTCATACTCCAGCGGCGCGTTGCACTGCGAGCAAAAGCGCGAGTCGCTAATGCGGTCGGACTCGGTGTTGGTGGCGCCGTCGATGCCAAAGGCAATGCTCGCGTTGGGAACGCGCGCGGCAATCGAGGCACACAACGGGTCGTCGGCATTGTGGATGAGCGTTGTCGTCGGAGAGAGCTCCAACGCATGGGCGATAACGTCTTGGGTGTGGTCGATCTCACCGTAGCGGTCTAGCTGGTCGCGGAACAGGTTGAGCAGCACAAAGTACGTCGGCTTGAGCTTGGGCAGGACGCGCACGGTGTAGAGCTCATCGCATTCAAAAACGCCCACGCGCTTGCCGCTGTCAGTGTGCTTAAGGCCACTGCGGGCCTCGAGCAGAGCACCCACCACACCGGGCTCCATATTGTTGCCGGCACGGTTGCACACCACGGTAGCGCCGCTGGCGGCAACGGCGTCAGCGATGAGGTTGGAGGTGGTGGTCTTGCCATTAGTGCCGGTGATCACCACGCTGCGGTCGACAAGGCCCGCGAGGTCGCTCAGCAACTCGGGGTCGATCTTCATGGCGATACGGCCGGGGAGTACGCCACCCTGGCGCTTAAGGACGGAGCGCAGCCCCCAGCGGGCGATATCGCTCGAGGTGCAGGCAAGAGATGAGCGGAGGTTCATGAAACCGTTCCTAACGTAAACGACATGGTCGGGTCGAGTGCGTCACTAAAAACCGTAGCGGCGCGCAAATTCCTGGGCAAGCTGCGACACGTCTTCGCAGGCATTGGCCCAGGGGGCAAAGTCGGGAGTGTCCGAGATAATACCGTCCGCTTCCCAAACGGCCTGGTGCGAAAGATCCCAGGGATCGTGTGGCTCGGGCCGGCAGGGAAGGTACGGTGTCTGGTACATGGGGTTCAGTAAGAAGAACGCACCGCCCTCGCAACGGTTGGCAAACTCACGCAGCGCGCGTGTCGCCGGGCGCATCTTGTTTGTTTTGAACAGCAGAATCGTGCGGGCGAGCAGATACCAAGGAGAGTTCTCAAGCGCGTCAGCCCCGATCTCTTCCTCGAGCTGGTGGGCCAGGGCAAAAAAGCCGTCCTCGTCTTCCAGACGAGCGAGGGCGAGCAGCACGGTGCCTGCGGCTCGGGTGGGATAGCCTTCTGCCTTAAGGACGCGGCGGGCGTAGTTGGCGGCAGCGCGGTAGCGGGCGCTCGCCATGCACAGCTGCGAGATGGCCTCGAGCGTGTGAAGCCACCCGATAAGAGCCGGCTCGCTCACGGTAAGGTCTGCTGCGGTGACACCATCGGCCAAAACATTATTGGCCCAGTAGTGTGGGGCTTCCATGTCGAACCCGGGCACGCTTTGCTGCAGGTAATCGGCCGTGGTCGCCTCGAGCTTCATCAGGTCACCCAGGCAGGCGTCAACGGGCGTGTCGGCCAAGATGATGGCGAGCAGCTGTGCGTCGAGGACATGCGCATCGATGCGGACGATCTTGAGCAGCTCATAGCGCATGTCGTCGAACAGACGATTGCGCGTCTGATCGAACTCCTCGTCGCTGCCCATGTCCTCGATGCGATGGAGCTCGTCGAGCAGGTGGCGATGAACACCGGCATAGGACAGCAGCGCTTGGGCATGCTCGGACTGCGCATACTTTTGAGGATTCGCGCTAATGTCGTTATGGACAAGCTCGCGTGCTGCATCGGTGAGTTCGGGGTGCGACGCCAGATAGGTTCGCTCCAGATAGGCGGGGATGTAGACGCTCGGATCCATTAGAGGTCTCCTCCCTTAAACGGCAATCCCTGTTCGGCCGCGCGCAGGATTCGTTCGTCGATCTGGGAACGCACGATGTCGTTGGTGGCGACCCAGGCGGCAAAGCTGGCGTTGTCGGGGGCGCCCAGACCCTCCTGCAGCACCGGCGTCGCCTCGGACAGCGCAAGGACAAGCTCGTCGGTCGAGCCCGCACCCACGTTGACGCGGGCATAGACGCCATCGGGAAACTCGGTTTGGAAGTAGAGCGCCTCGGCCGCGTGCGGACACGAGCGCGCAAGGATATGCAGGTAGTGCTCGGCGCTCTCGTAGTCCAGCTCGCGCCAGGCAGCGCTCATCAGCGCGATGAGCGTCCATGGGTCCAAGTCGCGCTCCGCGTCCTTGGGACGACGGCGCAGCGGCGTGTTGGCGAGATAGGGGACGGAGTGGGCAGAGCGAAATCGCTTGAGCTCCTCGGCGGGGTATTCGAGCTTTGCCATAGCGAGCATTGCGGTGTGGCGGACGCCGGCCGGATCGTTGGGGGCAAAGTCGAGGCTGCGGTTTGCGGCTTCGAGCGACATGCGATAGCGGCCGCTAATGAGGGCGCGTGACGCAAGGGCGGCAAGCCAGCGCAGGTAGGGGCGGCGCATCAGGTCGCCAGCGGCCTCGCGTTCGTAGGGGTCCTGCGCCGAGGCGATCTTGAGTGCCAGGTCGTGCTCGACTTCATCGCGCTTGGATGCCAAGTACTGTACGTATTCCTCGTTGGAGCTGGCGGTGAGGGCGGTCAGCATGCGCTGGGCATCCCAGTTGGCAGGATCGAGTGCGGCTGCCTCGCGGAGCATGTTCTCGGCAGCTGCCTCTTCCTGCTCTGCCTGGGTATCGTCAGGGATAAAGGGAATGCGGTAATCGACGGCCTCGACCACCTTGGCAATGAGGTGCCCGGCGCGGTCGCGGTCGTGCACGATGAGCGGTGCGGGGTTGCGGGTGAATTGTTCCATCAGACGCTCTACGGCGGCAGCGTCGGTGAGCGGGATATTGTCGCGGCGCAAGGCCTCAAGAACGAGGCGATGGCAATCCTCTTGAATGGGATCGAATGCCATGGGGCCTCCTTTGCTGCGGTTAGGGTTCAAATATCTCTATATAAGGTTCTAGTTTACCCGCATGTGGCACACCGGGGGTGCCGCACTTGGACTTGCACCTTTGCACCACGAAGACGGATGTCGCACAAATGTCGGCACCTTGGACGACCGAGTGGTATCACGGTGCCGCAAACGGTCGATTTTTGGCGGCGAACGGTGCATATTTTGGAGGGGCACAGTCCTGCCCGGGATATGTAGTCAACCTTGATAAAACGTTTGCCCAGCTTGGGAGTATGAATGCCGCACAAGGGTCTTCAGGGATAGAAAAAACGTTTCATCATTGGCGTCTTTAGGTGAATAACTGACCAACCAGAACGGTAAAATAGTGTTTGTCTGAGCGTTGAGACGTTTAGACATCGCGCATTGTCATCGCCGGCAACGCGCAAACCGGTCCTAACGGAGCCAATTGGGTGCTCCGTTATATACGCAAGTCTAAGAGGGGCTTGTTTAGGAGGCACAGTAATGGGACGTTTTACCAATCCTCGCGATCTGTACTTTGGTGAGGGCGCTCGCCACGAGGTGAAGAACCTCAAGGGCAAGAAGGCCATCATCGTTTCTGGCGGCAGCTCTATGCGCCGCGGCGGGTTCCTGCAGGACGTCGAGAACGACCTTAAGGAAGGCGGTTTCGAGGTCAAGCTGTTCGAGGGCGTCGAGTCCGACCCGTCCATCGAGACGGTCATGAAGGGCGCCGAGGCCATGCGCGAGTTCGAGCCCGACTGGATCGTTGCTATCGGCGGCGGTTCGCCCATCGATGCTGCTAAGGCCATGTGGGTCTTCTACGAGTATCCCGAGGAGTCCTTCGATAACATCATCCAGCCGTTCAGCTTCCCTGAGCTGCGTCAGAAGGCTCATTTCTGCGCCATCTCCTCTACCTCCGGCACCGCTACCGAGGTCACCGCGTTCTCCGTCATTACCGACTACGCCAAGGGCATCAAGTACCCGCTGGCCGACTTCAACATCACCCCTGATGTCGCCATCGTCGACCCCGAGCTCACCTACACCATGCCCGCCAAGCTGTGCGCTCACACCGGCATGGATGCTCTGACCCACTGCATGGAGGCCTACGTTTCCACCTGCGCCTCTATGTTCACCGACGCCAACGCTCTGCACGGCATCCGCGAGATCGTCGAGTGGCTGCCCAAGTCCTATGCTGGCGACCATGAGGCCCGTCAGCACATGCACGAGGCTCAGTGCATCGCCGGTATCGCCTTCTCCTCGGGCCTGCTCGGCATCGTTCACTCCATGGCTCACAAGACCGGTGCTGCCTTCGAGAACGGCCACATCATCCACGGTGCCGCTAACGCCATGTACCTGGGCAAGGTCATTCAGTGGAACTCCAAGGATCCCCGTGCTGCCGAGCGTTACGCTTACGTGGCCAAGGAGATCCTGCACCTTCCCGGCGAGACCAACGAGGAGCTCATCGCTGCACTCGTCCAGAAGATTCGCGACCTCAACGACCAGCTCAACATTCCGCAGTCCATCAAGGATTACGCGAATGGTGGCGTGAAGGTCGACGCCGAGAACCCGCAGATGGTTTCCGAGGAGGAGTTCCTCGCCAAGCTGCCCGAGATCGCCGCGAACGCCGAGCAGGACGCCTGCACGCCCGAGAACCCGCGTGAGACCAAGGCTGCCGACTTCGAGAAGATCCTCAAGGCCTGCTACTACGACACCGACATCGATTTCTAATCGACTCTTGTTATCGTAACGAGGGGCTCCGCACGTATCCGTACGGAGCCCCTTTCTTTTTTCTTTTAGAGAATGGGATAGTTATGGCTGCAATTTTCAATAGCCCCAGCAAGTACATCCAGGGTCCGGACGAGCTCGCCAAGCTCGGCTCTTACGTTGAGCCGCTCGGCGCTAAGGCCCTCGTCATCGTGACGCCTTCGGGCAAGAAGCGCGTCGGTGCCAAGATCGAGGGCGGTTTTACCGAGGCTAAGGCCGAGCTGCTGTTTGAGGACTTTAGCGGCGAGTGCTCCAAGGGCGAGGTCGATCGCCTGGTTGCGCTCGCCCGTGACAACGGTTGCGACATCATCGTCGGCGTCGGTGGCGGCAAGATCCTCGACACCGCGAAGGCCGTTGCCTATTACCTGGAATCCCCGGTTATCATTTGCCCCACCATTGCTTCGACCGATGCCCCGTGCTCGGCGCTTTCGGTGCTCTATACCGATGACGGCCAGTTCGACAAGTACCTCTTCCTGAAGGCAAACCCCAACATTGTCCTGATGGATACGACGGTTATCGCGGCGAGCCCGGTGCGCCTGACGGTTTCCGGTATGGGCGATGCACTCGCAACCTACTTTGAGGCCCAGGCGACGCATGATGCCGACGGTGGCACTTGCGCCGGCGGCAAGGGCGGCATGGCTGGCTTGGCGCTCGCCAAGCTCTGCTACGAGACGCTTATGGCCGATGGCGTCAAGGCCAAGGTCGCGCTGGAGAAGGGTGCGCTCACGCCTGCCGTCGAGCACATCATCGAGGCCAATACGCTGCTTTCGGGCATTGGCTTTGAGAGCTCGGGCCTTGCTGCTGCTCATGCCATCCACAATGGCCTGACGATGCTGCCCGAGTGCCACGGCATGTATCACGGCGAGAAGGTCGCCTTTGGCACTATCGTCCAGCTGGTACTCGAAGATGCTCCGACTGAGAAACTCGAGGAAGTCTTGGGCTTCTGCATTGAGCTGGGCCTACCGGTCACGATGAAGGAACTTGGCGTTGCCGAGCTTACGCGCGAGCAGGCCATGATTGTTGCCGAGGCCGCGTGCGCGCCCGAGGACACCATGTGCAACATGCCGTTTGAGGTGACGCCCGAGATGGTCGCAAACGCCATCCTGGGTGCCGACGCGCTGGGCCACTACTATCTCATGGATGAGTAAATCAAGCTAAGGAAGGGGCAAAGCCAGCAGGTGGCTTTGCCCCTTTTTGCTATGGTGCAAAGGGGTCAGGTTGCTTTGCACCAATCGTTGTTTGATGAAGGGCGGATTCTCGTATGGCGCTTCCCATGGTTTATGGCGGTCCTGGCCGGTATGTTCAGGGGCCGGGTGAGCTCTCGCGTCAGGGCAGGTATTTGTCATGGTTGGGTTGCGCTGCCTATGTCCTGTTTGACCAGGGCACCGAGGATCGGCTGTGCAAGCAGATCGTCGATGGATTTCTGGATGAAGATCTAAGCGAGCCGTTCTTTAAGATTTACAACGGTCCGTGTACGGAAGATGCCGTTGTCGAAATGGCCAAGGAAGCCCGGGCCGAGTATTGCGACATGGTGGTGGGCATTGGCGGCGGCAAGATGCTCGATATCGCCAAGGCCGTTGCGTTTTATGCCGAGTTGCCGTTGTGCGTATGTCCCACGGCGGCGTCGATGGACGGTCCGTGCAGCGCGATTTCGGTGCTGTATCACGAGGATGGGTCGTTCGACCGCTACCTGATGCTCGAGAAGAATCCAGACTTGGTCGTGGTCGATACCAACGTGGTCGCGGCGGCCCCGCTGCGTATGACGGTCGCTGGTATGGGCGATGCGCTGGCAACGTATTTCGAGGCGCGTTCGTGCGCCGCGGCGCACGGCGCCAACGAGCACGGTGGCGCGCCGGGACACTTGGCCTTGGTTGCGGCTCGTGCCTGCTATGACACACTCATGGAGTGCGGCGTCGCTGCCAAGCGCGATCTCAAAAAGGGCCGTACATCGCCAGCGGTTGAGCGCCTGATCGAGTGCAATATTCTGCTCTCGGGTGTTGGCTTTGAGAGTGGTGGCCTAGCGCTTGCCCATGCCATAGCCAACGGCCTGACGATTCTGCCCGAGTGCAAGGCCATGCATGGTGAGGCCGTGGCATTTGGCCTGGTGGTGCAGCTGCGCCTGGAGCGTGCGCCCGAGCTTAATCAGGTGCTCGAGTTTTGCCAGCGCGTCGGTCTGCCGACGACGCTCGAGGAGCTGGGCCTTGACGAGATTTCCGATGCCGACCTGATGAGCGTTGCAGATGCGGCCTTTAGAAACGAACGCAATATGGCTAACGAACAGGCCAAGGTGACCAGACAAAAGCTCGTGCAGCTCATGCGCGAGGCATAGCTAGGCGCTTGATCGACCTTGTGCAATCGAGGCGGCGATAGGCATAGGCTATTTGCCTCAAAGGTGCGCCGCGTGTAATTTGCCCGAGGCGTGGGCCGATAGCGTATCATTATCTCTTGCTTGTTTGCACTGCTCAGGGAGGGGCCGCGCATGGCGCAGGAACACGATCTGTTTGATGACATTATCGAGATCAGCAAGGGTTTCGACTTTCTTAAAAACCCGCTTGGCGGCGTGACCGATGCACTCGATCCGTCGGCGCCGCAGTGGAATCCTGCCGACTACAAGGAGCGCCCGCGCGGCAACACCATTCCGTGCTTGACCTGCAAAAACGAAAAGAGCGGTTGCACCGCGTGCATGGACGTGTGCCCGGTCAACGCTATCGAGGTCGAGGAAGACGCCATCGAGATCCTCGACTCCTGTCGCAAGTGCGGCCTGTGCGCCGCTGCCTGTCCGACCGAGGCGATCATCTCGCCGCGCCTGGCGCCTAAAAACCTGTATGACGATATCGTCTCCGCTGCTACGAGCCACGAGACCGCCTACGTCACCTGCACACGCGCCCTCAAGCGCATGCCGCGCGAAAACGAGGTCGTCGTTGCCTGCGTGGGCGATATTACGGCCGAGACCTGGTTCTCGGTACTGGCGGACTATCCCAACGTGAGCGTCTACCTGCCACTGGGCGTGTGCGATAAGTGCCGCAACACCGGTGGCGAGGACATTCTGGGCGAGGCCATTGCTACCGCCGAGGAGTGGGCGGGTACGGGCATGGGCCTGGAGGTCGACCCCAAGAGCCTCAAATGCCATAAGCGCCGCGAGTACGAGCGCAAGGAGTACATGGATAAGATTGCCCGCACCACGGGCCTGACGGTGACCAAGCTCAATCCGGCGACGGCGGCGCTGGCCTCGGTGACGCAGAAGTTGAAGGCTCACCGTCACCAGATCACGCAGCTCGAGCGCACGCTCAACACCATGTGCGGCACCACGACGACCAAGCGTCGCCGTTCGCTCACGCACGGGCGGCAGCTGGTGCTCTCGACGCTGCAGAACCACCCCGAGCTTGCCCAGAATATGCAGGTGAGCACACCGGAATGCGATTTTGACAAGTGCACGTCGTGCGGCGAGTGCGTCAACGTGTGCCCCACGTTTGCCTGCGATTTGGTGGGAAGCGGTCGCTTTGCATTGGAGTCCACGTATTGCCTAGGTTGCGGAGCCTGCGTCAAGGTGTGCCCCGAGCATGCGCTCAAGCTGGTCGAGCACGATGCGTCCAATCTGGTCGTTGTCGACCCCGAGGCCGAGGAAAAGGCCGCTCAGAAGGCCAAGGCCCACGAAGAGGCCCAGAAGGCCAAGGCCGAGGCAAAGGCCAAGCTTGACAAGATGCTCGATCAGGTGGAGAAGCTCGCGGACTAGTCAGCGAGCTCTATCTCTGCTTCATTTGCGCCGCCGTGGTGTCCGGATTCGCCCGGATGCTGCGGCGGCGCTATACTTATACTGTTTGAAGTACTGTACCAAAAGGAGCTGTCGTGTCCCTTTCCATCGGTATCGTGGGCCTGCCCAACGTGGGCAAGTCGACGCTGTTCACCGCGCTTACCAAAAAGACCGGCCTTGCCGCCAACTACCCGTTTGCCACGATCGACCCCAACGTGGGTATCGTCGACGTGCCCGATAGCCGCCTGCAAAAGCTTGCCGACATCGTCAACCCGGGCCGCATTGTGCCGGCTACGGTCGAGTTTGTCGACATCGCGGGCCTGGTGAAGGGTGCCAACGAGGGCGAGGGCCTGGGCAACCAGTTCTTGGCAAACATCCGCGAGACCGATGCCATCTGCGAGGTCGTGCGCTACTTTAAGGACCCCAACGTTATGCGCGAGGTGGGCCGCACGGGCGAGTTCGTCGATCCCGCCGGCGATGCCGACACCATCATGACTGAGCTCATCCTGGCCGACATGGGCACGCTCGAGAAGCAGCTGCCCAAGCTCGAGAAGGAGGCCAAGCGCGACAAGGAACTCATGCCCAAGTTCGAGGTGGCCAAGCGTCTACTCGCCTGGCTCAACGAGGGCAAGCGCGCCGCATCCATGGAGATGACCGACGAGGAGCGTGCCGCCGCCAAGGGCCTGTTCCTGCTCACCATGAAGCCCATCCTGTACGTGGCCAACGTGGACGAGGATATGCTCAACGACGACTTGGCGCCCATCGACGGCGTCAAGCCGCTGCCTATCTGCGCCAAGATTGAGGCCGAGCTTTCCGAGCTCGATCCCGAGGACGCCGCCGACTACCTGGAGAGCCTGGGCCTGGAGCAGCCCGGCCTGGACGTGCTCGCTCAGGCTGCCTACAAGCTGCTCGGCCTGCAGTCGTTCTTTACGGCCGGCGAGATGGAGGTCAAGGCCTGGACGGTTCGTCAGGGCGCGACCGCCCCGCAGGCCGCCGGTGTCATCCACACCGACTTTGAGCGCGGCTTTATTAAGGCCGAGGTCATTGGCTACGACGACTACATCGAGCTCGGCGGCGAGCAGGGCGCCAAGGCCGCCGGCAAGTTGCGTATTGAGGGCAAGGACTATGTCATGGCCGATGGCGACGTCGTGCACTTCCGCTTTAACGTGTAAGGACGACGCATATGTTCAAATATGGCAAAAAAGCTGGCTACATGGGTATTGCGCTGCTCGTACTTGCGGTGATTCCGCTGGTGGTTGCAGCGTGTGTTATCCCCAACATTGGCCCCGAGGTGGCAACGAAGTTTAACGCCGCCGGCGAGGTGACGCGCTGGGGTAAGAGCTACGAGCTGCTGGCACTGCCGGTACTCAATCTGCTGCTGAGCGTGGCGACGTACTTTACGGCGGGACGCCAAGCCAAGAACAATGACGACTCCGCCGCCATGGCGCGCATCGTGTGCGAGCGCTACCTGCGCAACGGTTGCATCACGGGTGTGTTCCTCAACGTGATCAACGTTTACTTTATGTACTCGGCGATTACCGGAACGGGCTTTGGCTTTGGTTTCTAGCTTGTCCTTTTAGGCAACGAGCCTGCACATATATTCAATGGCTGATGCGAGGCCGCCGCTCGATCGTGGTTTAAAGACCATGTCGGCGGCGGTCTCGTTTTCGTATCCGGCACCGCGAAGGGCGAGTGCGATGCCGGCTTCCAGGAGAAGGGGCAGGCCACGCTGGCTGGTTGCGATTACGGCAGTCTGATTGAGCGAGCAGCTGTGCGCTTGGCATTGAATGGCAAGTTCACCTTGCGCCGGGCAAGGGACCAGAACGGCGGCGACGCGACTTGATAGCAATGTAAATGCTGTGCGCTCATCGGGCGAAAGGCATTCAGCTTCAACGACGACGAGCTTGGGCGGCGCGCTGTTTGTGCGAAGCGTGGCTCGGTACATGCGGACCGAAGAACCCGACATAGAAAACTCCTGTGTATTCGGGAAAACGTAAACTATAGTTTACGTTTATGTTCGGCTCCATTTCAAACTCGGCTGCATGGACGAACGTGCGAAACAGATTCTTGGCAGGCGGGTCGAAGAGACACGCAGGGACCTTGGTATCTCCAAGGTTGATTTTTGTGTGGCGACAGGAATCAGCCGACCCTACCTCGACCGAATCGAAGATGGGACGGCAAATTTCACGCTCAAGGTTCTATTTAAGATCGCGCCCGCACTCGGCATGACGGTGTCAGAGCTTCTCGAGGGTATCGAATAGGGGATACCCGTCGACAACTGAATTACGCCATCGGGATGCGGTCGTGGTTGACTTGGCTGTAGAACAGGCGCTGAATCTCGGCCGCATCACGTGACTGGCCGAGTGCCCACATGGTTTTGGCCACGAGCGTCTCGGTGGTCATATCATCGCCGCGCAGAATGCCCGGATGATCGGCGTAAGCGCGGCCGACCTCATAAACGCCCAGATCGAGGCCCTCTTCGGGGACCTGCGTGGTCATAACGACGGTGCGACCCGAATCGACCCAGCGGAAAATTGCCTCTTGGAACGACTCGCCGGACTCGCCAAACTCGGGAATACCGCCAATGCCAAAGGTCTCCAGAATCACGGCGTCGTAGCTGTCGGCAAGGGCGTCGAGGATGCCCGGGTTCACGCCGGGCGTAAGCTTAAGGACAAACACGCGTGGGTTGATGCTGTCGTAGAAACGCACCGGGTTTTCGCCCTGATGCGTGCCGTGGAGCCCGTTGCGCACGATGCGGTCGTTGCGGATGTAGGCAATGGGCGGATAGTTGACGCTAATGAACGCATTAAAGCTCATGGTGCGCTGTTTGCGGGCGCGCGTGCCGGCAATGGCGACGCCGCCAAACACGATCGAGACGTCGTGCGAATGCTCGTCGAGCGCATAGAGCAGGCTCTGGTACAGGTTGAGCTTGGCGTCGGTAAAGGGATTGCCCATGGGCTTTTGCGAGCCGGTGAGCACGATAGGCTTAGGGCTGTCCTGAATCAGATAGGAAAGCGCCGCCGCGGTGTAGCTCATGGTGTCGGTGCCGTGTAGAATCACGAATCCGTCGTGGTCGGCATAGCCCTTGACGATGACGTCGCGGATACACATCCAGTCGCTGGGGCGCATATTGGTGCTGTCGATGTTCATGGGCTGTACCACGTCGAGCTCGCAGAGGCCCGAGATCTCGGGGACGCTCTGGGCGAGCTCCTCACCGGTCAGGGCGGGGGAGAGGCCGTTGCCGTCCTCGGTCGATGCGATGGTGCCGCCCGTGGCGATGAGAAGGATGCGCTTCATGCTGGTATTCCTATCGTATTTGCCGCCGCAGAGGCGGAGTCGTTCGGCAGTATTGTGGCACAGGGCGTCCAATGTTCAAACGTATTACATCATCTGTAGCGTTCGGTAACACTTCAATTGCCGTCAAATAGGGGCCTAGGTCGTGCGTTTGCCGTGCGCTGATGGCTGCGAGGGGCGAGAAGCCCCATATAACGTGTACACTATGAAGGCTATTTTCGTTCATTCACGCGGGTGGGCACCGGCTCCCCGCCAACAAGAGGGGGAACCATGGATCAAAAGGCTTCCGCAAAGGTCCTCGTACTCGACTTTGGTGCGCAGTACGGTCAGCTCATTGCCCGTCGCGTCCGCGACCTCAACGTGTATTCCGAGATCGTCCCCTGCGACATCTCGGCCGACGAGATTCGCGAGATGAACGCCTCTGCGCTCATCCTTTCCGGCGGCCCGGCTTCCGTGTATGCCGAGGACGCTCCGTCCATCGATCCTGCCATCTTTGACCTGGGCCTTCCCGTCCTGGGCTTTTGCTACGGCCATCAGATCACGGCCGTGACGCTCGGCGGCGAGGTCGGCCACTCCGAGGTGGGCGAGTACGGCCGCGCCACCATCACGCGCACGGCCGGCGCCAAGCTCTTTAACTCCACGCCTATGGAACAGACCGTGTGGATGAGCCACCGCGACGCCGTTTCCGAGGTGCCCGAGGGCTTTACCGTTACCGCCAGCACTGACGTGTGCCCGGTTGCTGCCATGGAGTGCGTCGAGCGCAAGATTTTCACCACGCAGTTCCACCCCGAGGTCAAGCACTCCGAGTATGGTCAGCAGCTGCTGAGCAACTTCCTGTTTGAGATCTGCGGCCTGGAGCCCAACTGGAGCATGGACAACCTGGTCGAGACCATGACGGCCGAGTTCCGCGAGAAGGTCGGCGACGACCGCGTGATTCTGGCCCTGTCCGGTGGCGTCGACTCCTCCGTCGTGGCTGCGCTGGGCGCTCGCGCCGTGGGCAAGCAGATGACCTGCGTGTTCATCAACCACGGCCTGCTGCGCAAGGGTGAGCCCGAGCAGGTGGAGGAGGTCTTCACCAAGCAGTTTGACGTCGACTTTATCCACGTCCACGCCGAGGACCGTTATGCCGAGCTTTTGGCCGGCGTGACCGAGCCCGAGGAGAAGCGCCGCATCATCGGTACGCAGTTCTGGAAAGAGTTCTTCGCCGTGGCGCAGCAGCTCGAGACCGATGGCAAGCCGGTCAAGTACCTGGCTCAGGGCACCATCTACCCCGACATCATCGAGTCCGGCGCTCGCAAGACGGGTGGCAAGACGGCCACCATCAAGAGCCATCACAACCTGATCCCGTTCCCCGAGGGCGTGCACTTCGACCTCATCGAGCCGCTCGACCACTTCTTTAAGGACGAGGTCCGCGCGCTTGGTCTGGCACTGGGCCTGCCGGGTCACATCGTGTTCCGCCAGCCTTTCCCGGGCCCGGGTCTTGCCATCCGCATCATCGGTGCGGTCGACAAGGAGAAACTCGAGATCCTCAAGAACGCCGACGCTATCGTGCGCGAGGAGCTGGATGCCTACAACCAGCGCCTGTTTGAGCAGACCGGCGAGCGCAACTCCGAGCACAGCTGCTGGCAGTATTTCGCGGTTCTGCCCGACATTAAGTCCGTCGGCGTTATGGGCGACGAGCGCACCTACCAGCGTCCGATCATCCTGCGTGCCGTCGAGTCCAGCGATGCCATGACCGCCGACTGGGCCAAGCTGCCCTACGACGTGCTGGCCCGCATTTCCGGCCGCATTGTTGCCGAGGTCCCCGGTGCCAACCGCGTGTGCTACGACATCACGTCCAAGCCGCCCGCGACCATCGAGTGGGAGTAGTTGATATCTAGCGTTTCCGAGCCCCTGACCTGCACAAACAGGTCGGGGGCTTTTCGTTTGGCAACCGCTGGACAACCTTTATGGTTTCGTGCCCCGTGAACAGGGGACGTAGCGCTGTTCACGTCTGGGCCCATGTCGGCACCGATCATTGCCCGCGCTGCTTCTGCTTGCGCTTCAGCTTCCGCTGCTCGAAACACGTCGTCGGGAGTTCCGCGTCGGCGCCCCGCCTTCCCGCCGAAGGAGGGGGTGACGGCTCCCTGCAGAGCCGCGGAACCTCCTATATCCGCTTGTTGCGGGCTTGCTTGAGCCAGTTCCTCTTGAAAGAGCCTATACCTCCGAAGAACTTGTTGTACGTCTCACCGTTCTCCTTGGCCTCGTACTTGACCAAGGCAAGTTCGATAGTGCAGAGGTAATCCGCCACTTGTTCGAGGCGGTAGTCGGTCATCGAGGTCTTGCGGCATCGGACGACCCCTTTTGAGAGGACCTTGCCCACCGAGTCGTCTCGCCCGCGGAACAGAAGGAGCGCATCCTCGCGACCTTCGGCGACCTGTGCTGCGAGATGGAGGGCTGCACCATCGCGCAGGCCGCCTATCTCAACGGCGTGCCCCTCGTCGTCGTGCGCGCCATCAGCGACAAGCCCTGCGCCGAGGGCCAGGTCGTCGACTACAACACCTTCGAGAAGAAGGCCGCCTGCGACTGCGCCCGCATCGCCGCGCGCATGGTTAAGCTTTAGGCCCTGCGCGCCGGGGCTCTTCTTTATGTTGGGACCCCGGCGCGCAGGGCCCTTTCCAAAGCGAAGTGTCGAGTCGAAGTGTTGAGCGTCGGCCCTGAATGTTCAATGGCCGTTGTTTTCTGCCCCTCAAGTGGTGAACTTCTCCTCGGGGCTGTTGATTCCCCCACGCGCCCCCTTCCGTTCTCTGTGTTCCCCTTATACTCCTTGTACAAGGAGGTAAGAAGTCATGGACAAGACCGCACAGGACAGCTTGGCAAAGAAGCCCGCCGACATGAGGGACAGGATTCTCGAGCATCTCGAGGCCCTCACCTCTGCCGTCTCGCTCGACGACCTTGCCCGTCTGTCCACCTCCGACATCGCCGAGACGCTCATCATCTCCAGGAGTCTGGCGAACCAGTACCTCAACGACCTTGTTCGCGCCGGCCTTGTGGTTAAGGTGGCGGGCAGGCCTGTCCGTTATTTTCATCGCCGCGCGTTCCAGAAGCGTTTTCAGGTAAAGCTCTCTGCAAGCGAGTACGCCTCGCTCGCCGACCTCATCCAGGCGACGGGAATCGCCGATCACCGTGACTTCGCGCGTGCCGTGGGCTTTGACCTGAGCCTCAGCTCCGTTGTCGAGCAGTGCAAGGCTGCGGTTCAGTACCCTCCGTTCGGCCTGCCCATCCTCTTGAGCGGCGGCGTGGGTGTCGGCAAGTCTTTCCTTTCTCGTCTTGTGTACGAGTACGGCAAGAACCAGGGCTTGCTGTCCCGCGACTCCTCCTATTTGCGCATCGACTGCACCGGGGTCCCGGACGCCGCCTCGTTCAATGGACTTCTTGACGAGTCGATCGCGAAATCGCGCGGGGGCGTGGTCTTTGTCAACGGCATCGAGGCACTTTCTCCCTCTGCGATGGAACACTGCCTTGCGACGGCCCTCGGGCTCGATGCCTCCCAGGATGCGCCGCGCGCTCGCCTCGTTCTTTCGACGACGCTTTCCGCCGATGATCTGAAGGTTTCCTCGGCCTACAGCAAAATGCCCATCTGTGCCCGCGTCCCCTCACTCAAGGAGCGGACCCCCGAGGAGCGCGAGGATCTCATCTTGAGCTTCCTGCGCAGCGAGGGGTGCCGAATCGGTTCTGATGTGAAGATCAGCCGCGGCGCATACCGTTGTCTCGTGAACGCGGACTTTTCCGATAACATCGCCGGCTTGCGCGCCTGCGTGACGAACTGCTGCGCCAAAGCGTTCCTCAATCGCGAGGGCGACTACGTCGTCGTTCGCCCGTATCTTCTTCCCAGCGGGCTTCTCTCCTCCGCGCAGATCGATCAACAGCCCGACGATGGCGTTCTGATTGACGCGTCTCTGGATGCCGCCGAGAGCACAGGGCCGGTCGAGCAGGCGCTCGATGCCCTGTGCTCTCTTGATGAGCGATTCTGCGCCGGGGAGCTCTCTGTCTCCGAGCTTGTCTCGCAAGCTGTCTCCGCTGTGCGCGGCGTTGAGGATCACTTGATCTTCGACCACGGCGTCGCCTCCTCGAGGTCGCGCGCCTTCGAGCGCGTCGTGGGCGCGGTCCTTGCCGACGCAGGCTCTTCTTATGGCATCGAGCTTTCGAGGAAGGTCGCTTTTCTACTGGCCCAGGAGATTTGCCTGCAGTTGTGGCCGGGTATCGGCCTGGCTAGGCGAAAGTCTGCCTGTGCGGAGCAAATCTCCCATCTCCTTGGTGCCGTGACCTCCGAATTGCCGTTTGCCTCGAGTGTCTCCGATCAGGTCGCCGCAGACGTGGAAGGGGCGCTGGGAATCTCGCTCGATCACTTCACGAAGACGCTTCTGACGCTGTGCGTCGCATCGGAGTCTCGCGATGCGAAGGCCCTTCGGACGCTCTGCGTCATCTTGTCCCACGGCTACTCAACGGCGACGAGCATCGCCGACGCGGCGAACCGTATGCTCGGCATGCATGTGTACGAGGCTGTCGACATGCCCTACGACCAGCAGCTGAAGGACATCGTCGGTCCGCTCCAGCGCCTCGTCGACCGCCATTCCTACTGCACCGGGGTCGTGTTCCTCGTCGACATGGGCTCCTTGGAGGAGGCCTATAAGGCCCTCGAGAACGTTACCGACTCCACTATCGGCGTGGTGAACAACGTCTCTACCGGTCTTGCGCTCGAGATCGGGGTCGGGCTGCTCGGCGGCAAGTCCATCGCCGAGGTTCTTGGCGATGCGACCGCCGCGTGCGTGACGCACTGCAAGGTGATCGAGCGCGTCAACCGTGAGGACGCCATCGTCTTCTGCTCCGAGTCCGGGGTCGACGCCGCGGAGAGGATACGCCAGCTCGTCTCGCAGAGCCTCCCGCGCACCATAGGCGCGCGCCTGCTCACGAGGCCCTTCAAGCAGCTCGTCGCGAACGGGTCGAACGACGCCGTTTTCTCCGAGCACCGCGTCTGCGCCGTCATCGGCACGGGAGACCCCGGGGTCGCCTCCGTCCCCTTCGTCGCCCTCGAGGACATCATGTCGACGGCGTCCGCCTCTAAGGTTGATGCCGTGTTCGGCAGGTGGCTTGACGCTTCCGAGCTCTCTTCTTTCCACGAGAAGCTGCTCTCGAACATGACGCTGCAGAACGTCATCCGCTCCATCACCATCCTCGACCCGGAGCGGCTATTCCACGAGATCGAGAGCGCCGTGCACGAGCTTCAGCGCAGGACAGGCGAGAAGATCGGCAGCAACGCCATCATTGGGCTCTACGTCCACCTCTGCTGTCTCGTCGAGCGCCTTGTTACCAGAAACCCCATTGAGACCTACGTTGGCCAGGACCGCTTCGAGGAGGAACGCGCCGATTTCATCGAGTCCTTCAGGCAGAGCTTCTCGAGCATCTCGACGCGCTATCGCGTAGAGGTTCCCGTAAGCGAGATCGCATATGTCTTCGACTACATAAGCGTGAGCGCCGCCCCGGCGCGAGAAGAGCGCCTCGGCTCCTCGGACCTCCTGCTCGACGAGTGACCTTCCCCGCGCCGCCGCAAGCCGACCGCGCGTCCTCAATAATCCGATAACCCCTTGCCCGGCGCGAATCCGGATAGCGCCGAGGCAGTACCGAACGTAAAACTTCATTTGATAGGAGCAAACATGAGTGTTGTTATGGCACGAATCGACAATCGCCTGCTTCACGGCATCATCGTGACGCAGTGGGCCCCGGTGTCGGGCGCGACCCGAGTCATGGTCATCGACGACAAGGTCGCCGGCGACGAGGTCCTGAAGTCCACCATGAGGATGGCGCGCCCCGCGGGCATGGCCGTCTCGATCATCTCCGAGCAGACCGCGCTCAAGAACTTCGCGGCGGGCAAGTACGACCGCGAGAAGGTCTTTGTCATCGCCAAGGAGCCCGAGACGATCCTTCACCTGGTCGAGTCGGGCATCGAGCTCCCGTCGCTGATCGTCGGCGGCTCGCTCGTCAAGGAGGGCGGCGTCCAGCTCACCCAGCGCGCCTATGCCTCCGCCGAGAACGTCCAGAGCTACAAGGCGCTCATCGCCCGCGGCGTCAAGGTGACGGCACAGTTCGTGCCCGCCGACAAGCCCGTCTCCGTCGCCGACCTCATCTAAGGAGGGATCATGGTCAACTTCACTATCCTGCAGGTCGTCCTTTTGACCCTGCTGGCCTTCATCAAGCACGTGGACTACTACGGCATCCCGATGATCTTCGTCAACTATGCCGTCTTCTGGGGCCTTATCACCGGCGTCGTCATGGGCGACTGGCAGACCGGCCTCGTCATCGGCGGCACCATCCAGCTCATGCAGCTCGGCGTCGCGGGCTTCGGCGGCTCGTCGATTCCCGACTACGGCACGATGGCCATCATCGCCACCGCCTACGGCGTGACCCTGGGCGCGGACACGGGCCTCGCCATCGGCCTGCCGGTCGGCATGCTCGGCATCCAGCTCGACGTCATCGTCAAGATCCTCAACGGCTTCGTCGTCGAGAAGTCCCAGAAGTTCTGCAACGAGGGTAAGTTCAATCAGATGAACGCCATCCTGTGGGTCTGCCCCGCGCTCTTCGGCCTGTGCGCCGCCCTGCCCGTCTTTGTCTCCGTGACGCTCGGCCAGCCCGCCGTCAACTGGCTCCTCGAGGTCATGCCTCAGTGGTTCCTCTCCGGCCTCACCCTCGCCGGCAAGATGCTCCCGGCCATCGGTATCGCCATGCTGCTCCGCTACATGCCCACCGGCAAGTACTTCCAGTACCTGCTCGTCGGCTTCTTCCTCTCGGCCTTCCTGAACGTGCCCATCATCGGCGCCGCCATCGTCGGCGTTGCCCTCGCGATCGCGTTCTACCAGCGTGCCGAGAGGGACACCGAGCTCGCCGCTCACGCTTCCGCAGACGCCTTCATCGGAGAGGATGAGTAACCATGGAAAACGAGAACATCACCGCCGTCGCCGAGGGCAAGCCCTCCGGCTACAAGGTCACCAAGAAGGATCTGCGCAACGCGAACTGGCGCTGGCTCATGAGCGTGTGCACCTTCAACTACCAGACCCAGCAGGGCGCCTCAGTCGCCTACGCCCTCTCGCCGGTCCTGAGGAAGATCTACACGAACGACGAGGACTATAAGCAAGCGCTCAACAACCACTTCCGCTACTACAATACCCAGCCTTGGCTCGCCGCCATCATCCTTGGCGCCTGCGTGGCCATGGAGGAACGCGACGGCCTAGCGGCGGCGGACGCCGTCCAAGACCTGAAGATCGGCACCATGGGACCGCTCGCCGGCGTCGGCGACTCCCTGCTCATGACCATGATCCCGACCATCATGGGCTCCATCGCTGCCTACATGGCCATCGAGGGCAACCCCGTGGGAGCCGGCATCTGGTTCGCGCTCATCCTGGCCATCTTCTGGGTCCGCATGCACGCCCTCGAGTTCGGCTACAAGCAGGGCGTGAAGCTCGTCACCGACTTCAGCGAGAAGCTTCCCAACCTCACTGCCGCCGCCTCCGTGCTCGGCCTCACCGTGGTCGGCTGCCTCATCGCCTCGGTCATCGGCGTCACCTGCCCGATTAGCTTCAGCTTCGGCGACGTTTCGATGGAGATTCAGCCGCTGCTCGACAAGATCCTGCCTGCCATGATCCCCGCCGCCATCACGGGAAGCGCGTATTACCTTCTTACCAAGAAGAACGCGAGCATGACGGCCCTCATCCTCGTGGTGATCGTCCTCGCGATGGTCGCCTCCGCCGCCGGCATCCTCGCCTAGCTTCGACCCAAGAGATTGGTGAATCAATGAGAAAGATAGTTGTGGCGAGCCATTCCCTTCTCGCCCAGGGCTTCAAGGACACCCTCGAGTTCCTTACGGGTAAGAGCGACGCCGTCAACGCCGTGTGCGCCTACGTGAACGACAACGGCGAGGGGCTCGACGCGGCGGTCGAGGCTGCGCTTTCGGGCACTGACGAGGTCGTCGTCCTTACCGACGCGCTCGGCGGCAGCGTGAACCAGCGCTTCTCCCGCTTCGCCTCCGACCGGATCCACGTGATCGCGGGTGTCAACCTCCCGCTCGCCATGACGGTCGCGCTCGCGCGCCCCGACGAGAAACTCGACTTCGACGCCCTCGTCGACGAGGCGCGCCAGCAGATCGTCTACGTGAACGGTGCCAGTTCCGCCGAGTGCGAAGACGACGAATAGAGGAGGTCGACGATGAGAGAGTTCCTTAAGGATGTGTGGATGCACGGCGGTGAGGAAAGCCGCGCCATCACCCCCGAGAACATCACGGGCGAGAAGGGCCGTGCCGCCATGTCGGCCAGCCACCTCGGCGTCGGCCGCAAGGGCTCGTGCTGCGTGCCCCTTGAGTCCGGCGAGACCATCACGCTCGCGGACATCGAGGGCCCCGGCATCATCCGCCACATCTGGATGACCGTCCCCGACAAGACCGCCGCCGGCAGCTTCGTCATGCGCGACCTCGTGCTGCGCTTCTACTGGGACGACGAGGAGACCCCCTCGGTCGAGTGCCCTGTCGGCGACTTCTTCTGCAACGGCTTCGGTGAGCGCGCCATCGTCAACTCGATGCCCATCTGCGTGAACCCGACGGGCGGCATGAACTGCTACTTCGAGATGCCTTTCAGGAAGCACGCCAAGGTCACGCTTACGAGCGAGCACCCCGGGTTCATTAAGTACATCTTCTACACGTTCAACTACGCGCTCACCGACGTGCCGGACGACGCCATGTACTTCCACGCCCGCTTTAACCGCGAGCGCAGCACTCGCAGGGGCGTCGACTACACCGTGCTCGACGGCGTGCGCGGCAAGGGCTACTACGTCGGCACCTACATGGCCCTGTGCGCCCTGGAGCGCTATTGGTGGGGCGAGGGCGAGATGAAGTTCTTCCTCGACGGCGACGAGGAGTTCCCCACGGTCACCTCGACGGGAGCCGAGGACTACTTCGGCGGTGCCTGGGCCTTCCTCGACAGGCCGCCCCACGCGCTGCCCGAGGCGCAGTGCTTCAACACGCTGTTCGCCGGCTACCCGTACCGCTCGACGCGCGACGCCACGCGCGACCGCTTCAGCGCGGGCAAGCCGAACCCGAACCCGATGCTCGCGACCAACGACGACGCGCTGCCCAGGCACGGCCTCTACAGGTGGCACCTTCCCGACCCGATCTCGTTCAAGGAGGACCTGCGCGTGACGTTCCAGGACCTCGGCAACGACGACATCAAGCTCTACGAGCGCGAGGACGACATCTCCACCGTCGCCTACTGGTACCAAAGAGAGCCGCACGCCGTGCTCGCCCCGTTTGCCGCAAGGCAGGACCGCGTGCCCAGGTAGGGTCGCCTCGAAACAAGCCAACGTTATGGGCGCCCGCGGTTGACCATGACTGCGGGCGTCCCTTTGTAAGGAGGATCACATGAGCGAAAAGCAAATGAGGCTCGGCGCCCTCGAGGCCGGCGGGACCAAGATGGTCTGTGCCGTGGTGTCCGGCGACGGCGAGGTCCTCGACCGTATGGAGACCCCGACGCTTACGCCCGCCGAGACCGTCCCGCAGATGATCGAGTGGTTCACCGTCCGTGATGTGGACGCGTTGGGTATCGGCGCCTTCGGCCCGACCTGCGTCGACCCCAACGACGAGCGCTACGGCTCCATCCTCCAGACGCCCAAGCTCGCGTGGCGAGGCCATGGTCTTCGCGCCGCGTTCGCCGACGCCCTCGGGATTCCGGTGGCCTACGACACGGACGTGAACGTTGCCTGCCTCGGCGAAGTGGTCTTCGGCTGCTGCAAGGGGCTCGAGGACGCCGTCTACGTGACCATCGGCACCGGCGTGGGCGCAGGCGTCATGTGCGCGGGCAGGCTCCTTCACGGCATGCTGCACCCCGAGGCCGGCCACATGCTGGTAAGGACCCGTCCCACCGAGGAGGGACGCTGCGTCTGCCCGAGCCACGCGAGCTGTCTCGAGGGCCTCGCCTCCGGCCCCGCCATTGCCGCGCGCTGGGGAAAGCCCGCGGCCGAGCTCGCGGACAACGATGAGGTGTGGGCGCTCGAGGGGGATTATCTGGGGCAGATGTGCGCGAACCTCGTGCTCATGTACTCGCCTCGCCGCATCGTCCTCGGCGGCGGCGTGATGCACCAGGAGCAGCTCTACGGCATCGTCCGCAAGAAAACCCTCGAATATCTGGGTGGCTACATCCAGACCGCCGAGCTTAAGGACATGGAGCGCTACATCTGCGCCCCGGGCTGCGGCGGCGACCAAGGAATCCTCGGCGCGGCCGAGCTGGCAAGCAGGGCGCTCGCGTAACTTGCGCTCTCTCCGCCATACAACGCGTTAAGAAAAGACGAGCGCTTCTTGCCAATTGGGCGGCAAGAAGCGCTCGTCTTTTGCATTTTTGTCTCTCAAAATCTTATTTTCACGATTTGCATTTTCATCCCGTTGTCACCGACCCTTGCGAGAAACCGGAAAAAGCCGCTGACAGAAGGGTCTCTCAAATCGTTATAACCCAGCATATAGCCGCGACTTGTGACCTGCAGACGGCTGTCCCACGTGCCGATTTCCTTGGCGGCATCCGAAACCGCAAAATATGCCCCCACATCCTTGATTTTTGCAGTCTTAAGCCATGTTTTTGCGATCATCTTTACTGCTGTCCGATTGGCAGCATCAAAGACCAGCACACCGCCGGGGAAAGCGTCCGCCATCTCCCGCACCAGTTCCCGGACCTGCTGGGTCAGAAAGTAATAGAACACCCCGGAGGCAAAGAACACCGCCCCGCCGGAGGCATCGATTTTGCTAAACCATGTGGTGTCTTTCAGGTCGCAGGGGATATTTTGTTCTCGATCCCCGGCGGGCAGTAGCTGCTGTCGCAAGGCAATCACATCCGGGAAGTCCAGATTGTAAATCTTGCATCTACCGTTGTCGCAGGTTCTGCCGGTGTTGTCCAGTCCGCAGCCCAGATTGACCACCGCCGCATTGGGGTGGCCTTTCAGGTAATCCTGTACCTCGAAAGCAAGATCACCCTGCCGCATGGACACCTCCAGCGCACCAAAACGCTGCATCAGGCTGCGGGAGCTTTTCGCTGCCTCTGAAAAGTCGTAGTCGATTTGGTCGAGCAGACGAACCGCTGTTTCATCCCTATAAAGGTTCGGGTACAGCTCCGTACACAGCTTCCGGGAATACAGCGGGAGGATCAGCGTCTCCTGAACGGTGTTTTTCTCAATTTTACATTTCATAGGTTTCTTCCTCAGTGAATAAAAACTGTCATAATTGCCGCCAGCACAGCCGCTATGACCGTCATGCCTATCGCCATGTGCAGGATGGATGCAAAAATGCCCGCATGGCGTCCTCAAACGCCATATCCGCCGCGCTGCCTTGCAGAACGGCGCAACGCCCCTCCTGAATCGCAATTCGGTTGAGCTTTCTAGTCTTCTCCACGCTGACGGGCGAATAGTCGATGCCCTTGACGACGCCATGCGGGCATTTTTCCAGCAGCCGTTTTATGTTCGCCCCGCCGCCGCAGCCGCAATCTAGCACCTTGGCGTTTGGCGCAAGTCGTAGAAATCGAAGTCCCCACCGCGCCACAGGGCCGTGGCCCAGATTCATCATTGCAACCATAAGTTTTCCGCCGAGGCCCACGGGCTTGCGGGTGTTTTCAAAGAACGACATCTGGCCCCTCCGATTTCGTGCATTCCGCATAGGTCAACGGGAACGAGGCCTTCAGCACCGCGCTTTTCTGCACCGACCAGCCGTTTTGACGCAGGAAACACAGGTATTCCTCGCTTGTCCACCTGCTATGGAGGGGGAATCCCGCCATACTCATTAAAAAGGCTTTTGCCTTGCCGGGAACCGAGTTCCCCGCGTGGGTGAAGGTTGGCGCGATGAGCGCGCCGTCGTCCTTCAGCACCCGCCTGATTTCTTGCAGGGCCTTTTCCGGATGCGGCACTATGTGAAGCGCGTTGGACGCGATCACCACTTCGAAGGACTTCTGTGCATAGGGCAGGCGGAACATATCTTGTACGGAAAAGTGCAGCTTTGCGGATTGATTGTCCCGCTTTGCTTCAAGGATCATCTCTGCAGAAGCGTCTGTAGCCTCGATGTGCGCCGCCGCATTCACGATGTTCTTTGCGATAAGCCCCGTGCCGGTGGCAACCTCCAGTACGGTTTTTGCTTTCACCACCGGCCTGATCAGCTCATACATCTTCTCATACGCCGCCCGGTCCTTTCGCATGAAACGGTCGTACCGACCGGCATTCTTGTCCCAGAAGCCCTTGCGTTCGTGCATTGCTATCGCCCCCAAATAGTTAGAGACATCTAACTATAACACACGAATCATGCAGTAAGATAAGGCTAACCTTATTTTCTTGGCTAAAACGCATCTCTTCGGTTTTCGCTTATAACGGCGCGAGTCAGATACTAGGCTGGAGCTGAAGAAGGAGCTTGGCGGACAGGTAGGTCGATACCGGTTCCCGGAACGGTGATCCAGCCAATTACACCAGGGCTCTAGTCATTGAGTGGGAATAGAAAAATCCTTAGTTATGGGGGTATAAATTTGATTCTCTTTAGGATAAACCCCATGACTATATGAATTGACCTGCTGACTCCAATGAAGATTGGAGGGTAACGGCCAGGGGTGACGGCCCAGCGAGTGTTGTTTTGCGAGCTATGCGCATCGAAAGCGACCTTTCGTGGTATAAACTACTTGCCGGAAGCCGCGGCTTTCAGAGTACGGCTTACGTGTACGTTTAGCCTCCGTGGGCGACGGGGTGCCGCAAGGCGTAGAATATCGCCCACCTGTAGGGGCCTGCAGCGATGCGGGCCCCGCTTCGTATGAAGGGGGGCGCAACCGATGAAGATCGTATCCATCTCCCAGGACTTCTTCGACGTCGTCGATGGCGACCGCGAGCTCATGCTTAAGCACAATCGCCCCTGCATCGTGGTGGTGAGGCTGCGTTTCCGCGGAAAGCGCAGGGACTTCGCCGTGCCGCTGCGTTCCAACATCGCCCCTAACGTGCCCAAAGACCAGTACTTTGCGTTGCCACCCCGCCCCACGACGCGCCCCGGCTGCCGCCACGGCATCCACTACATCAAGATGTTCCCCATAACCAAGGCCTACCAGCGCCGCTTCAGGACCGAGGGCTCGGCCTACTACGAGACGCTCCAGCGCATCATCGATGGCAACACCAAACGCATTGTCTCCGAGTGCCAGGCATACCTCGACCGCTACGAGCGCGAGGGAAGGCCTCGCTTTGCCGTCGACATCGACCGCATCGTGGGGCTGCTGGAGGGCGAGAAGTAGGGCATCTCGGCTCAGTCTCGAGCCATGCGGAGTCGCTCCGCATTTTTGAACGCCGCGTGTGCGTCCCAAATACTTGAGAAACAAGCTGTGAAGTGCGGTGGCGCGCCCGTGCCCGTGCATAGCCGTCACCATCAGCGTCTACGCGGCGTCGGCTTCAAGTGGAACTGGCGCCGCTGCTGTATATGGTTTGCCTTGCTGCAAATAGCGATCAATGCCCGCGATGTTTCTGCTTGCGCTTCAACTTTCGCTGCTCGAAGCGCGTCTCCGCCTCATCCGCGCGACGCTGGCTTCTTGCTTGAGCCGACTCCCGCTTCATCGCTTTCCGCTGTGCCGCGAACGCCTGTTGTGCCTTGGTGCTCACCGCCGGTCGTTTAAGGACTTTCGCCGCCTCACGGGCGCGCCGCTTGGGGTTCTTCGCGGGTTTGCTCGTCTCGACCGGGTCGTCACCGAAGAACGAGAGTTTCTCCCATTTGCCGACAACGAACTGCAGGATCTCCTCATCGGACGGCTCCGCGCCGAAGACGATGCGGGCGACGCCGTACCTTCCGTCCTCGACATGCTCCGCCATCCCGACCAAGAATTGACCGTCGTGATATACGGTCAGGGTGGACGACACGCTGATCTGCATGGTTGGTTCCTCCTTTATGTAGATGACCATGCAGAGAAGGGACAACCAAGGAGGCAGGTTACTGATGCGGACTAGCGCACGCCCACGACTACCCGACGGGGACTGTGTTTTCATCTCTGGTGGTTGGATTGTAGCACGTGCGAATGCGCATTGACCTCGCTGCCGGCATGCTGTGACTGGGGTCGGAATTTCGAATTCTCGATAATATGCCTACGTGCATCGCCCCTCAGTTTCGAAACTTAAAAACATCTCGAGTTTCGAAACCGAGAGGGAGCTCGCACCGCTGCTGTCCGTCAGGGATGCGTTCCCGAAGGTTCTCATCGCCCGCACGAGGCACGAGCCCTATACCCGGGAGGGCGTTCTCGTGCTGGACCTCGCGAGGTGGCTGCTCGGCTAGCAGGAGTTCTGAGCGCCGCGTAGGGCTATCGCGGAGTTTTCCCGGATAAGAAAAAAGCCGGGGAAAACGTCCCCGGCACTTGGAAGCCTTCCTAACGGGAAACCAATTGCCTTATATCATGTACTGTCTGAAAATTCAAGGGAGCTCGAAGCGTTTCCGGACGTCAGCGGAATCTCAGGGCTCGTTCGCTAACTCATGGGCAAGCCACCCGAGACTACTCACTTTGCCCACCGATGGCGAAAGTCTGCGACCTGGGGTTTTGCGAATGGTGCGCAAGCCACCTGCGTTGATTCGCTTGCGATTGCAGCTGGCGGCTTTCAGGCTAAAGAGCGGCTGAGTTTCAAAACGAGCGTTTTCGGCGCTATCGAGCCTCCAAAGGCGGCCAATCGTGGCCTTTGGGACAAAAACAAAAACTCAACGTTCTGAGTTTGAAAAAAGGTTTTGAAGTTGTCCCAGCTTATGTCTCCGAGGCCGACGAAGCACGACATGGCGTTACCTGGCGGAACTCGGCTCGAGACGGCACCGAAAACTGGATGCAACTGGAATGACAGGACGTCAGAACCGGCGCCAACGAGTGGGAATAATTCCATTTAAAAGAGTGTTAGTTGTTAGAAGTGCCCTGTGGTATCACGGGGTATTTCTCTTTTTGTATCGTATCGATTTTCTGCAGCAAGCCGTCTGAGCTCATGGTTGCCATGAGTTGGGACAACGCTGGATATCAGGGTATCAATTTTTCAGGGAGCGTCCCTTTATGAGCAATTATCCGCGCAGCTAGCCTTGATATTTGGTTTTAATTCAGTAAAGATTACATTGACGTTTGGTACCCATTTAATACTCAGTTGAGCCTCTCGGTACCCATAGGGGCGTTTGACCTGGTGTTTTCGTTATTCTTGCCGAAGCACTTCCGATGGGTAGCTTTATGGACCATATGATCGGAGGGCTTGCCGGAATCGGCCACATTATCTCAATAAATGGACTCGCTTTTCTGTTCCATGCCCTCATTAAACCAGCAGAAAGCAACTAACGAGGAGGAGCTCATGATTCGACAGATCTACCATGTGGGATTGACGGTCAGTGACCTGGACCGTTCCGTGGCGTTTTATCGGGATGTGCTGGGCCTTCAGTATCAGGGGGAGCTCCTGATGGAGGGAAAAGAGACGGAGGCAATGTTCCGGCGAGAAAACTGCAAGGCACGGGTTGCTTATTTGAACGGCTCGGATCAGCTGCATATGCCGCCGGTGGAACTGATCCAGTTTGTGGAGGATGAAATTCACCGCAAGCCCATGGATCTTTTCACAACTTCCATATCAGAACTTTGCTTCTGTGCAGAGGATGCCGATGCGGTCTATCAAAAACTGGCGGAGCAGGGCGTGGAGTGTTTCTCCGCTCCCTAGGAATTTGATTTTCGGCAGGATGGCTTTGGCCGGAGCAAAGCCTTCTACTTTCGGGATCCAGATGGAATCATATTAGAAATCATGGAGCCGCTGGACAAGTGATCTTTTGCCCCAGCGGGAAAGGAAGCATCCTGCATCGGGATGCAATCCGTGTAATCGAGGCCGTTCAGAACAATATCAAACGGAGATGGGTCGGTTTTTCCGTACCTGACAATTATGCGACAAAGCCCAGGCTGCGTCTGTATTGCAACGGGCTCATCCCCCCGAGCGATCGCTTCAGCCTCTTCTCGTTGCCCCAGCGGATGTAGCGGTCGATCCATTTCGCCAACAGGCCCTTTCTGCCCGGATACCCCAGGGCTCGCTGGATGGCTGTCATGCGCTTCCCATTTCGCTAAACAAGCGTCAAAGAGGATTATCGATCGTTTCGGCATCGCCACTGAACTGCGCTATCAGCAAAGTGGCAGGAATAAAGGCCTCCGAATCTTCTGGTTCGGCGGCCTTCTTTTTTCATTGCTACCCGAAAAAGAACTCCTTGACGAACTCCCTTGAGCATCGGACGGCACTATCGAGCGTGAGCGTTTTCGTAGGCCTCTTTGATTCCTTCTGGCAAGCCGTCGGGAATCAGTGCCTTCAGCTCAGCCTCGCTGTTGCCCTGATTCAGCTGCCCGTAGTACCAGCATTTGAACTTCAACATGTCCAGCGCGCGGTTCATGCTCTCGATCTCCGACTCCATATGGGCCTTACGCTCCTCGAACATGGCCTTGCGCTGGGGGTAAGTGGACGGGCCCTCCGCACACCATTCCATGAACAGACGGATGTCCTTGATCTCCATCCCCGCTTTCTTCAGGCATTCGATGACTCGAAGCGCCTCGAGTTCCGTGTCGCCGAATCGACGAATGCCGGACGTCCGCTCCAGCCCCGGGAACAATCCCTGCTTGTCGTAATACCGCAGCGTTGAGGCGGGCAAGCCGAACATTTCCGCCACCTGTCCGATTGTGTACATGGCCCCTCCGAATAAATCTCGAATTCATTCCTTGACCTAAAGTCAGGTTTAGGTATTACCTTCATTCTCGTCAATATAAATCGGTAGCGCAAGGGGTGGTCCGTAATGGGCAAAACGGTTTTCGCCGGCGGCGTGAACGGCGTGGGCGAAATCGCTGGGCACCCTGCTCTTGAGCAGGCGCGACGAATGGGCATGGAAATCTAGGCGGGCTACTTAGCCGCGCGGAGACGGATTCGTGTCCAGAACCATCGATAGGAGGAAATCGATCATGGCAATTAAACAGACGGCGGGCAGAGACGCCCTGGGGGATTTTGCCCCCAAATTCGCTCAGCTCAATGACGATGTGCTGTTCGGCGAGGTGTGGAGCCGAGAAGACGGGCTTTCCCTTCGAGACCGCAGCGTGGTGACGGTGGTGGCCCTAATGGCGCAGGGGCTGACGGACTCTTCGTTCCAATATCATCTGATGTCCGCAAAGAGCAACGGGGTGACCAGGGCTGAGATAGCGGAAATCCTTACGCATGCGGCGTTTTACGCGGGATGGCCCAAGGCGTGGGCGGCCTTTCGCATGGCGAAGGAGGTCTGGGCGGACGAAGACGACGGCGCCGACGCAAAGGCCCGACACCAAAACGAGATGGCCTTTCCCATCGGTGCCCCCAACGACGCATTTGCGAAGTACTTTATCGGGCAAAGCTACCTCGTGCCCCTTTCCACCGAGCAGGTCGGCATTTACAACGTTACGTTCGAGCCCGGCTGCCGCAACAACTGGCACATCCATCACGCCAAAAGCGGTGGCGGGCAGATCCTCATCTGCGTGGCTGGTCGAGGGCTTTACCAGGAATGGGGCAAACCGGCACAAGAGCTATGCCCTGGCGATGTAGTAAATATTCCCGCGGGCGTAAAGCACTGGCACGGTGCGGCGCCCGACAGCTGGTTCTCCCATCTCGCGGTGGAGGTTCCGGGCGAGAAGGCCTCCAACGAGTGGTTGGAGGCCGTGGACGACGAGCAATACCTTAAAGCGACTGACAAGGAGGTTTAGGCATGGAGCAGTTGAAACTGACGCAGGAATGGGACAAGGTATTCCCCAAAAGCGACAAGGTTGAGCACAGCAAGGCGACCTTCCACAACCGATACGGCATCACGCTGGCGGCCGACGTGTACGTGCCTAAGAACGCGGAAGGCAAACTGCCCGCCATCGCCGTCAGCGGCCCGTTTGGCGCGGTGAAGGAACAGTCCTCCGGTCTGTACGCGCAGAAAATGGCGGAGCTGGGCTTTTTCGCAATTGCCTTTGACCCGTCCTATACCGGCGAGAGCGGCGGCACGCCCCGCTATGTAGCATCCCCGGACATCAACACCGAGGACTTCTGCGCAGCGGTGGATTTCCTTTCTGTGCAGGAAAGTGTTGACCCGGAGCGTATCGGCATCATCGGTATCTGCGGTTGGGGCGGCATGGCAGTCAATGCAGCAGCCATCGACACTCGTATCAAAGCTACCGCGGCTATGACCATGTACGATATGACCCGCGTGACCGCAAACGGCTATTTTGACGCCGAGGATTCCGAGCAGGCACGCTTTGAAAAGCGGAAAGCGTTGAACGCGCAGCGCACCGAGGACTATAAAAACGGCAGCTATGCGCTGGCGGGCGGCGTGGTCGATCCGCTACCGGAGGATGCGCCGCAGTTTGTAGCGGACTATTACGCCTACTACAAGACTCCGCGAGGCTACCATCCCCGCAGCTTGGGCTCCAATGGCGGCTGGAATGTGACGTCCTCGCTGTCGTTTTTGAATATGCCGATTTTGCAGTACGCCGGCGAGATCCGCTCTGCCGTGTTGCTGGTACACGGCGAGAAGGCGCACTCCCGCTATTTCAGCGAAACCGCGTACGGCAAGCTGATGGGGGACAACAAGGAATTGCTCATTATCCCTGGTGCCAGCCACACCGACCTTTACGATCAGATGGACATCATTCCGTTTGAAAAACTGAAAGCATTCTTTGAGGAATATCTGAAATAAGGCGTGCCTCGATTCAATGCCAAGCCTCCAGCAACGATTCTTCTAAAGAGTGGGAGTAGCTGAAACGAGGCGACTGAATAACTCCATACGTTTTGGTTAAAACAAAAAAATATGCCGCGCGCCTGCGGCATGAAGGAGGGAGATTTCTATGAATATCGTTGTATTGAGTGGTAGCCCGCGCAAGGGCGCCAATACCGACACCATGGCCGAGGCGTTTGCCGAGACCGCGCGGGAGGGTGGCCATACGGTCGAAGTCGTCCGCGTTGCCAGCAAGAAGATTGCTGGTTGTCTGGGATGCCAGTACTGCTTTACCCATGAGGGCACCTGCGTGCAAAAGGACGACATGGCCGACGTGATCGAGTCGCTGAAAGGCGCCGATATGGTTGTCTTTGCTTCGCCCATCTACTGGTTTGATATCACTGCGCAGGAGAAGGCCGCCATCGACCGCCTGTACGCCTTCGGTGCTACGGGCTTCCCGTTCACCAAGACGGCCCTTTTGCTCGATAGCCACAGCGAGGGCGTCTATGATGCGGCGATCGCTATGTACAAGTCAACCTGCGCGTACTGCAAGTGGGAGGACCAGGGCATTGTCACCATCAGCGGTATGACCGAGCGTGACAGCATGGCCTCCTCGCCCAAGTTGGAAGAGGTGCGAGAGCTCGCTCGCAAGCTTGCCTAAGAACAAGAAGAGTGCATGGCAATCGGCGTTATTTGAAGTGCTTGCCGTCCTTGCCAGGTGAATCGTTGATTGCCATGCGCCGTTGCCCTTGCGGACAATCTCGGCGTGCTAGGAGGCCTTCTCACTCAGGAACTCCCTGAATGCGGGGATGTCAAAGCCAACGAGACCACGCCCTCGCTCTCCGATGACGCCGTCCTCGAGGAGACGGCGTTTATATTGGCTTGCATAGTTGCTGGCAACGCCCATGCGTTTGGCTATCTCCGAGACCCTGCTGGGGCCAGAATCGGGCAGCATCGCGAGCAAAAACTCAATGTCTTTATCGGAAAGTTCCCGATAGGTCGTTTCGAGAGAAGCCCGACGTCATGCTTCTCGAGTTGCCTGAAGACGCCATTCATGTCCGTGCGCCAGTTACCCTGAGTCTCCTGAGCATATGTCCAATCGATGCCGACTGGCTCAATCTGAACGCTGCTTATGCACGCGCGAGACTATGAGAGGCGGCTATCTGCGGCTTCTTTGGTTCGCTCGATAATATCTTCGAGCATGCCTGGCATGGCGGAGACATTTGCTGCAATCCATGGTGGCCCCTTTGCAGGTTTTGCTAACTTTTGCAACTTTTGCTAATTTTTGCAAGTTTTGCTAACGGCTCAACATCTCTTGTGCCGTGGGGTTGCAGGAGTGAAAAACGGGGATTCCTATTATTCCGACTACGTTGAAACGAGCGGGGCCTGGAGCGCGATGTTGCTGCGCTCCGGGCCCCGCTGCTTTGTAAACCCATGACGGTTTGGCCACCGTTGTTTTAGTCAAACAGGCTCGGCATGTCGTTTTCCTTCATGAGGGCACCGGCAGAAGGCAGGCTCTGTGCGGTGAACTTCTCGGCCGAGACGCCGGCGCCAAGAATCTCCTCGGTTGTGCCGACGGTGGTGACCGAGCGGCCCTTCTTGGCCGTAAAGGCTTGGACGCCCTGCGTGTTGGTTGTCGTCTTGGTCTTGAGTAGCGACGTGTTGAAGTTCATCAAGCGATAGTCGCTCGAGACCAGCGCGATGTCGCGATCTTCCTTGAGCACCTGTGCATACAGCAGTTTGCTGCCGCCGTAGATGGCGTTCTTGAGGCGCTTGCGGTTGGTCTTGGTGACGTATCCAGAAAGCGCGACGCGCACCACGCGGCCGTTCTCAAAGACGAACAGCACGTCGGCCTTGTAGTCCTCGGGGTCGATGACCCAGATGACGCTCTCGTCGGGTTCCATCTCGAGGTCGGTGGGCAGATACGAGCCCAGCTGGGCCGACTTGGTGTCCTCAAACGCCGCAACCTTGCACTTGTATACCTGGCTCTTGTTGGTAAAGACCAGCAGCTCGTGGGTGTTGGAGGACGGAAACTCGATAAAGGGTTTGTCGCCGTCTTTGTACTTGAGCGTAGTGGCCTTCTTGAGCACGCGGTCCGTCATCTTCTTAAGGTAGCCATCGCGCGAAAGCATGATGGTAACCGGGTACTCCTCGACCTCGGGCTCCAAGCTTACCTCGATAACCTCATGGGGCTCGATCCTGCCCGTGCGACGCGGCATCACATATTTCTTATTGACCGCGGCCAGCTCGTCGCTGATGACCTTCTTGATGTTCTCCTCGCTGGAGAGGATCTCCTCAAGCTCGGCAATCTCGCTCTCAAGCTTGGCGATGTCCTTGGTGCGGTTGAGGATGTACTCTTCGTTAATGTTGCGGAGCTTGAGCTCGGCAACAAACTCGGCCTGGGTCTCGTCGATGTCGAAACCCTTCATAAGGTTGGGCACGACCTCGGCTTCAAGCTTGGTGCCACGGATGATGGCGATGGCCTTGTCGATGTCGAGCAAGATTGCCTCGAGGCCGTGCAGCAGGTGCAGGCGCTCGGACTTTTTGCCCAGGTCAAAGTTAATGCGGCGACGCGTGGACTCAATACGCCATTTGACCCACTCGTGCAGAATCTGGCGCACGCCCATAACACGGGGATAGCCGTCGACGAGCACGTTGAAGTTGCACGAGAACGAATCCTGCAGCGTGGTCGAGCGATAGAGCTTGGCCATGAGCTTGTCGGGGTCGACGCCGCGCTTAAGGTCGATGGCGATGCGCAGGCCCGAAAGATCGGTCTCGTCGCGGATGTCGGCAATCTCCTTGACCTTGCCCTCCTTGGAGAGCTTGACGATGCGCTCGATGATGACATCGGTCTTGGTGGTGTAGGGGATCTCGTAGACCTCGATGATGCGCTCTTCGGGGATCCAGCGCCAGCGGGAACGGATCTGGAAGCTGCCAAGACCGGTCTCGATGATCTTCTCCATCTCCTCGCGGCGGTAGATGATCTCGCCGCCGGTCGAGAAGTCGGGCATGGGCATGTACTCGAGCAGGTCGCAGTCGGGATCCTGCAGGTAATGCATGGTGGCGGTGCAGACCTCGTTGAGGTTGAAACCGCAGATGTCGGACGCCATGGCGACGCCGATGCCTTTGTTGGCCGAAACCAGAATATTGGGGAACGTGGTGGGCAGCAGGCGCGGCTCCTTCATGGCGCCGTCGTAGCTGTCGACGAAGTCGACCGGGTCCTTGTCGATGTCCTTGAAGATCTCGGCGCTGATGGGGGAGAGCTTGGCCTCGGTGTAACGCGAGGCGGCGTAGCTCAGGTCGCCCGAATAGTACTTGCCAAAGTTGCCCTTCGACTCCACGAAGGGCGCAAGCAGCGCTTCGTTGCCCGTCGCCAGGCGCACCATCGTCTCGTAGATCGCGGCATCGCCGTGCGGGTTGAGCTTCATGGTCTGGCCCACGATGTTGGCGCTCTTCTGGCGCTCGCCCTTGAGCAGACCCATCTTGTACATGGTGTAGAGCAGCTTGCGGTGCGAGGGCTTAAAGCCGTCGATCTCGGGGAATGCTCGCGAGACGTTGACGCTCATGGCGTAGGGCATGTAGTTGACCTCGAGCGTCTGCGTGATCGGCTGGTCGGTGACCTCGGAGTGCAGGCCGATGACGTTCTCGGCGTTGACCTGCTTTTTCTTTGGCTGGTTCTTCGTCTTCTTCTTTGCCACAATTTCCTCTTGAACTTCTTATGGGCCGTCGTTATCGATTTGCTGCTATTGCAGGTCCAGCTGGTCCAGATATTCCTTGCCGTGCTCGGAGATATGGCGCTTGCGGCCCGCTTCGTCGTTGCCCAGCAACAGGTTAAACATGGTCTCCATCTTGGTGACGTCCTCGGGCTCCACCTTGATCAGGCGACGCGTCTCGGGGTTCATGGTGGTGAGCCACATCATGTCCGGGTCGTTCTCGCCAAGACCCTTGGAGCGGTTGATGGAGCACTTTTGGTCGCCAATCTCCTTGAGGATGCCGTTCTTCTCGAGCTCGGTGTAGGCAAAGTAGGTCTTCTCTTTGCAGTTGATCTCGTAGAGCGGCGATTCGGCGATATACACGTAACCCTCGTCGATAAGCGTGGGCACCAGGCGGTAGAGCATGGTGAGCACGAGCGTACGGATGTGATAACCGTCGACGTCGGCGTCCGTACAGATAATGACCTTGTTCCAGTTGAGGTTGTCCAGGTCGAAGGCACCGAGGTTCTTGATGCGCTTGTCCTTGATCTCCACGCCGCAGCCCAGCACGCGCATGAGGTCCATGATGATGTCGGACTTAAAGATGCGCGGGTAGTCCTCTTTCAGGCAGTTGAGGATTTTGCCTCGGACGGGCATGACACCCTGGAACTCGGCATCGCGCGAGGTGCGAATGGCGCCCGCTGCCGAGTCGCCCTCTACGATATAGATCTCGCGGCGGCTCTTGTCCTTGGAGCGGCAGTCGATGAACTTCTGCACGCGGTTGGCCATGTCGGTCTTCTGCTGTAGGTTGGTCTTGATGCTCTGACGCGTCTTCTCGGCGTTCTCGCGCGAACGCTTGTTGATGAGCACCTGCTCCATGATCTTGTTGGCGGCGTCTTTGTTCTCGATCAGGTAAGTCGAGAGGCGCTCCTTAAAGAAGGCCGTCATAGCCTGCTGGATAAAGCGGTTGTTGATGGCCTTCTTGGTCTGGTTTTCGTAGGACGTTTGGGTGGAGAAGCAGTTGGTCACCAGCACCAGGCAGTCCTGGACGTCCTGCCATTTGATGCCACTCTCGTTTTTGTTGTACTTGCCCTGTTGCTTAATGTAGGCATCGATGGCGCTGGTCAGAGCACTACGGGCGGCCTTTTCGGGTGAACCGCCGTTCTCGAGCCACGATGAGTTGTGGTAGTACTCCTGCATCATGAAAGTGCGCGAGAAGCACATGCACGCGGTAATTTTTACGTTGTAATCGGGCAGGTCCTCGCGATCGCGACCGCGACGATCGGCCTCGATAAAGAAGGGCTCGGTGAGGTAGTCGGTACCGACCTTCTCGAGCACGTAGTCCTCGATGCCCTTTGGATAGCAAAAATCCTCTTCGGTAAACTCGCCGTCGTCGCCCTCAATACGCAGGCGGAAGGTCACGTTGGCGTTGACCACGGCTTGGCGGCGCATGGTCTCGCGATACCAATCGTGGGGGATGCTGATGGAGGTAAAGACCTCAAGATCGGGGCGCCATTTGATGGTGGTGCCGGTACGGTCCTCGTCGCTGGGCTCAATCTCGAGTGCCTTCTTTTTGGCACCGACGACCTTGCCCTTCTTAAAGTGCAGGGAGTACTTGTTGCCGTCGCGCCAAACCGTGACGTCCATGTATTCGGAGGCGTACTGGGTCGCGCAGGAGCCCAAGCCGTTGGTGCCGAGCGAGAAGTCGTAGTCGCCGCCCTGGTTATTGTTGTATTTGCCGCCGGCGTAGAGCTCGCAAAAGACGAGTTCCCAGTTAAAGCGCTTCTCGGAGGGGTTCCAGTCGAGCGGGCAGCCGCGGCCGTTGTCCTCTACCTGAATGGAACCATCGCGAAAGGCGGTAAGGGTGATGAGCTTGCCGTAGCCCTGGCGCGCCTCGTCAACGGCGTTGGACAGGATCTCGAAGGCGGCATGCGCGCAGCCGTCGAGTCCGTCCGAGCCAAAGATGACGGCGGGGCGCAGGCGTACGCGCTCCTCGTCCTTGAGCTGGCGGATACTGTCGTTACCATAGTTTGCGGTGTTTTTTGCCATACTCGCTCTCTCGGTGCTCCTTTGCTGCGTTTAAGTCATATAGATAGTCAAGGTAGCATAGCCCAGCCCATAGGCGATTCCAACCAACATGAAATCCATCGAACAATCGTTCGGAGTTCGATGGAGATTCGTTTACTCGGACAAAACCGAGTCGGCTCTGTCCGAGTAAGTTTGAAGGCGGCCGAATGCGTCTTGCTGCGTTTGCGGTTGGATACGTTGTCGAAAACGTGTCGTGCGGATTGTTGGATCGAATCGAACATTGGGACAGACGTCTCGTTTTATGGGCCGGGGGCGTGCATGTGCGAGTTCTTTTGGCCCATAAGGAACGCTGGTGGGTCGTTATTTGGGCCACGGGTCACTTCGCCGGCGCCGTGTTTCGTCATACGCTCATAGTGGAAGCCGATGCCACGGGACGACGAAGACCTTGGGCAACGGATGAGCTGCAAGCGAAAGGAGCGGTGAGGATGATGAAGCCCATGACGAAGAAGCTGCTGTTAGGAATTCCCACCGTGACGCTTTCGGCCGTGCTGGCGTGTACGGTGGCCGGCTGTGGCGGTAGTGCTCCGAGCGGCTCGGCTGGCAGTTCGGGCGGTAGCGCGCCTGTGCAGGAAAAGCCCAAAGCCTATGATTCGCAGACGGTCGAGGTGGCAGGCATTACCTATGAGTCGGTGGCTCACGGTACGTTCTATCGCGGCGATGCCAAGCTGCAGGACGGCTTTTACCTGCACATCAAGATCACCAACAACAACACAAAGAACAGGACGTTCAGTTCCTTTAACGTGCATGCTGCCCAGGGCGATCTTGAGGCAGGCGACCCGTTGTTTACTTCCGGCAAGGCGGCCGTGCTCGACTACGTTGCAAGCGAGGCTCCCGATGAGCTGCACGAGGGCATCGACCTTTCCGAGAGGCCAGATATCGGCCCGGGTGAGACCGTTGAGTACGTGTATTTCTGGGCGCCCAAGACGGCGTACTACGGGCCCATCACTGTCGAGTTCGTAGACGCTTATGCCCCCGCCAAGAATCATGAGGCCATGCACTTTGACACCACGGGATGCGAGGCCAAGGAGTTCAAGGCGGCCGGCGGCGTGGCCGATTCTGGCGAGAAGGCAGATTTAACGGGCATCGACTGCGCATCGTACAGCATCGAGGCCGCCGATGGGTACACGCTGGATTCGTCCGACGAAGAGCGCGAAAAGGCAAACTTCTTCCACGACGAGACTGGAGGACGCCTGAACATCAGCATCTTCCCGCGCTCGCCGGAGGAAGAGGTTGCAAGCCTAGAGCAGGTCTACGAAGGCAAGGAGACAACAACCGACCAGGTCGAGTACAACGGCATAACGTGGCTGCGCTTTACCGGTCCCGACAACGGCCATACACTGTTTGCGACGGCTCCCGCAACGGGTGAAACCGTCCGCGTGTCGATCGGCTGGAAGATCGATTGGGATGCCGCCGTGCCCATGATGGAGGCGCTAAAGCTCAAGTAGCGCTGTGATTCTCACGTCAGGCGACTCAAGGCTGGCTCCGAGTTATCGGGGCCAGCCCATTTTGATGTTCGATGAGCCGAGTCGGCGTCTCTCGCAAAGGTAACTGAGAGCTAGTGAGGCTTATCAGAATTGACCTCATCGGCGGTGTCGTTTTCGAGCGCCGTGCGGCGGGCGCTGTAGGCGACAAGGCCGGCGCCGGCTGCGGCGAGTGCTGCTGCGGCTGCCGTCAGGGGGACGTTGACATCGCCCGTGCCCGCAAGCGCGCCCGCTTTTCCGGAGCGCTTGTTATTGCCGTGGTCCTTGCCACTGCCGGAGCTGCTTCCGCCGGAGCTGCCTCCCGTGCCGGAACCGCCGCCACTCGAGCTGCCATCGCCGTCCGTCGTCATCGGGGCGTCGTGAAGCCCTGTCGTATCTGCGCTGTCGCATACGCCGACCTGAACTTCTGAGCGCTCGCATGCCGCGTTGGGCACATGAAGCTCGTGCAGTACGGCACCCAGCGCCGAGTTTGCGCCCGGTCGAATTTCCTCGAGCGTTACGGGATCGAGCGCCACCAGATTACGCGCCTTCGCATACAGCGTTACGCGTTTGCCCACTTCGTCGCTCCAACTCTCGGGGATGGCGAAGCTCATGCGAAACTGTGCCGTGCAACCCGGTGCCAGCACGGCGTTGCCGATGTCGGCTACCAGCGGGTGCATTGCAAAACGTGCGCCCAGCGTCTCGAGCGCGTACTTCACGTGTGCCATGTCGTTGGCCGAAGCGTCCTCGGCAAGCTCTGGATCGTAGATCGAAACCATGCGTGCGTTCACTCCGAATCCGATGGATGCGCTGGAGAACGGCTGGCTGGAGCCCTCTCGGTATAGATTGATCGTGCCGGCGGTCAGTAAGGTGTTGCCGTCGTTTCGCACCGTGACCATGAAGGATTCGCCTGCTGCTCCGGGCACCACCGCGCCCGAGGTAGCAACGGCGCCCGTCGGAGTGGCACACGCCACCAAGGGCACTTCGATGTCGTGCAGCTCTGCCTCGCTCTTCTCCGCGCTCACAATGTGCGTGGCGAGCGCGGAGAGCATGCCTCCCGACGTCAAAAATGTCGTTATCTGATCGACGGGATGGTCCAGCTCGCACATCACAAACGGCTCCGTGAACAGATCGCCCGCCAAGGTGCTGGCGAAGATGCGGAAGTGCTTGCCCATCACTGCAACCGGGTTGCCTTCTTCGTCGTAGGTTTGTCCCACCTTGCCATCGGTGTTCTCTACATAGAGCACGCACCTGCCGTTGTTGCTTACGCTAAACGATGCCGGGCCACAGCCTGCGGCACCCACGGGCTGCGTTGCAAATGCCGATGCGCCTCGCGTCCACGTAACATGCTGCAGCTGCTCGTTGACAGTTGCCAAAAAGCCCGTGTGCTGCGGCCACGGCACCGCGTGGGGTACTGTGGCATCTGGCGACATAACGCCCCAGCCCGCGATGGACTGGCCGATCACGGCGTACGATGCGCAGCCGCAACCGTCTGCGGTCTCGTATGCAACGGGCACCACCATTTTGCCGTTGATATTCTCGGGCTCACCCAGCTCGATACTCGACGGTGCTTGCGGAAAGCGGAGAACTTGGCGGAACGTCAGGCTGTCGCTCGAAACGTCCGACCATAGGGTAAAGCACTCCAGCGCAACCTCAGCCTCGCTGCCGAGCGCCTTTTCTGCGGTGGTCCCGCGGCGGTGGAGGTAAGCGCCCGACAGACGTCCGTCGACCAGCGCCTTGCCCACCGTGATGCGTGGGCACTGCAGACAATGGTGGCCATCCTCCTGAAGGCGGCCGCGCGAGATGCTGCGCCACGACGTGTGCGATACCACGCGAACTCCGTCGTTGCTGATGCGCAGGCGCACAACGGACAGCATGCCGGATGTGCTCGCCGTATCGAAATGGGTGTTGTCGCCGGCGGGGCGCTCGCCCGAGACCAGCAGCACGTAGGCGTCTTGGTTTCCCCTCCCGTCTGTATATTCCACCACGTCGAAGTCGTAATCGAATATGCCGCTGCGCTCCACGTCGCCCTCGCCAAACCCAAGGGGGAAGTCCACGGGCGTGGGAGCGGACCACGTGCCGTTTGCCTTTGTGTGCACCACTAGGCGCGAGCGGCCATTGTCGCCGTAGCGCACCGAGGCGATACGGAACAGACATTCTACGCCGGCAATCATTGCCAGCTTCATGTGGGCTTCGCTGAGCACGCCAGCAAACAGCACGTTGTCGCTCGAGGGCTTGATGCCGCCACGCTCGTCCTCCGATACACCAGCAGAATTGGCGTTGGGGTCCGCAGCGGCGTCCTTCGCCTGCCCGATATAGGTGTACTTATACATCGACGCGGCGTTTTCGCCGTTCTCTATCAGTGCGTGGACGAAATGCTCGATCTGCCCCGTGTCGTCGCTTTCTGCATCCGCCTCGAGTTCAATGCGCGTGACCGCTTGCTCCCAATCGCGTGCGACAGGCGCGGCGTTTACGACAGCGGCCTTAACCTCGGCGCGTGCGAGCAGCTCGGCGTTGGTGACGATGGTGGCCGATGCGATAAATTGCGGCACGCCGCCCGCCTCGATGTTGCTGGGCGTGCCGAAGCGGGCATCCAACGTGTAAGGCGTATCTCCACCCAATGCGAGCTCAGAGCGCTGGAGCACATACTGGTTGCCATTGTTCACCGACATATTCCACGAATCGAGGAGTGTGGGCCACGACCCCGACCAAGCCTTGGTGGTCCACTTGAACATTACGAACTGGAGTATCACATCGACATCGACGTCTGCACCTACGCGCAGTCGCGGAAGCTGGTGCCCATCTGCCTTCTCGTACCCAATGAACAGCGTGAGGGATGCGGCGCCGCGCACGGCAGACGAAGCGACGCCTGCAACGCCGGCGCCAAAGGTGACGGCAAGCCCGATCTGGATGGTGAATGAGCCCGAGGTGTTTGAAAAGTCGAGCGAAATGTTTTTAAAAAACGCCGCGCCGCTGCCGTGCGTGTGGGCACCCACGGCGAGCGCCAGCTTCGCCAGCACCCAGGGGTTGACGTTTAGGAAAAACGGCACCGGTCCTAGGGTAAACTGCTCGGTCCAATTGAGGTCGGTTCTTACTTGAAAGAGCGCCTTAATATTGCCGTATGCGGGGTCGTTGTTGTTGCCCCAGGTTTTGCCCACCCAATCGTAGGCGAGCGAGCCGTACAGCTGTGTGGCGATATCCATCGTGAACAGCAGCGTGCAATGGTGGCGAAGGAGCTTAGTGTTTCTTGGATCGGTTCCCGAACCGGCACTCATACTCTTGTACTGATTCCACTTCCCCTCCATCTCGTCGAGGTAGCGGTTTGCTTGCTTGGCGCCCGACTCGCGCGGTGACTTCTTCCAGTATTCCGGATCAGGGTTGCCCGAATCGTTCATATAGCTAGCTGGTTTGTACCCTCCGCCAAACAGCACGTATCCAGCAAACGAGAAATCGAACAGAATGGGAAATGTGGGCATCCAGCACGTGAACTTATTGCCGCCGATACCGGGAAACGCCGCGGGGAAATCAAACGGAGTGATCTCTTGGTCCATGGTGGTGGGAATGATGGTGGTCGAGCCCGATTCCGCCTTTGCGGCCGGCGCGGTGACAACGGCCATAGGGGATGAGAGCGTGTAGGTTTTGCCCTGGTAGTCGAGCATAAAGCGCAGCTTGCACCCTTCCTCCAGAAGGCCCGAAGCTGCATCGAGGAACGTGTCTTCGAGCGTGAACGTCGCCAGATTATCCGCGCCCGATGCGCTGGCCTTGATCTGGCCGATCTGCGTGACGGTTTCGGTTGAGCTGCCCGCAGAGGGCATCACTTTATTGATATGCAACGTTGCCTGCCCGCCCTGCGGCAGATGAGCCTGCACGGTAAAAGCGTGCGTGTCGGGCTGGTCGTTTGCTGCTTCGTCCGCTGGCATTGCCATAAACGTGGCGTCGGCGTACTGGATGTCCCATTCGTCGAACGTGAGCTGTCGAAAGTACGGCTCGCCATCGGAGAGCGGACGTGTGGGTGCGGTAATAGCGGTGCCGCCCTGGATACGCGCAAGGGGAATCTCGACATCGCGGTAGCCTGCCATGCTAATGGAGATGCCGCCGTTAAAGTCGTACGCGTCGAGAAGCGTTGCCTCGTCCACGTAGCCTTCTGAAAGAGGGGCGACCTCAAAGATGGCCGTGCCTTCGTCATCGGTCGTGGCGGTGAGCTGCTTGCCTGCGGCATAGCGCGATATGAGCGTGACCTGGGCACCCGTGATGGGCGTATTCTTGTTGGCGACGTCGACCACGACCACACCAAACATGGTGCGCGAGAGCACCAAGACCTTGAAGGGATCATCTTCGTCGGCGTATGCCTCGGCGGGGGCGAACGGCAATATGAAGGCGTTTGCGCTTCCCGGCACGCGCGGCAACATAATGCTCGCCAGCGAGGACGCTCCGGCAACAAGTAACGAACGGCGATCAAGCATCTTTGGCTCCCATCCCGCAAACATCGGAGGAAATAATCCAATTTTGCGAGAAGTCGCCCCGTGGCGGTAGTGCCGTTCAAGGGTCAAAACGTCCAATTTGAGTGCGCGAAAGCGTCAGGCCCCCGGAGCGCTTTCGATACGCCGGGCAGTCTGGCCGCTAGCGCAACATGTGGGCAATCAGCTCGGCGCGAGTTCCGATACCAAGCTTGGCATACACTCCTGATAGGCGGTTTTTAACGGTGCCCGGCGATACTCCCATGTGGCGTGCGATTTCGGCGTTGGTCCAACCGCGGCAGGCGAGCATGGCCATGGTGAACTCCGTGGTCGTTAAATCGTCGGCCACGTCCTCACCCGAATCGGGGTTGTGGATGCGCCGCCAGCCGTAGCTGAAGCGGTACGTGATCTCGATGATGCGCGCGAAGTCGTCAGGGTATTGCGATTTTAAGCATGCCTCGATAAGCCCCTGCAAAAGGCCGTGGTGCTCGCCAATGAGCTCGATAAGGCCGTCGGGGCGCGCAATGTCCCAAGCGGCTCCGAAATGTGCCTTTGCGGCGTCGATGTCCTTGAGGCTCATGCATGCCATGGAAGCCGCCAGGTGCAGGAACAGTTCCGAGATGGGATAGCTTCCCTGTTTCATGATCAGGGCATTTTCCACCATGCCCAGGCTGCGGCCGTATTCGCCGCGCAGATACAAGGCGTGCGCCATCACGTAGCTGGCGAACAGGCGCAGGCCTTCGGGCAGATGCGCCGCAAGCGGATAAAACTCTTCGGCGGAATACGGGGAAAGCAAGTGCAGCAGGACGCTCGCGGCAGAGGCGAACAGGATATGCATGGCGTGGACGGCAGGCGATTCATCGTCAGGTGGCGTATCGAGGATGCCCGCAAGGCAACGGCGGGCATCGGCGATACGGTTGAGCGACAGACTGGCATATCCGCAGATAAAGCATGCGGAATAGCGCAGTGCGGGGTCGGTGGCGTCAAGATAGGGGCGTGCTGTCTCGGCGGCGAGCGTGGCCTGTCCGCGAAAGTACAGCGCTTCTGCCGTGGCGATGGTGCGTGAATCGGGGTCGGAAATGCCTGCAACCGCAGCGTCGATCTGCCCTGGCACAAAAGCGGTGCACATCAACGGCATAGGAACGCATGGGTAGCCATCGCAGTCCATTTTCCATCTCCCAACAGCTGGCAACAATTGCAGCAATTGTACTCCTGTTGCTCGGGACTGGAATTTGTGGGTATCGCCTACGATTATGCCGAACGTATAAAGGAAGAGTCTATTGGCGATGCTTCCAAGGTGGCTACCGAAGCCTATCTGACCTTGGGATATAGAAAAACTGCCACCCCTGCAAAAAGCTCTGCCGCAGCGATGGGAAACGCATCTTCTGGGCATTCCGGCGTCTCCAGCCAGCGCTGGACTGCTGCTGTCGCCTGCGCGTTGGCGAGCGGGGCGTGGGGACCGTCCGGCGACCAGCGGTGACGGGCGAGCCCTGCCGCGTACGTGGGACTCCATCGGCGTAGACCCATGACCCCCATGGCATCGGAGAAGTTCACCATGGCGTCCAGGACTTTACCGTCCGGCACGTCCAGCCTAGCGGCTCTCTTGAACCCAAGGTTGAAAGGGGGCGTTGTACAAGGCGAATGGGGCCGAGTGGAAGTGGATCAAAAGAGCGTTACTTGACGTTTCATGCATAATGCCAACCGCCCCGCGACATCACGTTCGCAGCGCGCAGGGGCCGGAGAATCTTCGCGATGAGAGTTGACGTCTAATACCTTGCATCGTATAGTGTGTATAGCATAGTATATGACGAGAGGAGGTGTGCGGATGGAGGCACAGATGAAGCGCGGCTTCCTGGAGGCCTGCGTGCTCGCGGCCGTCTCCGGCGAGGAGTCCTACGGCTACCAGATCGTGAAGGACGTACCGGCGAGCATGGGGCTCACGGAGTCGACGCTCTACCCGCTGCTCAAGCGCCTGGAGAAAGCCGGGTGCATCACGGCGCGCTCCGCCGAGCACAACGGGCGGCTGCGCCGGTACTACCGCATCACGGACGACGGGCGAGCACGCATCGAGGAGTTCCTGGCCGAGTGGCCGTCCGTACGGGAGATTTACGCATACGTTGAGGGGGCGCACCATGACGCGCGATGAGTTTCTGGGCCGGTTGGGCGAGCTGCTCGCCTGCCTGCCGGCCGAGCAGGTGGAGGAGACCAAGGCGTTCTATGCGGAGGCCATCGCTGACCGCATGGAGGACGGTATGAGCGAGGAGGAGGCCGTGGCCGCCATGGGCACACCCGGCGAGGTGGCGGAGGCCACGCTCGACGACCTGCCCGCCGTGCCGCGCGCGATCGCGAGGACGCGCCGGCGCAGCACCACGCTGCTGTGGGTGCTGACCATCGTGGGCTCCCCGGTGTGGGTGCCGCTGCTCGCCGCCTTCGCCGCCGTGGCCGTCACGGTCTATATCTGCATCTGGCTGCTGGCACTCTGCGTGTGGATCGTCGCGGCGGCACTCGGGGGCGTGGGCGTAGTTGAGCTCCTGCTTGCCGTAAGCGGCGTCACCATCGGCCACTTCCCGTACGCCCTCGCCTCGGCGGGCGTGGGGCTCGGCCTCGTCGGCGTGGCGCTCTTCGTTGGTGCTGGCGCTTGGGCCGCCTCAAAACAAATTGCGCGCCTTTCGGCGCTCTGGGCGAGGAAGGCCGCCTCGCCCTTCTGGAAGGGCAAGGGCGAGAAGGGCGGCGCTGCCGCGCATCTCGCGGCGTAGAAAGGAGTGAGTACCATGACCAGCGCGAAGAAGATCTACCTCGCCGTGGCGGGCGGGCTCGTTGCCGCGGGTGTTGTCCTCGCGGGCATTGGCTTTATCGCTTCGGGCTTCGACCCGGCCGTGTTCACAACCCAAATCGACACGCGCGACAGCACCATCGTGCTCGGCGGCGTCGAGGTGGACGACCCGATGGGCCTCCCCCTCATCGAGCAGCTCGCCAATCTGGGCGAGATCGACACCTCCGGCGTCGCGGATCCCGCCGCGCCCTAGGCGCAGCGAGCCCGGGCGCTCTGCCCGCCAAGCTGCGTAAGCCGGCGAAACCCGAACCTCAACCTCTACGCAACTGGCCCCAAGCCTGCGCCGATTCGCTCTCGGCGCCGCGCGGGGGCCCGTGACGCATGCCCAAAAGGTATGAGGAGAAAGGAACGCGATGACGACAACCACGCCCTTCCGCCTTCATGGGGCCACGCAGGACCGGAAGCGACTGGGCCGTGCGGTGGGGCTGTGCTTGGATTGGCTACACTGATATGGACAGTTCCGTGAGGGGCGCGAGAGACGGGACTCTGGGGAGATCTTCGAGGAGGAGTGTCTCGACTGGAAGCGCGGGTTCAGTGGAGCAGGAACCTAATCTCTGTCTCTCCTGCTTTTTTGATTTGTTGAGAAGCCGGCATTTGGGGGCATTTTGGATAGCGAACAGTTCAAACAAGAAGCTGAGAAAATAGAACAAAGCCTGAGTGCCTTGAGAGTCGCCGAGCGCAATGCAGTGATTCCCTTCATGAACGGCGACTTTACCCAATGGGATCTATATCTGGCATCCTCCTCTGAGTATGCGATGAGACTGATAGACGGATTCATCTCCATGCTCGAGTCGAGGAATCTTGTTTGCGTCGCCCAGCTTCTCCGCGCACAGGTTGGAGTCTGCCTGCGGACATTCGCATTATTCGCCGCCGAAGACCAGGATGACTTTCTCAAGCAGGTGTTTCAAGGTGTGCCTGTGAACAAGCTGAAAGATTTCTCGGGTGAGAAGATGTCCGATGGAAGACTTCAAGACTTACTCGAGAAGTTCGATCCAAAGGTAAAAGATGTATACAAGGTGACGTCTGGATTCGTCCACTTCTCCATTGATGTTCTGCCGAGCATGGGTGTGCCTGGGGAGGGCTATGAGGTCGAGTTTAATTTTGGAGCCGAGCCCAACGAGAGAAACAATGCGCCTCTCGTGGAATGCGGCAAGGCGTTCTGCCACTATGTCGACCTGCATCTCCAGATGCTCCATAAGGTGATTGCTTCGGATGAATGGTATGCCGATCGATTCCGTATCGATTCCGATGGTCCTGCAGACGAGGCCTCGAAAAGCGAGAAGGTGTAGGTCGAACGCATTGACGCTGCCTTGACAGCATCCCGATATGATAACGAATGGGAGGTTCCCTGCGAAATGTGCGCCTCTGTATATTCTCGCTAGGACGCCCTCGACCGATAAGGCATCGTTGAGTTCAATTTGAGTTCAGCTCGGGTGCCTGAAATCGCCCAACTCTGATAAAAGGGGAGACGACGGTACACCACGTAGACGAGAGGCTATGGAAGTGCACGATTTGATTATATTGGCGCGCTAAACCGCCCCGCTGCCCAACTTGAACTCCGCTCACGCGTGTATGGGGCTGCGAGAGGTAACGGCCTGCGGCCTCCTTTGTGTGCTCGATGATATCTTCGAGCATGCCGGGCATGGCGGAGACATTCGCTGCAATCCAGCCGTGTTCAAGCGCCGTTTCGGATAGGAGCGAGAGGGGGCTGTCTTGCCCGTTTCCCTTGCACCCGTAAAGATGGTTGACAGTTTGGGATCTCCCGGGTCTTTAGCTTTTACCGTGCTAGATGCCTCATGGAAACTGTTGGACTTTAATCAGACAGACCCAGCATGTCGTTTTCCTCCATGAGGACATCGGCTAAAACCGCAACACCTATGCTTGTTTAAGCAAACTTCCTGATAGTCGTGGAGCTGCTGTAGCCCGACATGCAGGACATCGCTCGGCTTAAACACCGGATGCCGCATCCGCGAAACGAGTTGCGGTGCACCCTGTTCCAAAAGGTTGCCAAGTACCATGGCGTGAGCGTTGGGGTAGCCATCATTCAGCGTGGATACATCCGGATGCGCATAGATCCAGACGATTCCAACGTTCTCGTATTTCCCGTGCAGGTAATCGAAGAGGGCAAGCGACGCCATACAGTTGCCGCCGACGGTCACGACTCTGTCGGGGTTTTCTGCCGTAAGCTTCCTCTGCGCATCCTGAATTCCCGCCAGGACTTCGTCCTCGGCACAGATGCGAACTGCCTCCCATTTCTCATGTCCAAGTTTTGGGACGCGTTTCGCAATGCCGAGTGGGACCCCTGGACAGTCGGATCACGTGGTGGCCCCCTTTGAGAGGGTCACGAGCATGGTGGTCCCGTTCTCGGAACTTGCTTCGACCTCTACCGTGCCGCCGTGTAGGGCTGCAATCTCCCAAACAAGCGCTAGCCCGAGTCCTGCGCCGCCGTATGCCCTGCTGCGGGATTTATCTAGACGAAAGAACGGCTGGAAGATGCTCTCTCGGTACTGTTTGGGTATTCCCGGGCCCTCATCTTTGACTCGCAGGAGCACGTGGCTGTCGCTGTCGCTGATGGAGACGTTGACAGTCGAGCCGGGGCGGCTGTAACGGATGGCGTTTTCGACCAGATTGAACACCAGCCGATAGAGGAGCGTATCACTTCCGATTGTCAAAGCGTCTCCAGCACAATTGAGGGCTATGCCCTTATTCTCGGCAAGTGGCGCAAGGTCGGTGAGGACCTCTTCGGACAAGGGACCGAGTTCAACATCGTCCTCGCAAGGAACGCTGCGGAGCTCACTCATCTCGAGTAATACCTTGGTCATTCGAGACATGCGCTCGGTTTGTTCTTGTAGCAGGCCGAGCAGCTCGGCTGTTTCGGGTTGCAAACCGGAGTGCTCGGAGATGAATAGTTCAATCTGTGCTTGCATAAGGGCGAGCGGGGTGCGCAGCTCGTGTGCGGCGTTGCCGGTAAACTGACGCTGTGCAGAGAACCCTTCGCCAAGACGGGCGATCATGTCGTTGAAAGAGGCGCTACATCGTTGTAGCTCGGTGGGCACATCTTCACTGAGTCTGATTTCGCTTAGGTTGTCAGGCTGCACACGCTCAACCTGGGCGGCAAAAGCTCGTAGCGGTTTGAGCGCACGGCCGCTCACAAAGTATGCCAGCACGCCGCCAAGGAGTGTGACTCCAGCCGTGATGCACCAGGCTGTCGTGCCAAAAGACTCTTGTGCGTCGTTTACGACGATCGTGACCTCGTCATCGAGGGTCGCTTTCGTTGGGTCGAACGCCTGGGGCGAATCTTCGCCGGCTGCGCTAAGGGCCGAGACGTCGCTGCCGATAGCATCCATGTAGCGCATGCCCGTATAGCCGACTAGGCAGTTCGTCAGCACGCACGCAGCGCACGTGAGCAGTGCCGTCATAATCGTTATGCGCCATTGCAACGAAAGCCTTTTCATTCGCTATCCTCCATAACGTAGCCCTCTCCAATCCGATTGCGAATCGGGTCGTATCCCAAAGCGATGCGTAGCTTTTTGCGGAGTGACGAGATATGAACGCGGGTCGCGTTGCTAAAGCTGTTCACGCTGCTATCCCAAACGTGCTCGATAAGCTCCTCTTGGCTTACCGGACGCCCCTGATTAAGCATCAGGTATTCCAAGATTCCCGTTTCCTTGCGCGTAAGAGATAAAGTCTCGCTGTCCACGGAAGCGATGCGCGCCTTGGTGTCAAAGCGGAGCTTTCTGCAGGTTAAAACTACGTCGCTTTGTGTAAAGCGTCTGAGGGTAAGGCTGCGGATCCTTGCCGCAAGCTCGTCCAGATGAAACGGCTTGGTGAGGTAATCGTTGGCGCCGGCATCGAGTCCGGCGACTTTATCGGATACTTCGCCACGCGCGGACAGAATCAGCACCTTGGTCTCGCAGTCGGTTTTCCTAAGTTCCCTGAGTACGGTCATGCCGTCGATACGGGGAAGGTTGAGGTCGAGTATCACGAGGTCGAAGGCCTCAACGTCCAGTAGGTCGAGCGCCTCCTGTCCGTCGTGACAGCAGTCGACACTGTACGCCAAGTTCCGCAAGCTGCGCGCGATTGCGTCGCACAGCGCCCGCTCGTCCTCGACGATCAAAATACGCATAACAGTCTCCTTGCACATTTCAAATCGCGCTTAACACGGATTTTATAGTCGATATGGTCCAATGGTCGCGTAACGAAAGGAGTGGTCAGGTTGTTCAAAGCGGTAAAACCCGTGGTACAGGTCGCTTTGTTGATCGTCGGAATTGCCATGGTGTGCTTTGGCGTTATGCGTGGCGAGGCAGATGCCGTGCTGGCCAAAGCGATTAGGCTGTGCTTGGAGTGTATCGGAATTGGATAAAAGAGAAAACACTGCGTCGCATGTTTTGGCTCGATTTCGCGGATTCATTCAGGCGGCGGCGACGCTCGTCACCAACATTCACCTGCCAAACTTTGCCAAAGGCGGCATCTATCAGGGCGCGGGAAAAACAGTCTGCGTACCTGGACTTAATTGCTATTCGTGCCCCGCGGCATCGGGTGCGTGCCCCATCGGGTCGTTCCAGTCGGTGGTAGGTTCATCCAAGTTCAACTTTTCTTACTATGTTACCGGTACGCTCATTTTGCTCGGCGTGCTGCTGGGACGCTTTGTATGCGGCTTTCTGTGCCCGTTTGGCTGGCTGCAGGAGCTGCTGCACAAGATCCCCGGCAAAAAGCTTTCGACAAAAAGGCTCAAGGCGCTTACGTATATCAAATACGTTGTGCTGCTGTTTGCTGTGGTATTACTGCCTGTGCTGGTGGTCAACGACCTGGGGATGGGAGATCCGTTCTTTTGCAAGTGCATCTGTCCCCAGGGTGTGCTCGAGGGCGCCATTCCGCTGGCGGCTGCCAATGCCGGAATTCGATCTGCGCTGGGACATCTCTTTACTTGGAAACTTGCCGTTCTCATTGCCGTGGTAGTGCTGAGCGTTTTGTTCTACCGCCCCTTCTGCAAATGGATTTGTCCACTCGGCGCATTCTATGCGCTCATGAATAAGGTATCCCTGCTGGGGATTCGGGTCGATGCATGCAAATGTGTCTCGTGCGGCAAGTGCTCAAAGGTTTGTCAGATGGACGTTGATGTGGTCCGCGCGCCCAATCATGCCGAATGCATCCGGTGCGGAAAGTGCATCGGGGCCTGTCCCGTCGATGCCATCAGCTATCGCTATGGCCTGGATGTGTCGGCGGAAAAGCTCCCCTTGACCGCCGATAAAAAGTAAACAAGCTTCGACAAAACGGAGGAATGACTATGAAGCTTTCTAAGATTGCGGCCCTGTTTATGGTGCCGGTGCTGGCCTTGTGTCTTGTGGCGTGTTCGTCACCCGGTGGCAATGCGAGCGAATTTGCGGGCTCCGATCCTAAGATCGCGGAACTCACTACGCAGAAGCCGACCAATGCCGACGAGGCCGCCGAGCTGTATGCGAAGCTCATGCAGAAGGAGAACGAGATCTTTTCGAGTGATAACGCGCTGTGGGAAAAGGTATTCAATGCGGCAAATAAAGACTCGGCAATGATTGAGGATGGCAGCAATTACGGCGATTTCTTGCTCAAGACCATCGACGGCGCCAAGGATGAGTTCACGGCGGATGAGCTTAAGACACTCAAGGCCGGTGCACAGCAGATCAAGGAGATCGAGGACAAGCTCGAGAGCCTGGAGAAGGAGTTCCCCGGCTGTGGAAGCACGCCGAGTGCAGGCGAGAGCGTCGACGCTTCGACCGCTGGCATGACGGCTGGTGCCAATGCTTCGAGCGAGGCGACGAAGTTTCCCAGCTTTACGGGCAAAGACCTGGATGGCAACGACGTGAACAGCGACGAGCTGTTCTCTAAGAACAAAGTCACCGTCATGAACTTCTGGTTCACTACTTGCAAGCCGTGCGTGGGCGAGCTGGGCGATCTTGAGAAACTGAATCAGGAGCTTGCCGAGAAGGGCGGCCAGGTCGTGGGCGTCAATTCCTTTACGCTCGATGGCAACAAGGGCGAGATTGCAGATGCCAAGGACGTGCTGAGCAAGAAGGGCGTGACATATAAGAACATCTGGTTCAAGTCGGATAGCGAGGCCGGTAAGTTTACGTCAAATTTGTTCTCGTTCCCGACGACGTATGTCATCGATCAGAATGGCAACATCGTAGGGGATCCAATCGTGGGAGCCATCAGCTCCGCCGAGCAGCGCGCAGCGCTCGACAAGCTTATCGACCAGGCGATTGCGAATAGCGAGCAGTAAAAAACGCGTAAAGCATAGCGAGGATCGTGCGCCGCTGTGCGAAGTAGTCCGCTACCTTTCAAGATAAGCTCCACCATGTAGAGGTCCCGCTCGGGACCTCTTCTTTTGGGCACCATCCCGTTCGTTTTTTGGCGCGGTTCGTTACATTCCTCACTGGCTCCGGCAAAAATGGGGATAGAGTAGGACAAACGCGTCGAATACGAACGGCGGGGGAGAGTGGGCGAGTGCGCCCGCGTGGGAGAGGTTGCCGTCCATGTTGGAGCTCAAAGGTATTTGCAAAAGGTACGTCACGCAGTCGTTTACGCAGGTGGCGCTCGATAACGTGAGCCTGGCTTTTCGCGATAACGAGTTCGTGGCCATTCTGGGACCTTCGGGGTCGGGTAAAACTACGATGCTCAACGTTATCGGTGGGCTCGATCACTTTGATTCTGGCGACCTGCTGATCGACGGTATTTCGACCAAAGACTTTCACGATCGCGATTGGGACGCCTATCGCAACAACCGCATCGGATTTGTGTTCCAAAGCTATAACCTCATTCCGCATCAGACCATTTTGGAAAACGTGGAGCTGGCGCTCACGCTCACGGGCGTGGGGCATGCTGAGCGCCGCCAACGTGCGCGCGAGGCGTTGGAGAAAGTCGGCCTGGGCGAGCACGTGAACAAGCGCCCGAGTCAGCTTTCGGGTGGACAGATGCAACGCGTGGCCATTGCCCGCGCCCTGATCAATGATCCCGAGATTGTGCTGGCCGACGAGCCGACCGGCGCTTTGGATTCGACGACATCCGTACAGGTCATGGATTTGCTTAAGGACGTTGCGCGCGACCGCCTGGTCATCATGGTCACGCACAATCCCGAGCTGGCGTACCAGTACGCCACGCGCATCGTTAACCTGGCGGACGGCAAAATCACCGACGATTCCGATCCTTTCGACGTCGCCGACGCCACGCGCCGCGAGGCCAAGCCTACGCGCAAAACCTCGATGAGCTTTGTGACGGCGCTGGGGCTTTCTGCCCGAAACCTCATGACCAAGAAGGGCCGCACGGCCATGACTGCCTTTGCGGGCTCGATTGGCATTATCGGTATCGCGGCGATCCTGGCGCTCTCCAACGGCGTAAACGGCTACATCAAAAAGGTCGAGGAGGATACGCTCTCGAGCTACCCGCTCACCATTTCCAAGCAGGATTACGACCTGTCGTCCATGATGGGCGGACAGGGGGCTGTGGATGATGGCTCGTCTGAAAACGTGGATTCGTCCGACGACAGTGCCGGCGGCAAGGCTCAGGGAACCGATAAGATTCCCGTGGTCACGGCTGTAAAGGATATGTTTGCGAGCGTTAAGTCCAACGACATGACGAGCTTTAAGGCATGGCTCGATGCCGGTGGCGACGGTATCGACAAAGAGGTCAACGCTATCCAGTACGGCTACGGCGTGACGCCGGTTGTCTATCGTGCGGGTAAGGGTGACGAGAAGCCCGTTCGGCTTGTTCCCAACGCTATGACCGAGGCAATGAGCGGAGGCGCGAGCTCGGCGGCAACGGTGAGCATGGAATCCATGGGAACCTCGGTCTTTAACGAGATGATTGACGACCAGAGCCTGCTCGACAGCCAGTACGATGTCGTCGCCGGTCATTGGCCCACGTCTGCCAACGAAGCCGTGATGGTGCTCTCGAGTCGTGGCACGGTGGGCGACTACACGCTCTACAGCATCGGCGCGCTGGATATCGATGAGCTTAACGATCTGGTAAACAGCGCTATGACGGCTGACGGTGGGGTCGAAACGCCCGAGACCGGCACCGAATTTACCTACGACGATGCGCTGTCCACGACGTTTAAGGTGCTGTCGCCGGCCGATGCGTATCGCAAAAACGAAGAGACCGGCATATGGACCGATATGTCTGGCGACACCGACTTTATGGCCGCCAAGGTTGCCGACGGTATCGACGTGCACATTGTGGGCGTGGTGCGACCCAACGAGACCGCCAACGCGAGCGCGTTGTCCCCGGGCATTGCCTACACGCATGCGCTGACTCGCCAGCTTATGGAGCGCGCCGCAAATTCGCAGATTGTGCAGGAGCAGCTTGCCCACCCCGAGACGGATGTCTTTACGGGCAAAACCTTCGACGAACTGCAAGGCGAGGCCAAGCAAGGCGTTGATCTGGGCAGCATGTTCAGTGTGGACGAGGCGGCGCTCAAGAGCGCGTTCTCGTTCGATACCTCCGCGCTCTCGGGTGTTGCCGGCGGTATGGACCTGTCGGGTCTTGACTTGTCCGGGCTGGACATTGACCTTTCGGGCGTTGGCAAGGACATCGACTTCAGCGACATCATGGCAAAAGCGCCAACCCCAGATTTCTCGGGTATCTTTGACGGTCTGGAACTCACGCCCGAGCAAATGCAGCAGGTGGGAACACTAGCCAACCAGCTGTTTGAGGGCTTTTTGCAGTCTGATCAGTTTAAGGCGCTGTCGCCCGATAATCTTAAGGACGCGTCAAAGCTCGCCGCCGCATTCTCGACGTATCTTGAGAATGATGCCACGGCCCAGCAAATCCTTGCCCAGCTAAAAGCGCTCGGCGGCGATGCCCTGGCCGAGCGCCTGCAGCAGGCGATGACCGACTATGTACAAAAGCAGCCGGCTCCGTATCTGCAGCAGGCTCTGGATCAGATGATGAAGTCGATCAGCGACCAGATTGCGACGACGGTGTCAACTCAGCTCAAGGCAGGCGCGGCAGGGCTCATGGGCCAGATGGCGACGCAGATGTCATCGAGTTTTGCCAACCTGGCGAGCGCTATGCGTGTGGATGCGAGCGCCTTTGCCCGCGCCATCCACTTCAACATGGACGCCGAGGACCTGAGTTCGCTTATGATGAGTTATGCCAAGGCATCGCAGCTTACCTATGACAACAACCTGACCACACTGGGTTATGCGGACGAGGCAGACCCCATCTCGGTCAAGATTTTCCCGCGCGACTTTGAGGCGAAGGAGCGCGTGCTCGACCATATCGATGCGTATAACAAGCAGGTCAAAGCTGCTGGCCACGATGAGCAGGCGATTTCGTACACCGACTATATGGGAATCATTATGGGCTCGGTGACCGACATTGTGAATACCATCAGCTTGGTGCTCATCGCATTCGTGAGCATCAGCCTAGTGGTGAGCTCCATTATGATCGGCATCATCACCTACATCAGCGTGCTGGAGCGCAAAAAGGAGATTGGCATCCTGCGCGCGATCGGCGCGTCGAAGCGCAACGTGGCCAACGTATTCAATGCCGAGACCTTTATCGAGGGCCTCATCGCCGGCGTCTTTGCCATTGTCGTCGTGGTGCTCGTGAGCTTTCCGGTTAATACCTGGGCGCTTGCGGCCAAACAGGTGCCCAATCTGATGAGCCTGCCCGTGCAGGATGCGCTGGTGCTCATCGCAATTTCAGTGCTGCTGACGGTCGTTGCCGGCCTGCTGCCGGCCCGCAGCGCATCCAAGAAGGACCCCGTCGAAGCCCTGCGCTCCGAATAATGCGACAAAGGGACAGTCCCTTTGTCACATTGAGACCCTTGCGAAAACGGGGTCTAATTACCGTTCGGCAGGTTAAGAACTCCCTCTCCCCGCTTAATGCTTGACGAAGAGTCCTCTGGTTTATATACCTATCGGTAGGCATATAGGATGTATTGCCGATAGAAATGGAGCAACCATGACTCTCACCACACCAGCCAAAAAAGATTGTCTCCGTGAAAGCGGCGCATTTGCTTGGGTCGTCGTTATTGCGCTCGGCTTAATGTCCGCCGGAACAACTGGCACATATAGCATTATTGCCGGCTCATTCGTTGCTCCAGTATGTGAAGATCTGGGCTTTGACTACACTTCTTTTTCTTTCTATTTCACCGCGATTCTTCTTGGCCTTGCGCTTGGGCTTCCGCTTTTGAGTCGCTTCATTCCAAAAGTAATCGGCAAACCATGGCATATTTGCATTGAACTCGTCCTTATTGCCGCCGGCGCCGCAATGGCGTTCTACACCGAGGTCTGGATGTTCACCGTCTCCGCCGCAGTGATCGGCATCTGCTTTTCGTTTACAACGGGCGTCTGCATGTCCGATGTCATTGACCAATGGTTCAGCAAATCGTCCGGTCTCGCCATCGGCCTCGCTTGGGGCGTTAATTCTCTCTGCACGCTGTTATTGAGTCCTGTCATTACGCTGGTCATCGAGCAGCAAGGCTGGCGTACGGGATACATCGTGCTTGCGGCCGTTTCTGCAGCTATGATTTTGCCTGCAAGCGCATTTATCATTCGCCTTAACCCCTCTGATCGCAATATGCTTCCGTACGGAGAGACCGTCTCCGAAACCCATGAGAGCTGCAGCGCCGATGAGCAGGAAGATGTCCTTTCGGGCATGGCACTCCGCGATGCCGCGAAAACGCCGTCTTTTATTCTCTGTGTCCTCTTGCTTTGCGTGGCGCAGCTCACCTGCTGCATGAACCAGCTGTTTCCAACCTATGCAAGCGAGGTCGGTTTCAATCCTATCGTAGGAAGCTTAATGGTCTCGGCAGCTTCACTCTCCGATATCTTCCTAAATCCCTTCGTGGGCAAAACATGCGACAAGCTTGGCGCTATTAAAGCAACGGTCGCATGGACAGGTGTCAGCATTCTTTCATTCCTGCTTCTTATCATTGGCGGAAGCAATGAGACCGTTTCCATCATTGCAGCTGGTGTAAACGATGTCATGTTCGCCATCGTTGGAACCGCAATGCCGATGCTTCTCCTCTCGCTCTTTGGATCACGCGATTTTGGAAGGATCTATTCGATCGTTTGCTCAGCGGGCTATGTCGTCGGTGCTTTTGGAATGCCGGTCATGATGAAGGTTTACGGCATGGCAGGGTCATTCCAGGGAGTATTTATCTTCTGCATTGCCTGCAACCTTATGATTGCTGCGTTTGCTATCGTTTCCGGCTTTCTCAATAAGGCTGCTGAAAAGTAATAAGCGCCGATTGCACCGGCATAGATTGCCACGCAATAGGGGTCGACTCCAAGCCAGATTGGAGTCGACCCCTGTTTTCGTTTTAAAGGTTGCCCGCAGGCACCATGGGCGCCAACATGCGCTTCAGCTTGGCTGGTCTATTTGAACATAAGCTCGACTATTCCCGCCCAAACCGCTTTCTCATCAATATCCTCACCTTGAGCGACCGTATTGCTTGCTCCCTCCAGAACGGTATAAAGAATTTGTACGTAGAGCATTACGTCGGCGCTATCGGAAAACGCGCCAATCTCTACACCATGAAGAAGGATGTCTTTAAGCGCATCCATGGTTCGTTTGGTCGCCGTCGCTTGACGTTCCTGAACTGCAGGAATTCGATTTGCTTGAACGCTAACCTCGGCCAGCACGCGCCGGCGCTTTTCATCGCTTCGATAGCCACCTATAACTGAATTGCCGAGCTCGATAAGCGCGGCCTTGAACCCGTCCCTATCGACTATTAGCGAGTAGTCGCGCTGATAGTCAATGGTCGGAAACATGCTGTCCAAGAGCGTAGTGAAAATCTCCTCTTTTGAGGGAAAGTAGTAGTACACCGACGGCTTGGATATACCGACAAAGTCGCAAATCTTTCCGATAGACGCTTTGTCATAACCGACTTCTGCCACAAGATCGTACATTGCGTCCAATATTTTTTTTCTTGTGCTCACGCTGCATTTCTCCATTGCAAATCACTTCCGCACTACCAACATTATTAAGGATGGCAACGGAACATCAATTCGTGTCCAAACATGACCACTATATACGGCGAACGGTATGTATCAGTAGGCGAGCGGCAATTATTCAAAATTATCTACCGAACGGTAGGTATAGTAGTACTATAGCAGGTGAAACCCCGCTATTGTCGCGGCCGGACAGCATCGCGGGAAACCCGACGGAAGGACCAACCATGTACGAGAACTATCGTATGCCGGGCGAGTTCGAGAAGCGCTCCAACGTCTATGTGACATGGCTTCCCGATTACATCCGTGCAGAGGGCTACGATAACCGCCAGCCCTGCGTTGACGTGATCAAGGCTCTGCTCGAGTATGGCGACGTTACGGTCAACCTCAATTGCGGCACCCCCGGCTCCTATGAGGAGGCTTGCTCGCGCCTGAAGGAGGAGGGGGTTGATCTCGATCGCATCGAGATCACGCAGTTCGAAGACTCCAACTTCTATGTCCGCGACAACGGTCCCAGCATCATGGTCGACGACAAGGGCCATTCTTATATGGTCAACCCCGCTTGGACCTATTACGGCGTGTGGGACAAGAACTCCCCGGAGTGCCAGTCCGCACGTAAGGCAGCCGTTCACATGGCGGTTGCGCTCGGTTGCTTCGATATCGTCAATTCCGAAATGGTTTCGGAGGGCGGCGACCGCGAGTTTGACGGTCACGGCACTCTGATCGCCATCGAGGACACGGAATGCCGCAAGCGTAATCCCGAGTTCACGAAAGAGGAAATAGAGGCCGAGTATAAGCGCATCTACAACCTCAACAAGGTTATCTGGCTTCCGCAGCCTATGCTCGAGGACGACGACTATCGACTGGGCATCCTCGACGAGAAGGAAGACGGAACTCCCGTCTTTGGCATGAGCTTTGCAGCTCACATTGATGAGATGTGTCGCTTTATCACTCCGAACAAGATTCTTCTTGCCGAGGTGTCCGATGAAGAGGCAGCCTCGAGCAAGGCTGGAGCAGAGTCTCGTCGCCGCATTGAGGCAGCCTACGAGATCCTGAGCAACGAAACGGACTGGGAGGGCAAGCCCTTCGAGATCGTTCGTATGCCCACCGCCGAGCCTATTGAAGTCGTTATCGCCCCTGGCGATGAAGATTACGAGCTCTATAAGGGCTTCATCGACGAAATGGGCGGCAAGTTTATGGATGGCACCCCCTGGCCCGAGGGCCCCGTCCACTTCTACGCCGCAGCGAGCTACTGCAACTTCCTGATTTGCAACGGCGTCGTTCTTGGCCAGCGTTATTACCACGAGGGCATGAGCGAGGTCGTGAAAGAGAAGGATGAGCAGGCCAAGGCAGTTCTTGAGAGCTGCTTCCCCGATCGCAAGGTCATCATGATTGATTCCCTCGCGCTTAACCTGTCCGGCGGCGGCGTGCACTGCTGGACTAAGGACGTGGCGGCCAGTCGTTAGTGAGCCTTAGAGCCTGCGCTCTTTGGCTTAGGCGCCACATGTACCGCTCCCCGAGGGATATCCGTGTTTTCCTCGGGGACACATTCAACAATAATTTTGATAATAATTCGAAAGGAAATAGGCATGAACAACAGCCTCCGCGGTCGCGACTACATCAACATCCATGATCTCTCCTCCGAGGATTTCCGCTATCTCATCGATCTTGCCTGGAACCTTAAGGCTCAGAAGAAGTCTGGTGTCGACCAGCGCTACTTCCCCGGCAAAAACGTCCTCGCCAACTTTGAGTGGGGCTCGACCCGTACTCGTTGCGCATTCGAGACCTCCTGCAACGATTTGGGCATGGGCTTCACTTATCTGACCAACTCCCACATGGGTGACTGCGAGACCGTCAAGGACGCCATGCGCGTCTTTAACGGCATGTATGATCTCATCGTCTATCGCGCACAGAAGGACGAGCAGTTCCTCTATGACGTCGCCGACCTGGTTGACATCCCGGTCATCAATGCCCTTACTCTCGGCGATCACCCGACTCAGATGCTCGCTGACGCTCTTACGATGGAAGAGCAATGGGGCGGTTTGCGTACGAGCCGCGGCAAGAAGATGGCTTTCGTTGGCAACTGCGCCGGCGCCCCGGTGTGGTATGGCCGTCTGTGCGCTATGCTCGACATGGACTTCCTCGCCATCGGCCCCGACGACCTCCGTCATCAGATGTGCAAGGAAATGATCGAAGAGGTGGAGGCCTGCTACGCCAAGTACGCTCCCAATAGGACCTTTACCATCACCTCTGACCTCGATGCCCTGGATGGCGTTGACGTTATCGTTACCGAGGAGTGGCGCTACATCAACCCCGAGTGCGGCGAAGAGGTTCTGGATCCCGACGACTACAACTCCTGGCTGGGCGATGCCGAGTCTTTGTACCCCTATCGCGTCACCAGCGAGCTGTGCAAGCGCACCAACAATCCCGACATCTTCTGCATGCATGAGCTTCCCTCTGTCCATAACGCAGATCACCGTGTCGGCAAAATGCTCCTCGACCAGTGCAAGAACGACCTCCATCGCGAAATCATCACCGAGGGCTTTGAGATTGCCGACGAGTGCTTTGAGGCCAACGCTTCGGTCATCTTCCGTGAGGCAGAGAACCGTCAGCACACCATCAAGGCCGTTATGTGTGCCCTTCTGGGTCTCTAGGAGCTGTATCAATGGAAAATGCAAAGTTAAAGAGCAGCAAGGTTTACGCATGGGTTCTCGTAATCGCGCTCGGCCTTATGTCTGCCGGCACGACCGGATCCTATAGCGTCATCGCGGGCTCCTTCGTCGCACCCGTGTGCGAGGAGTTCGGGTTTGACTATTCCATCTTCTCGTATTACTTCACCGCAACGCTCATTGGTCTTGCGGCAGCTCTTCCGTTTGTCGGAAAACTCATTCCCAAGGTCGTTGGCAAGGTTTGGCTCCCCGTTGTCGAGCTTATTTTGCTTGCTGCCGGCGCAGGCATGGCCTTCTACACCGAAGTCTGGATGTTCATCGCCGCTGGCGCCCTGATTGGCGTTTGCTTCGCCTTCACCACCGGCGTCGCCATGTCCGACGTTATTGACCAGTGGTTCAAAAAATCTGGTGGCCTGGCAATCGGTCTCGCTTGGGCAGTGAACTCGATTTACATGCTCATCATGAGCCCCGTCATCACCTCTGTCATCGAGGCCGCTGGCTGGAGGACTGGCTATCTGGTGCTCGCTGGCGTCTCCGCCGTGCTCATTCTCCCCGCTTCCGTCCTGATTATTCGCTATAAGCCTCAGGACAAGGGCATGCTGCCCTATGGCTACGTCGAGGGCGAGACGGTCACCGAGACCGAGGAGACGACCGAGGATAGCACGCGTGGCGTTAGCTATGCGCGCGCCATTAAGTCGCCTGCCTTCTTCTTCTGCATCGGCTTCCTCTGTCTCGTTCAGCTCACTTGCTGCATGAACCAGCTCTTCCCGACGTATGCTTCCGAGGTTGGTTTTAGCCCCATGGTGGGCGGCTTCATGGTATCCGCTGCATCGCTCTTCGATCTGTTCCTCAATCCGATCGTCGGCACCACTTGCGATAGGTTCGGCAGCACGAAGGCCATTCTGGGCTGGCTCGCTGTCTCCATCCTCTCCTTTGTCATGCTCATGATGAGCAGCGGCAACTCGACGCTCAGCATCCTCGCAGCAGGCGTGAACGACGTAATGTACGTCATCGCTGGCACTGCCCTGACCGTTTTGGTTATGGATGTCTTTGGCTCCCGCGATTTCGGTCGCATCTTCGCGCTGATCTGCTCCGTGGGCTATATCGTCGGCGCCTTTGGCATGCCCGTTATGATGAAGGTCTATGAGCTTGTCGGCTCCTTCCAGGGCGTCTTCATCTTCTGCATCGCATGCAACGTTATTATCGGCCTGTTCTTGCTGCTGGCAAAAAAGACTGGTAAGAACCTCTCCTGGGACGAATAGTTCGATTCGTCTTAGACATACGCTGTAGGGCTTAACCTGCAGCCGCTTTGGGGCATCGACTAACATCGGTGCCCTTTTTCATCGAATGTGACAAAGGAGCAGCCACTTTGTCACATTGAGTGGCATGTAAATCGAGGTCTAATACTTTTCCGAGAAGTGAACGGCCATACTTGGACCTCCGAAGCATCGACATTTTTAGACGTCAAACCCGCAGGATTTGGCTGGCAAAACCGCAGGAAATTGCATCTCGAAAGTGCCGATGCTTCGGGGGCCCGTTTTCACTCGTTCACTTCTCGGGAAAAGTATTAAACCTCGTTGTATGGGGTGCGGCTGGAGGGTGGTCATCGTTCAGTAGCTACCTCTTCCTTGTGAATCGCCTGAAGCGCAAGGCATAATGCATGTGACAAAGGGACGGCCCCTTTGTTGTGTTGATATGAGAGAAGAGTAGATGATCCTTTCGCTGGCCCCTATGGAGGGGATTACCGGGCATGTGTTCCGTCGCGTGCATGCGGAGTGCTTCGGTGCGCTCGATTGCTATTACACGCCGTTTTTGCCGCCGCCGCGGGTGGGAAACCGCTTTGGCGGCAAGGCGTTTAAGGAGATCGATCCTGCCAATAACCAGGGGCTCAACGTGGTGCCTCAGCTGATGTCCAAGAACGCGGACGAGTTTGTGTGGGCGGCACAGGTGCTCGCCGACATGGGCTACCGCGAGGTCAATCTCAACCTGGGTTGCCCTTCGGGAACGGTTGTCGCCAAGGGCAAGGGCTCGGGTTTCTTGCGCAATCTCGACGAGCTCGAGGCGTTCTTAAGCGATGTGTGCGAGCGGTCGCCGTTGCCGGTGTCGGTAAAGACCAGGCTGGGCCTGGAGAATGACGACGAATACGAGCGCGTGCTCGATCTGTATTGCCGCATGCCGCTGGCGGAGCTGATTGTGCACCCGCGCGTGCAAAAGGACCGCTATACGGGCTCGCCGCGCAAAGAGTTTTATGGCGAGACGTTGGAGCGGGCACCGTTTCCCGTGGCATACAACGGCGACATTTTTGATCTTGAGGACATGGATGCGCTGGTGGAGGCCTATCCCGGTACACGCCATGTGATGCTGGGGCGCGGCCTGCTCGCGAATCCCGCTCTGGCCCGTATGGTCAACGGCGGCCCTGCTGCCACGGCAGCCGAGCTGCAGCGCTTCCACGACACGTTGTTCGCGGCCTATGCAGAAGAGATTGGCGGCAACGCGGTCTTTCGCATGAAGGAGTGGTGGTTCTACGCCAAGTGCGCCTTCGCTGACCCCGCTACCGTTCACAAGCTCGTGCGTAAGACCAAAAAGGTCGACGAATACCGCGCCGCCGTCGAGCGGGTCTTTCGCGAGCAGCCACTCGCACCCATAGCTCGCTTCCGCGGCTAGTTAGACATCGGGGACGTTCTTTAGCGACTAGTCATTTAAGAACGTCCCCGATGACTACCCGCAAAAACTGTACACCAGCATCCAAAGATGTCGAAAAATGTCGACTTTGGATGCTGGCGTACATGTTTGGGTTCGGAGGGTGGTGGCGCGCGCAGACGTGGTGTAAGAGTGTCCTGAGGTCCGTCGCTGCAAGCCC
>CALFDJ010000061.1 GCA_937950325.1 uncultured Collinsella sp.
TGTGCAATCGCAAGAAGATGACGGGGCGGAATGTCAATCCTGGTCTAACAGAGCCTTAAATAATCATTGTGTACCGAATGATTATTTAATCCCCGTCCCAGAAAAATCATCCTCGAAGTAGCTAAAAGAGCCTCGTCCCAAATGAGCTAGTTGAGGAGTTGTGCCATGGCGTTGACGAATTTTTGGACTTGGAGGGTGGGCTCGAGCGGGTAGTGCAGAAAGACCGGCACCTCTCGCCCGCACAGGAACGGCACGCCCACAAAGGCCGGGTGCACCCCCGACCATGCGCCGCAGGTGAGCACCGCGTCGCCCTTTTCCTCTGCCTCGTTAAAGAGCGCAAAGTCGAAGCTGTCCACGTCGATCACGTCAACGCCGCCGTCGGCCAGAAGGTCGATGCGCAGGCTGTCCATTGCGTCGTTGCCGTGACGGAGCACGCGCAGGCGCATGCCCTCCAGGTCGGCAACCGTAATGCGTGTCTTGCGCGCCAGCGGGCTCGTGCGCGGCAGGTCGATATAAAACGGTACGTTGACGATGCGGAGCTTTTGGCAGGCGTCACCCCAGCGCGGGGTCGAAAAACTCGACTGCACCACATCCACCTCGCGACCGAGGCTGCGCATGACGGATTCGCGTTCGTCGTAGAGGTCGCTTACCGGCACGATCTCAAATCGAAGCGACGGTTCCAGATCGTGGATGCTCGACCACATCGACAGCGTTTGGCGTCCCGGGCACATCATCGACACACCCAGACGCACGGCACCGCCATCGCCCGCCGCGCGGCGGGCACGGCGCAGCGCGTCCTCGGACTGCCGCATGATCGAGCGCGCGTCGTCCACCAGCAGAGCGCCCGCCGGCGTCACCTTAACACCCGAATGCGAGCGCTCGAACAACGTGATACCAAACTCGGCCTCAAATCCCGACACCTGTTTGACGAGCGCCGGGGTCGACACGCGCAATTTTGCCGCCGCCCGTGAGAAGCTTCCCAGCTCCGCGGCGGCCAATATGGCCTCGAGACGTCGATCGTACACGTCAATCTCCTGTTTTCGCGCCTGTGACCGCATGGTGCCACAGGGGGTTATTTTCGCAGGTCACGCGCTCGGTTAAGCATAAACTACATTGCACAGCGTAAACCTACGGTTAACGCCATTCTAACAAATATGCAATTCACCTGCACAAATGCAAAGCATACGATAACCAGCGAAAACCACGTGGGTCGGTTAATGGGAGCGACCCACCGGGAGGCACAAGAAGGGAAGTTCCTATGAGCAATTGGCTTAAGCTCGAGGGCGATGTCTGCGCCGTGACTGGCGCGCTCGGCGGTATGGGCGTCGAGATTTGCCGCGAGTTCGCCCGCAACGGCGCCAACGTCGTCCTGCTCGACCTGGACGAGGAAAAGGTCAAGGCCGCAGCCGCTGACCTCGCTGCCGAGTTTGGCATCCACGTCGAGGGTTACAAGATGAACGCCACCGACGAGGCCGAGGTTCAGGCTGCCGTCGACGCCACCATCGCCGACTTCGGCCGCGTCGACGTTCTCGTCAACACCGCCGGCATCCTGCGCTTCGCCGCCATGGAAGACCTGCCGCTGAGCGACTGGGAGCAGGTGCTCAACGTCAACCTCACCGGCTACTTCATCACCTCGCAGCGATTTGGTCGCGAGATGATCAAGGCCGGTCAGGGCCGCCTGGTGCACATCTCGACCGTCGCCAGCCACTCCCCCGAGACGTTCTCGGGCGTGTACAGCTCCACCAAGGCGGGCGTCAACATGATGTCCAAGATGCTCGCCGCCGAGTGGGGCCCCTACGGCGTGCGCTCCAACTGCGTCGAGCCCTGCTTCGTTAAGACCCCGATGTCGGCCAACTTCTACGCCGACCCCGAGGTCGAAAAGAGCCGCAGCCGCCTGATCGCCACGCGCCGCATCGGCGAGGTCAGCGATATCGCCAACGCCGTCATGTTTCTGGCGTCCAAGCGCTCGGACTTTACCACCGGCGACGCCATCAGGGTCGACGGCGGCTTCTCCAACATGATGGGCGACCTCACCGCCAAGCCCGGCGGCCGTCGCGCCTATGCCGACAACTACCTCAAGAACAAGGGGGTCGAGCTCTGGTCCGATGAGTCCGGCGTCGCCAAGCCGACTGACCAGTAAACCAACCTGACAGGGAGGCGCCGCGAACACGCCCGCTCCTCCCCCGTATCGATTAGAAAGAGTCCAATGGCTTCCACCAACTCCAACAAGGGTCGCGCCGTCGTGCTTTCCGCCGCGTGCGTCACCATGTTCTTCATCAGCTCCATCGCGCTGTATTCCGTCGTGAGCAAGAACCTGCTCGCCGTCTACCCCGAGTGGTCGAGCGCCCTTACCTGGGCCTTCCCGGTCTTTCAGACCATCATGGCCGTGACGGGCATCTTCGCCGGCCGCATCTCCGACAAGATCGGCCCGCGCAACGTCGTGATCGCCGCCGCCGTGTGCTACGGCCTGGGCTGGTTCATGTCCGGCACCGTCACCGAGCCGTGGCAGTTCTACCTGTGGTTCTCGCTCGTCGCCGCCATCGGCAACGGCCTGGGCTACAACCCGGCGCTCACCACCGGCCAAAAGTGGTTCATCGACAAGAAGGGTCTCGCCTCCGGCATTACGCTCGCCGCTTCGACCGCCGGCCCCGCCGTGCTGTCCCCGGTGCTCGCCTCGCTGCTCATCCCGAGCCTGGGCATCTTTGGCGCCCTTAAAGCGCTCGGCGTCATCTTCTTTGTGATGATCGCCGCCTCCGCCCTGTTCCTGAAGGCCCCCGAGGCCGGTTGGCTGCCCGAGGGCTTCGAGGCCCCCAAGGGTGGCGCACATGCCGGCACCTTCGGTGACCTCACCCCGGGCGAGATGGTCAAGACCCCGCGCTTCTGGGTCCTCATCGTCACCTTCGCCTTTGCCGCCACCGCGGGCACCCTGCTCGTGGGCAAGGTTGCCTCCATCGCTGCCGTCCAGCTCTTCGCCGATCCCACGAGCGCCGCGGCCGTCGCCCTCGGCGGTGTGGTGGTCTCCGTCAACACCTGCGCCAACCTGGTCGGCCGCCTGTCCTTTGGCCAAATCATCGACAAGCTCGGCGCCTATAAGTCGCTGCTCATCAGCCTTGTCGTCACCATCGTCGCCCTCGTCATCATGTCGATGAGCTTTACGCAGAGCATGTTCTTTGTGGCGCTCGCCCTGCTCGGCTTTAGCTTTGGCGCCCTGCTCGTCATCTACCCGCCGCTCACCGGTGGCGCCTTTGGCACCAGCAACATCGGCGTCAACTACGGCATCATGTTTTTGGGTTATGCCGCTTCCACCTGGATCAGCCAGCCCATCACCGCCGTGCTGTATCACGCCGAGGCCGGCAGCGCCGCCTACCAGCAGTCCTTCTACGGCGCCATTGTGATCGCCGCCATCGCCGTCGTGCTCACCGTCTACATGATGGTCTCCGACAGCAAGAAGAAGTCCGCCTAGTTTTACCGATGCGACAAAGGGACAGCCCCTTTGTCGCATTCCACCGGCCACCAGTATTAAGGAGTCGAAATGTCTGAGCTCAACCCCGTCCGCATTGCCGTTATCGGCGCCGGCGCCATGGGCCGCAACCACATCCGCTTTGTCACCGAGGAGCCCGAGGCCGAGCTCGTCGCCATCGCCGACGCCTTTGAGGGCGCCCGCGCCACGGCCGAGGCCGCCGGCGTGCCGTTTTACACCGATCCCGCCCAGATGATGGACGAGGTCAAGCCCGAGGCCGTCATTATCGCCACCCCCAACGACCTGCACCTGGGCGTTGCTCGCGAGGCTGTGAAGCGCAATATTGTGCCGCTGGTCGAAAAGCCGATCTCCAACGATCTTGAGGATGCCCAGGCCTTCGCCGCCGAGGCCGAGACCGCCGGCGTGCCCGTGCTCGTGGGTCAGCACCGTCGCCACAACCCCTTCGTCAACAAGGCCAAGGAGATCATCGAGTCCGGCGAGCTGGGCAAGCTCACCGTATCGAGCTTCCACTACATGATCTATAAGAATGACGAGTACTTCGACGTCGAGTGGCGCCGCAAGAAGGGTGCCGGCCCGATCCTGGTCAACCTGGTGCACGACGTCGACCTGCTCCGTTACCTGCTGGGCGAGCCCGTTGCCGTCCAGGGTATGCAGTCCAGCGCCGCCCGCGGTTTTGAGACCGAGGACTCCGCCGTGGTTAACGTCCGTTTTGCCGATGGCGCGCTTGCGAGCATGACCATCTCCGACGCCACCGCCAGCCCCTGGAACTGGGAGGCCACCGCTCGCGAGGATCCGCAGTACCGCCCCTTCGACGCCGACGCCTACTTTATCGGCGGCACCAAGGGTGCCCTTTCGCTGCCCCGCCTGCACCAGTTCTCCTACGACGGCGCCTCCAACTGGCACAAGCCGCTGCAGATGGAGATTCCGGCCGTCGACCCGGCGCTGCCGCACAAGATGCAGCTCAAGCATTTTGTGAAGGTTGTCCGCCGCGAGGTCGAGCCCGTCGTGACCCCCGCCGACAACGTTAAGACGCTCACGCTTCTTAACGCCATCAAGGAGGCCGCCGAGACCGGCCAGCTCGTCGAGCTGTAACGCCTTAAGAGCGGCCGCGGCAGAAACCCCATGCCGAGTCCCTCGGTCCGCCACCAATAAGCCCCTCTTCTTTGCCCCGCGAGCAGCCTCCTGTCCGCGGGGCTTTTTGCTACCTTGCCGACGATTTTTCTGGGGCGGGGGCCTTTTTGCACCTCGACTTGGTTCGTTCGCCACGAAATGGGCCTATCTACCACGTTTAACCGATTACCCTCAACCATGCCTAATTTCGCGAAATTAAAACCGCAGGTAGACGGCTTATGTATTTTCGGAAAACCGGGGGATGGTCGACCCATACAGTTCAAACGTAGTAGATAGGCTGTTTTCATGGCGCAGGCCCAAAACAGTCTTTTGGGACGGGTGGTATCCTTGGTAGCCCTGTGCTGCAAACGCACCTTAAACGCAAGGAGTTTCATGGATCTTATCGCCCAGCTCGCGCGCGAGCTCAACCTTAAGGCCGTCAATGTCGAGGCAGCCGTCAAGCTCATCGACGAGGGCAACACCATCCCCTTTATCTCGCGCTACCGCAAGGAAGCCACGGGCGGCATGGACGACGTCGCCCTGCGCGCCCTCGACGAGCGCCTGTCCTACCTGCGCAATCTTGAGCAGCGCAAAGAGGACGTCATTCTGCTCATCGACGCCCAGGGCAAGCTCACGCCCGAACTCGAGCAGCAGATTCGCGAGGCCACGCAGCTCCAGCGTGTCGAGGACCTCTACAAGCCCTACCGTAAAAAGCGCATGACCCGCGCGCAGAAGGCCCGCGAGGCCGGCCTGGAGCCGCTCGCCAACATGATCATCATGCAGGCCTCGGCCAAGGGCAGCGCACTCGACGCCGCCGCGGCATACGTCAATGAGGAGGCCGGCTTTAACACGCCCGAGAAGGCGCTCGCCGGTGCCGCCGACATCGTGGCCGAGACGGTAGCCGAGGACCCGGAGAACGTCGCCGACCTGCGCGCCTTTACGCAAAACACCGCCGACATCGTCGTCGAGGCCACCGACCCCGCCGAGAAGACTCCCTACGAGCCCTACTACAACTTCGGCGAGCCGCTGCGCCGTATACCCAACCACCGCGTGCTGGCTATCGACCGCGGTGAGCGCGAGGGCAAGCTCCGCGTGCGCGTGAACGTCGACGGCACTGCTGCCACGGCACGCCTCGGCAGCCGCTGGCCCCGTCGCCAGGGCGTGTTTGCGCCCGTCTTTGACGCCGCTATCGCCGACGGCTACAAGCGCCTCATGGCCCCCTCGCTGGAGCGCGAGGCCCGCGCCAAACTCACTGTCCGTGCACAGACCGAGGCCATCAACGTCTTTGCCAAGAATCTCGAGGGCCTGCTCTCGGCACGCCCCGTCCGTGGCGCCCGCGTGCTCGCGCTCGACCCGGGCTACCGCACCGGCTGCAAGGTCGCCGTCATGGACGAGACCGGCAAGCTACTCGACCACGGCGTGGTCTACCCCACCAAGCCGCGCCACGACGTCGCCGGCACCAAGCGCGAGCTCGCTCGCCTCGTCAAAAAGGACGGTGTCAACACCATCGTCATCGGCAACGGCACCGCCAGTCGCGAGACTGAGGAAGTCGTCTCGGAGTTCATTGCCGAGCAGGCGCCCGGGCTGCGATACACCATCGTCAACGAGGCCGGCGCGTCGGTGTACTCCGCCTCCGAGCTCGCAAGCCAGGAGTATCCCGACCTGGACGTCACCGTGCGCGGTGCCATGAGCCTGGGCCGTCGCCTGCAGGACCCGCTGGCAGAGCTCGTCAAGATTCCGCCCCAGTCCATCGGCGTGGGCCAATACCAGCACGACCTTGACCAGGCCGAGCTCTCGCGCACCCTGGGCCACGTGGTGGAGGACGTCGTCAACCGCGTGGGCGTCGACGTGAACACCGCGAGTGCGAGCCTGCTGGGATACGTTTCGGGCATTACGCCGAGCGTAGCCAAGAACATCGTGGCCTACCGCGAGGAAAACGGCGCCTTTACCGATCGCCGCCAGCTTAAGAAGGTCCCCAAACTGGGGCCCAAGGCATACCTCAACGCCGCGGGCTTCCTGCGCATCAGCGGCGGTAAGAACCCGCTCGACGCGACGAGCGTCCACCCCGAAAGCTACGAGGTGGCCACGGCCGTCCTGGAGCGCGCCGGCGTTAAAGCCAGCGAGCTCAGCCGTGGCGGCGTGCCCGACATCGAGCGCCGCCTGGGCAGCATCTCGGCGCTGGCAAGCGACCTGGGCTGCGGTACCCTCACGCTCATCGACATCGTCAACGAGCTCAAAAAGCCCGGCCGCGACCCGCGCGACGACGCGCCCGAGGTGGTCTTTAGCCGCTCGGCGCTTTCCATCGACGACCTGGAGCCCGGCATGGAACTCAAGGGCACGGTGCGCAACGTTGTGGACTTTGGCGCCTTCGTCGACGTGGGCGTGCACCAGGACGGCCTCGTACACATCTCCAAGCTGGCCAACCGCTTTGTCAAGCACCCGAGCGACGTGGTGCGCGTCGGTGACACGGTCAAGGTGTGGGTCGAAAAGGTCGATCGCGACCGCAAGAAGATCTCGCTCACCATGGTACAGGGCAAGTAACAGCAAAGGACGAACCACCGCTGTCCATCGTCGAACTTGCAAGTTTTTCTCACCCAATGGGAAAACTTGCAGATACCGCAACAAAAATGGTGCCGCCCCATCAAAGAGGCAGCACCAGCTAAGTCTTATTCAGCTCAGAACCTACTGGCAAGCTCGTACCGGCAGCCCCGGCCTTTCCTTTGCCTAGCGCGACCCTCGCGGAGCGCGTGAGCGATAGGGAAAGGAAAGGCCGGGGCGAACAGCCCACGGTACAGTCGGTGTTCGCGCTACGGCAGAATATGGAAGCCCAAAGCGGCGATATCCTTGGCAAAGCCGCGCACGGTGTCGAGCGAGACCTCGTACGGGTCACGGCCGATGTTCTTGCGCTTGGCCAGGATGCCGTTGGGCACCGTGATGATCTGGCAACCGCAGGCCTCGGCCTGGTAAATATTGATGAGCTCGCGCGTGGACGCCCACAGGACCTCACAGTTGGGCTTGGCGGCGGCCTTCTTGACCGACTCCGTCACAAACGGAATGGGGTCGACGCCGGTATCGGCGATACGGCCGGCAAAGAGCGAGATGATGGACGGCGTCTCGGCGTCAACGGCCTCGACCATCTCGTCGACCTGCTCGGGCGTAAAGATAGTGGTGACGTTGACCTTGATGCCATCGGCCGAAAGCTTGCGGACCAGCTCGGCGGTGGACTCGCCCTTGGTGGTCACGCACGGAATCTTGACGTAGACGTTCTCGGCCCAGGTAGCGATCTCGCGCGCCTCGACCTCCATGGTCTCGACGTCGTCGGCAAAGACCTCAAACGAGACGGACACATCGGTGATGTGGGCCAGGACCTCCTTGGCAAACGCGCGGTAATCCGTCACGCCGCCCTTCTTCATAAGGGACGGGTTGGTCGTGAAACCCTGAACGTTGCCGTTCTCGTACATGTCGAGCATGCCCTCGAGGTTTGCACCGTCAGCGAACACCTTGATTGCCATCTGCCTGATTCCTTTCGCTTGCACATGGGCGTTAAACTGCTAAACACTTTACCTACGTTTATCAAGGCGTGAACTGCGGTTTTTTATCTTCTCGGCGAACGGTATAAACACCTCAGTGTTTGGATTGATAAATCGATTGAGCATGCAAAAGCAAAGAGTCGCAGTTTGAGCAAACGTCAGAACGCGAGAGTCATTAGATGAGGCCGAAATGCTGCATCGCTGTGACGGTGCCGTCGTGTGCGACATCGTCGGTCACGTAGTCGGCGACCGCCTTGACCTCAGGCATGGCGTTGCCCATGGCGACAGCCGTCTCGACGGCAGCGAGCATGCCAAGGTCGTTGCCCGAATCACCGAAGCCAAAGGTGCGCGCATTTCCCTCGCGGCCCAGATACGCCAGTGCTCGCGCCACGCCCACGCCCTTGTCAATGCCCTTGGGGCTCAGCTCGCGATTCTGACCACCGGTGTTGCACAGCTCAAACTCGCGATCGATAAAGCCATCATCGTTGGCTACGCGAGCCAGGTCGCTCGCGACGATGCCTACCTTGCCCACGCGCAGACTGCCGTCGACGCGCATCTCCTCGGTGCTGTGCGCCACAGAAGTGCCAATCAGAGACGACTGCTCAACACCCGCGGGTTCCAGGGCAAAAGTAGCCACGTTGGTCTCGAAAAAGGCCTCAATCCCTGCCGCGGCCATACGGCGAGCGAGCTCCGCAACAATGTCTTCGTCAAAGCAGTCCTCGTGCACCACGCGGCCCTCGACCTCGAGCGTGGCGCCTGCCATGGCAACGATGCCCGCGGGGTCGAGCGCACGCAAGCTGTCCGCGATGAGCCACAGGGGGCGGCCCGTGCAGATAAATGCCTTGTGCCCTGCATCGCGCAGTGCACGGAACGCCTCAACCACCGTCTGCGAGGGACGAACCGCCGAAAAGTCCTTATCGGTCATATCGTCGGGATCGAACGACGTCAGCGTGCCGTCCACGTCAAAAAAGAGCACGGCGGAATCGGGGCACGCATCAATCATATGGGTTCCTTTCGGGGGCGAGAGTAAACGAAGTATCCATCATATAATGGAGCGACGCAACCAGAGAGGTCACCCATGGAATTTTACGCAAGCTGCCCCGAGGGCTTTGAGTCCGCACTCGCCGATGAGCTTAAACGCCTCGGGCTTTCGCATGTTCGCCGGCTGAAGGGCCGCGCTACATTTGAGGGCGAGCTCGAAGAAGGCTACCGCGCCTGTCTGTGGTCGCGCCTAGCGAGCCGCGTGTTTGCGGTGCTCGGGCGCTTTGAGACGCAGGATGCCGACGAGCTGTACGATAGCGTTTACGACATCACCTGGGAGACCATCATCCGTCCCGGCGCCACCATCGCCATCACCGCCCGCGGCGTGACCGAGCAGCTGCGCAACACGCGCTTCTCGGCCCTGCGCGCCAAGGACGCGCTGTGCGACCGTCTGGCCGAGACCACGGGCCGTCGTGCCGACGTCGATGCCGCCGATCCCGACGTTCACCTGCTGCTTTCGCTGCGTCAGCGCCGCGCAAGCATTAGCCTAGACCTTTCGGGCGACCCGCTGTTCAAACGCCTGCCGCCCGCAGCGACCCGCGCCGGCGAGGGCGCGCACGTGCTGCGCCCCGACTACGCCGCCCTGGTGCTGGCGCAGGCCGGCTGGACCGCACTGTGCGAGCGCGAGCTGACGGCCGATGATTACGAGAACGAAGCCCTTCCCACGCTAATCGATGCCTCGTGCGCCGGCGGCGGCCTGTTGCTGGAAGCCGTAAACATTCTGACCGACCGCGCCCCGGGCGCCGCACGCGAGCGCTGGGGCTTTGAGGGCTGGCAGCTGCACGACGCCGCTCTGTGGGAGCAGCTGCTTGCCGAGGCACGCGAGCGCGAGGCGGCAGCACGCGAGCGCCAGGTACGCATCGTGGCCGTGGATGTTGACCCCGCCGCCCGCAAGACCGCCGAGCGCATGGTCAAATGTGCCGGCTACAAGCGCTTTGTTGATTTTTGCGCCGCCAAGTCCGCCACCGTGCTGGACCATGCGGGCGCCGTCGCCGGTGCCGCCGTGGTCGCAGATACGACCGAGACACCGCTTTCGCTCATGCATGACACCATGACGCTCGTCAGTGAGCTGCGCCGCGCGCCCGAGCTTGCCGCGGCGCCGGTCGCCGCGCTCACCCGCGACGGATTGCTGGCCCGCGCGCTCCACGCCGAGCCCGAGCGCTCGATCGCCGTCATGCCCAACAACGAGGAGGCGACCGTCGAAGTCTGGCCCTCGCTCGACCAGGCCGCCGCGGCGTTTGAGGCTGCGACCAGCGCGGATACCGAGGCCGAGGTTGCGGATGCCAACGAAGCCAACGACGAAGCCGCCGCTTCCTCCATGCCCGAACCTGCCGCCACGCTCGACTTGGGCGACGGCAAGCCGCTGCCCGTGCTCATCCCGGAGTCCGAGCAGTTCGCCAACCGCCTGCGCAAGAATGCCCGTCTGCGCCGCAAGTGGGCCAAGCGCGAGGGCGTGAGCTGCTATCGCGTCTACGATGCCGACCTGCCCGACTACTCCGCTGCCATCGACCTGTACGAGGGTTGCCCGCAGACGCCGGGCCGCTGGCTCGTCATCGCCGAATACGCCGCGCCCAAGACCATCGACCCCGCGCTGGCCCAGGCCCGCATGCTCGACATCTTGGCCATCGCGCCGCGCATCCTTGATGTTCCGGCCGAGCATGTGCACGCCAAGGCCCGCATGCGTTCGCGTGGCGGCTCGCAGTACGGCAAGCAGGGCGCCGGCAAGGGCGGATCGGGCGAGCGCGCCAACATCGCGCGCCGGCGTCTGCCGCTCATCGAAGAAGGCGGGCTCACCTTTGCCGTCAACTTTGACGACTACCTGGATGTGGGCATCTTCCTGGATCACCGCGTCACCCGCAACCTGGTGCGCGAACACGCCAAACAGGCACGCCGCTTCCTCAATCTGTTCGCCTATACCGGCACCGCCACCTGCTATGCGGCCGACGGCGGCGTCGAGGAAACCGTGACAGTCGACCTTTCCAACACCTACCTGGACTGGGCCGAGCGCAATATGCGCCAGAACGGCTTTGTTGGTCCGCAGCATCATTTTGTGCGCGACGACGTGCTCGCCTGGATTCGCGACCAGCGCCAGACGCGCAACCGCTGGGACTTGATCTTTGTCGACCCGCCCACGTTCTCGAACTCGTCCAAGATGGGCCGCCGCACCTGGGATGTCCAGCGCGACCATGTTGAGCTTTTGGCCGGCGTATCTCGCCTGCTTGCACAGGGCGGACATGCCATCTTTAGCTGCAACCTGCGCGGCTTCCGCCCCGAAACGCGCAAGCTCGCGCGCGCGGGCGTCGTGCTGGAGGACATTACGGCACAGACCATCCCCGAGGACTTCGCGCGCAACCAGAAGGTGCACCACTGCTATATCGTGCGCCGACTGCCCATCGAGGACGCCATGGCCGAGGTCGGCTTTAGCGCCGAGGAGATTGCCGAGCGAACCGAGGAGCTGCGCAACCCCGAGGCGCGCAAGCCTCGTGCAGCAGCGCCCGCGCCCACGCAGGCCGGCAACGGCAAATCAAACTTTGCCGGCAAACCCTCCCCTGCCGGCAAGTCCAAAAAGAAGAAGTTCTACGCCAGCAAGCCCAAGGGCAAATAACAAAGTTGCGGTGGAATACGGACTGTTTTACCTGGAATTAGGCAAATATAGACCGTATTTCACCGCAACTCATAGTGGGATGGCGGACGCCGTCCTACCCTTGGGTGACCAGGCGATAGCCGATACCCACGTGCGTTTGGATATAGCGCGGATGCGCGGGGTCGGACTCAATCTTCTTGCGCAGCGTGCCCATAAAGACGCGCAGGCTCGCCAGGTCGCTCTTAGTTGCCGTGCCCCAAATCTCGTGCAGGATAAACTGGTGCGTCAGTACCTTGTCGGCGTTGTGTGCCAGCAGGCACAGGAGCTTATACTCGATCGGCGTCAGATGCAGTTCCTCGCCATCCATCGTGGCGATGCCGGCATCAAAATCGATATGCAGCTCACCGGTATCGAACGAGCCCTCGGAGGCAACACCGCCCGTTTGCGCATACGAAAGGCGCCTGAGCGTCGTGCGAATACGCGCGAGCAGCTCCTCGACCGAAAACGGCTTGGTCAGATAGTCGTCGGCACCGGCATCGAGCGCGCGGATTTTGTCCGCATCCTCGCTGCGCGCCGAGACCACGATAATCGGCATGCCCGACCATGCGCGCACCGACTCCACCACCTTGACGCCGTCCATATCGGGCAGGCCCAGATCGAGCAGCACAATGCTCGGCGTCTGCGACGAGGCGGCGGCGATGGCGGCATGGGCGGTCTCCACGGCCATATGGCGCAAGCCGTGCGCCTCGAGCGCGGCAACAATAAGATTGCGAACGGCAGGGTCGTCCTCAACGACCAAGATGAGCGGTTTTACGGCAGAGTTCGGCACGGCGCTACTCCTTATCAAACGAAACGTCGGCGACGGGAAGCTCAATCGTAAAGACCGAGCCGTGCGGGTCCGCCGCGGCAACCTCTATGCTACCGCCATGCGCCAGCGCAATGGAGCGGCAGAGCGAAAGACCCAGGCCCACGCTGCGATGGCTGTCGGCAAGACCGTGGTTGGCGGTGTAGAACGACTCAAAGATTCGCTCGCGGTCCTCGGGCGCAATGCCCGGGCCGTCATCGGCCACCGAGCACGCCACGCGTCCATCGTCGACGCTAATCGAAATCATGATATGCGAGCCTGCGGGCGTATAGGTGATGGCGTTGTTCACCAGATTGACCACCAGCTGCACCATCAGGCGCGCATCGACGTTGACGAGCGCCGGCTCATCGCACGCCACCACCTTAAGGTCGTGCTCGCGCACGGCAGGGTTCACGTGGCGCAGCGCCTCCTCGACGATATCGTCCATGAGCTCGAGCGTGGTCGACAGGCGCATACCGCCACCCTCGAGCTTGGTGATGGCGAGCAGATTCTCGACGGTGGCGTTGAGCCACAGCGCATCCGAGCGAATGGAAAGGAGCAGGCCGCGGCGCGTCTGGGCATCGAGCACCGCGGTGCCGGTCGAGCCCTGATCGAGCAGGACATCGGCATTGCCCGAAATACTGGTGAGCGGCGTACGCAGATCGTGCGAGATGGAGCGCAGAAGGTTGGCGCGCAGCTGTTCGTTTTTGGCGAGCACCGCCGCCTCCTCGCGGGCCTCCATGGCGCGGGCGCGATCGAGTGCCAGCTCGCCTTCGCTCACGATGGCATCGGCAAGTGTTCGCTCCTCGTGCGTCAGCACGTCGGGCTCGGCAACGATAGCCAGCACGCCCACCACCGAGGCGGGGTCGCCCGAGCGCGCGAAGCCGTCGCCTGTGCGAACCGTCAGGTAGATGCCATAAAACGCCGAGCCGCCAAACGTGGCGTCGAGCGGCGTTCCCACATAGGCGGATGCCGAGAGCCGCGGCGGCATCTGCGGCGCCAGTTCGTGCACCGGTGCGGCATCGCCCACGGCCGTGTATGTCGCACGCGGCAGCAGGTCATCGCCCTCGGCGTCGGCGCTGTACCACACGACCGGACAGCCCGAAAGACGCGCCAGCTGCGTTGCCATGGCGTGAACGATCTGCTGCTCGTCGGCGCACCGCTGTAGCATGCGGTTGGTCTCGAGCACCATATGCGTGCGACGGTCGCTGGCGGCAGCCTGTGCCAAGGCACGGCGCAGGGCCAACGCAATCGAGCTCGATACAAGCGAGACCACGAACATGATGAAGAACATGCCGGGATAGCCGCGGTCGATAAGCGACAGCGAGTAGCGCGGGTCGACAAACAAGAAGTTGTAGAGCGCCACGGCGGCAGCCGAGCTCAGCAAGCAATACAGGCGACTCCAGGTAAAGAATGCGCACAGCTGAACGGCGAACACATAGACGATCATGATGCTCGGCGCGAGACCCGGATGGTCGAGCAGCGCGCCCACAATCGTCGCCGCGACCAGCAGCCCCACCGATACGCAGGCGTCATACAGAGGAGTGCGGCGCGTCAGCGTTGTGCGCCGCCACCAAAAGCTATCGGCAATATCGCCGTCCGTACGGACGTCCATCAGTGCCCCGCCCCTCTCTCAAAAACAAAAACCACCACAAAGGGACAGGCACCTTTGTGGTGGTTTCCCTTGTGGTGGTTCCAAGTGTATAGCCTTTGCAACCGGCGGTCGCTAGACAAATAGCACGTGCGCGAGCAGGGCACACACGCACACCGCTCCAAATACCAGTGCCACGATCGAAATTACGCGATCGGCCATATCCATGTTGGCACGGTTCGTAAGGAACCGATCTTCGGCGGCGTCGACACGCGCCTCACGCACCATTTCGACCACCGCCTCGCGGCCATCGAGCGCCTTTGCATCCATGTTTGCCTCCCCGGCCTCATGCTTATCCATCAAAAACCAACTCCGTGTAGCCGCCGACGTCTACGGCCGCTCGTTGGGGGCCAAGCGCTGCATCTTATTCACGGCTTTGAACTTGGTGAACAGCGGCACGTACTCAAAGCTCACGTTGGAGTTCTCCAGGCCGTACCAGCGTGCAGGCGTGCCGGCGGCGCGGCGGATGATGTACTTGAGCGTGATGGCCGTACGCTCGCTCGGCTCCACATCGCTTTCGGGCGCCAGAAGCTTGCGAATCAGGACGAACTTGAACGTACCGATGTTGCCCGGATCCTTGTAGACCGAGTAGTCATGCGTCTGCGCCGGCAGCTCGCCGGTGGCAGCCAGGTCCTGAACGACCTGACGCAGGTAGGCATTGACGCGCTGGTTGATCTTGTAGCCCAGGTACAGATGCACGCGGAACACGTAGTCGGTGCCGAACGTCTCGACCGAATAGGCAAAGGTGTGCGGTTCGTCCATGGTCTCGACATTCACAAACCACCAGGCGCGGGCGCGCTTGGGATGCTTGTCCAAGATCGAATAGACGATATCGCGGTCGATGTAGTCGGTATGGGTGTCCTTGGTCAGGTACACGACGTTGTCGCTCATGCGCTCGTAACGGTCGTCGTCGCGCAGGCGCTTGAGCTGCGGCAGGTAGCTGCGCAGCGGCAGCAGCGTAAACTGGCGCTGCTCGACCGCCGTGCCGTTGTACCAGCACACCATAATGCCCATGATGAGTGCAGCCATGAGGATGGTGAAATAGCCGCCGTGGAAGAACTTGGTGAGCGAGCTCACGAAGAAGAAGCCTTCGAGCAAAAGGAAGAAGGCCGCGAAGATCCACGGAGCAACCTTGAGCTTGCGCTCCTCGTGCAGGTAGAAGAAGAGCAGCAGCGTGGTGCACATCATAGTCAGCGTAATGGCAAGGCCGTACGCGGCTTCCATATGCGCCGAGTTCTGGAACAGCAGCACCACGATGACGCAGCCGACAAGCATGACGTTGTTGACCATGGGGATGTAGAGCTGGCCCTTGGTCTCGGCAGGGTAGAAGACCTGCATGTGCGGCATGAGGTCCAGACGGCTGGCCTCGGACACCAGCGAGAATGCGCCGGTGATGAGCGCCTGCGAGGCAATGATGGCCGCAACGGTGGAAAGGCCTACGGCAAAGGGACGCAGGCCCGGGGCGAGCATCTGGTAGAACGGGTTGAGGTCGGCAATGCCCATGAGCTCGGGGTTGGCAGCGTTGTTCATAAGCCAAGCGCCCTGGCCCATATAGGAAAGCAGCAGGCAGCACTTAACGAACGGCCAGGTAGCGTAGATGTTGCCGCGGCCGACGTGGCCCATGTCGGAGTAGAGCGCCTCGGCACCGGTGGTGGCGAGGAAGCAACTGCCCAGAATCATGATGCCCGCGTGGTTGTTGGGGCTCAGCAAAAAGGCGATGCCGCGCACCGGGTTGAGGCACAGCAGCACGGCGGGGTGCTGGAAGACAAAGAACAGACCCGTGCCGCCCAGGAACAGGAACCACAGCGTCATGATGGGGCCAAAGGCGTGACCGATCTTGGCCGTACCGATGCGCTGTACCAAGAAGAGCGCGATGATGATGGCGAGCGTAATGGCGACGACGCGGCCTTGGTCATCGCCCAGCACGGCATGGACCGCCGGGATGGTGCGCAGGCCCTCGATGGCCGTGGTAACGGTAACGGCCGGCGTCAGGATGCCGTCGGCGAGCAGCGCGGCGCCACCCAGCATGGCGGGGATGATAAGCCACTTGCCGCAGCGCTTGACCAGGCTGTACAGGGCAAAGATGCCGCCCTCACCATGGTTATCGGCACGCAGCGAGATGAGCACATACTTGATGGTGGTCAGCAGCGTGACCGTCCACACGACAAGGGAGAGCGCGCCGAGCACGAACTCCTCCGTGACGCTTCCGATGCCGCCGTTGCCGGCAACGAGCGCCTTGGTTACATACATAGGACTGGTGCCGATATCGCCGTACACCACGCCCAGCGTGACGAGCATCGCCGAGATGCTCACAGGAATCGCAGCGTGCGAGGCTGCCTCCTTGGCCTTTTGTTCCATAAGCCGGTTTCCTCCCAACTTTAATGTTCGAAGGGATTATAGGTAATCGGTCCATGTTTTAATGCACTGTTTCCCAGCTAGATAAACATTTATACGGCCTTTAGGCCACCGCCGCGATATGGAATGTGACAAAGGAACTGTCCCTTTGTCACATTCGTCATTTTCCAAGCCAGTTTTTGAACCACCATTCCATGGATCGGCTCATCTCGGCCATAAAGGGACTCGTGTGTTTGCGGGTGTAGATATCCACCACGCGCTCGCCCACCTCGCGGGCATGCGGGCGAAACATCGCGTCCATCTCGGCCACCTGCGCGTCCATGGTCGCAGCATCGGCGCGGCAGTAGCGCTCCTCGTGCACCAGGTTCACCACAGGATGCGCAATGGCCGGACGCTCCTTACGGGGCGTGCCGATGATGAGCATCGACAGCGGCATGGTATAGGGCGGCAAGTCCAGCAGCTCGGCAACTTCCTCGGCATTCTCGACGATATCACCGATATAGCAGCTCCCCAGGCCCAGAGCCTCGGCGGCAACCACGGCGTTTTGCGCGGCGATCACGGCGTCCTGGGCCGCGATGGCAAAGTCGCCCAAACCCGGCGCGCGGCGGGACGCCTTACCCGTGCGCTCGACAAACTCGGGCTCAAAGCAGCCCACGTGCTCAAACAGATCGATCCACTTGGCATAATCGACCACAAATATTAGTGCCCAGGGCGCCTTGGCGATCATGGGCTGGTGGTCGCACAGGTCGGCCAGACGATCCAGCGTAGCCTGCTCGCGAATGCTCACGATGGAATACATCATCATGGCGCCTGCCGACGGCGCACGGCTCGCCGCATGCAGAATCGCCGCCCGCTGCTCGTCGGTCACCGCCACGGGACGATCGTCGTCATCACGCGCGAAGGCACGCGTGGAGGAACGGTGCTCCAACGTGTCCAGCACCGCATTGCCCGTGGTCTCGACCGGATAGCCACACGTATCCACAGCCTTGGTGCAAACCTGCTCGTTCATCGCCTCATCCTCGCTAATTCTTTAAGAAGCCTTTACGTTTCCGTGTAATTCCCGTCCATTATCGCGCAGGTCGCCACTACATTGCGCCACACCGCCACACGTGCGCGTTAATATGGCTGGTTGTTGTGCGCAGACACCAATTGCGGCGCATATCTTGGTAACAATCGGGTAAACCCCCGCTTTCGTATGTTTTAGTTTGTGAGGAGTCTCAGCATGTTCGCTGCCGCCATCTCGCTCGTCGGTCTTGCGGCGACCGTCTACCTTGTTTTGCGCGAGGCCAAGGCCATTCGCGCTCAGTCGGGCACCGTTGCCAAAAGCGCTCTTGGGTGGAGCGTCGCCTTCGGCCTGTTCCAGCTCTTTTTGACCATTTGGGGCGCTATTGGCCTCGTCGCGCAGAACGAGCCGCTCGCCTTCGTGATGCTCATCCTGACCAACGCCATCCTCACCGGCTGCGCTTGGGCCAGCATCGCCCGCGACCGCATCGCCCCGCGCGTCTTTGCGTTCGCCGGGCCCGACGCCCCCGCCCCCACCGGCAAGCTCGCCCGCCTGCGCGGAGCCTTTGTGGGTAAACCGCTCGTCGCCGCCGTCCTGTGCCTGCTGCTCGCCGGCGTCTTTGCGCTGCTGGGCATGGAGGTCTCGTCCAACCACGACTTTACCTGGGTCTACCCCCTGTGCATCCTGCTCGAGTGGGCCATCATCACCACGCTCATGGTCGGCCTGTTCTTCCTGTTCCAGCGCCACGGCGCAGCCCCCGCGGTCTTGGCCTTTGCCCTCTTTGTCCTGGGCATTGCCGAGTTCTTCGTCATCACGTTTAAATCCATGCCCATCCAGCCGGGCGACCTTTCGGCCATCTCCACCGCCGCCGCGGTCGCCGGCACCGGCTACACCTTCTCGATCTCACTGTTCTGCGTGCTGTCCATGGGCTTTACCGCCATCGCCATGCTGCTGTGCGAGTACGCCGGCCTGGTGGCACCGCACCGTCAGAAGGGCGCCGCCAACGCCAAGCGCATGCTGCTCACCAATCTGCTCGTCGCCGTGCTGTGCCTGGGCGGCGTGACCGCGCACGTCACGCTTATCGACTACTACAACACCCTCGGCATCACCGTCTACACCTGGCGCCCGCTCGAGAGCTACTGGCGCGAGGGCTACCTGCCCGCCTTTATTAGTGCAGCGCAGTCCATCAAGCCGCCCAAACCCGCCGACTACTCCGTCGACGATGCCAAGGCCACGCTCAAAAAGTACGCCAAGGCCTACGACAAGTCCGACGCGGCCAAGAGCGACGAGCGCGCCGCCGCAAAGGAGCAGTTCGATAGCGAGAAGCCCACGGTCATCGCCATCATGAACGAGACCTTCTCGGATCTGTCGATCTACCAGAACATGCGCGCCGGCTACGAGGGCCCGCAGTACTTTAAGAGCCTGTCCAACTGCCTCAGCCGCGGCAAGCTCTACGTGAGCGCCTACGGCGGCGGTACCGCCAATACCGAGTTTGAGTTTATGACCGGCAACTCTATGGCCAACCTGGGCTCGGGCGTGTACCCCTACACCATCTACAACATGGAAACGACCGGTAATCTGGCAGAGCAGTTCAAATCGCTCGGCTATTCCACCACGGCCATGCACCCCAACCACGCGACCAACTGGAACCGCGAGAACGTCTACAAGGACTTTGGCTTTGACCAGTTCCTGTCTATCAACGATTTCCAGGGAGCCGACACCCTGCGCGGCATGGTGACCGACCAGGCTACCTACGACAAGATTCTTGAGCTGCTCGACCAGAACGCCGATCCGCAGTTTATCTTCGACGTGACCATGCAGAACCACTCGGGCTACGATACGGGCCTGCTGCCGGTCGACAAGCAGATGCACCTGAACATCGACACGACCGACCTAGACGCCAAGACCATCGAGGACGGCACGCTCTCCGATGTCGACGAGTACGTCTCGTGCATCGAGCAGTCCGACCAGGCGCTGCGTTACTTCCTCAACGCCCTGAGCAAACTCGACCGCAAGGTGGTCGTGGTGTTCTGGGGCGACCATCAGCCGTTCTTCCCGTCCAAATTCAACGATAAGTGGTTTACCGGCGAGGACGACGCCACCCACCAGGAGCGCTTGTGGCAGACCGACTACATCATTTGGGCTAACTACGACGTTGCTGGTTGCGACCAGACGAGCGAGGTCGACGACCTGTCCACCAACTACCTGTCCACGCAGCTTATGCAGCTGATCGGCGCCCCGCTGACCGACTACCAGAAGGCGCACATGACGCTGCGCGAGTCGCTGCCCGCCATCAACTCCGTGGGCTACGAGGACGCCAGCCTGCGCTGGGCACTCTCCTCCAACGTCACCGGTGACGACGCCGCTGCCGCAGCCGCAACCAAGGCGCGCGAGGATTACGCCAAGATGCAGTATTACGAGATGTTCCGCGACGGCAAGAACGTCTACACCAAGCACTTCCAGACCGAGGCCAACGAAACCGACCCCAACCTGGCACCGGGTACGACCAAGATCAAGTAGCGGCGCGTCTTAACTGGTTCGTCTGCCCGGCGGCGCGGAACGTAAGGTTCCCTGCTCGGACAGTCCTGCTCGCACGGAGAGCACATTAAGTGCTCTCCGGCTCGTGCGGAACTCGCGATGAACCTTACATTCCGCGCCGCCGGGCAGACGCCTCGGTGTTGAAACGCGGCTTGTCATGGGGACATCTGCTGAACATATATAAGTTGAAGGCCACGTCATGTGGCCTTTTTGCATCCGGAAACCGTGTCCGCAGTCCCATGTCCGGAATGGGATGCAGTTTCCGCTTACGGCCCCGTTGGGAAACTCCATCCCACTCCGATCACAAATTCCGGGTCGCATTTTCCGCCAGAGCCCTCAACTGGAAACTGCATCCCACTCCAAAGGCAAATTCCTGGACGCACTTTCCGAAACCCCATCCATTCGGAAAGTGCGTCCCACTCTGCATACATCCAGCGAACGCATGCGAGTGTGTCGTCCAGGACGGTCTCGTCATCGGGGTGATGGAAAATGTCACCCCAAACGCTTGCCACGGTTGCGCCTATGAGTGTCAAGAAAAAAGCCTCGAGAATTTCGAGGCTTTCACATTTGTATTGCTTTGCACGAAGGACCGCGAACGACGAAGCTACTCGCCCAAAACGGCCTTTTTGGCGGCTGCAGCCATGTTGTCCAGATCTTCCTTGGTGGGATGGTCCTTCGCGGCAACCCAGTTGTCGAGCAGCATCTTAAATCGGGCGTTGTCGGGATCTTGCTCGAGCATGGCCTCGTAGCGCTGCTTGACCGCGGGGCCCATCTTGCCCTGGCACATCGCCCAGCCCGCAAGCTCGGCATCCCCAGCTAAATTGGAAGTTACGCGGTCGATAATCTGCTGATAGTAGCTCTGGTCGGCCCCAAAGCCGCAGGTGCCAAACAGGAACACGCGCTTACCGTGCAAGGCGGAGAGCAACGCCGCGACCGAAGGCGTGCACGCGCCCTTGTCGCACCAAAAACCGACGAGCACCGTGTCGGCCGCGCAGGCGCCCTGCGCCTCGAGCGCGACCTGATCTGCATCCGCATCGTCGCTCAACGCCGCGGCATGGACAAACTCAACACCCGCAGCCTGCAGAGCGCGCTTGATCGCGCCCGAAACCATCCTGGTATTACCGCTCTTGCTGTTAACCACCAGAGAGCACGTCATAGTCACGTTGCCTCGTTTCCCCCAAAACTAAAGCCACTAATGCAATTTATTAGATGACTATCTTAGTACTAACGTGACAGATGTAAACCACCGTCTGTCGATTGATTAATTTGCCCCACGGGCTTGCTCACTGGGCAAACTGGCTGCGATAGAGTTCGGCGTAGAAGCCGCCTGTCGCTAGCAGCTCGTCGTGTGTACCGCGCTCGATAATCTGGCCGTCGCGCATCACCAGGATGCAGTCGGCGTTGCGAATCGTGCTCAGGCGATGCGCCACCACAAAGCTCGTACGGCCGGCCATGAGCTCGTCGAATGCCGCCTGCACCTGCAGCTCGGTGCGGGTATCGATGCTCGAGGTCGCTTCGTCCAGCAGCAAAATCGCCGGGTCAGTGAGCATAACGCGCGCGATGCACAGCAGCTGTTTTTGACCCTGGCTAAACGTGCCTCCGTCCTCGCCGATGACCGTATCGTAACCGCCCGGCAGCTGCACGATAAACTTGTGCGCATGCGCGCGCTTGGCAGCCTCGATAACCTGCTCGCGCGTGGCGCCGGGACAGCCGTAGGCGATGTTCTCCGCCACCGTGCCCTCGAACAGCCAAGTGTCCTGCAGCACCATGCCAAAGGCGTGGCGCAGGCTCGCACGCGTGTAGTCACGCGATGAGCGACCATCGACCACGATGCGCCCGGCATCGATATCGTAAAACCGCAGCAGCAGGTTAATGAGCGTCGTCTTGCCGCAGCCCGTGGGGCCGACCAGGGCAAAGCGCATGCCGGGCTTAGCCTCGATGCAGATGTCCTGCAGCAGCTTGCGGTCGGGCACGTAGCTAAAGTCCACATGCTCAAACGAAACCTCGCCCTTCGGGGAGGCGAGCTCAATGGCATCCACAGCGTCGGGCTCCTGCTCGCGCGCATCGAGCAGCGCAAACATGCGGCGCGCCGAGGCATACGCCGTCTGAATCTGCGTAATGACGTTGGTGACCTCGTTGAACGGCTTGGTGTACTGGTTGGCGTAGGACAGGAAGATCTGCACGCCGCCCACCGTAAGCGCCGCGGGCACGCCCGTGATCACGCCCACGCAGCCGATCACAGCGACCACGGCATAGATGATGTTATTGATAAAACGCGTACCGGGGTTGGAGAGCGAACCCATAAACTGCGCGCGCTCGCCCGCGGTGTAGAGCTCGGCATTGAGGGCATCGAAGCGCTGCTGAGCGTTGGGGCCATAGGCAAAGGCGTCGACAAGCTTTTGCTCGCCTACGTACTCCTCGATATGACCACCGAGCTGCCCTTGAATACGCTGCTGCGCCGTAAAGCTTTTGTTGGAGAGCTTGGCAATAGCACCGGCTGCAAAAATGGAAAGCGGCGTGACGAGCACCACCACGAGCGTCATGGTCAGGCTAATGGAGAGCATAAACGCGAGCGTGCCCGCGATGGTGATAACACCGGTGAAGAGCTGCGTGAAGCCCTGCAGCAAACCGTCGCCCACCTGGTCGACGTCGTTGACCACGCGGCTCATAAGGTCGCCGTGGGCGTGGCTGTCGATAAAGCTGAGCGGCATACGACTGAGCTTGTCGCTCGCCTCCACGCGCATGTCGCGCACCGTTTCGTAGGACAGGCGGTTGACGCAGTAGCCCTGCAGCCACTGGAAGGCCGCAGCTCCCACCACGACGAGCGCGAGTTTGGTAACGAGCGGCAGCAGCGCATCGAAGTCCACCTGGCCCGCGGCAACGATCAGGTCGATGCCCTCGCCAATGAGGATGGGTGTGTAGAGCTGCAGGACCACCGAGACGGCGGCACTCACAAACGACGCCGTAAACGAGATACGATGCGGACGGACGTAGCCCATCAGGCGGCGGGTCACCGCACCCACGGGATAGCGCTCGGGATCGCCGGGCTGGCGCAGACCGTCGCCCAGGTCGTTGAGGTTATCGTTACCGGACACGTTAGCCGTCATCGTGGCGACCGAACCGGAGGAAGTGTACGGATTCATTTAGCAGCCCTCCTTTGCGCAGACGGATGCAGGGGCGGTCGGGGTGGGCGTGGGCGTCGTGCTCCCCTGCTGGCCCTCGAGCTCCTCGCGTCGCAGCTGCGACTGGCAAATCTCGCGGTAGAGCTGGCAGCTTGCATACAGCTCGTCATGCGTGCCCAAGCCCGCAACCGAGCCGTGGTCGAGTACGCAGATCATGTCGGCGTCGCGCACGGTCGAAACGCGCTGGCTTACGATCACCGTAGTCAGCGGCAGCCCGCCCTCAGCAGCGCCACACACGCTGCGCTCGTGGATGGCATGGCGAAGCGCCGCATCAGTCTTAAAGTCAAGTGCCGAGGCGGAGTCGTCCATGATCAATATCTGAGGCGAGTCCACCAGGGCGCGCGCGATGGTCAGGCGCTGGCGCTGGCCACCGCTAAAGTTCTTGCCGCCCGCCTCGACCGGGGCATCGAGCCCCTGGGGCTTGTTGCGCACGAACTCGCTCGCCTGCGCCATGTCGAGCGTCGCCCAGAGCTCCTCGTCGGTCGCCGACTCGTCGCGCCAGGTCAGGTTGCTGCGGATGGTGCCGCTCACCAGCGACGCGCGCTGTGGAACGGTCGCGACCACACGGCGCAGCTGGTCGAGCGGCCAGGTGCGCACGTCGGCGCCCATCACGCTCACGCTGCCGGTGCTCGCATCGTACAGGCGCGGGATAAGCGAGACGAGCGTGGACTTGCCGCTACCCGTACCGCCGATAATGCCAAGCGTCTTGCCCAGCGGGAGCTCCAGGGTCACATCGTTGACGGCATTTGCCGCGCCCGCGCCAAAGGAGAAGCTCGCATGGCTCAAGCTCAGCGCGGGGACCGGAACAGCGCCACCCGCCAGTTCGCTCGGCTTGGGCAGCGCAACCGACTGATTGCCCTCGTCGGTGATGCTCGGCTCGCAGTTGAGCACCTCGTTGATACGCGAAGCACTCGCGCTCGCCTTGGTAAAGACCACGACCAGGTTGGCGACGTACACGATGGAGGTCAGGGTCTGCGTCATGTAGTTCACAAACGCCATGACCTGGCCCTGCGTAAGCTCGCCCACGTTGACCTGGATGCCGCCCACCCACAGGATGGCGCACACGCCCAGGTTCATCACCAAAAACGTGACGGGATTAAGGATTGACGAGAGCTTGCCCACCGCGATGGCGGTATTGGCCTGGTCATCGGCGGCTTGGGCAAAGCGCTCGCGCTCGTGATCTTCGCGTACAAAGGCGCGAACCACGCGGGCGCCCGAAAGCCCCTCGCGGCAAATGAGCGCGATGCGGTCGAGCTTTGCCTGCAGCTGCTTGTAGTACGGAATGCAGCGCGCCATGACAAACCAAAACACCAGGCCAATGGCGGGCGTGCAAATCAAAAAGATCATGCCGAGCTTAAGGTCGATGGCAAGGGCCGCGCACATAGAGCCCACCGCCAAGAAGGGCCAGCGGATGAGCATGCGTACGCCCAGCGCCACGGCCAGCTGCACCTGGTTGACGTCGTTGGTGATGCGCGTGATGAGCGACGGCGTGCCAAAGCGGTCGAGCTCGGCGTAGCTCAGCTTATTAATGTGCTGGTAGAGCGCACCACGGATATCGGTGCCCATGCCCTGTGAGGTCAGCGCCGCCATCTTTTGACAGACAAGCGTAAACGAAATGCCGATCACGGCCATAGCGCCAAGTACTATGCCGTGGTGGATAACGGCGTTCACGTCGTGGGAGCCAATGCCCTCATCGATCATCTGGGCAATCACCAGCGGCGTCAGCAGGTCAAAGATCACTTCGATCAGCTTGCACGCAGGGCCAATCACCATATACCGGCGAAACTTACCACCAAAACGCCTGAGCAGCTCAATCATGTATAGGCGCTCCCTATCATCATCTCTCTTCAATCTGATTCATGATAGTACGGCGAGCCCTGGAGATGCGTAAGCAACTCGTTACAGATGTAAGGGCGACGGTCACTAGCGCCTAAGGCATGTAGCAGCCGATGTTTTGGCAACGCCAGCGAGCGGTATAACGCCAGGGATTCAATTATCAGATAAATGTGACCCTTCAGGCGGTTTTGGTCGGCTACCCGCGAGTGCCGGCAGGGCGCTTGGTAGTCGAGCGATCCCGCAGGCAAAGCCGAGGACCAGCGAGACACCAAATACCTCGCCGCCGGCCGGGCCATGTCGCGGCACCAAAAAAACGCCCGTGCGCTCGATGGATTCGGATGCCCGACAGAGGCTCCTTATGGCTGCTTCCTTCCGGACCTGACCAGATTCGGAACATGTCGTCATCCGAACCCATCGAACGCGCTAGGCGCTCGGTATATCTTACCTGCTCCCGCCCGCCAGAGCAAGGTAGCTAATTTGGGACGGAGCTTTTTTGACTACTTTTGCAGCCCGATTGCCAGAGCAGCCAATGAGTAGTCAAAATAGTCCCATCCCAAAATGACCGGCTTGGTGCCGCACCACAGAAAGGGCCCATCTACTACGTTTAGGCCGCAGGGGTCAACCATAGCCGGCTTTTTCGAAAATCGGCAAGCTTTCTACCTGCGGTTTTGTTTTTGCAAATTCCGGGATGGTCGAAGGTGGCCGGTTTAACGTAGTAGATGGTCGCATTTCGTGGCAAACGGTCCGACCCAAGGCACAAGGCGGCCAACCTCGAATGGCCATTCTCGAAGTTGCGGTGGAATACGGACTGAATTGGCCCCTTAAAGGCAAAAACGCTCCGTATTTCACCGCGACTTATCGAGGGGATGGGTTTTAGATACGGCCAAGGTCGTAGGATCGAGCGGCCGCTTCGCCGGCGCAGATGAGGTTGGTTGTGGCTTCTTGCGGATCGAGTGCCTGTTCCAGGCCCATGGGTTTGCGGCAAATCGGCAGTACAAGGTCGATGCCTTGCCCATACACCGCATCCAGGTTATCAGCGCGACCGCCCACGACAGCAATCACCGGCTTGCCATATCGCTTCGCACGACGAGCCACACCCACCGGCGCCTTACCGGAGGCGGATTGCTCGTCCATATTGCCTTCGCCCGTTATGACCAGATCGATATCGCGCACGCGCTCGTCAAACCCCACGAGATCGAGCACCGTCTCCACGCCCGAGCGCAGCTCCGCACCGAGCGCCAGCAACGCCGCGCCCAAGCCACCGGCAGCGCCCGCGCCGGGCACGCCGAGCACCGAGCCAAATGTCCGCGCACCCTCGGGTGTGCGCAACAACCCCTGGGCCCGCGCCTCGAAAATCGCTGTATCGAGCAGGCGGCCGTAGCCGACCATCCAACCGTCGTACCCGTGAAGCGCCTCGGCATCATCCACCGGCAGACCCTTCTGTCCACCGAACACCGCCAGCGCACCGCGGCGCCCCACGAGTGGGTTCTCGACATCAGAAAGCACCACGACACGCGCGCCGTTCAGCGCCCGAAGCGCTGGCGCCAAATCAACGCTCGCCACCCGCTCAAGGCCAGCAAGACCGGGGGCGACATCGCAGCCCTGATCATCGACCACACGCGCGCCCAGCGCCTGCAGCATGCCGGCGCCACCGTCGTTGGTGGCACTGCCGCCCAAGCCAATATAGATAGTCTTTGCACCCGCGCGAACCGCATGAAGCATCAGTTCGCCCACGCCATAGGTTGTAGCAGCCAGCGCCGCCGACTCCGTGCAAGGCGAATACCCAATGCCGGCCGCCTCGGCCATCTCAATTACAGCCGACTCGTGCTCGCCGTCCACCAGCATCCGGGCAGACACGCGGTCGCCCAAGGGGCCTGCGACATCGCAGGTTGAGAGCTCGCCACCGCATGCGGCGATGGCATCGAGCGTTCCCTCGCCACCATCTGCCAGCGGCAATGTGCGCACCTCGGCATCGGGCCAAACGCGGCGCACGCCTTCGGCAACCGCCGCCTCCGCCTGCGCGCTCGACACGCTGCCCTTAAAGGAATCAATCGCCAACAGCACACGGCGGGGCCGGCGGCACGCAGGACCAAAGTTGAGCGCCATGCCAGCATCCTCACCGGCACCTGCAAGCGCCGCGGCGTGGGCGGCATGCGCCTCAAGGTTCGGACCGCAGCCACAGCCGCTGCCGCCCGCTCCGCGCAGACCGCCAAAATAGCCACTCAGCAGCTCGCGGCATTCATCCGCCAGGACCCCAGCCGTTACGTTAAACCGATGGTTCAGGCGCGAATCGGCATTCAGGTCATACAGCGAACCCAGCGCGCCGGCCTTGGCATCAGCCGCGCCATACACGCAGCGCCCCACGCGCGCGTTAACCATAAGCCCCGCACACATGCAGCATGGCTCGAGCGTCACATAGACCGTACAATCGGAAAGGCGCCAGCGGCCAAGCGCCTGGGCAGCGGCGCACAGGGCCGCGAACTCTGCATGCGCCGAAGGGTCCTGATCGAGCTCGCGCCGATTGTGCGCCCTCGCGACGATCTCGCCGTCGCGCACTACTACGGCTCCGATGGGCACCTCGCCCACCGCCGCGGCGGCTCGCGCCTCCGCCAGCGCCTCGCGCATGAACTTCTCGTCGATTTCGGTGATCGTCATCGTTCGCCTTCCCTGTTGCAAATTCAAAACGATGCTATCATTACGACTCACGGAGAGATGGCAGAGCGGTTGAATGCGGCGGTCTTGAAAACCGTTGAGCGCGAGAGCGTTCCGGGGGTTCGAATCCCCCTCTCTCCGCCACCTTAGTGATGCACCGGTGTCATGGTCCGCTCAAACAGCGCATCGACCACGTCGGCTATCTCAGGTCGACGCTCAAGATCGTGGCCCGATTCCCACCATATCGTGAAAAGTCGAATAATACCGCCGGCGACAAACTCAGACGTCGTCTCGAGTGACACGGGGGCCAGGGCATCCTCGGCAAGCACGTTCATCACACGCTCGCGGATGGAGCGGGCAATGCGGTCGCAAATAACGTTGGTCAACATACCCGACATGCTGCTTGCCAAAATGTTATCCATGAGCTGCTCGTGCGTCAGAATCAAATCCATGGCATCGTCCAAAATCGCGTGCCGAAGCGCGCGCACGTCCTCGGCAGACACCACGCCGGCCTCATCGGGCTGTTTTTGCGGCAAGCCCGACATGAGCCCATCGATATAAAAGGCAAAGTAATCGTTCTTGTCGCGAAAGTGCTTGTAGAACGTCGTGCGGCGAATCATGGCGCGGTCGCACAGCATGGCAACCGTCAGGTCCTCAAAACGATGCTCCTCGAGAAGCTCGGTGAAGGCATCGAAAAGGGCGCGGTAGGTTTTCTTAATGCGAAGGTCCACTGGTATCGCCATCCTCAGGGCAAAGACAACACTCGTCAATCTGTCGCATATCTTACACCTGTACCTCGCGCGCTTTGCCCCGGTGCCGACCCCGACGAAAACACAACGCTTACTGGAAAGTTCGGCACGGCAAAACGTTGCGGGTATACTAGTAGCGTTATACCAACGGCAGCTGGCGCATGCCGCCGCGGCCATTCGAAACGGAGACATCATGATTACCGTCATCATCGGCATCGTTGTTGTCATTGTGATTGTCTGCGCCATCGCCGGCATCTACAACAACATGGTCACCAAGCGTAACCGCATCGATAACGCCTGGCAGAACATCGATACGCAGCTGCAGCGCCGCAACGACCTGATCCCCAACCTGGTCGAGACCGTCAAGGGCTACGCCAAGCACGAGCAGGAGACGCTCTCCGCCGTGATCAGCGCGCGTAACACCGCCGTCAAGGCAACCACGCCCGAGGCCAAGATGGAAGCCGACAACGTGCTGACCGGTGCGCTGCGCCAGCTCTTCGCCGTGGCCGAGGCCTATCCCGATCTTAAGGCAAACACCAACTTTACGCAGCTGCAGGCATCGCTCGAGGATACCGAGAACAAGATTAGCTATGCACGCCAGAGCTACAACGACTGCGTGCTCAGCTACAACAACGCCATTCAGACGTTCCCGGCTGTCATCTTTGCCGGCATCTTCCAGTTTAAGGAACGCCAGGGCTTCGAGGCCGCCGAAGCAGCCCGCCAGGCCCCGACCGTCAAGTTCTAGTAGTTTGACAGCGCATCCTTAATCAGCCAAATGCATAAACCGCCCCGTCGAATGCATACTTCGACGGGGCGGTTTCCCTTTTCGCAAAGGTCCCCCTCTAAGTGCCGTGCATTTTTAGGAGTATTCAACATAACCAAGAGCTTCGGGCGCCACGATAAATGCCAAAGACCGCGAATATCCCTGCAAATCAAACGCTGTCAGCCCATAACCCCGCCCATCATCCGTAGAAAACATCGAGAAATCCCGATTTTTTGCCCGAGGTCGGTATGCAGGGGCCTTCGATTGCAGAATACTCGCAAAAATGCACGTCGCCACCGCCCCCACATGGCGCGAAGCAAAGCAGAAGCGCGGCCTAAAAGGCCGCGCACCATCTTTATTCAGATTAATCATTGCCCGTTGCGACATCGCCGAACCCGCAGGGCAGAGAACAAGTTCCCTCCCGGCGCACTCCGCAGGACGAAAGAGCCTCCGCCGCACGAAGTGCGCAGCGGAGGCTCTTTCATGTCCGAGGACGCGCCGGAAAGGAAGGTCGCCCTCGGGCCGGACATATCCGTAAGACAAATTACGCGACGGTGTAAACCCAGTTGTGCTTATCCTCGACAGCACCGGACTGGATGCCAGTCAGGGTCTCGCGGAGCTTCTTCATCACAGGACCGATCTCGGTGTAGCCAGCCGGGAAGGTCACGGTCTCATCGGCACCGTAGACCTTGTTGTCGATCTCACCGACTGGGGAGATAACGGCAGCGGTGCCGCACAGGCCGCACTCCACAAAGGTGCCGGCCTTGACCTCGGCCCACTCGACGGGGCGCTGGTCAACGGTCATGCCCAGGTCCTGAGCAACCTGAACGAGCGAACGACGGGTGATAGAGGGCAGGATGGAGTCGGTGTGCGACTGCGGAACGACGAGCGTGCCATCCTCTTTCACGAACAGGACGTTGGCGCCACCGGTCTCCTCGACATAGGTGCGGGACTCGGAGTCGAGATACAGGTTCTCGGCATAGCCCTCGCGATGGGCCTCCATCGTGGGCTTAAGGGACATGGCGTAGTTCAGGCCGGCCTTGATGTTGCCGGTGCCGTGCGGTGCAGCACGGTCATACTCGGAAACGCGCAGCTTGACGGGCTTGAGGCCGCTCTTAAAGTACGGACCGACCGGGGTCACGAGAATGCGGAACGTGTACTCAGGAGCGGGAGCCACGCCGATCACGTCACCGGAGCCGATCATAAACGGACGCACGTACAGGGTCGCACCGGAGCCGAAGGGCGGAACCCACGCGGCGTTGGCAGAAACGACCTGCTTGACGGCCTCAACGAACTTGTCCTTGGGGAACGGGGGCATCTCGAGGCGCTGGGCAGAGTTGTACATGCGCTCGGCGTTCATGTCGGGGCGGAAGCAGACGATGCTGCCGTCCTCGGCGGTGTAGGCCTTCAGGCCCTCAAAGACCTCCTGACAGTAATGGAAGATGCCACCGCACTCGGAGACATGCAGGGTGTGGTCGGTGGTCAGGCCGCCCTCGTCCCACTCGCCATCCTTCCAATGAGCCTCGTAGCTGTAATCGGTCTTCATGTAGCCAAAGCCGAGGCTACCCCAATCGATATCCTTCTTCTCGACAGTCATATGTCGCTCCTTACATACACAGTTGCATACTCGCGAACCCGCACGCAAGGACCGAGGCCGACCGCGTCGCAACGTCGCACGCCCGGAGCGTAGAGCCGGACGGGACACGCGAGCAGCATCAAAGCCGATGGCACGTCGATTCGCATGCACGAGATTGTACTCCCCGCACGCGTCTGATAAAACGCTTTTCTTTAACTAAGTAAAGTATTTTCATTTGACCGAAGCAAAAAGGCCCGCCACCGTAAGCGGTGACGGGTCTCAACTGTACGGTCTGCGCGCTGGCTCGAGCTAGGCGTTCTATTTACCCAGCTTGGCCTTAACCAGACCGACCACGGTCGGGATGATCGACACGGCAACGATGCCGATAATCAGCAGCTCAAAGTGCTCCTGCACAAAGGGAATGCCGCCAAAGAAGTAGCCCAGCAGCGTAAAGACCGTCGACCAGGTAATGCCGCCCAGCACGTTAAAGACGACAAAGTTGCGCCAGTGCATGCCGCCCATGCCAGCGATAAAGGGCACAAAGGTGCGGATAAACGGGAAGAAGCGACCCAGGAAGATGGCCAGGTGACCCCACTTGTCCAAGAAGTCCTCGGACTTTTTGATGCGCTCGGGCGTCATGGCCTTGACCTTGCCCGAAGCGATGATCTTGCGGCCAAAGAAGTGACCGATCATAAAGTTGCACTGGTCGCCCAGGATGGCAGCCGCCCATGCGACGGCCAGCAGGGCCACGATGTTAAAGCCGCCATTGTGGGCAAAGAAGCCCGAAGCAAACAGCAGTGAATCGCCGGGGAGGAACGGGAAGAACACCACGCCCGTCTCGATAAAGATGATCAGGAACACGCAGCCGTAGGCCATAAGCGGGCCGGCGGCGATCCAGCTGGCGATCGCGGTGCGCGGGTCCTTAAGCAGCTCGGCGATAAAATTGATGAAACCCATGAAGTAAAACCTCTCAGTTGTGGGCGCGGATACGTCCAAGTTGACCAGTATACGGTTGCGGCGTCCCCTCGTGCGCAACCCCACAAAAGCATGACTCCATTACCAGCAAGTTTGCATAACTGACACCTGTCGCGCAATGCCGCCAAGATTGTCCTTCCTAATCCCTAGCGAATCGCTATACTTTATTGAATCGCATTGCCATGGCGCTAAGGGAGGGCGGCCGGTGAGCTTTATCAATACCATTCGCGAGGACATCAAGACCGTCCAAGCGCAGGACCCCGCCGCGCAAAACGGTCTGGTCATCTTCCTTTCCTATCCTGGCCTGCACGCCAAGTGGAACCACGTGCCCGAGCACTGGCTGTGGGAGCATGGACATCGCTCGCTCGCCCGCGTGCTCTCGCAAATCACCCGTCATATCACCGGCGTCGAGATTCATCCCGCCGCACAGATCGGCAAGCACTTCTTTATCGACCACGCCATGGGCGTCGTCATCGGCGAGACCACCATTGTGGGCGACAACTGTGTGCTCTACCAGGGCGTCACGCTCGGCGGCACCGGCAACGAGACCGGCAAGCGTCACCCCACCCTGGGCAACAATGTCACGGTGGGCACGGGCGCCAAGGTGCTCGGCAACATCCGCATCGGCAACAACGTCAAGATCGGCGGCAACTCGGTCGTCGTTAAGGACGTGCCCGACAACTGCACCGTCGTGGGCGTGCCGGGACGCATCATCAAGCGCAACGGCTGCCGCGTGTTCGAGGAGAGTTTCGACGCCAAGCAGCATCGCGAGTACATGCCCGATGACGCCGCCGAGCAGAGTGCCCTCAACCGCCAGGGCATCACCGAGAATGCCCGCCGCGTCAAAGAACTCGAGCGAGAGGTGGCCGAGCTCAAAACCCTCGTCGCCAAGCTCATGGACGAACGTTAGGAACGCAAGCGGCACAAAACGACATCGGCACCGACGCAAAAGGCGCGCCAGGGAATCAATCCCCGGCGCGCCATTCCTTTTGATGTGACAAAGGGACTGTCCCTTTGTCACATTATGCGAACTGACTCAGATAGAGGTCGGCATAAGCGCCCTCGGCTGCGAGCAGCTCCTTATGCGTGCCCTGCTCGATAATGTTGCCGTGGTCCATGACCAAGATCAGGTCGGCGTCCACGATCGTCGACAGGCGATGCGCGATCACAAAGCTCGTGCGCCCGCGCATAAGCGCGTCCATGGCACGGCCGATGGCAAGCTCGGTACGCGTGTCCACGCTTGAGGTCGCCTCGTCCAGGATGAGAATCGCCGGGTTGTTGAGCAGCACGCGTGCGATGGTCAGCAGCTGACGCTGGCCCTGGCTGATGCTTTCGGCATCGTTGGCCACGCGCGTGTCGTAGCCCTGCGGCATGGTGCGCACGAAGAAGTCGACCTGCGCGGCACGAGCGGCGGCCACAATTTCGTCGCGCGTTGCCTCGGGGCAGCCGTAGGCGATGTTTTCGGCAATCGTGCCATCGAATAGCCAGGCGTCTTGCAGCACCATGCCAAACTGCTGGCGCAGCTCGCCACGATCCATGCGGCTCGTGTCCACGCCGTCGAGCGTAATGCGCCCGCCGTCAATCTCGTAGAAGCGCATGAGCAGGTTGATGAGCGTGGTTTTGCCCGCGCCCGTGGTTCCCACCACGGCGATCTTCTGGCCCGGCTCGGCGGTAAACGACACGTCGCGCATGAGCGGCTTGTCGGGCGCGTAGCCAAAGCGTACATGCTCAAAAGCGACACGGCCCTCAACGCGACCCGGCAGCCTGGCGGCCTCGCCCGGCTGCGGATCCGCCTCCATCTCGGGTTCATCGAGCAGGTCGAACACGCGCTCCGCACTCGCCAGCGCGCTCTGCAGCGAGTTGAAGGTAAACGACAGCTGCGTCATGGGCTCAGATGCCTCGTAGATAAACTGGAAGAACGCCTGGAACACGCCGACGGTCATGTGGCCGGCAACCAGCATACTGCAGCCCACAATCGCAATCACGATCTGTGCCAGGCGGCCGATAAAGCGCACCGCGGGGCCGACGGCGTTAATCATAAAGTCGGCCTTGGCACTCACGCGTGCCAGCTCGCCCGAGGCCTGGTGCACCTCGGCAGAACTTTGGCGCTCGCGGTTAAACGCGCGAATCACCAGACGGCCCGAGTAGCCTTCCTCGACCGCACTCGTAATCTTGGACACCCACTCTTGGCGCTCACCGGTTACGTCATGCGTGCGGCGCGAGACCACCTTGGTCACCAGCAGCGACAACGCCGTAAAGAACAAAAAGACCAGCGTAAGTGGCACGCTAAACACGAACATCACGCTCACGGCGCCCACCACGGTACCGATCGACACCAGAAGCTGCAGCAAGCCGCGCTGCATGCTCTCGGACATCTTGTCCAAGTCGTTGGTCGCACGGCTGACGACCTCACCGGGACGATGCGCGTCAAAAAAGGCAAGCGGCAGACGGTTGAGCTTTTGTGCGATGCGGTTGCGTAGGCACAGGTTGAGGCGTTCGGCAACGCTCGACATCAAAAAGCTCTGGAGCGCGTAGAACGAGGCAGCGGCCGTCCAGATCATAAAGTAGATGAAGATGGTCCTGCCGCAGTTCTCCCAGGTGATGTTGAAGGTGGTGTCGTTGGCAAACGCCACCTGAATGTGGCTCCACAGCTCATCGATCACGCGGGCGCTATATGCCGGCGCAGCAGTGTTAAAGATGGCATAGAACACAATGCTCGCGAACACGATATAGAAGCGCCAATGGTCGCCGGCAGCCTCACTCCACAGGCGGCGCACCGTCGCCCAGGTATCCCGAGGCGTCTCGTCCTCGTCTTCGTCGTCCACGTCGCGCATACGCTCTGCCTCGGCGCGGGCGCGCTCGTCCTCGGCACGTTCGTTTTCCTCGTAGAGCGCTTGGCGGCGAGCCTCGCGCTCGGCTGCAGCCTTGGCGGCGTCATCCAGCTCGGTCGACGCGGCGGCCGTTTCCTCGACCAGTCCCGCGGCAGCGGCGTCATCAACGCCGCCCTGCTTCTTGAGCTCCTCGGTCATGCTACTCACCTCCCTTCATCTGCGATTCCGCGATGGCACGGTACACCTCGCAGGTTTCCATAAGCTCGCCATGCGTGCCCAGGCCCACAACCTCGCCATCCTTGAGCACGACGATCTGGTCGGCGTGCAAGATCGTCGAGATGCGCTGCGCGATGATGAGCACCGCAGCGTCACGCGTCTCGTCTTGCAACGCATGACGCAGGGCGGCATCGGTCTTAAAGTCCAGGGCCGAAAAACTGTCATCGAAGATATATAGATTGGCATGCTTCATGAGCGCACGGGCGATTGCCAAACGCTGGCGCTGGCCGCCCGAAAAGTTCGTACCGCCCTGCGCCACCGGGGTATCGAGCCCCTGCGGTTGGTCGAGTACAAAGGTGCTCTGGGCAACCTCAAGCGCGTGAAGCATGTCGCCCTCGGTCGCGCCTTCGTTACCAAAGCGAAGGTTACTCGCCACCGTGCCCGAGAACAGCCACGCCTTCTGCGGCACATAGGCAATGCGCCCGCGGATTTCGTCTTGCGTAAGCTCGCACAGGTCCACACCATTCAGGCGAATGGAGCCCTTGGTGGCATCGTGGAAGCGCAGCAGAAGCTTTGCCACCGTCGATTTGCCCGAGCCTGTCGAGCCAACAATCGCAGTCGTCTGACCGCGACGGCAGGCAAAGCTCAGGTCGCACAGGGTGTCCTCGTCGGCATCGTCAAAGCGAAACGACATGTGGTCGAACACGGCCACCGCATCGGCTTCGTCTTGGGGCTCGCGCGCCCCGTCATCCAGCGTGCGGTCACCGTCCACGATGCTCGGCTCGATCTCCAGCACCTGCTGCGCGCGGTTCAGACATGCGGCGGCGCGCGGAAGCGTCAGCACCACCATCTGCGCCATCATCACAAAGAACAGGATCAGGATTGCGTACTCGAGCACCGCAGAGATGCTCGCGATCTGCATGGCGTGGGCGCCCACGCGGTTGCCGCCAACCCACAGCACCGCCACCTCGGCGATGTTCATCAAAAAGAAGCTTGAGCTGTCGAGGCCCACAAACAGGTGGTTGACTTTGATGGCGTTGACGGCGTAGTCGCTAAACACCTCGTCCAGACGCCGTTCCTCGTGGCGCTCCTTGTTAAACGCACGGATGACGCGCACGCCCACAATATTCTCGCGCAGCACCACGTTCATGCGGTCGATAAAGCCCTGTAGGCGCATAAAAATCGGCGCCGCGTTGGCAACCGTAAAGACCGCCGCCACCAGCACAATCGCAACGACTACGCCCAGAAGCGTGCCCATGGCGGGATCGATAAACCAGGCGAAGATGATGCCCGCCACAGCCAAAAACGGCACGGGCAGCACCAGCTGAATCGTCTGCAGAATCGCCTGCTGAATCACGTTGATGTCGTTGAGCGAGCGCGTAATCATCGATCCGGTGCCAAAGCGCTCAAAATCGCTGGCCGCGAGCTCGAGCGATTTGTCGTACACGGCATTGCGGATATCGCAAGCCACGTTGGCGGCCAGGCGCGCCGAAAGATAGCAGCCCAGCACCGTGCCGCCGCTAGCCATGCTGGTCGCGATAAACATGTATAGGCCGTTGCGTAAAATGTAGTCGACATCACCCGTAGTAATACCGGTGTTGACCATATTCGCCAGCATCGTGGGAACCAACAGCGTACCGACGTTATCCACCAGCAGCACCAGCAGCGTCACTGCGACAAGCCCTCGATATGGCTTTAGAAACTTCATTAACAGTCGCACGACTCCCCCTCACCTTGATTCTCGGCTTGGCTCTCGACAGCGATATGCTGCTTAAATGTCTCGCACTCCTCGCCGAGCACCTGAGAGAATTTGCCGATCAAGCGCATGATTTCGCGCTGCTCACACGGCTCAAGCGCGCCAAAGGCTCGCTGCTCGGCCTTGAGTGCCGGCAGCGCATAACGCTCGGCAAATCGCCTGCCCTCTTCGGTCAGGCTCACAACCTTATTCTTACGACTGCCTTCGGCAAACTCCAACGTTGCGAAGCCCCGCGCCGTCAAGGTTTTAATCGCCGAGTTGATAGTCTGCTTGCTGTAGAACCATTCGCTTGTCAGACGGCTTACGGCAATACTGCCGCCCGCCGTGCTGGTATCGACGAGCATCCAGTAAGCGCAGTCCGAAAGGCCGCAGGCGCGCGAGAACTCCGAATAGATATGGTCGAGTCCATTGAGCAACCGGTCGAAGTCGACCAACGTAACCGCACTATTCATCTATCCCACCATTCGATTGTCCGATTTTTGACCAATTTTGTGTCTCTAGATTAGTCCGAGTTTTGACTATCGTCAACAGGCTCTCCGCAAATGCGTGCATTTTTATTGCCTATCGGCAGAAAAAGACCGCCGGCGCGGGGGCGGCGCCAGCGGTCACGTGAAAATCGGGTTTTATCGCCTGTTAAGCGGCGACGGCCTCATAGACCGTAGCGCCCGAGAAGCTGTCATGCAGGCTCTTGCCGGCAATCCACGGCAGCTCGACGACCTCGCAGACCGTGTTGACCAGCTCGGAGCAGTCAGTAAAGTGGCCCTTGTCGTTGAGGGCCTCGCAATCCTGAACACGCCAATAGCCATCGGTGTGCGTGATGTAGTACTCGTGATCGTTGATCGACACGAAAGCACGCGTCTTGGAACGCAGCAGCTTCAGAAATCCTTCGAAATCGGTCTCGACGACATCTCCAGCCTGGAACATGATGTTACCTCCTGGCCCGGCGCCACCACGGCGCATTGATAAACGTTGGTACTCCTTTAGTAAAACCTTTATCAGAGGTTATGCGTTCGTCATTTAGGCAAGTGGTAAAAAACCGCAGGGTAGACGGGATAAAACGTTTAACCATCCCATTGGTTTGTCACATTCTGAAGGTACTTTTATGCAAACCTATTTTCCCAATTGGAATCTATCCTTTTGGCCGGGCAATTGACCGTCTATCGTTTGAGCCCGACGGGTATGAACGGGGCATCTGCAACGCCACCGCAAGGAGACACCATGGAGACTATCGAAGCACTCATTCACCGCCGCAGCTGCCGCAACTACAGCGATCGTCCCGTCGAGGCCGAAAAGCTTGCACGTATTATCGAAGCCGGCCAATATGCACCGAGCGGCATGGGCCGCCAGCCGGTGACGTTTGTCGCCGTCACCGACCCCGCGACCGTCGAGCGTCTCTCACAGCTCAACGCCCAGGTCATGGGCAGCAACAGCGACCCCTTCTATGGCGCCAAGACCGTTGTGGTGGTGCTGGTTGACCGCAGCGTGCCCACACATCTGGAAGACGGCTCGCTCGCCATGGGCAACTTGCTCAACGCCGCCTATGCACTGGGTGTCGATTCGTGCTGGATTCACCGCGCGCATGAGGTCTTTGACTCGCCCGAGGGTCTGGAGCTGCTGGCCAGCTGGGACCTGCCCGCCGACGGCAGCCTGCGCGGTGTCGGTAACTGCATTCTGGGCTATGCCGAGGATACGCTACCCGAGGCAAAGCCGCGCCGCGACAACGTGGTCTACGTAAGGTAACCCAGGAGCGTCAGCGAGGGTGGCTAATTGGGACGGGGCTATTTTAGCTGCCCCACTCGCAACTTATCCCGCCGATGGAGTTGTTGTCGTTTCGTTCGTCTGGGCCGTTTCGGCGTCGTCGCCTTGCTTGTCTTCGTCCTTTTGCGCATCGGCGATGGTGGAGGCCGCCGCAACGATACCGCGCTGGGGCGCGACGCCCGTCTGGGTCTGAGCGCCCTCGACAACTTCTGTGCCTGCATGCGCGAGCTCGGGCGATTTAAACATTGCGTCCAAGTTGGCGCCACCGCCGGCGTAGCCAAGCGCAGCGAGTGCGACGACGATCACTGCAACGACGGCCACGATCGGAACATAACGATGCCAACCAGCCGGATTGAGTCCGCTGCGGCGAGCCGCCCCGCGGCTGATGTAACCGAGCGTTCCGTCGTGCTTGAGCTTTGAGCCCACCACGCGTCTGCGGCCCCACAACGAGGACTCTGCCTGCATGGCCAAGCGGGCGCTTGCCGAAGGATAGCCATATTTAGTGCGCTTGAACGAGCCATCAAACCCCGAGGCGTGTTTACCCCACGTCACCGATGTTGTGCGTCGGTTGACCGGCGCGGCACTCCGCCTTCTGCGGCTCGGTTTTGAAGTCTCAGCCATATGCCCTCGCACGCCGTAACCAAATCGAAACAATAACGCTTTGGACTGTAGCACACGCGTCGCGCGCGGTCACGGGCGCCTCGCTCAACGGTCATCGTCCTTCAGCAAGCGCCACAGCGTTGTACGGCTTATGCCCAGCACCTCCGCCGCACGGGTTCGGTTGCCGTGGAGATGGTCTACAACCAGATGCGCGATATCTCGCTCGGTATCGGCCAGCGGTCGCAGGATATACAGGTCGCTTTCGAGCGTCGGGGCGCCAAAGGTTGCGGTCTTAATCACGTCCTCTTGGGCGAGCACTTCCTCCGCCACAGCGCGGTCCACCGTGCCCGTCCCCGCCAATATATACAGTCGTTCCGAGACCTCGCGGAGCTGCAGATAATTGCGCGGCCAGCGGTAAGCATCGAGCGTCTTCGTCGCCGCGGCAGACAGCGTGGGTGCTGCTGTCTCAAATGCATCAGCGAGATATTCCAAATAGCGCGCAACCTTCGTCGACGCGGCTCCCTGCTCGGCGATTGCCGGCGCCACGCTCACCGCACAGGCGAAGCGCTCGGTCACAAAGGCGGCTTGATCACTTTCGCCGCCGCCCGGCATGTCATTCGCCGTCAGCACCACATGGCAGCGCGTCGCCAACGCGGTGTCGGCCATCGTGGAGACCAGCTCGCGGAGGCGCTGGGGGCCAACCGCGTTCCAGCCCTCAATGCAAAGGGTCAGCCCCATTTGGAACAACGGCGATTCGGCGCTTTTGAGCACATGGCGCCAACCGCGCTCGGTGAGCTCATCGAGCGCAACGGAAACAAAGGGCTGATCGGCAAAAGGACCGTCCAGATAGAGGCGCTTGGCGATCTCAACCTGACCCGCTCCCAGCTCGCCCTCGAGCATAAGGGGCACACTGCGCGCGTAACTCTCTGCAACCGGCGTAGCCACCGAGGCCGCCCCCTCAACGATGCCGTACGCGCTCGATTCGTAGCGGGCCTCAACTTCGTCGGCGTTGAGCCACTCGATACCCGCATGCGCCGCGGCACCGCGCACCTCGCGGACCACGACGACCCAAAGGCTCCCGCCCTCTTTGTCGGTGGAGCGAACGGTCAGGCTCAGGCGCGCACCCGCACGCCCCATAACCAGACGCGCACCGTCTCCTATACGGTCGAGGCGCTCAGCGACAAAAACCGCCACATCCCGCTCAAGCGCCGCGTCATTCACGGTCGAGATCGCGACGTCCCCATACGCATCGATTGCCAATGCCGAGGCCCCGGCGGCAGCTAGGGCATCGGTCAAGATGTTCAGCTTGGCATCGCTATCCATGATTTGCCCCTGTCCGCAGCGACGTGCAACCGCCGACGGTCGCACGACCGAGTGTTTCAAAATTGAACGATATTGCTCATCAAACACTATAGGGCAGAAAGCGCCGTCCTGCGAGTATAGGTGTTGCCCCGCATCGCCATCCTGGCGGGGCGATAAGAGCTCTTCGGGACTTATAAACCTGCGGACAAGCCATACCCGCAAGAGCTCCTATCGCTCCACCGTGAGCATGCGCTCGCCAGCACGCAGCACGCAAATAAGCTACTTCTCTACCAGATTCCCAGCACGTGCTGCATTCCCAAACTCATGCACGCAATGCCAATCCAGCAGCAAAAGCCCAGCGCGATGGGCTTGCCGCCTTTTTTGACCAGCTCGACGATATCGGTATTAAAACCAATAGCCGCCATGGCCATCACGATAAAGAACTTCGACAGCTCCTTGATGGGCGCCGTAAAGGACGCGGGAAGCTGAAGCACCGTGGTGATCACGCTCGCCAGCACAAAGAACAGCACAAACATGGGAAACGCGCGTTTAAGCGAGAACGTGCTCTTAGCGTCGCCGCCGGCCTTGCGGGCCAGATGCATCTGCCAGCATGCGAGGACCAACGTGATGGGAATAATGGCCAGCGTCCTGGTGAGCTTGACCACCGTGGCGCTCTCGAGCACATTGGCGCCGGGATGCATGCTGTCCCAGGCGCTCGCCGCAGCCGTTACCGACGAGGTGTCGTTGATGGCGGTACCGGCAAACAGGCCAAAGCCCTCATTGGTCAGCCCGAGCATGCCGCCGAGCGTCGGAAACACGAGCGCCGCGATAACGTTAAACAGGAAGATGACCGAAATAGCCTGGGCAATCTCGCGATCGTCGGCATCGATGACAGGTGCGGTCGCGGCGATGGCAGAACCGCCGCAAATCGACGAACCCACGCCCACAAGCGTCGCGATCTTACCCGGCACGTTCATAACGTGGCAGAGCACAAAGGCGATGACAAGCGAGGTCGAGATTGTCGCCACGATAATCGGCAGCGACTGGGCGCCCTTGGACAGAATCTGGGAGAGGTTCATGCCAAAGCCAAGCAGGATAACCGCGTACTGCAAGACTTTTTTGGACGTATAGGTGACGCCAGCGGCGAGCTGTTCGCGACGATTCTTGGGAAAGACGAGCGCCAGGACCATGCCAAAGAGGATGGCAAATACCGGACCGCCGACCACCTCAATTTGTTTGCCGAGCAACGTCGCGGGAATGGCGATGATTAGGCAGAACAAGACGCCTTTCCAGCGCTCGCGTACGATATTTGCCAGTTGCATATGGGACTCCTTCTTTCTATTTCACGTTTGCGACGGCTTATGATACGGCAACATTGAGCGCAGCCTTGCGCAAACACAGACTAAGATGCCGCAATAGTTCTCAGGCAACAGCCGAATTACCCACCGCGGAGAGCTGACTCGCGGCATAATTAACAACTGACATATGAGTTTGATAGAACAGTTGCGAGGCGCTATGGAAGAATCGATGCACGTCGGCGAGCAGGAAACGAGCCTACAGGACCAGTCCTACCACACCATTCGACGCAAAATCGTCTACCTGGATTACAAGCCGGGCGAAAAGCTGGGCGTCAAGCAACTTTGCGACGACCTAGATATGGGGCGCACCCCTGTGCGCGAGGCTTTGGTTCGTTTGGCGCAGGAAGGCCTGGTGCGCACCGTGCCCCAGAGCGGTACCTACGTCTCGCCCATCAACCTCACCCTTGCCGAGAGTGCCTGTTACATCCGCGAGCATCTGGAAAAGCAGGTGATCGTGGAGTGCTGCGCGCGCGCCACGTCGGCTGGCATCGAGCAGCTCGACCGCGCCATCGTGCTGCAGGAAAAGGCCATGGCCGAAGAGGATCGCATCGGCTTCTTTTTGAGCGACAACCTCATGCATCACATGATTTTTAGCATCGCATGTCGCAGCACCGTGTGGTCGTGGCTCGAAGAGACCAATGCCGACCTTGAGCGCTTCCGCTGGCTGCGCGCTGCCACGCAGGTTCTCGACAATCAGGACATCGTGAACGAGCACAAGCAGATTCGCCGCGCTATAGCCGGTCGCGATCCCATCGAAGCGAGCTTTTTGGTCAGCAAGCACCTGCACATGATGTTCCGCAACCAAACCGAGGTTCTGGACCAGTTCCCCGAGTACTTCGAGACCAGCAAGCTCCGCTAACCTGCCAAAACCACCACAAAGGGGACAGGCACCTTTGTGGTGGTTTTCCGTTCGGCAGAACGGCGGAACATCAACTACTCTACCGTAACGCTCTTGGCCAGGTTGCGGGGCTGGTCGACGTCGCAGCCGCGCAGGATGGCGACCTCGCGGGCGAGCAGCTGCAGAGGAACGCTCGCCGTGATGGGACTGAACACGTCGCGGACGGCCGGCACGCGAATGATGCAATCGGCGATCTTGTTGATTTCCTCGTCGCCCTCGGTAGCAACGACGATGACCTTTGCACCGCGTGCTTTGCACTCCATGAGGTTCGACACGGTCTTGTCGTAGGTGGCACTCTTGGTGGCCACGGCGATGACAGGGAAGCCCGGGTCGATCAGGGCAATGGGGCCGTGCTTCATCTCGCCGGCGGCGTAGGCCTCGGCATGCAGGTAGCTGACCTCCTTGAGCTTGAGCGCGCCCTCGTAGGAAATAGCGGCACCCATGCCACGGCCCACGAACAGTGCGGACTGCGCGTCCTTACACAGCAGGGCGGCCTCATGCACGGCCTCGGTCTGGGTATCCAAAATCCACTGGATCATCTCGGCCGTATCGGAAAGCTCGCGGAACAGCATGCGCGCCTGCTTGGTGGTCAAGCGGTACTTGACCTGCGCCAGCAGCAGGGCCAAAAGTGTGAGGCTCACGACCTGGCCGATGAAGCTCTTGGTCGAGGCGACCGCGATCTCCTTGTTGGCCTTGGTGTAGATGACGCCGTCGCTCTCACGCGCCACGGGACTGCCCACCACGTTGGTGATGCCGAAGACCTTGGCACCCTTGATGCGCGCGTCGCGAATGGCGGCAAGGGTATCGGCCGTCTCGCCCGACTGGGACACGGCCACGACAAGCGTCGTCGGCGTGATGATGGGGTTGCGGTAACGGAACTCGCTAGCCGCCTCGACCTCGGTGGGGATGCGAGCCCAGCCCTCGATAAGGTTCTTGGCAATGAGACCGGCATGATAGCTGGTGCCGCAGGCAATCACATATACGCGGTCGATATCGTTGAGCTCCTCGAGCGAAAGGCCCAGCTCGTCGATGTCGAGCTCGCCGGCCGGCGTCATACGACCAACCAGCGTGTCGCGCACGACGCGCGGCTGCTCGTGAATCTCCTTGAGCATAAAGTCGGGATAACCGCCCTTTTCTGCCATGTCCAGGTCCCAGTCGATGTGGGTGACCTTGGGCTCGACAACGTTGCCGGCCTCGTCGGTGTACTCGACGCCTGCGGGCGTGAGCTTAGCAAACTGACCGTCCTCGAGCACCACGACATCGCGGGTGGCGTCGATGAGCGCGATGACATCGGAAGCAACATAGGAGCCGGTTTCGCCCGCGCCGACTACGATCGGGGAATCCTTGCGGGCCACGGCGATCACGCCGGGCTCGTCAGCGCACACGGCGGCCAAACCATAGGCACCGACCACGTGGGTGCAAGCCTCGCGCACGGAGGCCATCAGGTCGTGCGCCTCGGCATAAGCCTCTTCGATCAGATGCGCGAAGACCTCGGTATCGGTCTCGCTCTTAAAGTGGTGGCCGCGACCCTCCAGCTCTTCGCGCAGCTCGGCGAAGTTTTCGATGATGCCGTTGTGGACGATGGCGATACGACCGTCGCAGCTGGTGTGGGGGTGAGCGTTAACGACGGAGGGCTTGCCGTGGGTGGCCCAACGGGTGTGGCCGATACCGCAGGTAGCGTCGCTGTCGATGTTGGAAAGCTCGCTCTCCAAGCCCGCGACCTTGCCCACGCGGCGGATGACGTCGAGGTGCGCCGCGGCGCCCTCGCCCACCTCGAGCGCGACGCCCGAGGAGTCATAGCCGCGATACTCCATACGCTTGAGGCCCGTGACCAGGATGTTCTTTGCAATATCAGAGCCGGTGTAGCCGACGATTCCGCACATAAGATAAATCCCTTCGTTCGCGTGACTGCAAGACGTCCGCGCACAGGGGGCGCTGAGACGTATAACGTTCGAGTATTGTACTCACGCAAACGCAAGCTGATATACCAGAAGTGGTATCTCAACTTAGATACCACTCGATGCACACACGTCCAGTCGGTCCAAACCACCACAAAGGTGCCCGCCCCCTTCGTGGTGGTCGCGCTGGCAATAGCGTTTGCCCAGATAAAACCTGCCAAAATAAGCCTGTCCCTTTTTGGAAGGTTTGGGATGCTACAATCTGGCTTGTACTTGAAACGCATCAAAGGGGCCGCTATGGCAAAGGTAAAAATCAGCGACGTCGCACGCGAGGCCGGGGTTTCGTTGGGCACGGTTTCCAACGCGCTCAACCACCCCGAAAAGCTGCGCCCCGAGACCCTCAAGCTCATCAACGAGACCATCAATCGCCTTGGCTACCTGCCCAACCAAAGCGCCCGTCAGCTCGCGGGCGGCGCCACCAAGTCCTTTGGCCTGGTGCTCCCCCGTCTCGATCACGGCTTTTCGCTCCAAATCGCCAGCGGCGCCCACAACGAGGCCCGCAAGCACGGCTACGACTTGCTCATCGCCAACGCCGATAACGACGATATTCTCGAGGACCATTACCTGCGCTACTTTATGGGCACCCAGATGTCCGGCGTCATGGTTCAGCCCATGGCATCCCCCGACTGGCACCCCGCCATGACCAAGATGCCCGTGCCGATCGTCCATCTGGACATCCATTGCTCCGAGCCCGGCTACTACGTAGCGGCCGACAACGAGGCCCAGGGTCGCATCATTGCCGAACTTGCTATCGCCCGCGGCGCGCACCATATTGTCGTCGTCGGCCGAGCAGCATTTATGCAACTCACCCTGCGCGTCCTTGGCATTCATAAGGCGCTCGCCCTGCACCCCGATATCAAGATCGAAGTCATCGACGCCGGCGAGTGGAACACGGCGGCCGACGGCTATGGTATCGGCAACCAAATCGCCGAGCGCCCCGCGGACGAACGTCCCGATTTTGTCGTCGGCCTGACCGATGTGTTGGCCTCGGGCGTCGTTTCGGCACTGGTCGACAAGGGCATCTCTGTCCCCGGGCAAGTACGCGTGGCCGGATGCGACGGCAACCCGCTCGCTTGGAGCGGATCGGTCCCGCTCACTACGGTAGCGCCCCCGGGCTACGAGATTGGCCGCAAGGGTGTCCAACTGCTGATGGAGCAAATCGAGAACAAGGCCCCGGCAAAGATCAAGCATATCCGTGTCGGCTCCGCAGCGCGTACCGTCACCGCAGTCGCCGCCGAGGACATCAACCGCCAAGAACTCGTGCGGCCGTTCCTGCTGGAACGCGCCAGCACCCAGGCAAGCAGCCAGACCGACGCCACGGCCATCAACCTCGGTGCGTATCTATAGCACGCCCGCGAGTATGCCAAGTCGCCGCTTAAGCAAAAGGGGCCCGACCATTGCCGGGCCCCTTTTGCTTAAGCGCAAACGTGAGCAATCGCTCGTTTCAACGCCGCAATTTTCTAGCGCACAGTCTTGATTGCCGCCGCCAGGTCGAACAACGTATCGAGCACGGCCTCGCAGCCATCCACCACGTCCTGCGGCAGCGGCACGATATCGGGGACGGCAAAGACATGGCAGCCGGCCGTAATGCCCGAGACGCAACCGTTGCGCGAATCCTCGACCACGGCACATTCCTCGGGAGCAAAGCCCGCGCGCTCGCAGGCAAGCAGATACATCTCGGGGTCGGGCTTGCCGTGCACGACGTCCTCGCCACACGTTACCGTTTCAAACTTGTCAAAGAGGCCGACCATCTTAAGGTTGCGCTCGGCCGTAACGAGGCGCGACGACGTCGCTAGACCCACGTGATAGCCCGCAGCCAGCAGCTCGTCTAGGCACTCGGCGGCGCCGGCCTTAAGCTCCAGCTCGGTCTTGACCATCTCGTCGCGAATCTCCTTGTGGCGGACATAGACCGCCTCGGTGGTTTCATGGCTGCCGTAATGCTCATCAAGGATGTCCATAACATCGAGCAGCGTGCGGCCGATAAACTGATGGATCAGCGCATCATCAATCGCGAGCCCCAGCTCAGCGGCGCCTGCCTTCCAGGCCCTAATCCCCAAACACTCGGTATCGACCAGCGTTCCATCCATGTCAAAAATAACAGCCTTGATCATATCGGTCCCCCTCGCCGGATTGCATTACTGCCACTCTACCGCACTTTACAAGCTTGTATATAACGTATATAGCATATTGCACTTTCGTTACATAGCTGGAAGTCTTATGACAAGCAGCTCGGTGGGATTATAGTTTCATCCGAGCTTTAATAACTGTAAGGAACTTTCATGCTTTCAGACACCGCCGCACCCGCAGAGGAGCTTCAGGACAAACTCGCAGCACTCGAGCAGCTGCTTTTGGCATACGGACGCGTCGCCATCGGCTTTTCCGGTGGTGTCGACAGCAGCTTTTTGGCCGCGGTCTGCGCCCGCATCATGCCTACCAATACCCTCCTCGTCCATCTCACCACGCCGCTCATCGGCACGCCCGAACAGACCTCGTTTGAGCGATCCGTTGATGGACAGGCCAATGAGGGACCGCATTTTAAGCTCCCCGTGCTCAATCTTTCGGTCGATCAGCTGCAGCTCCCCCAAGTAGCCTGTAACGACGCTAATCGCTGCTACCACTGCAAGCACGCCGGCTTTACCGCCATCGTCAACCACGCCAAGTCGCTCGGCTTTCCCACCGTCATCGATGGCAGCAATGCAAGCGATCGCGGTGACTACCGCCCTGGCATGCGCGCGGCAGAAGAGCTCGGCGTACGCTCCCCTCTCATGGAGGTCGGCTTTACCAAGGACGAAGAGCGCGAGCTGCTGCACGCATGGGGCTATCCCGTTTGGAACCTGCCGGCGGGAGCATGTCTTGCCACGCGCGTCCCCACGGGCGAGGAGCTTACGCGCGAGAAGGTCGATTTGATCCGCACCTGCGAGGACTACCTGCACGATCTTGACCTGGCACAGGTACGCGCGCGCTTGGTCGGCGGCTGCATGCATATCGAGGCCGCACCCGCAGATGTCGCCAAGATTGCCGCGCTCGGCGGCACCGCCGTCGATGCCGAGGGCAAGACCCCGCTGCCCGCCGCCATCGAGTCCGCGCTGCGCGAGCTGGGCTGCGACCATATCTCCCCCGAGGTCACCCCCTACATCCACGGCAACATGAACCTTTAGGTTACGCCGTTTTACAAACGGTGTAACTGCTCGGCGCTGCGCAGGCCCCGGGCGCGGCAATCTGACGTTCAACTTCACGGGCGCGACCAAAAGGTCAGCGCCCGCTTGTTTCACGTCACCTTACCGCACCCGGAGCCTGCTCGCTCGCATATGCTCAACCTGGACTGCGTTAACTGACCTACCAAAAGGGACAGGTTTATTTTGGCAGGTTTTATCTGGGGAAATATCGCGAGACAATCGCCCCTCCAGCACCCATCTGGCCTCGAGAGACACTAGAGAGGCGACCCGGCTGCATCTACTTCTTCCGATATCGGCGGTTACGACTCGTCGATGAACCCATTACTTCGATGAGCCCTTTATCCGCCATTTTTGGCAGATGGTAACGGACAGACGAAATTCTGACCCCCGATGCAACCGCTATTTCTCGCGCCGTCATATCCACTTCGGCGCTGAGAGCCTCCAGGATCCTATCCGCCGTCGAAGCTGACGGTTCTCTGTTCCTATCGATAATTTCGAACGTGTCTTTGCCGCATTTTGACAGGGCATGTTTATCTACAAGGTCCCCGCAGATCAGGCGAATGTCATCCGAATCCCACTTCAGGGCCTCTCGTATTTTTTGAACATCGCATACGCACCCATGCTCCCGCATAAACATGAGCAATGTTTCTTCGCGATCCGTCAGCTCGGTGCCCACATGGTTCTGAATCCACGTGCGGTTTTCAGCAAGCTCCGCCCCGTGCCGGGAAAGCAGCACCGTAAACGAATCGGCCTTAACGATAAATTTCGGCCTGCCAAGCGAACGAGACTCCATCTCGCGAATCATAGCCGGGATACCAGATCCCTGGCTTTCCGCAACGGCCCCCTCGGCATGCTCTAACGGCGTCGCCCCCATTAGGCTCATGAGCTTTGGGTTTCGGCAGCGCGATTCCCCGTCTGCAAGATTGTCCACCGTCTTTCCGCCCCAAAGGCCGCCAGGGTTTTTGATCTCTATTCTGTCTGGATAGATATCGACACTCACGGCCTGCCCCACAAACATGGGCGAATATTCTCGATGGATGCAGGCATTTGCCAAGGCCTCGCGCAAAACCTCCTGGGGAACTTCCCAATCCTCCCTTCTGCCAGCGCCTTGCACTATCGTCGCTTTGCGCAAGTTTCGTCCAATCGCGGCAAGGGCATCTTCGATGCAAGCCGGAATCGGGCCATCGCACAACTGGCGGTCAATAAACCGGGGTTGCCCGGGTGCAGATTTTTCCACATCGGAATGAACGGCGACATCAATCATGAGTTTAGGATAGAACTGCTGGGGGTAAATTCCCGCCGACAGAAGCCCCGCGAGCTTCACGGCACCATCCTTTGTAGTGATATTGAGTCTGACCAGCTGCTTTTCCAGCGTATCGGCCCCGCGCAAAACGCGCGGGGTCTGCAGCCGGCGATTTGCGATAATAGACCGCACGACATCTGGATCCAAATCCTCGACCGTTGCCTCCGAAACCACCGTGCCGTCTGCATCGCTCGGAAGCAACGCACTCTGCAGCTCATATAGCTCAGCGGGTGACATCTTGATATCTTTATCATCCACGCGCTTGTAGCTACCGTTCTGCACGCCGCGCGCGCCGATATAGCAAGGCTTCGCTTTAAGCTCAAGTTCAAAGATGCGCACCAGAAGCACCTGGAGCCCGTCGACCTCGCCTCGATCAAGCTCATACCGCGGCGCATGGGCCACCACTGCCGCTGAGCCTCCGTCTCCGATACCCGAAACAAACTGATCGCGCACCCTATCGATAGCAAAGTTAGCCGAAGGAACAAATCCTTCGGCCTCGTTCAGGCCCAAAATAATGAGCCCACCCGCAGTGTTCGCAAAAGCGCTCACTGTCTCCCATACGTCTGCGCTCAATTTATTCGTGCAGGCTTTAACTTCTACCGATGCGTCATCAGTCCCCCGCCTGCGAAGGCGCTCAACGATAAGGCCAAGAGGTTCATCCAGCAGCATTGGCATTCCGTCTCTCTAAAACGATAGATTTATCTCTCTAAAGTATAGTATATCTCTCTAACTTTAGAGAGATAAGCACCTTATTTTAGAGAGACATTTAGAGAGATGTATCGAATTCACTGTTAGATAGCCCAATGTTATCTCTTTAACTGGCTTTCTCTTTAGAGAGACAATTAGAGAGACGAGCGCGACCTCTCTAATCAAGGGCACCACTCTTTAAGGTGCACACTCCCTAACCGTGCCCTAAGTTGCGGTGAAATAGTCCCCCGATTAACCTGCCAAAAAGGGACAGGTTTATTTTGGCAGGTTTTATCTGGAGAAACGCTGAATAGCCCCACATTCACAACCGCCGCAGCTCCATATGAGGCAAATGAATCCGTAGCATTTATCCCAAATCTTAAGTATTTGTTCGACAGAACGGCCCCTGCTGGCTCCTGCTAGACTGGTAGACTCCCAACCGTCCATCCAGGAGCCTCCATGTCGCGCAAGTCCGCCTACAAGCAAGTACTTTCCATCGGCACCGCCGTGGTGCTCGGGTTTGCGCTGTTTACGGGATCGCTCGACGGAGCGCCCAAGTTACTGTCGCCGCAAAGCGATGAGCAGGCGGCGGCTCTGGCCGAAAAACAAAACGAGAGTCCCAGCCGCACCGACGACGAGGCAGACCTGGTCGCTCGGCTCGAATCGGGAACGGCGAGCTCCCCGGACCCTCAAAACAGCCAGGACTCTGGCGATGGCTCCGATTCCGCCGCACCCGACACCGATGACGACGCTTCCGCGGACAGCGCCGCCGCCCCCATCGACGAGGTCGAAAACCCCGATCTTGACCGCGCCCGCGGCGTATACCTCAGCAGCATTCCCGACTACGCCGGCAACCCCTACGTTGCCCTTCGCGCCGACAGCATGCACCCGCTCGGCACGCCATCATTCACACTCGATGAATACGATCGCGCCACCGAAGAGGGCTGCTTTAAGAAATTCTCCAAGCTCGACAGCCTGGGCCGCACTCGCAAGGCGCTCGCCTGCGTGGGCCCCGAGTCACTCGGTCAAGGCAAGCGCGGCGATATCTCGCGTATCCATCCTGCCGGTTGGCACCAGCAGCGCTACGACTTTATTCCGGGCCAGAGCCTCTACAACCGCTGCCACCTTATCGCCTGGTCACTCTGCGGCGAGAACGCCAATCGCAAGAATCTCCTCACCGGCACGCGTTATCTCAACGAGACGGGTATGCTGCCGTTTGAAGAGCAGATTCTCAACTATATTCGCAATACGGGCAACCACGTGCTCTATCGCGTCACGCCCATGTATAACGAAGAGGAGCTTGTCTGCCGCGGCGTGCGCCTTGAGGCGCAATCGGTCGAGGACCACGGCAAGACCCTCTGCTTCCACGTGTACTGCTACAACCTGCAGCCGCACGTGCAGATCGACTACGCCACCGGCCGCAACCAGGCATCCGGAGACTAGTGCCGACCGCACCGCCCGTAACCCAAAAATGATTCGTTTTCCTCCGTCCCCATGGGATCAAAAAAGGCCGCCCTGGATTACCCAGGGCGGCCTTTTCGTCAGCGTCCACATTGCAGGCAACGCCACACGCTACTTGGCGCGGCCCTCCTCATAGCGCTCGACCAGCTTGGCCTGAACGTCATAAGGCACCTGCTCATAGCCTGCGGGCTTCATGGTAAAGTCACCCGTGCCGCGCGTGATAGAGCGCAGGCGCGTCGAATAATCCGTCAGCTCTGCCAGCGGCGCCTGGGCAATGACCACGGTGTCGCCGCGCTCATCGGTCTCCATGCCCGTCACGCGACCGCGCGATGCCGAGATGTCGCCCATCACAGCGCCGGCGTAGCCCTCGGGAATAGTCACCGTGATTTCCTCGATGGGCTCCAGCACCACCGGATCGGCATCGGCGCACGCCTTGCGCAGACCGATGCGAGCCGCCGCGCGGAACGCCATCTCGTTGGAGTCGACGCTGTGATACGAGCCGTCGTACACAGCCACGCGAATGCCCGTGAGCGGGTAGCCGGCAATGATGCCGTCCTTCATGGTCTCTTGAACGCCCTTGTCCACGGCGGGGATCAGCGAGCGCGGAATGCGGCCGCCCACGACCTCGTCTACAAACTCATAGCCGTCGCTCGTGCCGTCGGGCCCAATAAGCGGCTCCACGCGCAGCCAGCAGTCGCCGTACTGACCGGCACCGCCGGTCTGCTTCTTATGGCGGCCCTGGGCACTTGCCGTACGGCGAATGGTCTCGCGATACGGAATGCGGATCGGCACGCTCTTGGCCACGACCTTGGTGCGATCCTCCAAACGGTTGAGCAGCACCGAAACCTGCGCCTCACCAACGGCGGAGATAATGGTCTGGCCCGTCTCCTCGTCACGATCGATGCTCATGGTCGGATCGGCCTTGCAGGCCTTCTCGATAAACGTGTAGAGCTTCTCTTCGTCGCCGCGATTCTCGGCCTCGATGGCGATGCGGTACTGCGAGTTGGGGAACTTAAACGCCGCAGCCTCGACCTTGCCGGTAATCGAGAGCGTATCGCCCGTCTCGGCCGCCAGCTTGGGTGCCACGATAATGTCGCCGGCATAGGCGTGACCGACCTCGGTCATGTCGCGGCCGCACATCACATACAGGTGAGCCAGACGGTCGCCCTTGCGCGTGCGCGCGTTGACCAGCTCAAGGCCCGGCTCAAGCGTACCCGTCAGCACCTTAATAAAGCTGATGCGACCCTGCTGCGGATCGGCCAGGGTCTTAAACACAAACGCCACCGGACGATCATCGTCGCTTGAAATCTTGAGCGAATCGCCGTCGATAAGCGGCATCTCGCCGTAGTCGGTCGGCGCCGGGAAGTATGTGGCGATGTCGTCCATCAGCGAGTTGACGCCCTGCTCCTTAATGCAATCGCCCGCAAAGACCGGCACAAAGATGCGCTCGGCGATCGCCTTCGACAGCAGGCCTTCAAGCTCCTCCTGCGTCAGCGTCTCCTCGCCTTCCAAGTACTTCATCATCAGTTCATCGTCAGCCTCGGCCACCAGCTCGCACAGATGGTCATGGGCTTCCTCGGCCTGGGCACGATACTCCTCGGGAATCTCCGACTCAACGGCTTCGGTGCCGTTGCAATGGCGCGCCTTCATGCGCACCAGGTCGATGATGCCGTCAAAGTCCTCGCCCTCGCCCCAGGGAAGGGTCACGGCGCCCAGGCGCGTGCCAAAGCGCTCCTGCAGCAGGTCCATCGTGGTCGCAAAGCTGGCCTCGGAGCGCGACAGGCGGTTTACGAACACCGCACGCGCCAGGCGCAGGTCCTCGGCGGCATACCAGAGCTTAACCGTCGTAGGCTGCGGGCCGGCCTCGGCGTCGACCACAAACAGAGCCGTCTCGCAGACGCTCATCGCGGCAAAGGCGTCGCCGATAAAATCGGGGTAGCACGGGGCATCGAGCACATTGATGCGCGCGCCCTTCCAGTCGATCGGCGCGATGGTCGTCGAGATGGAAAATGCACGCTTGACCTCTTCGGGGTCATAGTCGAGCGTGGGCTTGGTGCCGTCGTGGCCGCCCAGGCGGGCGGTCTTGCCGGAAAGGTGGAGCATGGCCTCGGCGAGTGAAGTCTTGCCCACCCCGCCTTGGCCTACGAGCACCACGTTCCTTACGTTACCGGTCTTGGGAGCACCCATGATGACCTCCTTGCAGGGCCGCGCGCATTGCGCGACGCCAACGGGGAGAGTTCGCGGTCGATGCCGTCCCGGGAGCAGCATGGTCGGCAGCCGATCCGACTCACCCTCCAAATGTCCTATGCCACCACCCTACCCTTGCAGTCGCCTGTCCATGCAGACCTTTCGGCACGCGTATGAATACGGGCGGCGAGAGGAGGAGACGAGTATGCGAGGCGATTATTGAACCCCGCGGATGCAAAAACCGCCGCAGATCATAAGACCTGCGGCGGTTTCGCCTCAATAAACAGTTGAGTAAATAGCTGAGCCTATCCCTCGATACGGCTCAGGAACTCGCGCGTACGCTGCTCGCGCGGATGGTCGATGACCTGCTCGGCCGGACCCTCCTCGACAATACGACCGCCGTCCATAAAGACCACGCGGTCGGCAACGTCGCGGGCAAACTGCATCGCGTGCGTCACGATCACCATCGTCATATTCTGCGCGGCCAGATCCTTGATGACGCGCAGAACCTCGGCCGTCAGCTCGGGATCGAGCGCCGAGGTCGGCTCATCAAAGAACAAGATTTCCGGGTCGAGCGCCAGGGCGCGGGCAATACTCACGCGCTGCTGCTGGCCGCCCGAAAGCTCACAGGGCACCTTGTTCTCGTTGCCCGTCAGCCCCATCTGTGCAATAAGCTCGTGTGCGCGGGCCTCCGCCTGCTCGCGCGGACGCTTAAGCACGCGAATCGGCGCATCGGTGATGTTTTTCATCACGGTATAGTGCGGGAACAGATTGTAGTTCTGAAACACCAGACCAAACCGCGAGCGCGCCTGTTTGGGTACATCGCCCTTTGCGTACACCGCGCCCGAACCCGCATCCGTCGCGACGGCAAGGTCGCCAAACGAGAGCGAGCCACCGTCGAGCGTCTCGAGCAGCGTGGCACAGCGCAGCAGCGTGGACTTACCGCCGCCCGAAGGCCCGATAATCGCCACGACCTCGCCACGCTTTACCTCGAGCGAGATATCCTTGAGCACCTCATTGCCGCCAAACGCCTTACGTGCGTTTTCGATTTTCATCACTGAGTTAGTCATGATAATAGTCCAGCTTCTTTTCGGCGGCGCCCAGCAGCATCTCGACCACAAAGTTAAAGACCCAGTAGATCAGCGCCGCGATCGCAAACGGCACCATGCTCACCTGCGAGGCGACCAACGCCTTGGCCGTCGAGAACATCTCACCCACGCCAATGGCAAACGCCAGCGACGTGTCCTTGACCAGCGTGATGATCTCGTTGCCCATCGCCGGCAGAATACGCTTGGCGACCTGCGGCATCACGATATACAGAAACGTCTGCATGCGCGAATAGCCCAGCACCTCGGCTGCCTCGTATTGACCGCGCGGAATGGACTGCAGGCCCGAGCGATAGATCTCGGCAAAGTAACCGGCGTAGTTGATGATGAACGCTACGACGCACGCCGTCCACTTGGAATCGGGCGTGAGCGAAATGCCAAACACGTAATACGGGGCAAAGTAGATGGCAAACATCTGCAGCATGAGCGGCGTACCGCGCATGATCGAAATGTAGATGCGCGCAATCCAGCGAAGCGGCGCGATTTTGCTCATGCGCATAAACGCCACGGGGATTCCCAGCGGAATCGACCCCAACAGCGTCAGCACAAACAACTGCAAACTGACCAAGAAACCCTGGCCAAGCATTTGCATCATGACCTGAATAGACATTACTTGAGCACCCAATTATCGAAAGACAAACCATAGCTTGAATATTTATCGCAGAGGTCCTTGACCGTGCCGTCCTCGTAGAGCGCCTTGAGCGACTCGGTCACGGCATCGGCCGACTTGGTGTCGCCCTCCTTAAAACCGACAGCGTAGTGCTCGCTGGACAGCGGCTCATCAAGCTGCGTATAGGCATCGGGCTTGGCGGCAAGCTGATACTGGGCAATCGAAAGGTCGCAAGCCACGGCATCGACCGCGCCGCTCTCGAGCTGCATAAAGGCCGTGTTGTACTCGCCGATGGTATCGAGCGTGGCAAACGTCGCCGCCAGATCCTTCTGATCACCCTCGAGCACATCCTGCGCAGCGGAATCGGTCTGGGTAATCACAGTCTTGCCGGCAAGATCGTCCCAGCTCTTGATACCTGCATCCTTCTTGACCACCAGCACCTGCTCATTGAGCATGTACGGCTCGGAGAACGTGTAGTCGTCCTCGCGGCCCTCCATGGTAAAGCCGTTCCAGATGCAGTTGATGGCGCCCGAGTTAAGCAGCGTATCCTTGGCGTCCCAGTCGATGGCCTCGTATTTGACCTCCCAGCTCTGCTTATCGGCAACAGCCTTGGCCAGATCGAGGTCAAAACCAGTGTACTCGCCGTCGTCGCCCACAAAGCCGTACGGAGGATAGGACTTATCAAAGCCCACCACGAGCTTCTTGGACTCCGCAGCACCCTTCACATCCTTGGCCGCGGCAGAGCCTGCAGCGGAGCCCTTGCCGGCACCACCGCCGCAGCCGACAAGACCAAGGCCAAGCACCGTAGCGAGCGAGCCGGCTAGACCAACAAACTGACGACGAGACATATCGGTGTTCATGGTATTCCCCCTTGATGGCACTTTAGTTAGGTAAAGTGAGTCATGTAACGTTCAGAATCATACACTTTAGTGAGATGGAGTACAAGGGAGGGTTTGCCCGGCGCGGGCGGGGAGCGGCGCGTAATTAAGTTTCCTGCTCTACAGTCCTGCGCAAGACGGAAAGCACATTAAGTGCTTTCCTTTGCGTGCGGAACTCGCGATAAACTTAATTACGCGCCGCTCCCCGCCCGCGCCGGGCAAACATCGTTGGACTTATCACTGACAGGAAATGGCCGCTTGCATATCGCCCGCTGGCTTGGCACGGTACAATGCTTGCAGCTTTTAATTCATGAATTAGTGGAGTTTTTGATGGCAGAATCTCGTGCGGAGCGTAAGGCTCGTCGTGCTTTGATCGAGGCGGCTGAGGGGTCGGGGGAGAAAAAATCTTCTAAGAAATCCAAGTCGTCTCTGAATGCGAAGGGTAAGTCGGCTAAGGGCAAGGCTAAGGCCAAGCGTCCCGGCTCTCGTCGGAACGACGATAAGGCATCTCAGAATCGCTCCAAGCGCCCGTATAAGAATCCGGTTCCGTCTGCGCGTAAGGCCGTTGATCCCAAGTCTCCTTGTTCCATCATGAAAGCTTGCGGTGGGTGTACGGCGCTCAATCGTCCTTATAAGAAGCAGCTCGCCGCCAAGCAGGCTGCTATGGAGGAGGTTTTTGCTTCGCTTTGTGAGCGTGAGGGCATTGCTGTAGATCCTATTCGTGGCATGGGTGTCACCCTGGGCGACCCGGGTAAATATCCTGCGCCGCGTGGCTTTCGTCATAAGGCTGCCACTCCCTTTGCTCCCGGTAAGGAGGGCGCTGTCCGTTGCGGTTTCTTTGAGCGCGGCACGCACAAGATCGTTGCCGTACCCGAATGCCCCGTCGAGGCACCGGGCGCCCGTCAGATTCTCAACGGCATCGCACGCGAAGCTGAGCGGCTACATATTCCCGCCTTTAATGAGGACAAGCATCTTGGTTTGCTTCGCTATGCCGTCGTCCGCTGCGGTTGGCGTACCGACCAGGTCATGGTCACGCTCGTGACCGCTCAGCGCGACTTGCCGCATGCGCAGGAGTTCTTTGAGGCTGTCGCGGCACTCGATCCGCATATCGTCACCGTTGCCCAAAATATCAATGGCCGTCCCGGTAACGCCATCTTGGGTGAGGAGACTCGTATCGTCTATGGCGCCGAGTGCATGCGCGATCAGTTGCTCGACTGCGAATTCGACATCTCCCCCACCGCGTTCTATCAGACCAATCCGCAGCAGACCGAGCTGCTCTACCAGCTCGCCATCGACGGCATGGATCTGCACCAGGGCGATGTGCTTATGGATGCCTACTGCGGCAGCGGCACCATCGGTCTTTGCGCAGCCAAAGATGCCCAGAACAAGGGCATCGGCATTATGCTGCTCGGCGTGGAGCGCAACCCGGCGGGCATTGCCGACGCACGCCGCAATGCCGAGCTCAACGGCCTCACCCGCAGCGCTTGGTTTATGGCCGACGACGCCACCGATTACATCCTAGATGCCGCCGACAACAACGAGCGGATCGATGTCCTTTCCATCGACCCGCCGCGTGCCGGCTCCACCCCCGAGTTCCTCGAAGCTGCCTGCGCACTTAAGCCGCGCCGCATCACCTATATCAGCTGCAACCCCGTGACTCAAGAGCGCGACCTGCATCAGCTCCTCGACGGAGGCTATCGCCTGCTCAAGATCGCGCCCGTCGACATTTTCCCTCACACCGACCACACCGAAACCGTAGCGGTCCTCGAACGCCGCTAACCAACCTCAGTATATTTTTGGGACAAGAAAGGGGGCGACCCGCCTGGGCCGCCCCCTTCGCTTGGTTTATAAACTCCGCTACATCCCATTGCGCAGATCGCACACGCCGGCTGCCGCCATCTCGCGCAGCAGCGTCTCGCGGTCGCGCGTCACGATCAAATCCAGCGGGAAGTGAATCTCGTCGAGCATCTTGCGCGCGTGATCGAGCTTGCCAATGGCCATGCCAATGTGCGCATCGGTCGACACGCCAATGCCCACGCCCAGCTCGGCGCAGCGCTCGGCGATCTTGCGGCATACGGCCCAATGCTCAGCGTCGACACCGTGTTCAAGACTATGGTTGTTGATCTCGATAATCTTGTGCTTGGCCTTAGCTGCCAACAGTACCTCGTCGATATCGAACGGCACACCCGAACGCCCCGTGTGGCCCAGCATGAACACCTTGGGGTGCTCCAGGGCATTGATATACATCTCGGTCGTCTGGGCCAGCGTCGCGCCCTCAGCAATCTGCGGATTATGCACGCTTGCAACCAAATAATCCAAATTACGCGTAACCAAATCGAACAGCGAATGCTGACGGCTGTACGAATCGCCGGCGATATCGAGCGTGACAGGAGTGTCCTCGCCAAACAGGCTTCCGTTCAGCGAAACGATATCGGCCTCGGCACCACGCAGCACCAGCACGCCGCTCCAAATGCGCGGCCAGATATCCTGGTTGATAAAGAACTGGTAACTGCGCAGGTCATTGGGGCAAGCCGTAACCATAGAGCTCAAATGGTCGGCAGATCCGAGCACCTGCAGACCACGCTCTGCCGCCCAGTACACATTCTCCTCAATGGTCGAATATGCATGCGCAGAGAACATCGTATGGGTATGAATGTCACAAGAAAGCAGGTAGGGCATCGGGTCTCCTTATCTGGCACGGCCGTCGCTTATATTCATTGTACGCATAGCCTTCGATAGTCGTAAAACCACTCCATCCCAAAGACACAACGTCCATGACAACGGGGTCCGGCTTAACACCAAACCCCGTTTCACGTAAAACATTGTAGGCAGAGCGCTTTACTTTTAACGATACTCGTCCGCCAACTGTTTCCAAGCGGGTAGCGAATTGACAATCGTTTCGTAGCTCACGCAATAGCCCAGGCGGAACCAACCCGGCATACCAAAGCTGTCCGAGGGAACCGCAAGCAACTCATACTTCTTTGCGCGCTCGCAAAACGCATTCGCATCGGGCTCGAGTGCCTTCACCCACAGGTAGAAAGCACCGTCCGGCTCAACATAGGTATAGCCGTAGTCCGTCAAAGCATCGGTGAGCGCCGTGCGGTTGCGGGCATAGGCCCCGACATCACTCGGCTCATCGATGCAATCGATGATCACGCGCTGGAAGAGTGCCGGTGCGCATACAAAACCCAGCGTACGGGCAGCGCCCGCAACAGCCGGCATCAGACGGGCAGCCTGCGGATTGGTGTTGGGAACCAAGATCCACCCCACGCGCTCACCCGGCAGCGACAGCGACTTGGAATACGAGTAGCACACGATGGTGTGCTCGTAGATCGAGGGCACCCAAGGCACCTCGGCACCGTACACGATCTCGCGGTACGGCTCATCCGAGATGAGCATAATCGGATTCTCGGGATCGCGCTGAGCGTTGGCCTCGCGCAGAACATTGGCCAGTCGCGTCAGCGTGTTGCGTGTATATACGGCACCAGTCGGATTGTTGGGCGAGTCGATGATGACGGCAGTCGTCTTATCGGTAATCGCCTTGAGCACGTTGTCCACGCTCAGCTGGAACGTATCTTCATCGGCGAGCGCCTCAACACACGTACAGCCGGCCTTCTCAATCCAAACGCGATACTCCGGAAAGTACGGGGCGATAACAATAACCTCGTCGCCCGGGTTCGTAACGGCGTTGAGCGTGCAGGTGAGCGAAGCCGCGGCACCCACCGTCATAAAGACGTCCTTACCCTCATAGTTCGTTCCAAAGCGGCGGTTGAGCGATTCGGCGACGGCTGCTCGACATTGCGGCAGGCCCGGAGCGGGGGTGTAGCCGTGCAACTGGTCACTCGGCAGCTCCAGGGCCTTCTTAATGGACTCCGCCACAGCAGCGGGTGCCGGAACGCTCGGGTTGCCCAGCGAGAAATCGAACACGTTTTCCGCGCCGATTTGCGCCTTGCGCTCAAGGCCATAGCTAAAAATCTCGCGGATGATGGAGCTCTCTGCACCGCGAGCATACATAGTTTCGTTGATCATCTGTTCCCCTTTCGCATAGGCGCTATTGTACGCTTTAGCCGAGCAAAGTGCCGCAGCAATGTTGATTGGGGACAGACTTAAATGCGTGAAAACGCTCATTTAAGTCTGTCCCCAATCAACAGACGGCCCCATATCGCTCAAAAGAAAAAGCCTCCGCAGGTTTCCCCGCGGAGGCTTTCGCCACAAAGACTATTTGTCGGCGTCGGTGTCGGCATCGACGACGGCATGGTCATCGTCAGCATCATCGGATGCGGCTTCGGCATCCTCCTGCATGGCCGCCTGCGCAAAGGCCGCGGCATCAGCCGCCAGCTCCTCCTCGCTCATTCGAGGCACGCGCTTCTTGGTCGGCATGCCGGCCGCCTTGGCATTGCGCTCCTCCTTGGCCGCCAGGATATCGCCCTCGCGCTCAAGGTAGGCATTCCACTCGTTGTCGAGCAGGGCGTTCACGGCGTCACCTTCGACGGTCTCGCGCTCAAGCAGCACCTTCGCCATCAGATCGAGCTGATCGCGACGGGCGTCCAGGATCTCGACCGCACGACGATGGGCCTCGCGCATGATGCGCTGAACCTCGATATCGATGCGGCGCGCCGTCTCCTCGGAGTAATCCTGATGATCGGCGTAATCGCGACCGAGGAACACCTGATGTTGCGCCTCGCCAAACACTTGCGTGCCCAGCTCCTCGCTCATGCCCAGGCGCGTGACCATCTCGCGCGCCATCTTGGTTGCGCGCTCCAGATCGTTGCTCGCGCCCGACGTAATGTCATCGCACATGAGCTCCTCGGCAACGCGACCGCCCAAGAACACGGCGAGCTCGTCGAGCATCTCGTTCTTGGTCTTGAGGAAGTGGTCCTCCTGCGGAAGCTGCAGTGTGTAGCCCAGCGCCTGGCCACGGCTGACGATCGAGATCTTGTGAACCGGATCGGAATGCTCCAGGATGTGGCCCACCAGGGCGTGACCGCTCTCGTGGTAGGCAATCGTGGTGCGCTCGGCCTCGGTCATCACGCGACCCTTGCGCTGCGGTCCGGCAATCACGCGCTCCATCGATTCCTCGACCTCGTCCATCGAGATCACGGAACGATGGCGGCGGGCAGCCAGCAGCGCAGACTCGTTGAGCAGGTTCGCCAAATCGGCGCCAGTAAAGCCAACGGTCATCTGGGCGAGCTTCTCAAACTTAACGTCCTCGTCCATCGGCTTGTTCTCGGCATGCACGCGCAAGATCTGCTCGCGCCCCTTCACATCCGGACGGTCGACCGTAACCTGACGGTCAAAACGGCCGGGAAGCAGCAATGCCGGATCCAGGATGTCAGGACGGTTGGTCGCAGCGATCAGGATGACCGACTCGCTTTCCTCAAAACCGTCCATCTCGACCAGCAGCTGGTTGAGCGTCTGCTCGCGCTCGTCGTGGCCGCCGCCCAAGCCGGCTCCGCGCTGACGTCCCACGGCATCGATCTCATCGATGAAGATGATCGACGGGGCCTGGGACTTGGCCTCCTTAAAGAGGTCACGCACACGGCTGGCGCCGACACCTACGAACATCTCGACAAAGTCGGAACCCGAGATGCTAAAGAACGGCACGCCCGCCTCGCCGGCAACGGCCTTGGCCAGCAGCGTTTTACCGGTGCCCGGAGGGCCAACCAGCAACACGCCACGCGGGATCTTGGCGCCCAGCTTGCGATAGCGATCCGGATCGCTCAAAAAGTCACGGATCTCCTCGAGCTCCTCGACTGCCTCGTCCACGCCGGCAACGTCTTCAAACTTGACCTTGGGGCGTGTGGCCTCGTTGGTCTTGGCGTTGGTCTTGCCAAACTGCATGTTCCTGTTGTTGGCGCCCATCATCTGGCGCATAAAGTAGAACATGATGGCGATAAGGGCGATCGTCGGAAGCACACTCATCGCCAAGTCGCCCCAAAAATCGGGATCGTTGGTGTTGACGATGTACTTGGTATCGGGGTGCTCCGCCATGAGCTCGGCAAGCGAATCGGAGCCGACATAGGTCGAAGAGAAGCTCTTGAGCTCGCTCGTATCGCCCTTGTCCTTCTTCGTCTTCCAGTAATGACCCGTCACGCTTCCGTCTTGAACCGTATAGGTCAGATCTTCGACGCGATCCTGCTTGATGGCGCTCACCATCTCGCTCGTCGCGAGCTTAACGGTATTGCTGGAATTGGCAAAGCCGGAGCCCATGTTAAAGAAGGCGTAGCCCAGAAGCGCGCAAGCCAAAATAAAATACAGCCAGCCCGTACGCGTGGGCTTCTTGCCTCCGGGCATCCCCGGGATCTTAGGCTCCCGGGGAGTCTGGGAATTGTTGTCGTTACGGTCGTCGGGCATCTTACGAATAAACCTCCGGTTTCAAAATGCCCAGATACGGAAGGTTGCGATAGCGCTCGGCATAGTCGAGGCCGTAGCCCACCACAAAGGCATCGGGGCAATGGGTTCCAACATACTTGGGCGTGATGGCCGAGACGCGGTCCTCAACGTCCTTCCACAGGAAGGCGGCGACCTCCAGAGAAGCGGGCTTGCGGCTCTCGAGGTTCTTCATCAGATACTTGAGCGTCAGGCCCGAGTCCAGAATGTCCTCGACGATCAGCACGTCGCGACCGCGGATGTCGATATCCAGGTCCTTAATGATACGCACGATACCCGAGGACTTCACACCGTCGCCATAGCTCGAAACAGCCATGAAATCGATGTTGGTCGGCAGCTCGATCTTACGCATCAGGTCGCCCATAAAGACAACGGCGCCGCGCAGAACCGCGATCAGTACCAGATCCTTACCAGCGTAGTCGCGCGTAATCTCCTCGCCCAGGCGAGAAACGATACCTTCGATATCCTCCTGCGTAAACAGAACCTTCTCGATATCCGGATGTTGAGAAGCCATGACAACCCTTTCTTGTGCTTAATCGCCCACACACCGCCGTATGGACGCGAACTTCACATTCTAGCAGCGCACGGGGTATATTTTCCAGCCCGTACGCCATCAGCGCGGGAATACCGTCAACGTCGCACAGAATAGCTGGCGTGGGACGCTATTCCGCATCGACCACACGAAGCAGATATGCCACGCGCGTTGCGGCCGTGCACTTAAAACGCTCGTCCGCGCGAACTCCGGCGACCCACACCACGGCACCTCCCGGAGCCGTTCTCACCACAGGAACGCCTGCGCGCTCAGAGACGGGAATACGAGCCTCGTTGAGCAGGTCGGACACCTTCTTACTTCGCCCACTCATGCCCAACGGACACATCACATCCCCCGGCACGGGACCGTCTACCCACAGACGCGCCAAACGTGCCTCGGAGGGGATCTCCCCGCGCGAGCCGGCGAGCATCCGTTCGCTATCGCGATCAGCAAAGCCCAGCGTCGCGGCATCCACCATAGCGGCCACCCCTCCGGCACCCGCGAGTTCGCGGGCACGGCGCACAATATCACACCCCGGCTCCACAGCCATCGGCTCTGCCACCAGGATGCGGCCCGCCCCTAGCGGCAATCGACCGGGAATGGTGACCCAATCGGCAACTAACCCCTCGCGCGCCGCCGGGGCCTTGAATGACAGCATGCCAAACTCCACGCGTGCATCGATTCCCGCCGGCAGAGTGAGCGAACCCGAGCCTTCGGCGACACAGGCGAGCACGCGCTCCACATGCCGCATCTCCGGGCGAGCGTCGGGGTCGATACGCTTAATTGCCAGTCGCACCATGCGCCGAGCAATCACCACCTCGGCCGCGGCAAGACGGCGCGCATCGAGCACCAGTGCACCCGCCGCCTCCTTACGCAGGCAGCTTCGAAACGCCTGTGCGGAAAGCTGGGAAAGAAAGGCGTCCTCATCGCCTAAGATCTCGCAGGCGGCGCCAATCGTCTTACAGACGCTCGCGTTGCGCTGCGCCACCACCGGCATCACCCGATGGCGCACGTAGTTACGCAAGTACGACACGTCCTCGTTGCTCTCGTCCTCTCGCCACGGCTGACCATGCACCTGCAGATAGCCTACGAGCTCATCATGAGTCAGGTCGAGCAAGGGACGCACCACGATATTCCTCCGGCGAGGAATGCTCGATAGACCAGCGGGCCCCGAACCCTTAATCGCGTTCATCAAAAACGTTTCCGCGCGATCCGAAGACGTGTGCGCGGTGCAGATACGAGCCGCCGTTCGCGGCGCCCCCGTCTGGGCGCAGAGTTCGCGAACATACCTCCGCGCCGCGGCATAGCGCACCTCGCGGGCCGCGGCCTCAATATTGCCCGACTCCCCATCAAAATAAGCGTGCTCCACACACAGCGGTAAACCATATTGCGCGCAGAGCTCACGCACAAAGGCCTCGTCGCCATCGGACGCCTTGCCGCGCAGATGATGGTTTACATGCAGCACATGCAGGCGCTCGCGAGCAATGGGGGCAACACCGCGTCCGTCTTGGATATCCAGCTTTGATGTGCACGCCATAAGAAGCAGTGCCGTCGAGTCCGCGCCGCCTGATACCATGAGCACGACAGGAGCAGCCTGCTGTCTCGTCCGGGTCTCATCGACTGCCCCAGGCACGGCATGGTGTCCGTAATGCTGTGATACCGTTGGCATTCGCTTCCTCCTCTATTCGTCCGCACCCATTGTATCCTTTGGAATCTTATGTCTCGTCTGCACCTTCATATCCTCGGCAGTGGCTCTAAAGGCAACTGCGCACTCATCGAGGGCCCGCAGGGGCTCATTATGGTCGATGACGGACTGTCTCGCCGCGAGACATTAAAGCGCATGGCAGAACTGGGGCTCTCGACAGACAACGTCTCGGCTCTTCTCATTACTCATGAGCATAGCGATCACATCAAGGGCCTCGATGTCTGGTGCAAGCACTGGCACGGTCCCCTCTTTGCCAGCAGGGGGACTCTTTCGAGCAAAGAAAATCTTTCGCATCTGCCTGTCGAGGAATTCGATCCCGGTGACACCCTATCCATTGCCGGCATCCACGTGCAAACCTACTCAACATCACACGATGTCATCAATCCAGTCGGTTATCGATTCGACACCCTCGATGATTCCATCGGCTTTGCCACCGACACCGGAGAGCTATCGAGCCAAGCCATGAACACCCTCAAAGATTGTCGAGTCCTCGCGCTCGAGAGCAACCATGATGTGACCATGCTGCGCGAGGGAGAATATCCCCGCTTTCTTCAGGAGCGCATCCTGTCTGCAAGGGGACACCTCTCCAATGGCCAAGCCGCCGAAGCCGCGCGCGAACTTGTTACCGATCGCACCGAACAGCTCATTGCCATGCATTTCAGCCAAGATAACAATCGTCCGAGCCTTACCGTCAAAAGCTATGCCAAAGCTCTGGCCGCAACCCTGGATGACGAGGTCGGCAGCTCCGCAACCCTTCTCCAAGGATCGCGAAAACTCTCGATACGCCCTGCGAGTCAGTATCAGCCGGCAACCATTCAATAGACTGTCCTAGACAGCAAAAGGGGCCGAGAATCGCTTCCCAGCCCCTTTTGCTGTCTTTTCATAGCGCAGAACACCAACGAAGTTAGTCGATGGAGATCTTCGTAACGTTCTTCTTCTCGACGATCTTGGGAACCGTAACGGTCAGGATGCCGTCAGCGTACTTAGCCGAGAGGCCCTCGCTCGAAGCGTCCTTTAGATACACGCCACGCGTCGCGCTGTACGAGCTGAACTCCTTCTGCAGGAAGTTCTTGCCCTCGTTCTCCTCGTCTTCCTCGACATTCACGCTAATGGACAGACGGCCCTCATTGAGCTCGACATCGATATCGTCCTTGGCGACACCGGTCAGATAGGCCTTGACCTCATAGCCGTCGCCCTTATCCTCAACGTCAACGGGAAACGCCTTGGAAGCAATCGAGTTGTTTGCAAGGTCGGTCATATCATCAAACAGATCGAACAGCGAGCTAGCAGAAGGACGAACGCCAAAAACCGAACGATAAGGAACCATGCTTGCCATGTTTACCACTCCTTTTAGGACTGCCGAGCCATCTTCTAGGTGACTGGGACTTCTTTTGACGCTCTTATATATGCCCACCCAGTGCTTATATATACATCGACTATAAAGTTTTTTGAGTCCAGTACTATAAGCATATCTAAGTGTGCGTGACTAAGGTTTTAGTAAGGTTAAGGTTCTTTGAACCAGAGCTTAAATAACGAGTATGTTCGCAGCTACAAATAACAAGGGGCTTACAATGAGCGCGTACACGTTGTTGGTAACGAGCTAAAGGGCATCATGGACGACCAAAACCAGAACAAAATGTTTATGCCGACGCAGGGGGAAGATACTTCCACGCAGCCGCCACGGTTCCATCGCCCCCACATCTCGCAAGAGCCCATTAATGATCCGGAGCCCGAGTATGTGACGAGAAATCGATATCAAACACTCGAGGATGCCCAAACGGGGCGTAAACATATGGGCGTCGCCTCGGGAGACCCTGTATATCTGAAAGACGCACCATTATCTAAAAACAGCGCAGCTAGTGAGGAGCCACTGAAAGCATCCGCTGCCAATCAACAAAGAGGTCCTCGACCAAAGCAAACCTTAACGCATTCGGCTCGCTATCTCGAAACGCCAAAACAGGGAAAATCAATCTTCGTTTCGTCAAGTAAACGACGCAAGCAGCATCGACTGACAATCCTGCTTTTGATCATTGCGGCCATAGCAGTTGCCCTTGTTATTCGTTTTATTTTCTTTAAATAAAAGCTCAATACCAAAAAGAATTAAATCGTCTGCCGTAAATGAGTCATTTATGCCCGTAAACGCAAAAAAAGGGGAGGCCGCGAGGCCTCCCCCTTCTCAGTTCAAGCGTACGGCTCGGTGCCGTCCACCGGTCAGCGGCGCCCTGGCCTCCCACGGGCTGACCCCGCAGTACTCTCGGCGCGATGGGGCTTAGCTTCCGGGTTCGGAACGGGACCGGGCGTGCCCCCCATGCTCTGGCCGCTGACCGGTGGGCGGCGCCCACCGTTACGGTGTCCTGGGTCTCACTCTACACGTGCCCTGGGGGCCGCATGGCGCATAGGGGAGGTGACTCGGGGGCATCCTCGTGCCCGGACCGCGCGTGAGCGCTCAGTCCCGCGGGCCGCGAGGTGCGGTTCCGGAAGAGCTCGGGCGATTAGTGCGGCTCGGCTGAGGCTGTCGCCAGCCTTGCACCTGCCGTCTATCGACCAGGTAGTCTACCTGGGCCCTTACCGGAAGGAGAACTAATCCCTGGAACGGCTTCCCGCTTAGATGCCTTCAGCGGTTATCCGCGCCGCACGCGGCTACCCGGCCGTGCCGTTGGTCGACAACCGGTTCACCGGAGGTGCGTCCACCCCGGTCCTCTCGTACTGGGGGCAGCCTCCATCGATTCTCCTGCGCCCACGGAGGATAGGGACCGAACTGTCTCACGACGTTCTGAACCCAGCTCGCG